>NZ_ML133663.1:0-103232 GCF_003985135.1 Rhizobium fabae
ACTCGCAAAGCTAATCCCGACGCCGATGCCGAAACCAGCATAAAGGGAGCTACACCTTGGCGCGCCAGCCGCAATCCAGAGCTGCCGCACGATCTCGACGCGACTTTATCAACGGTATCCCTCAATTGCGGACTTCAGATCCATTCGACACGAAATCGCTAGTGTGTCTCCTGCTCCCCGACATGCGCGAGCAAATGCCCAATGAAACGAGTGAGTTTTGGGAGCGGTCTTCGATCCTGTCGATGCACGATATGGACCGCGCGCGGTTCGGGCAGATAAGTTTGCAGGACTGAAATCAGTGCCCCGCTCGCCAGGTCCTGAGCCACCAGAACCTCGGGCTGCAGTAACAACCCCGCCCCGGCCAGCGCAGCCATACGCAATCCGTTGCCGTCATTGCATGTGAAAGACGGTTCGATTGGTGGTTGCACCTCATCCCAGCCTTTCAGTTTCCAGGCATTACGGCTGTTCCATACCGTGTGAGAAAGGCAGTGATGCGCGCTAAGATCGTGCGGAGTCTGTGGATGGCCATGCCGGGCTAGATAGTCCGGCGACGCACAGATCACCATGCGATACATCGTCAACGGTTTTGCTACTAGGTCGACATCACCCAGCTCGCCGATGCGGATGGCCATATCAAATCCCTCGTCAATAAGATCGACGACGCGATTGCTTAATTCCAGTTCAATATGCACAAGCGGATAGGTCCGCTGGAACGTCGCCACCAGAGGAGCGATGACGCATGAACCAAAGGTGATCGGAGCGCTGATACGCAACGTGCCCGATGGTGATGCACGCAGTCGTTCGATCGACATCTCGGCCACGCGTACATATTCGAGGGCGCGCTTGGAGTCTTCGTAATACACGCGACCGGCATCCGTTAGTCCTTGGCGTCGTGTGGTGCGCTCAAGCAAGCGCGCGCCAAGGCTGTCTTCAAGCTGGCGCACATATTTTCCAACCATGACAGCCGACATTTCAAGCCGTTGCGCAGCCTCGGTGAAATTGCCTCCTTCCACAACGGCAACGAAGGTTTCCATGGCGCGTAATCGATCCATATTGCTAACCACCAGTTCGCGAACAACGAAGCTATGGCACATTTATTATCTCAATGGTTCGGTAAATGATAGCGGCGCTTCAGGCTGAATTTGAAAGGAATATTCTATGAAGATCGTTGTAATCGGCGCCAGTGGCGATGTAGGTCGCTTCGTGGTGGAAGAACTTGCGCGCGATGGTAAGCACGACATCATTCGTGTCGGTCGCACCCAGGGTGATTACCAGGTCGACATCGCGAGTGATGAAAGCGTGGATGCGCTGTTCAAGAAGATTGGACGGATTGATGCCATCATCGTTGCTGCAGGCAATGTCATCCTGGCGCCGATCGCAGAAATGACGACGGCCAACTTCCACAAAGGCTTGCAAGACAAGCTGCTAAGTCAGGTGCGCGTTGCACTGGTTGGTCAGCATTACCTGAATGACCGAGGGTCGATCACGCTGACCTCCGGCATCGCTGTTGATGAGCCGATTGCGCAAGGCTCTAACGCCGCAACCTCCAACGCCGGGATCGAGGGGTTCGTCCGTGCCGCCGCCTGCGATTTCTCGCGAGGCATCCGTATCAATGCAGTAAGCCCGACAATGCTAACGGAATCGATGGACCGCTTTGGTCCGTTCTTTCCCGGTAATGAAAGCGTCTCGGGAGCTCGTGTCGCAATGGCCTATAGACGCAGCGTTGAAGGCGTGCTGACCGGGCGCGTATACCGGGTCGGCCACTGAGTTGAAGGCCAATGGCGCTCCAACTGCCGCGATAAGTGCTTGAGCCTGGGTGTCGCGGGTGTCGGAACTCCGCGCCACTCCAATCTTTCGTGAGCGCTTCACGGGCCTGAACGCTCTGAAGAAGGATCCTGCTGAAGTCAGATCTGCGGTAGTCCATGACCGCTTCGGGCGAGAGGCGGACATTGATGGCATTTGCCACATAATTCCGGGAAAGTCAGGCTTGAGCGGTCGGTTCCATGGGACGTGCCGGGCAGGTCGGGTTTGTCGGCGAAGCCACAGAGAGATAGGTCGTTCCAGAAGTTGGTCTTTTGGTTCAGGGCGATCCGACGACCGCCCATTCGAACCCGTCGCCAGTCAGCTATTTGGCCACGTGCCACACTCCTCCAACGCCATCGCCGTTGGCTTCACCGGCTTTCTTATCCTCGACATAGGTGTAAAGCGGCTTACCCTCATAGGCCCACATCTCTTTGCCATCCGCAGCTTTGACTAGAGACCATTCGCCTTCCGCTTTGGCCTTGGCTCCAGCGTGGAACGCCGGCCACTTCTTCAGGCAATCGCTGTCGCAGTTGGATTTGCCTTTTGCATCTTTGTCGAATGTGTAAAGCACCATGCCTTTTTCAGTGGCCAGGACCTTGCCCATTTTCGTCTCGACCATCTTGGCCGGCTCGGCCGCAAAAGCAGACCCGGTCAAAGCCGATAGCGCACCTATCGCGATCAATATCGTTCTCATGATTTTTCTCCCATTCGGCAGTGCCGGCGGAATGCCAGCAGTACCCGATCTAACTGACAAAAACGCCCAACTATGAAAGCGGTTCCGCCCATGGGGGACGACACGCCAGGCCAGGGGTCCATTTTGTTCCCGAAGAATGCACCCGGCCAAAAACATGGCCCGGTACTATGCATGGAGATCGGGCAGACAATGTTCGGAGAGGCATGTCACATCCGGCGGTGGGGAAGGATTGGTAAGCGCGGGCGGGAAAAACAGCATGTTTTCGAACGGGAACAGGAAGCGGTTCTGGTGTTCCTCGAATTGTTGAAACAAATGCGTGCTCGCGGATATTTGCCAAGAATAGGGGTTCAGCACTCGCAAAGCTGACCTTATGGCATTCCTGCGGTTAAATTCTTCAACTATCTGCGCAACGGGATTGTAATGCTGTGCCGGGGATCTTCGATCCCTTTCAACGCGAAAACAACGTCTGCGATCTGACGAATAACCGATCGACAATCTTCAACCCGCGTGATTGGGCAAGTCTTGTAGACGTGCCACGTTCCCCGCAGCGAGAAAATCCTCCTTATGTAAGGATTCCGAGGCAATGCCTGCCAGTTCGCGGATGAAGAGGTCGAGAACGGTCGAGGGCTTTTCTGCGGAACGCGTGGCGATGACGAATGTGGAGTGAATTCGAGTTTCGTCCGGAATAAGCGACCGGAAACAACCTTTCTGAACCCAGTCGCGTGCATAATGGTCCGGCAAGTAACCGAGATAGTGTCCGGACATCACGAACATTGCCTGTGCCTCCATATTGGAGGCGACAGCGCGAGCTCGTGCCTGCGGAAAGAATTGCAATTCACGCATGTTGGCGTATGGCCGTACAACGAAATCGAAGGCCTCGATGCGTTCTATCGTCAATTCGGCTTCCACTTGCTCAAAGAGCGGGTGCCCCTGGGCGCAGTAGAGCGAATGGATTTCCTCCCGAAGTCGGGAGAGCTTCAGACCCTGATAGGGTTGCGTTTCCGGTAGAAGCGCGATGTCTAGTCCGCCATTGGCGATTTCGGAAAGCAGTGCATCCGGAGAGTCGATTGCCAGTTCAATTCGCGCTTCAGGTGCCTTCTCGCTAATACGAGCGATAACTCGATGGATCGGCAGATCGCAGTCAGTGATGGTGTTGTCGATCAAGCCGAGCCTCAGTGTGCCGGTAATCCGGTTCTTGAGCGCACCAATGTCGCTCTCGAAGGCATTGAGCGCCAGAAAGAGTCCTTTCGATCGTTCAAGCACGATAGCGCCACGATCCGTCAGCTCGAAACCCGAGCGGCCGCGCCGGCACAGCTTGAAACCCAAACGATCCTCCAGAGCCTTGATGTGAAAGCTGACGGCGGATTGGCTAAGGCCGAGCGCGATCTGTGCGCCGAGAAAGCTCTTATGCTCGACGACTGCCCGAAACGCCGTCAAGGAGCGAAGGTCGGATTGAGCCAACAGCATCCGTCTTTCCTTACATTAATAATTCTGATGTAGACTTTATATCTTTCCTATTTTTCTGCGCTATTGTCCATGCTTTTCTCTTCTGCGGAGATCACTTAGCGATCCGAAAAAACAGGGGAAGGAAACTATGAAAGCGATTCGGAATTCGAAGATCGTTCTGGTGGGCGCGGTGCTTGCTGTCGCCCTTGCTGCGCCTGGCGCGCGCTCCGCCGATCTGCTGGAAAAGATCAAGACTGCAAGGGTTTTCACCGTTGCCACCGAGGCACGCTTTGCGCCGTTCGAATTTGTCGAGGACGGGAAGATCGTTGGCTATTCCGCCGACATCATGGAAGAAGTCATGAAGGCAATGCCCGGCGTCGAACTGAAGCGGCTCGATCTGCCTTGGCAAGGTATCCTGCCGGGTCTTGCGGCTAGCCGCTTCGATTATGTCGTCACTTCGGTCACGGTTACGCCGGAACGTATGAAGGCCTACCATCTTTCCGCACCGATCGCAGATGCCACGATGGCTGTCCTGAAGCGCAAGGGTGATGCCGAGATTACCAAGCCAGAAGCCATTGCCGGCAAGCCAGTCGGCTCGCAGGCAGGCTCGGCCCAGCTTGCAGCGCTTGAAAAATTCGCCGGCGAACTGAAGGCGGGCGGCAAGAGTGAGATAGCGGTTTCGACATACACCGACTTCTCAGAAGCCTATGCAGACCTCGGAGCCGGTCGTATCAGCGCCGTCGTCAACTCGTTGCCTAACCTCCTCGAAGCAGCGCGTCAGCGTCCGGACGTCTTCGAAGTCGTGCTGCCAACTTTCGGTCAAAAGACCTATTTTTCCTGGGCTGGCCGCAACGATGCCGACAGCGCCTCACTCAACGCCCTGATCGATGCGGAGCTCGTCAAGCTCAACAAATCCGGCAAGCTTGTCGAACTGCAGAAGAAGTGGTTTGGCGCTCCAATGGAACTGCCGGAATCCCTTCCCGCCGCAGAGTAAGCCGGGCGAAGAGAACCGGTAATGAACAGGGAACTTGCAGGCGTTTGGCCACCGCTTCTGGACGGCCTTGTCACCACCGTCACGGTCAGTTTTTCGGCACTTCTTCTCGGTGCGCCATTGGCCATTCTCCTTGCCGCGGCTTCCCGCGGCGGCAAGGTCGTGAGCCGCGCGGCAGGGCTTTATATCTCCTTCTGGCGAGGGACCCCCATCCTCGTGCAACTATTGATCGTCTTCTATTTTTTGCCCTTTCTCGGACTGGTGATGGAACCCGCCGTCGCGGCAACACTGGCACTGGCATTGAACACCGCTGCCTTCCAGTCGGAAATCTACCGCGCCGGACTTCAAGCGATCCCGCAGGGGGAGATCGAGGCGGCTGAAATGCTTGGTCTGTCCGCCAGCCAGACGTTTTTCAGGATCGAAGCACCGCAGGCGGTGCGTCTGATGCTGCCGGCGCTGGTCGGGGAGATGCAGGCCCTCGTCAAGAACTCTTCGCTCGTCTCCGTGATCGCCGTTACCGACATTGCCCGCCGGGCGCAGCAAGTGGCCGCGTCTACGTTCCGTCCGCTGGAAGCCTATGCCTCAGCGCTGTTGCTTTACGTGACGATCGGAGCGGTGCTGGCATGTATCGGTCTTTTGCTCGAACGCCACTTGGCGCGGAGGGCAAAACGATAATGCCCGGTTTCGTCAACGATATTCCACTCTATGCCGCCGGCCTCGCCACGACGGTTGCGGTTTCCCTGCTCGGCATTGGCATTTCCATTCTCGTCGGCATCGTTCTGGCACTGGCGCTGCGTAGCCGCTTCCAGTTCATCGCGCTGCCGGTTCGATTCTACGTCGAATTTGCCCGCGGCGCACCGCTCGCGCTGGTGCTTTTCCTTCTCTATTACGGCGGTCCGCAATTTGGTTTGTTGCTCAGCCCCTATGTCGCTGGCATCGTCGGTCTCGGTCTTTATGGCGCGGGCCCTTTTGCGGAAATCTTTCGTGCCGGCTTCAACGCGATCCCGACGGGCGAGCGTGAGGCGGCCGAAATGCTCGGCCTCACGCCGGGCCAAACCTTTCTCAACATCGAACTACCCCAGGCACTGCGCCTCACGCTTCCTGCCTCCGTGGGGCAGACGATCAATCTGGTGAAAGAGTCGGCGGTCCTATCTGTCATCACGCTTGGCGAACTGACGAAGGTTGCCGGCATGATCAGTTCCATCACCTTTGCCGTCGTCACTCCCTATCTTACCATCGCCCTCCTTTACTGGGCGCTCGTCGAAATTATTTCGCGGTTCGGCTTTTATGCGGAGCGGCACTTTGCGGTGAAAGGCTCCTGACATGACGGCAAGAACAGCTGCGATCTCGGTGCGCGGACTTCAGAAGCGGTTCGGTGCGAAGACGGTGTTGTCCGGCATCGACCTCGACATTCATACCGGCGACGTCACCTGCATCATCGGCCCCTCCGGTTCGGGCAAGAGCACGCTGTTGCGCTCGATCGCCTTTCTCGACCCTTACGACAGCGGCGACGTGCAAGTTTTTGGAAAGATGATCGGCTGGCGGGAAACGCCACTCGGGCGGGAACGGGCCGGTGCGAAAGAACTGGCGGAAACACGCCGACCGCTCGGCATGGTGTTCCAGCATTTCCACCTCTGGCCGCATATGAGCGTACTCGACAATGTCACATTGGCGCTTCGGCTGGCGCATGGCGCTGCTCGAAAGCAAGCGGAGGAAACCGGGCGTGCAATGCTGGAAAAGGTAGGGCTTGCCACCTTCGCGGACCGCCGTCCCGACAGTCTGTCCGGGGGGCAGAAGCAACGCGTGGCGATTGCCCGGGCGCTTGCCTGCAAGCCAAAGGCAATGCTGTTCGACGAACCGACGTCCGCGCTTGATCCCGAACTGGTAGGCGAGGTGCTTTCGGTCATGAAGACGCTCGCGGCGGAGGGCATGACCATGGTCATCGTCACGCACGAGATGGGTTTCGCTGCCCATGCGGCCAACCGCGTCGTCTTCATGGATGGCGGTCGCATTGTCGAGGAAGGCTCGCCGCGAGCGCTTTTCGCCGAGCCGAAGAGCATGCGTCTTGCGCAATTTCTACAAACCTGGCGCGAACGCGCGCTTTGACACCTTGAAAGGAACGATCATGGCTGCTCACGGTTACGACAATGGCCGGCTCAACCTGCCCTTCGTCGGCATTTCTACCTTTGCCAAGAGCCCTTATGTCGAGAACTGGGATCAGATCGCAGCGGATGTCGCTATCCTCGGCGCGCCCTTCGACTTCGGCACGCAGTGGCGTTCCGGCGCGCGCTTCGGACCAAGAAGCATCCGCGAGGCGTCTACGCTGTTTGCGTTCGGCCACGCGGGAGCTTACGATCATGAAGACGACGTAACCTATCTCGAAGGGGTCAGGATCGTCGATATCGGCGATGCCGATATCATTCACACCGACACGATTTCGAGCCACGCCAATATCGAAATCGGTGTCCGCAAGATTCTTGCGGCGGGCGCGCTCCCGGTCGTGCTTGGCGGCGATCATTCCATCAATATACCCTGCATCAATGCCTTCAGTGACCAGGCGCCGATTCATCTCGTGCAGTTCGACGCGCATCTCGATTTCGTCGACGAGCGTCACGGCGTGCGCTACGGCCACGGCAGTCCCATGCGCCGCGCGTCGGAAAAGCCTTGGGTCACCGGCATGACGCAGCTCGGCATCCGCAATGTGTCATCCACCGCCAAGGAAGGTTACGACCATGCCCGCGCTCAAGGATCGGACATTCTATCGGTGCGTCAGATCCGTAATCTCGGCGTCGAAGGCGTTCTGAACCGAATTCCTGCAGGTGAACGCTATTACCTCTCCATCGACATCGACGGTTTCGATCCATCGATCGCGCCAGGTACAGGCACTCCAAGTCATGGAGGCTTCATCTACTATGAGGTGTTGGAACTGATTGCCGGTCTTGCGAAGCGTGGCACCATCGTCGGCGTTGATCTGGTCGAAGTCGCGCCCGACTACGACCATACCGGCACAACCGCTATTCTCGCCGCCCAACTTCTGCTCAACACCATCGGCCGCATCTTTGCGGTTAGCGGCAGAGCGGTCGTCAAGATCTCGCGGTGATTAGTGCTTCCGCGAAAATCCTGATTTTTCTGGGCAGATTTTGCAAGGCCTAAATTGCTCACCAATTCCCGTCGCAAATGTCAGACGCAAAAAGTCCGGCGATTGGAGGAGGCTTTTGCGACAACCCTGTAGCCATGTAACTTTTGGGTTGCGGGGGAAGTGCCCTAGCCCCCGCGCCGGCGCTTTCCCATCCCTCCCCGAGCTCGCTGGCGAAGCTGGCTCATTGGGTCAGGCGGCATATTCCGACGACGAGTTGCGGACGTCGCAATTGCCGGATGTCGTCCCCGGGGCGTCGGCGGGCCAGCATCAAACCGCATTCATGGTGAAATCACATCACCTCGCGAAGATACTGGAGATGTCCGGCCCCGTGCTGCGCACCGAAGGCGAAGTCCTGAAATGGGCGCGCAGAGAGAGAGCATGCGGTCGAGGTTTTCGACTACATCGAAGCCTATATACGCGACCAGCTCGACAAGGCCGGCGATCAGGACGATTTGTCCTCGAAATCCTGAATTTCACGGGTGGGAAGGGAGTGCCAGGGATGGGGCTTCGGGGCATCCCTCGTCCTGGCACGCGCCGCTTGGATAGCGGTGAAGGACAGGCAAACGGCAAACATCGGTGGCCAAGGCTCATCATCTTGCAAACAAAAGGGACCGCGCGCGGGGGCGTTGCGCCGCCTCTTGTGGCGGCGCATGTGCTTGCCCACTCACGCCTTCAACGCCGCCATCCTTTCGCCGAGGAGCCAAAGGGCTTTGTTGAGTTTGATATCCAGATCGATGCCGTTCACGGCGCGGGACTTCACACGGCGCGGCCTGCCGAGATCGTCGCGGCCCACGCCATGCAACCCGCCTTTGATGGCGTTTTCCTGAACCACGTTCCACACGGTCCAGAGATCATTGGCGCGGTCGTCGTGCCGGCGGGGAATAAGTAACTGTTGCGCCCGATCGGCGTGGTCGTCTCGCCTTCGTTGTCTCCGAAGCGCAGGACATGGGCGGCGTCTGCAAGAATATCGGCTTCCTCATGGTCCAGCCGCAAAGTCGACCAATCCTGCGGAGCGGCGAGGGTGCGTTCTCTGGCGGATGCCTGCACCGAAAGAACCCGGCCGCCGGATAGCCTGACGCGATATCGCACGGTTCGGCACCATAGCTCGGAAAGTTCCTTAGAAACATTGTCCGGGAGAAGAACGGCAAGCCGTCCTGAACACCGCAATGAAGGCGCTGAGCCGAGCGAGAAGGCGATATCGCCGACGCTTCGGCCGGCGGCGAGCCACTCCACTGCTTTGAGGAGTTTCGCCTGCTAGGCGCGGAAACTCATGCCGAAGCGCGTTTCCTCGGCCACATCGAATGGGGTACGGAGGGGGAAGACCGGCTCCGTACCGCCGATGGTCAGAATTTTGTCGCGAAGTTCACCCAGACGGCATCGCCCTGGGATCTGTTTTCGGCAATGACGTCGTGCTGCCACGAAGCACTCAATTGCATGCCGGGATTGAAGCTGTAGGTAAGGGACGGGCCGATTGCGAGGCCCTCGCCTCTGTGTCCGTCCGAAGCGACAGCCGGGCCTTCATCGTCTGTCAACTGCTTCAGGTAGTAGCCGGTTGCCCCGATCTTCACCTTGCCCAGATTCCGGCCCACTGCGTAGTCGATGACGAGTTCGGTGCCGCTTGTGTAGTGGGTATCGGTATTTTCCGTGTTGAAGATGAGGCGCGACGACAGCGAGACATCGAGGCCCTGCGGATCGAAATATTTGTAGGCGATCGTCGGCTGCACCGACCAGTGATTGAGGCCGGTGTTCGCAAAACTGTCGGCTTCGTAGCTGCCGGTCGGCACCGGGTGCATACTGGGTGTTGCCGTTTTCGGCGGCCTGCGCCTGCGCTGCCGCAAGACATGCGATCGCCGCTGCCGCGATAGATATATGTTTTGTCATGCTTCTCCTCCTCCGCAATCGATGAAGGCATCAAGACCCGGCGACGGAATCTCGCGCTTCGTGGCTTCGGAGGGCAGCGCATACGCAAGGCCACAGCGATGCCTGCGTCCCATCGGCACAACCCCACCTGGCGATTAGACTCGCGATTTTTCGGATACGTCTAAAAGAGTTCCGCCCGCCCCGTCGAAGCAACTGCCTCCCTGCATAAGGTTGCTAGGGAACGGGGCGCTCTTCGAGTGACCATCGAACCTTCAGCCATATGATCGCGACCAACCCCGATGGCGGTGCTTGCCGATGATTTGTTGTATCAAAGGAAAATCCCGTTGATTGTGACCCGGCATTGCCGGATAGGGGATGCGGACGAAAACTTGGACCACCAGGAGGTAGTTCATGTCTTCCTACGCAGACAGGATCCGAGCGGTTGAGTTGTATATAAAGCTTGGCAAGCGGGTTAAGGCGACTATTCGTCAGCTGGGTTATCCCACCAAAAATGCTTTATGGAAAGCGAGGGAGAGAATCCTGATGGCGGGACAAGATACAAGCCACCTCTTGGAGAGGTTTACGATAGTGGGTGATCTCGAGGCAGCCTGCTTTGTACCCTGGATCCGCCGCCACGCAGCCAAGCTTGGGCTCTCGCCCACCATCGCATACACGAGTTCGAGGCGGATCGAAATCGAGGTCGCCGGGCCGGAGGAGCTGATCGATATGATGGAGATGGGCTGCTCTCTTGGACCCATCGAGGTATGGGTCGAGAGGATAGTTCGCACGGCGATCAGCGGTGAAAGGACCTAGTACCGGACTCCGGTGCATTTCGGCCGTGCATATTATTTACTCAATATTGCCAATGCGAAAAAATTATGCAAGCCTGATAAGGTTGAGCGGAATTGCCTCGCTGCGGAGGTGAGGCGTGCTCGGCAAGCATATGATTTTGTTTAGGAACTTTGCCATGCCATCCGATCAGGCCGGCTTTTGGGCGCCAGTCGCCTTTTCTCGGGATTTGCCGGCCGGTACCGTCATGCCGGCACGGACGGCAGCCGGACCAATTGCCCTGTGGCGCAGCGTTTCGGGGCGAATATCGGCATCGGCGGATCGCTGTCCGCATCGTGGCATGCGCTTGTCTCATGGCTTCGTCCGCGGCGAGACGCTTTCCTGCATCTATCACGGCTGGAGCTACGGACAGGCCGGAAATTGCCTCCGCATTCCGGCCCATCCGGGGCTGACGCCACCAGAAACCATCCGCGTCGCCACCTTTGACGTCGAGGAAACGGACAGCGTGATCTGGGTGGCCGTGGGCGCGCCTGTTGCGAAGCCGCCGACGCTTGAGGGCCTCATTCCCCTGCGCTCCCTGACAGTGTTTGCCGGCGTCGCGGCGATCAAGGCGGCAGCCGGTGCGGAGGCAAACCCTGAAGGTTTGCTTGAATTCGACGCATTCAACGGGACCATCTGTTTGTTATTATCCTCGTGGGAAGACGGACAGACGCTGATCCATGTGCTGCTGAAAGGGAACGCCGGTCCCGCGGCGGGCATTAGCGCTTCGCGAGCTGCTGAGAGTCTGCGCCGCCGAGCTGAGGATCTTCAGAAAAAGGAGATCGCGCAATGACCGTGCAGGCGATGATCGACGAATGGTATCCGGTCGGGATTTTCAGCCAGCTCGACGGCGCAGGCCGCACGACGGCGCTGATGGGGGAGCCGATCGACGTAGCGTGCGATGCCGATGGCAATGCGAGGGTCACGACCGGCGACGGCCGTGTACTGCCGGTGCGCATCCGTTACGGTCACGTCTGGTCCTCCCTCGGCGAGCCGAAGAAGGAACTTTTCCCGATTCCCGAGGCCGATCAGCCCGGCCGCCGCTTCGTCGCTGTCGGCGTGGTCCGGGTGCGCTGCTCGCCGCTGCGTGCGGTCGAGAATTTTCTCGACATCGCCCATTTCCCCTTCGTCCACACCGATATTCTTGGCGCTGAACCGCACACCGAGGTTCAGAATTACAAGGTTGAGATTCGCGAGGAAGAAGACGAGGTCTGGGCAACGCAGGTAAAATTCTACCAGCCGCAGGCCGCCAAGTCGGCAAGCGGCGGAATCACCACCGAATATATGTATCGCGTGCCGGCACCGACCTGCTCCGTACTTTACAAGACCTGTCCGCCGCGCCCGAACGAATGGGATGTCATCACGCTCTTCGTGCAGCCGCTGGCCGAGGACCTCTGCGACGTCTGGCCATGGATGGCGCTCTTCGACGACGAAACCTCCATGACCGACCTCATCCATTTCCAGCAAACGATCTTTCTGCAGGACCGATCCATCCTCGAAAACCAGATCCCGCGGCTCCTGCCGCTCGACCCCGGCATGGAAATCCCCACGCGCGCCGACCTGACATCGATCGCCTACCGGCGCTGGCTGAAGCGTCACAATTATACCTACGGTGCACAGCTGGTGGCGCAATGAAACTCTACGACTACATTCTCTCGCCGAGCTGCTACAAGGTTCGCCTAATGGCGGCGCTGATCGGTGTGAAGCTTGACCTGCGCCCGGTGGATTTCCATCCCGGCGGTGAGCATCGCAGCCCCGAGCTGCTTGCGCTCAACCCGGCAGGTTCCATTCCGATCCTTGAGGATGGCGACCTGATCCTGACCGAATCCTCGGCGATCCTCGTCTATCTCGCCGCCAAGGTAGCACCCGAATGGCTCGGCAGCGGCAAGGCAAAGGAAGCGGCACGAGTGCAGCAATGGCTGTCATTCTCCGGCCGGCTGACGGCAAGCCTCGGGACAGCGAGGCTCCATGAAATGCTGCTGCGGCCGGGCAATATCGGCGCGCTGCAGGCCCTGGGCACCGCCGCCCTTCGCGAGCTTGAAGCCGGGCTGGTCGAGCAGGGCCTTCGCGGCATGCGCTTCCTCGCCTCCGACCGGCCGACAATTGCTGACATCGCCTGCTTTCCCTATGCGGCGCTGGCCCCTGACGGCGGCGTCACGCTGGACGCTTATCCTGCGATCCGGCTCTGGTCCCGCGCGTTGCGCGCCCTCGACAAGTTTATCGAGATGCCAGGCATTCACCGGCTGCACGAATTGAAGCCGGAACCCCAGATCGAAGCGGGCGAGGCGTGACATGGCTGGATATCTCCTGAAGAATTGCGCAGCCGTGATCGTCGACGAAGGCAACGGGCCGGTCGTTCACCGCAATGTCGATCTCCTGACCAGCGGGCCGGCGATCGAGGCGATTGGCGGAAATCTCGGGGCGGACGCGCTGCCTGCCGGCACGATCCTTGAGGATGCTGCCGGCTGGTTCGTCTATCCCGGTCTGGTCAATACCCATCATCACTTCTTCCAGTGCTTCGTGCGCAACCGCGCCGATCTCGACTGGACGAAGCTCTCGGTGATCGAGTGGCTGGACCGCATCTACCCGATTTTTTCGCAGCTTAACGAGGAGTGCTTTTACCACTCCTCCGTCACGGCGATGGCCGAGATGGTCAAGCATGGCTGCACCACGGCTTTCGACCATCAGTACAATTTTCCCCGGCACGCTGGAAAGCGGCTGATCGACCGGCAGTTCGAGGCAGCCGAGCTGCTCGGCATGCGTTTCCACGCCGGCCGTGGCGGCAACACCCTGCCGAAGTCGGAAGGCTCGACCATCCCCGATGAGATGCTGGAAACGACCGACGAATTTATCGCCGACTGCGCCCGACTGATCGACACCTATCACGATACCAGCCCCTACAGCATGCGGCAGGTCGTGGTTGCGCCCTGCCAGCCGGTGAACTGCTACCGTGAGACCTTCGTGGAATCGGTGGCATTGGCGCGTGATCGCGGCGTCATGATGCATAGCCATGTGGGCGAAGGCGAAAGTCCAGTCATTCAGGCTCGCCATGGCATGCGCACGGTCGACTATCTGGAAGAACTCGGCTTTGCCGGACCCGACGCCTTCTATGCCCATTGCTGGGAGTTGACCCACGACGAACTCAGGAAGATGGCGGCCAGTGGCACCGGCGTCGCGCATTGCCCGGAACCGGTCTATCTGGTCGGCGCAGAAGTCACCGATATTCCCGCCATGGCCGCTTTCGGCCTGCGTGTCGGCCTCGGCTGCGACGGCGCTGCTTCCAACGACAATTCCAACCTGATGCACTGCCTGCACTCCGCCTATATGCTGCAGTGCCTCGTATCCTCCAGCCGTGCCCATCCCGTGCCGCCTCCGGTCGATTTCCTCGGCTACGGCACCACCGGGGGTGCCAGCCTGCTCGGCCGGCGCGATATCGGCCGGCTCGCGCCTGGCATGGCCGCTGACCTGTTTGCGATCGACACACGCCGCATGGACTATGTCGGCACGCGGCACGACCCGCTGAGCCTGATTGCCCGCGTCGGGATCGGCATGGCGACTGACATGACCATGATCAATGGCCGCATCGTCTGGCAGAAGGGCGAATTCCCCGGGCTCGACGAGGCCAAGCTCGCTGCCGATGCGGAGGCCGCACTATCCGCCGTGGAATTTTAAAAAAACCAAAAGAGGGAACTGAGACCATGACCAAACTGACCCGCAGAAACCTGATGACGGCCGCTGCCGCCACCGGCCTTGCCGGTGTGCTCGGCAGCCGCCTTGCTTTGGCCGCGGACGAGCCGCTCGGCATCACGCTCGTCGTTCCGTCGCCGATTGGCGATGTCGGCTGGGGGCATGCACTGGCCGCCGGTCTCGAGCCGATCAAGGCTGCTTACGGCGATAAGGTGAAGGTCACCGTGCTTGAGAATATCGCGGAAGGTCCGGATGCGGACCGCATCATGAACAAGACGGTCGCCGACGGAAACAAGTTCCTGATCGCCGGCTCTTTCGGTTATCAGAACGGCGCCCTGCAGATCGCCCGCCGCGATCCGAGGGTTACGGTCCTGCATGCTTCCGGCTTCCAGGTTGCTCCGAACTTCTCGCCTTTCGCCGCCAAATATTTCCAGGGCACCTATCTGCTCGGCATGGCTGCCGCAGCACTTTCCAAGACCGGCAAGCTCGGCTCTGTGTCCGCTTTCGCCATTCCCGAACTCATCACTTCGATCAACGCCTTCACCCTCGGAGCCCAGGCCGTCAAGCCCGATATCGAGGTCTCGGTGGTGTGGGTGAACTCCTGGTTCGACCCGGCCAAGGAGCAGGAAGCCGCCAAAGCCCTGATCGCGCAGAAGTGTGACGTGATCTTCTCAAACGCCCAGGACACCCCGTCCGTCATCTCGGCCTGCGAGGAAGCCGGCGTCTACGCCTTCAACCTCAATTCCTCGATGAAGAAATATGCACCGAAAACCTATCTCGGATGCATCTCGACGGACTGGTCGCCGTTCTTCAAGGCATCGGTCGACGCCCACCTTGCCAGCACCTTCAAGGGCGCCAATGCGTTCCTCGGCGTTGCCGACAAGGTCGTCGAAGTGGTCGACTGGAGTGCGGATGTTCCGGCTGACGTGATGACCAAGATCAAGGAAATCGAGGCAAAGATCGCTGACGGCAGCTTCTCGCCCTTCACCGGGCCGATCATCAAGGCCGACGGCAGCGAAGGTGTCGCATCCGGTGCAACCATGGCCGACGCCGAGATCATCGCCATGAATTGGCACGTCAAGGGCGTGTCCACGCCACTGCCGAAATAAGTCATGACGACCCCGCTCCTGTCGCTGCGCGGCATTTCGAAGAGCTACGGCCAGATCCACGCCAATCAGGCCATTGATCTGGACGTGGCTCCGCAATCGATCCATGCGATCCTCGGAGAAAACGGGGCGGGAAAATCGACGCTGATGAAGCTGATCTACGGCGTCGAGCAACCGGATGGCGGAGACGTCATCTGGGAAGGAAAACCCTTGCGCCTTGCCTCACCCGCTGAGGCAAGGCGCAAGGGTATCGGCATGGTCTTCCAGCACTTTTCGCTGTTCGAGACCTTGACCGTCCTGGAGAATATTCGGCTGGTCGTGCCGGGGCGGAAGGCTGAGCTCAAGGAACGCATTCGGGCTCTTGGACGGGAGTTCGGCCTTGAAGTCGATCCGCTCGCCCATGTGCATGCGCTGTCTGTCGGCGAGCGGCAGCGGGTGGAGATCATCCGAAGCCTGATGACCGATCCGAAGCTGCTGATCCTCGACGAGCCCACTTCCGTCCTGCCGCCGCAACTGGTGGAGAAGCTCTTCGATACACTCCGCCGGCTGCGCGACGGCGGCGTGTCCATACTGTTGATCTCCCACAAGCTCGAGGAAATCCGGGCAATCTGCGACCGGGCGACGATCCTGCGCGGCGGGCGGGTGACCGGGGACGTCGACCCGCGCGAACATGACGCCCATGACCTTGCCCGCATGATGATCGGCCGCGACATGCCCGCCCCCATCTCGGCGCTACCGCTGTCTGGTGGCGAAAAGCGGCTGGAGATCATCGGTCTGGACTATCAGCCCGACGATCCCTTTGCGGTGTCGCTCTCCGGCATCAGCCTCGAAGTGCATGCCGGTGAAATCCTCGGGATCGCCGGTATTTCGGGAAACGGCCAAAGCGAGCTCGCCACGTTGATTTCGGGCGAGACGGTGCTGGGGCGCGACCAACGCGATCGGATCTACATGATGGGGATCGACGTCGGCAGGCTCGATGCCGCCGCGCGACGGACGCTGGGATTTGCCTTCGTGCCGGAAGACCGGCTCGGACGCGGCGCTGTGCCCGAAATGTCGCTCGTCCTCAACAGCCTGCTGACGGCCCATCCGCTCAAGCTTTTGCGATACGGTCTGGTCGACGGGACGCGAGCCACTGCGTTCACCCATGATTGTATCCGTCAGTACGATGTCCGTACACCCGGCCCGGATGCCGAAGCCGGGACGCTTTCCGGGGGCAATCTACAGAAGTTCATCGTTGGCCGGGAAATCATGCTGGCACCCAAATTGCTGTTCGTGGCGCAACCGACGTGGGGTGTCGATATTGGCGCCGCATCCGCCATCCGCAGCCGCCTGGTCGCATTGCGCAATCAGGGGATGGCGATTCTGGTGATTTCCGAGGAGCTGGAAGAACTGTTCGAGCTCTGCGATTGCATCCAGGTACTGTATCACGGCCGGCTCAGCCCGCCGCTAAAGACGCGGGACACGGAGCCCGAGGAGATCGGCCGATACATGATCGGGGCACAAGCCTCGCCTGAGAAAGTCCAATGATGAGTGCTTGGTTCCTTGCTTTCGTTCCCACCCTGGTCCGCCGGGAGCGCGCTTCGCTTGCCGCGACCTTGCTCGCGCCCGTCATGGCGCTTGTCATAGCGATCGCCCTCAACCTCGGCCTTTACATCTTGATGGGCCGTGACCCCGTCGCGGTCGTCTATGCGATGCTTTTCGAGCCCTTTCTCTCCTGGGCGTCATTTTCGGAAGTGCTTTTGAAGGCAGGTCCGCTGCTCCTGATCGCCCAGGGACTGGCGATCGGCTTTCGCGCCAAGGTCTTCAACATCGGCGCCGAAGGCCAGTTCATTCTCGGCGCGATCTTTGCCTCTGCCATTCCGGTCTGGTTTCCTCAGGCAACGGGCCAGTGGATTTGGCCGGCAATGCTGCTGCTCGGCGCCATCGGGGGCGCACTTTGGGCTTCTCTCACCGCCTTCTGGCGCATGCGCCTCAACGCCAATGAGATCCTCGTTTCGCTGATGCTGAGCCTCGTTGCGGCGCAGCTGTTGAACTACCTGCTGCTCGGCCCCTGGAAGGATCCGAACGGCTTCAACTTCCCCCAGTCGGTGATGTTCCAATATGATGCGATGGTGCCAACGCTGATTTCCGGCACGCGCCTCAACGTCTCATTCCTGATTACGCTCGTCTTGTCGGTTGCGGCCTGGGTTTTCATGCAGAAGAGCTTCATCGGCTACAAGCTACAGGTTGGCGGTCTGGCGCCTCGGGCCGCCGGCTATGCCGGCTTCAAGGAGGATTGGGCAATCTGGCTTTCGCTGCTGATCGGCGGTTTTGCTGCCGGCCTTGCCGGGGCCGCCGAAGTTGCCGGTCCACTCGGCCAGCTGCAGCGTTCTGTCGCGAGCGGCTATGGCTATGCGGCCATCATCGTCGCCTATCTCGGTGGCTTGAATCCGATCGGCATCGTGGCCTCGGCGCTGGTCATGGCGGTCATTTACATCGGTGGCGACAATGCCATGGTCTCGGCTAACCTGCCGATCGCCGCTGTCCGGGTCTTCCAGGGCAGTCTGTTGCTCGCTTACCTGATCGCCGTCGCCTTCGTGCGCTACCGCCTTGAATGGCGCCGCGCCGCCCACCGGAGCCCGTCATGAACGCCATCGAGTTCATTCTTGCCGGCATGCTTGCGGCTGCGACACCGTTTCTTCTTGCGGCCCTTGGCGAACTGGTGGCCGAGCGCGCCGGCGTTCTCAACCTCGGGGTCGAGGGATTGATGGCCTTCGGCGCCGTGCTCGCCTTCATCGTCGTCTATCAGGGCGGCGGACATCTCCTGGGCTTCGTCGTCGCTGGGCTCGGCAGCGCTGTCCTTTCCCTGCTCTTCGCCTTCGTCACGCTCGGATTCCGGGCAAATCAGGTGGCAGCGGGCCTTGCCATCGGCATTCTCGGTCAGGGCCTCTCCGCGCTTTTCGGCAAGACCTATGAAAGCCTCACGGTCAGGGGACTTCCCAAGCTTGCCCTTTCCGGGCTTTCGGAATTACCGGTTGTCGGCGGCCTCTTCATCCAGGACATCGTCGTGTGGATTTCGCTCGCCGCGACTCTCGCTCTCTGGGCCATATTTGCCCACACCAAGCTTGGCCTCATCGTCCGCGCCGTTGGCGAGAACCCCAAGGCCGCCCACGCCATCGGCTATTCGGTAATCTCAGTCCGCGTCCTCGCCATCGCCTTCGGCGGTGCGATGGCCGGTTTCGCCGGCGCCTATGCGTCGGTGGTCTATACGCCACTCTGGGCCGATGGAATGATTGCCGGGCGCGGCTGGATCGCCATCGCCCTCGTTGTCTTCGGGACTTGGCTTACCGGCCGGATCTTCCTCGGAGCCTGCCTCTTCGGGGCGGTCTCGTTGATGGGGCTTGCAGCCCAGGCAACCGGACTGGACGTTCCCTCGCAACTGCTCTCGAGCCTGCCATATCTCGTCACCATCATCGTGCTCGGCATCATCTCTGCGGACCGTCGTCTACTGAAACTGAACGGCGTCGCTTCGCTCGGCGAACCATTCGAGCGATAAAGACGCGGGCGCGCTGTGGCACGCCTGCAAGACGCCCCTGGTTAGCCGCGATCACGCTTCTTTCGGCCGTGCGCCTCAAATTGGACGAGCAGTGACTTGAGTTCGATCTCACGAATGCGTCGCGCCGCTTCATCAGGGCTTACCCATTCGAGAACACGCTGGCCCTGCTCCTTGAAGTCACCCCTGATCTCCGTGACTTCAACCTGAAACACGTCGACAATGCAGGGCGCCACGTCGCCATTCTCGAGTTCTTTCAGATAGGTGTAGTAGCCGACCGGCTTCTTCCTCACCGCCCCGCGCACGCCTGCCTCCTCCCACGCCTCGATCGCCGCAGCTTCGAAGGGTTTCTTCCCTTTCATCGGCCACCCTTTCGGGATGATCCAGCGTCCGCTCTCGCGTGATGTAACCACAAGGATTTCGACCTGGGGTCCTCCATTGCTGTAGCGGAAGCAAAGAGCGCCGTACTGTTGACGGAATGCACCGGAGAACAGCTTGGCGGGAACGGTCGCAAGCTGCCGAAGCAATGTCTGGGACTTGTCTGGTCGGGGCTCCGGGCTTTTTTTGGTAGACTTCATAGTGATTGGCTTGCCGATTTGCCCGTTGCTTCAATTGCCTGAGCGTGTTTATGACAGATTTATGACAGTTAGCCACACTGAAGGGTCCGTTGGCATGATGAGTATTTCTCGCAAGCTGATGCCACGGGAGGACAGGTTCTTGAATTGCTCACCGCTTCGTCGAAGCCGCGGAGGAGACGCTGCGAAACAACTGGGCGTTCTTCGTAAGAGGGCTAATGGGGCCTGATTTTAGGCGTCACGCCCCCTCTACTCTCCGGCCGTTGCAAATATCGCGCTGGCATCGCTGACAACTTCTACAGGAGCATATGCCGCCTGCCCCGCGGCCGCGGCTTCCGCGTAGATGATCGCGGTCACGATCCGGCCGTGCTCCTCATAGGATTTTGCCAGACGCCCGGGTAAACGGAATTGTGCCCGTCGAAAAGGTGCCAGGCGCGCCCGCGTCTGCATCACCATCTCGAAGACATGATGAAACAGATCGGACCGCTGGCGATATTGAATCGTTGGAGGGAGCCGACCAATCGCGGCATCGCGGTTGGCAAGTCTCGTCCCGATTTGGCCCTGTCACTCAAAGAGGTCTAAGCGGCTTTCATTGCCAATGCCAGTTGTCGATGCGCAATGAGATCTTCGATCGTGATGAGATGCAGGCCGTGGCGTTTTGCGAATATCTCCAGATCCGGAAGGCGGGCCATGCTGCCATCATCGTTTGCGACCTCGCAGATGACGCCCGAGGCAGAAAGACCGGCGAGCTTAGCAAGATCGACAGCCGCTTCTGTATGTCCGGGGCGAGAGAGCACACCGTCTGGATGCGCCCGAAGAGGAAAGACGTGACCAGGACGCGCGAACTCTTCAGGACGTGACCCTTCGCCGACCAGCGCTCGAACCGTCGCGGCGCGATCGGCGGCGGAGATGCCGGTGGTCGTCTCGGGAATGTAATCAACCGAGACGGTGAAGGCAGTCTTCAACATTTCTGTATTATTGGGCACCATCAGCGGGATCTGCAGTTCGTCCAGCCGTTCGCCTTCCATCGCCACACAGATGAGACCGCGGGCGTAATTCATCATGAAAGCGATTGCCTGTGGGGTAATTGCTTCGGAAGCGATGACGAGGTCGCCCTCATTCTCCCTGTCGCGATCGTCTACGACGACGACGATTTCGCCGCGCGCAATTGCGGCGACCGCATCTTCGATTTTGGAAATTGCCATCTTCTCTGCCTTTCAAGGGTTAGCCGCAGCGTGCGGCATACATGGCCTATCAAAAGCCACCAATTTCCCTTGGGCGAACAAGCATATGAAACACCGCGAGCCGAGCGGTGCCCTCTGCGTTGCTCTCTTCCATCCGGACTATGACCGTCGGCTCCGGCATCTCACCGGATCTGCTGACCCTTCGCTTTCACGAAGGCGCTCGCGGGCTCCGAGTTGCCTCGATACCGCCGGTGGGGAATTGCACCCCGCCCTGAGAACATTACCTAGATAGATGATGAAGGCCTTGTTCTGCAAGAGGTTGTGTATAGATTTCGCCGCGGGAATTGCCTCGCAGGGGTGAAAGCACCGTTTCCTATTGCCGAACGGAGCTAGGACATGATCAGGCCGCCATCGACATTGATGGTCTGACCGGTAATGTAGGCTGCATCGTCGCTGGCAAGGAAGGTGACGAGACCGGCGACGTCTTCGCCGGAACCGGCGCGCTTCATCGGGATGCCTTCGACCCATTCCTTCATCAGTTCGCCGGGTCCGTAATTGCCGAGCAGCTTGCCCCATGCGTGGTCGTTATAGGCCCACATGTCGGTCTCGATGATGCCCGGGCAGAAGGCGTTGACGGTGATGCCGTCGGTCGCGACTTCCTTGGCAAGGCTCTGGGTGATGCCGACGACGCCCATCTTCGAGGCGGCATAATGCGGCGTATAGATGAAGCCGTCGCGCGCCTGGCCGGAGGCAGTGTTGATGATACGGCCGCCGCGGCCGTGCTTGCGTATGCGGGCGATCGCCTCCTGGGCGCAGAGGAACACGCCTTTGGTGTTGACGGCCATGACCTTGTCCCACTCGCCCTCGGTCAGATCCTCGATGCGGGCGATAGTGATGACGCCGGCATTCTGAATGGAAACGTCGACAGCGCCGAATGCCTGCTCGGCTGCGTCATATAGGGCCTTGACGCTAGCCTTGTCAGTGACGTCGCCAACGAAGGAAATTGCCTTGCCGCCATCGGCCTTGATCTGTTCGGCCACGCTATGCACGCTGTCTTCATTGGCCGAAACGACGAGATTGGCGCCTTCGCGCGCAAAGCGTTTGGCGATCCCAGCCCCGATACCGCGGCTTGCGCCGGTAATGATGACGGTCTTGCTTTCAAATCGTTGCATTCTCTTTTCCCTTCAACGGTGCCGGCATGAGCGCGCCGATCTGTAGGTCGGCGGTACATGCCTCCTCACTCAGGCTTCAAACGGCCGCAGAAATAATCCCAGCGAATTCCGACGCCTTCAGCGAAGCGCCGCCGACCAGCGCTCCGTCCACATTGCGAAGCCCGAATATCGCTTGGGCATTGGATGCCTTGACCGAGCCGCCATAGAGGATCTTGACCGAACGACCATCGCTGCCCAGCCGCTCTTCGAGTATCTGCCGGATCGCGGCATGGACCTCCTCGATCTGTTCGTTGGTCGGCACCAACCCGGTTCCTATCGCCCAGACGGGTTCATAGGCGATGACGAGATCCGCACTCGTCGCTCGCTCTGGGATGGATTCCCTCAGCTGCCCGCCAACCACTTCGATCGCCCGGCCCTCGTCTCGCTCATGCCGCGTTTCACCGACACAGACGATCGCAATCAAGCCCGCTCTATGCGCGGCAATAGCCTTTGCAAGGACGATTTCATCATCTTCGCCGTGAGACAGACGGCGCTCGGAGTGTCCGAGGATGACATAACGCGCACCTATATTGGCGAGCATTTCGGCAGAAACATCGCCCGTATGGGCGCCTGACTGTTGAGCATGGCAATCCTGCGCGCCAATCGCCAGGTTCGAATCCTTGGCGCGTTCGACAGCGCGGTCGATCAGCGTGAAGGGCGGGCAGACGACGATATCGCACGCCGCCTTGCCCGTTAGTTCCCTCAGCGCCGCGATCTCTGCCAGGGAGGAGGCGAGACCGTTCATTTTCCAGTTGCCTGCGATCAGCCTGCGCATGGGCATCACCAGCAGCAGAAGCCACCGTCGACGAGCAGATCGACGCCCGTCACGAAGCTTGCGGCATTCGACAGCAGGAAGACGGCCGGACCGACCATCTCGTCGACGCCAGCCATGCGCTGCATCGGCGTCTGCTCTTCAAAGAGCTTTGTCTGATGCACCATCTCCGGCCGGGTATTCATCGGCGTTGCGGTATAGCCTGGCGAAATCGTGTTGACGCGGATGCCACGCCCCACCCACTCCATCGCCAGCGATTTGGACATGTGGATCACGCCCGCCTTGGAAGCGTTGTAATGGGCCTGACTGAGACCTCGATTGACGATGACACCGGACATGGAGGCGATGTTGACGATTGAACCGCGGCCGTTCTTCAGCATGGCGCGTGCTTCGGCCTGGCAGGACAGGAAGACGCCTTTCAGGTTGATGTCCATCAGCGTCTGATACTGGTCCTCTTCCATTTCCTCGGCGGGGTTGGCATTGGCGATGCCGGCCGCATTGACGGCAAGCGAGAGGGCGCCGAGATCGGATTCGGTGCGGGCGACAGCATCGGCCAAAGACGACTTGCTGGTCACATCGGCGGCGATTTCAATCGAGCGGCGGCCGACAGCCCTGATATGGCTGGCGGTATTGGCAAGACCGTCATCGCTGCGGCGATCGAGAAGTGCCACGTCGGCGCCGCACTGGGCAAGACCGATGGCGATCCTTTGCCCGATGCCGCTGCCGGCGCCCGTCACGATGGCAACCTGGCCACTGAGATCGAATAGTTTCGGTGCGTTCAGAGAGATGTCGGACACCGCTCTTCCTTTCTGTCTTTACCTAGATTGTCGCCAGTTCCATGACCGAAACGTCGTTCGCTTCGTCACGCTTCAAAATGCCTGCCTGTTTGCCCTGCGCCAGCACGAGAATCCGGTGTGATACGCCGAGAACCTCTTCGAGATCGGAGCTTACGACGATGACCGCGACGCCCTGTTTGGCGAGGTTCACAATAATATCGTAGATTCCGGCGCGGGCTCCGACATCGATGCCTCGCGTAGGCTCATCCAGCACCACGACTTTCGGATCGCGCATCAGCCATTTGGCGATGACGACCTTCTGCTGGTTGCCACCCGAGAGGTCGGAGGCAAACTGCTCCGCACGCCCCTTGACGCCGAATTTCGTCACCGCCTTTTCGGCGAAAACGCGTTTCACGCCGGAGGTGAGCCAGCGCCCGCCAAGCTTGTCGAGATTGGCGTAGATGATGTTTTCGCTAATCTTGTGCGCAACGACGAGGCCCTGGTCCTTGCGATCTTCCGGGACCATCACGATGCCCTTGGCGATCGCATCCGCTGGGCTGCGCAGCTTCAACGCCTGGCCTTCCAGCCGGATCGAGCCGGCGCTGATTGGATCGGCACCGGAAATCGCACGCACGAGCTCGGTGCGGCCGGCACCGACGAGGCCGGCAATGCCGAGGATCTCGCCCGCATGAACGTCGAAACTCACATCCCGGAAGGAATCGTCCGGCGACGTCACCCCAGAGACCTCAAGGACGGGCCTGCTGGTCGGCTCGGGAAGCGTCGGAAACATGCGATCGAGCGAGCGGCCGACCATGCTTTCGACGATCGTGCGCACCGGCGTCGAGCTGTCAGCAAATTCATGGACACGCTCTCCGTCGCGAAGCACGACGATACGGTCGGTGATCTGCTTGATTTCCTCCATGCGGTGGGAGATGTAGATGATGCCCACGCCCTCGGCGCGGAGCTTGCGTATCTGCTCGAACAGGGCTTCCGTCTCAGCCCCGCCAAGGGCTGCCGTCGGCTCGTCGAGGATCAGGAGTTTTGCATTGTGCGCCAGCGCCTTGGCGATCTCGATGAGCTGCTGGTTGGCGGTCGAAAGACCGGCGACCCTTCGGGTCGCGGAAATATGCAGGTTCAGCCGCGCGAGCTGTTCCTGGGCGCGGCGGACCATCTGGGTGCGGTCGACTACGCCATTCTTCATCGGCCAACGTCCGATAAAGACATTTTCAGCGATGGATAGATGCGGCAGAAGCTGCAGTTCCTGATGGATCAGTACGACGCCCTTGTCGATCGCCTCACGTGGAGCGGCCGGGGCATAAGGCTGCCCCAGCCATGTCATCGTACCCTCGGACGGTGTGCGTGATCCGGCGATGATGCCCGATAGCGTCGACTTGCCGGCGCCGTTTTCGCCGAGAAGTGCCACCACCTCACCGGGATAGACGTCCAGGTCCACGTTTTTCAGAACCTGGAGCGCTCCGTAGCGCTTGGATATCCCCCTCAGGGAAAGAACCGGCTCGGTCACAGCACACCTCCTCGAGATTTCGACTGATTACGGATGGTTGGCGATGAAGCCTGCCACGTTTTCCTTGGTCGTCAGGGTGGCATCGAGAAGCTGGACCGGGGGAACCTTTTCGCCGGCGACGAGCTTGATGGCGTTGGCAACCGCATCGCGGCCCATCTTCTGTGTCTGCTGTGTCGCGGTCACGTTGAAGACGCCCTTGCTGAGCGCTTCGAGAGCTGCGGTGTCGCCATCGAAGCCGCCGACGACAATCTTCTGGGAAGGATTGGCAACCTTGATCGCCTGCGCGGCACCAAGGGCGAGGCCGTCGGCTTGGGCGAATACGATCGAAACGTCCGGATTTGCCTGCAGCATATTCTGCATGATCTGAAATCCTTCATCCTGGCTCCAGATGTTCGAAAACTGCTCGGCGACAACCTTGACGTCCGGATATGCCTTGAGAGATTCACCGCAACCCTTCGAACGATCAACTTCCGGCGTCGTGCCCTTCTGGCCGTGGATGATGACCATCTTCCCCTTGCCGCCGGCTTCCTTCAGGATGTAGTCGCACACCGCCTTGGCAGACGCGACGGAATCCGTTGCAAGGAAGGTATCGCCGGGTGCTCCCTCGGCGTTGCGGTCAACGTTCACGACCGGGATGCCAGCGCTCTTGGCGAGTTTGACCGGCACGGTCGCAGCCGCCGCACCTGCCGGAATGTAGATCAGCGCGTCGATTTTCTGGGTGAGAAGATCCTGGATTTGATTGACCTGCGTCGGTCCGTCGCCCTTTGCGTCGACCGTGATGACTTCGATGCCGCGCTTCTTGGCTTCGGCTTCGACCGATTGCTTGATCTGGTTGAAGAAGTTTGCCTGAAGGTTGGCAACGGCCAAGCCGAGCTTCTTCAGTTCCGCCGCGTGTACGGGGCCGAGCGTGAGGCCGAGCAGTGCAGCAGACGCGAGCATGGTGCGCGCAATTTTCATTGTATTTCCTCCGTTGTTTGATGGAACCCTCGGGTGTGTCCTCCCCCTCGGGGTATTGATCCGCCCCAAACCTTTAGAGCGGAATTCCAGGCCCGCCGACGTGGGCGCCCCCGTTCGTCAGGCGCGACGCCGACGAATAGTCTCCGTGCCGACCGCGAGCACGATGACGATGCCGATGATCACCTGCTGCAGGAACGGCGACACATTGAGAAGATTGAGCCCGTTGCGAAGGACGCCGATGATAAGAACACCGATAAGTGTTCCTCCGATACCGCCCGCGCCCCCCGAGAGCGAGGTCCCGCCGATGACGACGGCCGCGATCGTGTCGAGCTCATAGCCGAAGCCACTGGACGGCTGGGCGGAGTCGAGACGGGCGGCAAGAACGATGCCGGCAAGACCCGCCAGAACGGCGCTGGCGACATAGACGAGAATGGTCACGAGCTGGACGTTGATGCCGGCAAGGCGTGCCACTTCAGGATTGCCGCCGACCGCATAGAGCATGCGGCCTTCCGCGCGGAAGTGAAGGAAGATCCAAGCGGCCGCCGTAACGGCAAGCATCAGGAATACGGTTGCGGTCAGAACGCCGAAATGACGATCGATCGCCAGCATCATGAACCAGTCTGGAAAGCCGACGATCTGCTGGCCGTCAGTGATCATGTTCGCCACGCCGCGTGCGGCCGACATCATCGCTAGCGTCGCGATAAAGGCGGGCACCCTGAACCAGGTGACCATGATACCGACGATCAATCCGCTGATCATCGAGGCAATGAGCGCTAACAGGATCCCGACGCCAAGCGGCAGGCCGGCGATATTCGCCGTCCAGCCCATCACCATCATCGCCAAAGCGAGAACCGAACCGACCGACAGGTCGATGCCCCCGATCAGAATCACGAAGGTCATGCCAACTGCCATGATCCCGAGCACGGTGATCTGGTCGAGAATGTTCAGACCATTGCGGACGGAGAGAAATGCATCGGTGCTGAAGGTCAGGAACAGGCAGAGCAAGAGCAGCCCGATGAGCGGGCCGGTTGCTCCCGTGAGCTTGCTGACCCACGTGCCGGACGGACGGCTCTGTTCATTCACGTCGATCGCCACCATTGTTCCTCCCTGGGATTAAGGCCGGCGGCCAATATTTCCTCAAGCACGAATATTTATTCATGCCTGCTGGAAAATTCATTAACAACTTGCTTAGATACTGTCAACTGGCTTTTCGGACGCTGGACAAAGCACAACGGCCAATAAGGGGCTTGACTAAGGCTGGTTGTATGCAAAAATATAACCATGTGAATATTTATGCAAGAGGAACCGATGGAGCCTTCCGAACTTGAACATGTTGCTCGCCAGATACGTCTGCGCGACCTCCAGGCCGTATACGAGGCAGGTGCCGGCCATATTGGTGGCGAGATGTCGGTGATCGATCTGCTCACCGCGCTTTACTTCCGCGTGCTGCGTATCTGGCCCCATCAGCCCAAACATCCTGATCGCGACAGGTTCGTGCTGTCGAAGGGTCACACGGCCTGCGCGCTCTACGTGGTCCTCGCCAAGCGGGGCTTCATTCCGGAAGAGGAAATCGCAACCTTCCTTAAGCCGCATTCCCGGCTGAACGGTCATCCGAACTGTAACAAGGTGCCGGGCGTCGAAACCAATACCGGGCCTCTGGGACACGGACTGCCGGTCGCTGTCGGCATGGCCAAGGCGGCGAAACTCTCAGGCGCGAAATACCACACCTATGTCATCACCGGTGACGGTGAGATGCAGGAAGGCTCCAACTGGGAAGCCATCATGGCCGCCTACCAGTTCCGCCTGGACAACCTGACGCTGGTGATCGACCACAATCGATTCCAACAGGGCGCCTCTCTCTCGGACACCAACGATCTCGCGCCGCTTCGCCCCAAGCTCGAGGCCTTCGGCTGGGAGGTTAGCGAAATCAACGGGAATGACATGCACGCGATCGTGCCCGCTCTCGAGCATCGCAGTGACCGTCCCCATTGCATCGTCGCGCACACCAACAAGGGCCATGGCATCTCGTTCATGCAGGATCGCGTCGACTGGCATCACAAGGTTCCGAGCAAGGAACAGTATGAAACCGCATTGGCAGAACTGTCGGAGGCACTCCAATGAACGCGCCCGTAAACCCACCGAAGCTCTTTGATTGCCGCGATGCCTTTGCCGCGACGCTCGAACGGCTGGCGGCCGAGAATGAAACCATCGTTGCCGTCTGCAACGACTCGGTCGGCTCCTCCAAGCTCGGCGGTTTCAAATCGAAATTCCCTGATCGCCTCGTCAATGTCGGCATTGCCGAACAGAACATGGTCGGCGTCGGCGCCGGTCTCGCCAATGGCGGACGCCTGCCCTATGTCTGCGGCGCTTCGCCGTTTCTGACCGGCCGGTCGCTCGAGCAGATCAAGGCCGACATTTCCTACTCCAATGCCAACGTCAAGCTCGTCGGCATTTCCTCGGGCATGGCTTACGGCGAACTTGGTCCGACCCATCATTCGATCGAGGACTTCGCCTGGACCCGCGTGCTGCCGAACCTGCCGGTCATCGCGCCATGCGACAGGATAGAGACTGCCGCCGCCGTGGAATGGGCCGCAAGCTACGATGGTCCCTGCTTCCTGCGCCTGTCGCGCGTCGGCGTCCCGGATCTGCTGCCCGAGGGCCACAAGTTCGAAGTTGGCAAGGCGAACCTGCTGCGCGAAGGCTCCGATGTCACGCTGATTGCCAACGGCACGCTGACCCACCGCATCGTGAAGGCCGCCGAAATCCTGGCAGAGCGCGGCATCAAGGCGCGCGTGCTCAACATGGCAACCGTTCGTCCGATCGATGAGACCGCCATTATCGCGGCTGCCAACGAGACCGGTGCAATCGTGACGGCTGAAGAACATTCAATCTTCGGCGGCCTCGGTTCCGCTATCGCGGAAGTGGTCGTCGACAACGCGCCCGTGCCGATGAAGCGTCTTGGCGTTCCCGGCATATACGCGCCGACGGGTTCGGCCGAATTCCTCCTCGACGAATTCGGCATGGCGCCGGCGGCGATCGCCGACGCGGCCCAGGCGCTGATCACGCGCAAATAATCTGATAGCAGGTCTATTGGGCCGGGGCGTGCATCCGCCTTGGCCATTGTCCGAGGAGACGATGATGCGGGCTATTCTGGCAATCGATCAGGGCACCACCAATTCGAAGGCAGTTCTGGTTTCCGAAACAGGGGAGGTGTTTGCCAGAGGCTCGGCCACAGTCGGCATCTCCTATCCGCAGCCAGGCTGGGTCGAGCAGGATGCCCGCCGGATCTTTGCCTCCGTTTGCGAAGCAATCGAGTCCTGCCTGAAGAAAGTTTCCGACGTCACTATCGAGGCAGTGGCGGTGTCCAACCAGCGTGAATCTGTCACGATGTGGGATGCAGAGACCGGCGAGGTGCTCGGCCCCGTGCTCAGCTGGCAGTGCCGCCGCACCGCGCCGGACTGCGAGCGCCTGATCGCCGAAGGGCATTTGGACCGCGTGCAAGCTCTTACCGGTCTGCCGCTCGACCCCATGTTTCCCGGGTCGAAATTCCGCTGGCTGCTCGATCGCGTTCCGGCCGGGCACCGGGTGCGTCTAGGCACGATCGACAGCTGGCTAATTCATTGCCTGACGGATGGACGCCGCCACGTCTGCGATGCCTCCAATGCCGCCCGCAGCCAGTTGTTCGACCTCAATGGCCAGGTCTGGAGCGAGGAACTCGGCCAAATTTTTGGCGTCGATATCGCCCTGTTGCCCGAAGTGCTTGACAGTGCTGCCGATTTCGGCACGACGCGGGGGCTTCCCGGCATCGCAGATGGCACGCCGATCCGCTCCGCCATTGGCGACAGCCATGCGGCACTCTTCGGTCATGGCGCCTTCAAGCCCGGCGATGGCAAGGTGACGTTTGGAACCGGCTCCTCCGTCATGACGACATTGCCGCGCTTCATCGCGCCACAAAACGGCATCACCACGACGGTCGCCTGGCGGATCGCTGGCGTGCCGACTTTTGCCTTCGAAGGCAATATCCTTGTTTCGGCCGCGAGCCTTCCCTGGATGGCCGGTATTCTGGGACTTGCCGATGTGGCCGCCCTCGTCGACCTTGCGGCAACGGCCGAGCCGGGCGGACCGGGATTCGTGCCGGCCTTCGTCGGCCTCGGCGCCCCCTATTGGAGCTCCGACGCGCGCGCTCTCTTCGCTCGGATCAACTTTTCCACAACCCGCGCCCAGATGGCACGCTCAGTAACGGATTCGATCGCCTGCCAGGTGCATGATGTGATCGCCGCAATGCGCGCCCAGAGTGGCGGAAAGCTCGGCGCTCTGTATGTCGACGGCGGCCCGAGCCAGAACCGCTTTCTGATGCAATGCGTTTCGAATCTGATCGAGCATGCTGTGATCCAGTGCGAGGCACCGGAGGCCTCCGCTCTCGGTGCCGCCTATCTCGCCGGGCTTTCACTCGGGCTGTGGAAGGATCTCGACGCAATCGAGGCACTGCCCCGAAGCACCGCAGTCATCCGCCCCGAAGAGATCGATCGCATCGGCCTCCTCAATACATGGAATGATGCGTTGGCCCGCTCGACGTTGCGACCGACACCGGTTAAATGTGAATAAAAATTCAAGCCGGTATCGCCCATGTCCCGACTCAACGAACTCCGCCTGATTTCCAGGGTTGCCCAGATGTACCACATCGAAGGGCGGCGGCAGGCGGAGATAGCGCAGCATCTGCGGCTTTCCCAGGCGACGGTCTCGCGAATGCTGAAGAGGGCCGAGGCCGAGGACATCGTTCGCACGAGCGTCATCCCCCCCGTCGGGACCTATAGCGAACTTGAGGGCGGGCTGCGCGACAAGTTCCAACTACCGGAAGCCATCGTCGTCGAATGCACCGAAGACCGGGACGGGGCCATCATGGCCCGCATTGGTGAAGCCGCGGCCCATATGCTCGAAGTGACGCTTTCACCCGGTGAGATCATTGGCGTGTCGAGTTGGAGCCAGACGATCTTCAAGATGGTCGAAAACATCCATCCGCAGAAAAGTGCCCAGGCGAAATATGTCGTCCAGACGCTCGGAGGGATGGGCGATCCGTCAGTGCAAACACACGCGACACAGCTCACCACGCGGCTGGCACGCCTTACCGGAGCTGAGCCGAAGCTATTGCCCGTGCAGGGCGTCACGACCTCGCGCGAAGCCAGGCTGCTGATGCAGTCCGACCCTTACGTGCGCGAGACCATGGACCTCTTCGGCAGCATCACTCTTGCGATTGTCGGCGTTGGTGGTGTTGAACCATCCGAATTGTTGGCGCGATCCGGCAACATCTTCTCGTCGCGTGAACTTGCTGACCTCGAGGAGGCCGGCGCGGTTGGAGACATCTCCCTACGATTCTTCGACAAGAATGGCCGATTGGTGAAAACGCCCCTCGATGACCGCGTCATCGGTCTTCCTATCGAAGATTTAGAGCGGGTCGATCGGGTAATTGCGCTCGCGGGGGGTGCAAAGAAGACTGCTGCTATTGCAGGAGCCCTTCATATCGGCGTCATTGACATGCTCGTGACCGACAAGTTCACTGCTGAACGACTGATCAGCTACTAGGATCAGGGCGTCCACCGCGGCGATAGATTGGACATCCCAATTGAGAAATTTGTCCGCCAGCTATCTCCAATACCGGTCGCCTTGAAAGGAGATGAACCGGCGATCCGCGCGTTAGGCACGGATTATTTGTGCTACTGTCCGTCATCATCACTCGAATTTATGGGCTTAGGAGCCGTTCTTGCTCATTGAACACATGGCGAACTTTTGTCAGGCCAGATCATCGGCCGCGATGTGAGCGACCTCGATGATCCGAAGCAAGGGTATTTCCGCGAGCACATTCGCCTCGCGGACGCGTTCGGCAGAAGGCGCTTCGAAGAGACAGAAAGACTTCTCCTCTGAGGGAACGAACGTCGAGCGCAAATAGCGCACCGGCTTACCTTCGTCCGTCAACTTGGCGGTGACAGCCTTCGCACGAGACGCGGCTGCGGTGAGTTGTTCCGGAGTGATGCCAGGCAAGTGTCTTTCAACCATATACTGTGGCATGATAGTCTCCTTCGGCGTGAGACAGGCGGCGGCGAAATATTCACGGCCACCATCGTCCAAACTATAGCTTTTCGCGGTAGAAAACGGAATGAATATCTATTTCGCCGCCGTGTTTACCGATCTGGTCCGCCACTCAGTAGCGTGGGCCAGAATGCCTCGCGACAACATCACCCACGTCATCGCGGAGCACCGCTACTTGTCGCAGTCCCTGGCAAGCCAATATGGCCGAAGACACGAGAATTTCACCGGCGACGGACACCTCTATTTGTTCGAATCCGCGGACGTAGCAGTGCACTTCGGGCTGAAGCTCATTGCCTATTGGAAGCAGCGCCGTCGGTCGCTGGTGGCCGCACCGAGCGCACAGGACATGCCGATGCGTGTAGGATGCCATTTCGGCGAATGCTTTAGGATGGCGGACGAGGACGCGTGGATTGGACGTGCGATCAACATCGCAAAAAGGGTGGAATCGAACGCTGAGGCGGATTCGCTGTTCGTGACCCAAACGATCCTCGAACTGATCGACCTCCCCGTCTATCAATTTGTCGAGGCTGGCTTTTTTGAACTCCGGGGTGATTTCCTTCCGCAGAGGCAGCTTTACAGAGTGTCATCGATAGACAGCTTGGCACTTTCTGCGCGATCGGAAGAGGCGATGACGGCGGAGGACTGGTTCCTCAAGGGCGTAAGCGTTGCCAACCAATCGACTGCAGGCGTCGATGAGGAACTGCGGTGCTATAATCGAGCTGTCCAACTTCGAGCATCGTATCCGGAAGCCCACAATAACCTGGGGGTTCTGCACAAAACGATCGGAAATCCCGTTTTGGCTGATGAGCACTACCAGGAAGCGCTCCGCCACTGGCCTCAGTATCCTGAGGCACATTACAACTACGCGATCCTTTTGGAGGCGCTTGGCGAACACGCCGAAGCGGCTGCGCACTATCGCGAGGCTATCCGGTCGCGGCCGGATTACGTCGACGCCTGGCTGCGGTATGCGGGCCTTTTGGAAGCGACGGGCAATCGGTTTGAAGCGGAGCGGCATTTTCAGGAAACCCTGCGCTTACGACCGGGCTTCGCTGAGGCCCACAACAATTATGGCGTCTTCCTTGAGCGGAAGGGTAATACGGCGTCGGCGCAGTCACATTATGCAGAGGCCTTGCGATTACAGCCCGACTACGCCGAAGCCCACTACAATCTCGCGTCGTCCCTCGAGTTGAGCGATCCAAGCCTGGCCGAGGATCACTATCGCGCGGCCATCTTCGCCGATCCAGATTACGCCGAGGCCCATAACAATCTGGCCGTTTTGCTTCACGAAGCCGGTGATCTGGATGCCGCCGAGGAGCACTATGCCAATGCCTTGAGGCTTCGACCTGACGACCAACAGACGAACTACAATCTCGGCCTGCTTTCCCAAGCTAAGGGGGACAATGACCGGGCGGAAATGTTCTTCAAGCGCGCAAGAGAGGCCAACGCTCGACAATGAGCTCCTTGACGCTGTCCGGAGCTTCCGCCACACCCATCACATCATCGCGTGGCTCGGGCAGGCGAAGGATAGCAAACGCGACGGTTTGTGGGCGTTCACCGCTCCCCGGCGAATTTCCGCATTTCGGCATCGCACCACTGCTGCCTCAGCTTGCTCTTGGACAGGGCGTCGCAGACAGGCGGGTCGTTTACGACGGGTTCGTCCATCGAGTGGTAGGCATTCCCGATCGTCACAGACCAGGTGAGGGCCAGTTTCCGGGCTCAGAGTTTCGCCCAACGCGTAACAGTTCATCGGAGATCTGCGCCAACATCGAAAAGGTAGTGAAGAAAAACAGCTAGTCGAGCTTTACGGGCTGCCCATGAGGCGTCCGCAAATAAGCTTCCTCCCACGCGTGCTCACGTTCGTGAAGCTCTGCCGCAGACACCTTCCCGTCGTTGGCCAGCAGCCGTTCCAGCGCAGAAAGGACAGCTCCAAAATAGGCTTCCGAGTTATCGGCCGCCCCCCTTGCAGCTGACGCGCTTATCTGCGCGCCGAGCGCCTCGGCCCACGATTTAGAAGAAACCTGTCCGGACTTGACAAGCAGGTCCGCCATGGCCATCGCCTGCGCATGCCACGGCTCAAGAAACGGCGGCTCCCCGTCGCGCATCCTAAGTCGCTCCGGCGCGTGAAGGTCATACGGGGTCAATATAGCTCTCCCAGAGATCGACAAACACCTGGTCCATCGCGCGCTCTGCTTCAGGCCATAGCTCGCCGGCTTCGAACATCACTGTGTAAAGGTGTTCTGCCTTCGTCTCGCCGCGCGTCGATGCGTCTGGAAGCAGATGGCCGCCGTGATGCGCGTGGACGACGCCTCTGCGGCCTCGAACATATCCGGGCAGCCTCGTATGGCCAGGCCGACCCATCGCCGAACAACAGACAGAATCGCCGGGAGAGAACCTGGGAGCCGTTCCAACTTCCCTAGCATAGCTCTTCGGCGCTTTGACATAAGCGCGCGACGCTTCGGCAGTGTCAGGGGGATGTGCGGGCTGGGGGATGAAGGACGACTGTCCGGACCGGATTTCATCGAGCGTGATGTAGCCCTCATCGACCATCTGAGCGGCAAGCGTTGTGATCCACTGGTCAAAATACGGCCGGGTCAGGTAATCCGTCGGAACGATCAGCTCGCGGCAGTGCCGGAACCAGTCTATGGACCATCCCGGCCCAAGGGCAGACGATTGGACGATACCGAACGCACGGGTCTCCCACTCGGCATGGAAAGGCTTGCCATCTTCCTTGTTGGGGACGGAGCCAAAGCCCTCACGGCCGCCTAGGTCATGGACACCGTCCATCAGCTCGTCATCCCTGACGGATAAAGATCGCGCTGCGTGCCGATCATCGAATTGCGCGTCACCAACTCGGCTAGAGCGCCCTCCTCCCAACCCTCGAGGCCCACGGGACGTTGCGGAACGACGAGATAGCGGCGTTCGGACGTCGAATCCCAAACGCGCACCTGTGTTTCTGCGCCTAGTTCGACGCCGAACTCCTTGAGCACACCCCTTGGGTCCCGCACCGCGCGTGCCCTGTATTCGTTCGATTTGTACCAGGCGGGCGACATGCCGAGCAGTGAAAATGGATAGCAGGAGCACAATGTGCAGACGACGAGGTTGTGGACCGTCGGCGTGTTCTCGACCGCCTGGAGATGGCCCGTGGCATGTCCGGCAAAGCCGAGTTCGGCGATGGCTGACGTTCCGTCAGCAAGCAACCTTTCCTTGAAGGCCGGATCGATCCAGGCGCGCGCGACCACGGCCGCTCCCCGCTTCGGTCCGATTTCATCGCGGTACATCTCTATCCAAGCGTCTATAGCTGCGGCGTCAAGCAGCTTCTTCTCGGTCAGCAAGCTTTCGAGAGCCTTGGTGCGCAAGGCGGGCTCAGACGGAAGGTCGCTGTGGAGCGCGTGGTGAATGTGCGACAGTTTTTTTGGGTCGAACTCCGTCATGGCGTCATCCCAGTTTTGGTGTCCGGTAGTCTGACCCTCTTCCAGGGCCTCATGACAGGCCTCCGCCGAACCGAACGCTAAAAGAAATAACATCAAAACTATCCTTGCGATACTGCGAAGCGAGGAACGCCGATAGTTCTGCGTCGGAGTGGGCCATCTTGCCCCCTCCTAGCATACCTCAACTGCCTCCGGCCGATTCTCAGGGTCTGCCGGCGATCACCGACCTTGACGAGATAATTGGCCTGCTGCTTTCGCCGTTCTTTCCGCCGCGAAAAGGCATCCGCCTGCTCGGTGTCTCCCTCTCCTCGTTGGAGCGGACCTCCGGAGTAGAGCCGCAAGCGGCGGCCTCTCACCGGCGCTGCGTGATAGATCGCTGTCAATCGGATCGGGTGGGGGCCCGACTCGTACTGTCCAGGAGAAGCCGCCCATTTCAAGGCGGTCGCTGCTGCCGACGCAGGTGCTGGGTAGCCTAACTGCCAACGGTATGCTATTCTGGCGGAAAACATTATGGTGACGCTATGCGCCGGTTTCTTACATCGGTAGCGTTGTTTTTTTCTGCGACAGTCGCGGCCGCGGGTGATCCCTTGTTCGACGCCGTTTCAGCGGGAAACACCGTTGCCGTGGAGCAGTTCCTGGCTACGGGTGCCGATGTCAACAGCCGCAGTCGCGACCAGGCAACACCACTCATCAACGCCGCACTTGAAAATCAGCTTGCCGTTGCCGAGTTGCTAATAGACAGAAATGCCGATGTTATGGCCAGGAATTCAGGCGGCTTTACGCCCCTGCATGCTGCGGCATTTTCGGGTAGCGTACCCATCAGCAAACTGCTCCTAGAGCACGGAGCAATTCTCGACGATGCTTCCAATAAAGCGGGTGTTACGCCGCTCATGGTTGCAGGCGAAGAGAACCGTGTTCTCCTCGCGGAGTTTTTCCTCGCCAAGGGCGCCGATGTCACCCACGCCGAGGTTCACGGCTATGCACCAATCACGAGGGCCATGTGGAAAGGCAATTTCGATATTGTCCGGCTCTTCAAGCGACATGGCGTGGCATGTCCTCCGGCCAGCGTTCTCGGCGCGGACAATTACGCTAAGTGCATGGAAATACACGAATAAGACAGGAGGCGCAGATGCATTTTGGAAACGGGACACGATGCATTGGTCGATCTTTGGCAGTGATCGGTCTGGCTGTCGCGGGAGTTGTCAGCGGATCGCCAGCCATGGCGGACGACTCGGTAAACACGGGGTACTTCGGCGGTGTCGCAATCATGGGCTACGATACTGTCGCCTACTTTACCGAAGGCAAAGCGACGAAAGGTTCGGAAAAAATCTCCTACGAATGGATGGGGACGCCCTGGCATTTCGCAAATGCCAAACATCGCGAGATGTTCATGAGCGAACCGCTTAGATACGCGCCTCAATACGGCGGCTACTGCACGGGCGAAGTAAGCGACGGATCTGTCACGGTCAACATCGATCCGGAAGCCTTCAAGATTGTCGAAGGCAAGCTTTACCTGATGTATGACAAGGCGGATGCGGAGGACTTTGCCGCGCATCCGGCGGACACTGTGGCCAAGGCGGATGCCAGATGGGCGAAGGTCGCGGCCGATCTCGAACTGGATCAGTATCACTGACGGCTTAACAAGGCTCTATTGGGCAGCCGAAAAGTAAAAAACCTTGGTCGAATTTACGTAAGCATAGCTGGTTTGGTCGGCCGGGTTTGCGTGTCTATAGACCGGGCCGCAATCGGGTCGGCCAAATGCGTTTTCACTTTGCTCGCAAAGCAGGTCCCCTTTGACAGAAACCTTCTCGGTCATCATCTGGGATGCCGAGCGGAATGCGGCCTTTCCGTCCAGTTGGACTTGCATGAGCGCAAGGCTTTCGGACGGTTCGGTCTTTCCTCGCAGAAGTTTGCCCATGACAGTGGCGGCGATCTCGGCACCCTTCAACCGACTTTGTTCGTCGCCCTGGAAGCCAAACGGCCATTCCGGCAGCCCGGCCTCGCGCAGCGCGTCTAGGATAAATGCTAAGTCCTCGTCCCTGAAATGCGCATTGCCGATACGCCAAGCCGCAAGGCAGTCGCGTCCCCCGAGAAGACGTTGGGCCTCGGCGACAGTCGCTCGGGCCTCATCAATGCGACCGACACGGACATACGCCATGGCGAGAGGGGTAACGAACTCGCCGTTGCCTTGAGAGCCGTAGCCCGCGCGTTTGAAACTGTCTATCGCCCTCTCGTAGTCGCGTTGCAGATAAAAAATCATGCCAGCCGTATATCGGTCGACGGCGGAGGGGTTCGGATCAAACCTGAGCGCCTTCTCGACAGCCGCAACAGCATCGGCGTGATTGCCCGATATCAATTGAACATATGCGAACGCCATATGAGCTTCGGCGTCGGAGGGGCCGAGTGCCACGGCCTTCTGGGCCGAGGCGATCGCCTGCTCGTAGCGTCGGTCCACCACCTGCATGATCGCGAGGACCGCATAAGGCGACGGAAGTTCGGGATCGAGGGCAAGGGCGCGACTTGCCTTGTCGTAGGTTCTTTTGCGCGCCAGGGCACTCTGGAGGACATCGTCATAGGCGCTTCGCCAGACATAGGCCGTCGCGTGCGCATCGGACGCGAAGGCTTCGGCAAAGCCGCTGTCGAGGTCCTCGGCCTTGTCAAACAGCGCCAACGCCTCCAGCATCAGAGAACGACGTCCCGTCCGGGCGGCCTGCTCGGCACGCAGATAATAATCATATGCCTCGAGATTGGCGGTCGGCGGACGCGCAATTCGCTCTGCCTCGGACGGGGTCAGGTTCAAACCGAGCGCATTGGCGATCTGACGGCTCATCGAATCCTGGACGGCAAACACGTCCGCCCCGCTGCGGTCAAACCGATTGGCCCACAGATGGTCGCCGCTCTCAGTGTCGAGCAGTTGCGCGTCGACGCGCATCAAGTCGCCCATTCGCTGCACGCTGCCCTCGACGACATAACGCACGCCGAGATCACGACGTATGTCTGCAAGTACGTGGGGCTTGTCCCTATAGGCAAAGACGGAATTCTGGGAAATGACATCAAGTTTCGACAGCCTGGTGAGATCGGTAATCAGGTTGTCGGTAATGCCATCGGCGAAATAATCTTGGGTCTGGTCGCTCAAGTTGGCGAACGGCAGTACTGCAATCGATGCGCGTTGTTTATGAGGCCATTGCCATGCGACGACGGCCGCAACGGTGGCGATCGATAGCCCTACGAGTGCTAACAACCCCATAGCGCGCGACCTTGCCCGCGAGGCAAAGACGACCTTGCCGAGGTGGGATGGGTCAAGCAGAACACGGTAGACGCGAACGGGGTCGGCGATGTTTTTCAGGTGATGCTCGCCGAGCGCCGAGAAACCGGCATCGACCTTGTGCACGACGTGGTCGAATGCGGTGCCGGATATGAAAATTCCGTCAGGTTCGGCGATTCCCTGCAGACGGGCGGCGATGTTGACGCCGTCGCCATAGATGTCATCGCCTTCAACAATAATGTCGCCGAGATTGATCCCGATGCGAAACCGGATGCGCTGTTCCGCAGGAAGTCCTCGCTCTCTGCTGGACATTCCCCGCTGGATTACGGCCGCGCATTGAACCGCGTCTACAACGCTAGCAAACTCGACCAGCGCGCCGTCACCCATGAGTTTGATGATCCGACCATGGTGCTCTTCGATGGTCGAATCGACCAGTTCCCGACGGCAGGCCTTCAAGCGCTCAAGCGTGCCGCCCTCATCCACTCCCATGAGGCGACTATAGCCTACCACGTCAGCGGAAAGTATCGCGGCGAGACGCCTCTCCATTTCTCTGCCCCCTTTTGAAACAGGGAATTGGGCATCTTACCACGACCGGGGCCGCGCTGGCACACGAGCCCGGTCTTTTCCGCTATTTTGGTCCGCGTTTAAGCTGCCCCTGACGGCTCGATCCTAGAGGATCCTTCCTTGCTTTCGAAACGTGAAGACACCCGATCCGGTTTATTACTGCGTGATTTTGTGGGGTTAACCAGGGATGCGCGAGAAAAGTCTGCTGCGATATGTTGTGTTGCGCAGTTAGCGCTTCTTTTTGCGGATGGGTTTTGGGGGAACGTGTCCTGCAAATGGGCAAATGAAGAAGCTGCGTGTCTGAAGCGGCGATTTATCGCTTCAGTAACATGACGGTGGTCACGGAATGATGATGACGCGTCGGCACTTCTTCATTAGTATGTCTTAGGGCGAATTCAGGCGAAGGGGGCTGTCGTGGACATTGCCTCTTGGTTGCGACGCCTCGGCCTCGAGCAATACGAACAGGCGTTCCGCGAGAATGCGGTCGATGCAGAAGTTCTGTCCGACCTGACCGAAGCAGACCTCCGGCAGCTCGGTATTTGCTCGGACATCGCAAGCGGCTTCTCAAGGCAATCGCGGAACTAGGGCGGTCTACAAACCACTCCGATTCGAGCGCTGCCGAGCCTGATGCCGAGCGCCGGCAGCTTACTGTCATGTTCGTCGATCTCGTCGGCTCGACGGCGCTCGCTTCGCGTCTCGATCTTGAGGATCTGCGGGAGATCATCCGGGCCTTCCATCGCTGTGTCGCTGATACCATCGCCCGCTTCTCCGAACACGGCTTTTTTTCGGCTTCATTCTGTGGCCAACGAATTGGCAGGCGAGCGTCCCACCTGTCCGGCTCCCCATTTTCGCTGCAGGACCGGCCGCTTTCCATTCGGTTGGCGGCCGGTGCTGTCTCTCAGCAGATCAGGCGAAGGCGTAAGAGCCGTCCGGCCGCTTCGGCACGCGCCGCTGCCAGTGAATGTAGCCTTCCTCCTCCATCGCCTTCTCGTCCATTTCGACGCCCCAGCCCGGCCGGTCGGGACGCAGTTCGAGATAGCCATCCTTCGGCAGATAAGGATCGACGACATAGCGGGTTTCCCCCTGTCGCTTCTCGAGGTCGAGGCCGCCATAGACATAGGCCTGGCCCTTCGGCAACCGGTATTCGAGGATGCGGAAATTCTGCGCCGCGGCCGAAAAATGAACATTGACCGCCGTCGCAAGGGGCCCCATCGGGTTGTGCGGCGCGACCCCGACGAAATAGGCTTCGGCCAGCGTCGCAATGCGGCGCATTTCGCTGATGCCGCCGACGACGCAGATATCGGGTTGGATGAGATCGGCGCCTTTGACCTGCAGCAGGCGCAGGAACTCATTTCTGTTGTAGAGCGACTCGCCGGTCGCGAGCACGCAGTTGAGTCCTTGCTTCAGATCGCCCCAGGCCTCGATGTTCTCAGGGCGCAGCGGTTCCTCATAAAACAAGGGATCGTAGGGGGCCAACGCGTTGCCGAGTTGCCTTGCGGCGACCGGCTCGAAAATCTTGGCATGGGCATCGAAGGCGATCTCGTATTCGTCGTTGACCGTCTCGCGCAGCGAGCGGAAATAATCCGCTGAGGCTTTGACGACATTGCCCCAGCGATGGGCATGCATATCGATCCGCCAGGGACTGAGCTTGAAGGCGGTGAAACCCCATTCTTCCTTCAAACGATCGAATTCGTCGCGGGCCGCCGGAGCATCCGGTGCGGTGTAGACACCGGCATAGACCTTGATGCGGTCGCGCACCTCGCCGCCCAGCAGCTTGTAGACCGGGACATTCGCTGCCTTGGCCGCAAGATCCCATAAGCAGTGGTCGAGCGCGGAGATCGCGGCAAGGCCAAGCGCGCCAGGCGGAAACCGGCTTTGCTGGATCAACAGATTGACGAGATAGTCGACGCGCGTCGGATCCTGGCCGGAGAGAAAGGCGTAGAGATAATCCAAAAGCGGCGGAAGCGCCTTGTCGGGGCCATGATTGTAGCATTCGCCCCAGCCCGTCAGCCCGTCATCGGTGTCGAGCGCGACGATCACGCGGGGACGGTCCTTGTCGCGGGTCATGAAAACCCGCATGCGGTCGATCTTCATCTTTCTGTCCTTCTAGAGATTGAAATAGCTGCGGCGTGCGACGCGCGTCTGCACGTAGAGATGCTCTTTGTAGGTTCCGGGATTGTAGGAGCCGGCAGATTCCGGCACGGGAACGGAGACATTGCTGCCGCTCGGAAAGCGAGCGACAAACGCTTCGTCGATATCGCAGCCGAGTCCCGGCCCGTCGGGAACCGCAATCAGGCCGTCGACTTGGACGGGGTGCGGCACGATCGTCTGGCGGCGGCCGTCCCAGTCGTCGTCAAGACGCTCGAGAATGAGGGCGTTCGGGATCGCCGCAAGCAGATGCAAGGCGGCATATTCCGCCACCGGCCCAAGCGAGCCCGAATGCGGCGCCATCTGGATATGATGCGCCTCGGCCATGGCGGCGATTTTCTTCATCTGGGTGATGCCGCCGGCCCGGCCGGTATCCGGCTGGATCACGTCGACCAGTTCCTTCTCGATGAGCTCGCGCTCGCCGAAGATAGTCGCCGAGCGCTCACCGGCCGCAAGCGGCACATGGGCTGCGTCGCGGATGCGCCGGTAGCCGTCGATATTGTCGGGCGCGATCGGATCTTCGACCCACATCAGCTCGTAAGGTTCGAGCGCCCGCACCAGCCGGCAGGCATCGGCTGGCGTCAGCCATGGCGGCCCATGCAGATCGATGGCGATGTCCATGTCGTCACCGACGGCGTCGCGAAGAGCTGCGACCTTACGGACGGGATCGGCGACCCCGCCGCATTTGATCGCCTTGATGCCGCGCTCCTTGATGGCAAGCGCGCGCTCGGGCGTATTCGCATGCGAATAGATCGGGATCCAGTCGCGCACCTTGCCGCCGAGCAGCATCCAGACAGGCACGCCGAGCGCCTTGCCCTTGATGTCCCAAAGCGCCATGTCGATACCGGTCATCGCGCCGCCGCCCACCGTCCCGAGCATGCCGTGACCCATCATGGCGATATGCATCTTCTGCCACAGCCGTTCGATATGGGCCGGATCCTCGCCGATAAGCAGGGGCGCAAGATCGTGGATCGCCGTCTCGATGACGCGCGGCCAGCCGGAGCATTCACCGATACCGGTGATGCCCTCGTCGGTATCGATCTTCAGAAAGAGCCAGTTGCGGGTGCCGGCGAGCTGCCTGGACGCACCGTCTCCGGAGCGCTCGTCCGAGGCCCATTTCGAGGGATCGGGCTGACCGGCATGCATGAGAAACGTGCGGATCCCGGTGATTTTCATCGCTGAGAACTCCCATTCTTCAGAATGTCCGGCGCGACGTAGCGGAAACGCCGCGAATGATCCCGGTCACGAGGATCGGGGCGTGGAATGGCTGAGATGAGCGCCTGCGTATAGGCGTGCTCGGGCGTGCGGCAGACTTTTTCCGCATCGCCGATTTCGACGAGTTGGCCTTTGTACATGACGCCGACACGGTCGCACATGTAGCGGATGACGCCGATGTCATGGCTGATGAAGATATAGGCGAGGCCGAGTTCGTCCTGCAGGCGCATCAGGAGATCGAGCACCTGCGAGCGCACGGAAACGTCAAGCGCCGAGGTTGCCTCATCGGCAACGATGACACGCGGATTGAGCGTGATGGCCCGCGCAATGCCGATACGCTGGCGCTGACCGCCGGAGAATGCGTGCGGATAGCGCTCGCGCGCCCTCGGGTCGAGGCCGACCTGCTCCATGAGATGGCAAACGCGCTCGTCCAGCACCCGCCCCTTTGCCACGCCATTGACGAGCAGCGGCTCGCCGATGATCTGGGAGACGGTCATGCGTGGGTTGAGGGAGCCGAAAGGATCCTGAAACACCATCCGCAATTCCCGCCTTGCGGCGGCGAGCGTCTGGCCCTTTGCCGTTGCCAGATCGATGATGTCGCCGTCGGCGCGGCGATAGAGGATTTCGCCCGCTGTGGGATCGATCAGCCGCATGATCGAGCGGCCCATCGTCGTTTTTCCGGATCCGCTCTCGCCGACGATGCCGAGCGTCTCGCCCGGAAGAAGCGAAATGGAAACATCGTCCAGCGCCCTCACCTCGCCGAAATCCATCGAGAGATTGCGGAGTTCGAGGATCGGCGGCACCGTCGTGTCGAGCGGAGCGCGGGCCAGCCGGATTTCGGCCTTTGCTTCCAGCTTCAGCACCGAGCCGATCAGCATGCGGGTATAGTCGTCTTTCGGCGCATGAAAGATCTGCTCGACCGGCGCATATTCCTTCGCGACGCCGTTGTGCATGACGAGCACATCGTCGGCGATCTGCGCCACGACGCCCATGTCATGGGTGATGAAGAGGACGGCCATGCCCTTGTCCTTCTGCAGCCGGGCGATCAGGTCGAGAATTTCAGCCTGCGTCGTCACGTCGAGGGCGGTGGTCGGCTCGTCGGCGATCAAGAGCTGCGGTTTGCAGGCGAGAGCCATGGCAATCATCGCGCGCTGGCGCATCCCGCCGGAATATTGAAAGGCATATCGGTCCAGCGCTTTTTCCGGCGAGGGAATCTCGACCTGCTTGAGCAGCGATATGGCTTCAGCGCGTGCCTCTGCCTTGCTCATCCTGGTGTGAAGGCGGAGCGCCTCGACGATCTGGTTGCCGACCGTGTGGATCGGCGACAGCGACGACATCGGCTCCTGGAAGATCATGGCGATGTCGCGGCCGCGGATCGCACGGATCTGGCGCCCGCGCGGATTGAGGCTGGTCAGATCGATCGAGCCGCCATCCTGATCGTTCAAGATGATCGATCCACCGGAGATGCGGCCGGGCGCATCGACGATCTGCAGGATCGAACGCGCCGTCACCGACTTCCCCGATCCGCTTTCGCCGACCACGCAGAGCGTCTTGCCCGGCTCGATCGAGAAGGACAGATCGCTGACGGCGCGAAAGACGCCGGTGCGTAGAGGAAACTCGACGGTCAGGTTTTTCACCTGCAGCAGCGGCCTGCCGGCAATGGGTACGATATCGGTCAATGCCAGCCTCATTTGTTGTAGGGATCGGCCGCATCACGCAAACCGTCGCCGAGGAGGTTGAGCGCCATCACGGCGACCACGACGGCGCAGCCCGGCATGAAGAGCCAGGGTGCCGTGGCGATCGAGCGAATGTTCTGGGCCTCGCGCAAAAGCACGCCCCAGGAGATGGTCGGCGGCTGCAGCCCGAGTCCCAGGAAGGAAAGAGAGGTTTCGGCAAGGATCATCGCCGGCACCGCAAGCGTGATGGACGCGATGATGTGGCTCGCAAAACTCGGCAGCATGTGGCGAAAGATGATGCGCCTTTCGCGAACGCCGTCGAGTCTTGCGGCGGCGACGAATTCCTCGGTGCGCAAAGACAGGAAGCGGCCACGAACGACGCGGGCAAGCTGTGCCCAGCCGGTCAGCGACAGGATGATCGTGATCATCATATATTGCAGCGTCGCAGGCCAGTCCTGCGGCAGGGCCGCGGCCATTGCCAGCCAGATCGGGATCGTCGGCAGCGACAGTACGAAATCGATCACCCGCTGCAGGAAGAAATCGATGCGGCCGCCGTAATATCCCGAGATGCCGCCGAGCACGATGCCGAGCATCAGCGAGAAGAAGACACCGACGAGGCCGATCGACAACGAGATCTGCGCGCCCTGCACCGTTCGGCTGAAGACATCGCGCCCAAGCCTGTCGGCGCCGAAGAGAAGCAGCGGCGTCGTCTTGTCGGGCGAAGCGATCAGATGAATGTTCGACCTGAAGAGGCCGAGCACCGAATATTCGTAGCCTCGGCCGAAGAGCTTGATATCGACGCGCTTCGTCATGTCTTCCTTGAAGATGGCGGCGAGCGTCTCCGGATCGCGGGTCAGCTTCATCGGATAATAATGCAGGCCGAAGGATAAGCCGTTCTGAGTATCGATCAGATGCACTCTCTGCGGCGGGTGAAAGGTCGCCCGCGCATTCTGCAGGTTCGGATCGTTGATGGCGAAAAAACCGGGAAGCAGGGCGACGATATACATCATCACGGTGACGACGAGCGCCACCATGGCCAGCTTGTGCCGGCGGAAAGCCCACCAGATGAGCTGCCATTGCGATGCGACGGCGGCGCGATCCGGCTGCAGATTTGTAATGCTGATGTCGGCCATGCCAGCCTCCTATTCCAGCCGGATGCGGGGATCGACCAGCGCCAGAAGAATGTCGCTGATCAGGGAGCCGATCAGCGTCAGCGCGCAGATCAGCAGAACGAAGGCGCCGGCAAGATACATGTCCTGGGCCATGAGCGCCTGCAGCAGCAAGGGTGCGGCCGTCGGCAGGTTGAGGACGATGGCGACGACGACCGAGCCGGAAATCAGATTGGGAAGCAGCCAGGCAATCGTCGAAATAAACGGATTGAGCGCGATCATCAGAGGATATTTCATCAGCAGCCGGAACTCCGAGAGGCCCTTTGCCCGCGCGGTGACCACGTAAGGTTTCGGCAGCTCGTCCAGCATGTTCGCGCGCATGACGCGGATGAGGCTCGCCGTCGAGGAGACGGCGAGAATGATGACCGGAAGCCAGAGATGCGTCAGGAGATCGAGCATCTTGGCAAAGCTCCAGGGCGCCGTCTCATAGGCTGGCGAAAACAGCCCGCCGACATCCTGGCCGAATTCGACCGCCGCGACATACATCAGCACCAGCGCCAGCAGGAATGACGGAACCGACAGGCCGAAGAAGGCGAAAGCCGTGAACAGATAGTCCCCGATCGAATATTTCTTTACGGCGGAAAAGACGCCGATCGGCAGGGCGATCGCCCAGGTGGCGATCAATGTCGAAAGGGCGAGCACCAGGGTCAGCGCCATGCGCTCCCAGATCAGATCCGAGACCGGTTGCTGCCACTCGAAGGAAATACCGAAATCGCCGCGCGAAAGGATGCCCCAGATCCATTTGAAATACTGGATGAGCATCGGATCATCGAGGCCGAAGCGCTCGCGCAGCTGTGCGGCCGTGTTCTGGTCGACGATCTCGTTGGATGCCGCAAGCGTCGCGATATAGGTCGTGACATAATCGCCCGGCGGCAGCTGGATCAGCACGAAAGCCAGGAAGCTGACGGCAAAAAGCGATGGAATCATCCATAAGAAGCGTTTGGCGATGAACACCAACATGAGGCGTCTCCCGGCTTGGACGCCGCCCTCTGGCCCTTGCGGCTTTCACGACCGCAAGGGGAGAGCGAACCTGAAAGAAAGCACCGTGCCTGAGGGTGCGGCGCTTGAGATCGAAATCAGCTTGTGAAGGTGAATTGCTGCGGCAGTGCCGGCCCCGGATTGGGCCAGGACCAGCTGTCCGGCTCTTTCTCGGGAACATTGCGCAGATTGTTGCGGATGATGCCGAAGCCGCCGACGGCAAGGCAGAGGCCGACCGTTTCAAATTCCTGCGCCGCGATATCGAAGATCTGCTTCATGATCGCGCCGCGCTTGTCGAGATCGGCCGTCGAACGCGCCTCGTCGAACAGCTTCATGCGCTTCTTCTGGCTTTCCGGCGGCTCCTCGCCGCGCGCGCCATTCGACGTATACCAGAGCGTCCACGGAATGGCGTAACGCGATCCTTGCGGATGGAAAGCGAAGAAATCGCGCGGATCGAGCATTGGGTCGAGACCGCCCGGCCCCGGCCATACCTGCGCATCATGGGCATTGTCGTCGCCGCGGGTGTAGTAGAGCGCCCGTTCGATCGTGTTGACCTTCATGTCGATGCCGATCTGGGCCCAATGCGTCTTGACCAGTTCCAGGGCATCGACGAGGTCGGGATAGAGCGTCGGAATGACGTCGACCGAGAAGAACACCTTCTGCCCGTCCGGGCGAAGGCGGAAGCCGTCGCCGCCTTTCTTGTAGCCGGCCTGATCGAGCATCGCGCCCGCCTTGTCGGCATCGAATTCGGTGAACTGGCGCGCATATTTCTCATGATACCAGGGATGGGTCGGACGCGGTCCGGCCTGATAGGGCTCGCTCTGCCCGAAATAGACGATGTCGATGAGTTCCTGGCGATTGAGACCGATCGACAGCGCCTGCCGGAACGACTTATCGGCAAACATCTTGCGCATGGCAGGATCTTTGTGGGTGATGTTGAAATAGATCTGGCACTGCTGCGAGGCCGAAGGCACGAGCGTCAGCAGGCGGTAATCGCCCTTCTGCATGTTCTGGGAGAGCGTCGGCTTGTTGGCGAGCACGCTGATGTGGCGTTCCTGGATATCGATCTTTCCGGAAATGACGTTCAGCATCAGCGATTCGACGTCCTGCGAGATGCCGAAGTTGATCTCATCGATATAGGGAAGCTGGTTGCCTGATGTATCGACCTGCCAGAAATAGGGGTTGCGGGTCATGACGACGCGCGTCGCACCGCCGGCATAGGGCTCCTTGACGACCCATGGATCGAGCGTCGGCTTGTCGACATTGCCCCACCGCGACGGGATTTCGATGTCGCCGCAGCGGCTGCGGAACAGCTCCGTCCAGCTGGTAACGCCCGCCTTCTTCGCATCGGCTTCGACGTTTGGATTGTATTTCGGCAGAAACTGGCTGCAGTAATGCTTCGGAAAGAGCGTCGGATGCTGGCCGAGCGGCGTGGCGAGGTTTTCCAGATAAAGGGCGTTCGCCGCCGCGAAGGTGAATTTCACCGTATGGTCGTCGATCTTTTCGACCGTGACCGGCTTGCCGGCGACGGAAAGCTGGGCCGGCGTCGAGCTGTAAAGCTCGGTATTCTTAACGCAATCCTCGATCGCGAAAACGATATCGTCTGATGTAAAGGGATGGCCGTCGGACCAGCGCACGCCTTCGATCAGATGGAAGGTGAATTGCGTTGCGTCGTCATTGACCTCCCAGCGCTCGGCAAGGTTCGGCTGCACGGCGGTAAAATCCAGGTTCCAGCGCACGAGGCTCTGGTTGCCGACCATGCGCAGGATGCCGTTATGGTCCGACGAGCCGCGCAGGCCGCGACGCAGCGTGCCGCCATAGGTACCGACCTTCTCGAACGGCGTCACCACCATCGGCTTTTTCGGCAGGCGCTCGGCCAGCGGCGGCAGCTTGCCGTCCTTGACGAGCTGCGCCAGATCAGGCGCTTCGCCGCCTGCGGCAAAGGCGCGGCCGGCAAGCGACAGTGCCGCGACACCAGCCATGCCGCCGAGCACGGCGCGGCGGGTGACGCCGCCAGACAGTATTTCATTGGACATCGAGTTCCTCCCCTTTTTATGCCGGCCGCTTTTATGCCGGTATGGCCTTTGTGCCGGCTGCTGCGGCGGGCTCCCGACCTGCCGTTTCGCGCCCTCCTCGGCGCTGCGAGGGAACCATAGACACGTTCTCAAATGATTACAAGAGTTGACAGATAATTACAGATTCGATAGCGATGCAGCATCAAACGAGGCGCTCAAGCCATTGGCAGGAAAGCCTCGCGGAAGGAAAGACGGCAGATCTGTCAGATGTTGTCCACAACAACATCGCAGCAGCTGACTGCATCGCGCCATGCTGGCGCATGGTCGAGGAGGCATATCTGGCTTCTGCTCGCCGGGCGAAGAGCCGATGGGGTGAATGGGCCATGTGGCGGGAGAGAAAAGGACGATAATGACGTTTGCAGTCGATGCCGTTTCGAACAGGGGCGCAACGCGCTTCAGCGACATCATCTACGAGAAGATCGTGGGGATGATCGCAGACGGCAAGTTTCCTGTGAACGAGCGGCTGCCATCGGAGACGAAGCTCGCCGCCGATTTCGGTGCGTCGCGGCCCGTTGTGCGCGAGGCCCTGGAGAGGCTCAGAACCGACGGCCTCATCGTGTCGCGCAAGGGGTCCGGCTCCTATGTCAGGCAGCGGCCGGATTCGTCGATGCTGAAAATGGTTCCGGTCGGCTCGCTTGCGGATGTACAGCGGTTCTTCGAGTTCCGCGCCGGCCTCGAAGCGGAGGCGGCCGAGCTTGCGGCGCGAAACTGGCAGCCGGCTGACAAGGAGCGGATCACGGCCGCCCTTTTGGCGATCGAGCAATGTCTGAAGAACGGCGAACTCGGCGCTGAGGAGGACCAGGCTCTGCACGATGCGATTGCGATGGCGACGGGCAATCAGTTTCACATCACCGTGCGCGAATGGTTCAGACCGCATTTCGCCATCGGCCATTCGGTGACGCGAAGCCTGAGCCTGAAGCGCACGCCGGAGCAGATCCGCAGTGTGCAGGACGAGCACGCGGTGATCGTGGAGGCGATCTTCGCGCGGCGGGAAACCGAAGCGCATGACGCGATGAAGAGACACATACTGAATGCACGCGCCCGCATGTTCCAGGGCGTTTGAACGATGATGGGAGGACGGACGATGAGACGGATCGCTGTGACGGGTGCTGCCGGACGTGTCGGAACGCTGCTGCGCCCGCTCCTTCGACCTGATGTCGAGCACCTCCGCCTGATCGACGTTCGCGAACCCGCGGAACTGGCTGAAAACGAAAGCTTCGTCCAGGCCGATCTTGCCAATCTCGACGAGGCGACCGCCGCTCTCAACGGCATCGACGGCGTCGTTCACCTTGCCGGCATCGCAAGCGGCATCGACATGAACGCGATATTGCAGGCAAATGTGCTCGGGACATACAATCTCTACGAGGCTGCCCGGATCAACGGCGTTGAGCGGATGGTCTACGCCTCGAGCAACCATACGACCGGCTTTTATCCGCGCGGCGAGGTCGTATCGCCTCTCGATCCGATGCGGCCGGACAGCCCCTACGGGCTTTCCAAATGCTGGGGCGAACTGGTGGCGGGGCTCTATTACGATACGTCAGGCATCCGCACGCTTTCCATCCGCATCGGCAATGCGGGCACTTATCCCAACAGCGAGCGGGCGATAGCGATCTGGATCAGCGCGCGGGATCTGGCGCAATTGGTTCGCATCGGGCTTACCCACCCGCTGATCGCCGCAACTGTCGTCTACGGCGTTTCCGATGCAGACGAGAAATGGTGGGACAACGATCTGGCGACGCGCCTTGGCTACCTCCCGCAAGACCGCCCGCGCGATCACGCCCGCATCGAGCAGGTTGCCGAGGGCCGGATAGCACTGACGTTCCAGGGCGGGGGTTTCTGCGAATACAATCACGACGGCGACATCCACATGCGCGATGCCGAGGGGCTCGTCAAAGGCTTGGAGACGGTCTCGTGACGGCGCCGCGTGTCATTGAGCCGAAGGTTCGTTCGATGTTGCAGCAACCGCTGACGGTCGGTGAGTCGCCGGTATGGGACGAAGAGACCGGCGCCCTGTGGCTCACCGATATCCTGGCGCCGGCACTCGTCCGGCTTTCGGGCGAAGGCAGGATCGACCGCTTCGACATGCCGGCTGAGATCGGCTGCCTCGGACTTTGCCGCGACAACAGGATCGTCGTCGGCCTCCAGACCGGCGTTCATCTCTTCGATCCCGTCTCCCGCCATCTCGAGTTTCTTTCCGATCCGGTCGGCCGCGAGATCAATGGCCGCCTGAACGATGGAAAGGTCGGGCCCGACGGGCACTTCTGGGTCGGCTCGATCAGCGAAGCCAAGCCGCAGACCGACGAGGCCGCATTGTATCGCGTGGGCGCCGACGGCAGCACGCGGACCGTGGCAACCGGACTGACGAGCTCCAATGGCCTTGCCTGGTCGCCGGACGGCCGGCGGATGTATCACTCCGACAGCCGGCAATGCTTCCTGCAGGCTTTCGATTTCGATCCTGAGACCGGCGCGATCGGCGCCGCGCGACGGCTGCGCAGCTTTACCGAAGAACAGGGCCGCCCCGATGGAGCGACGACCGATCGCGACGGGTTTTACTGGAGCGCCGGCGTCTCTGCCGGCCGTCTCAACCGCCTGTCGAGCGAAGGCGAAATCGTCGAGATCTACATTCTGCCGGTCGCAGCACCGACCATGCCGTGTTTCGGAGGGCCTGACCTCAGCACCCTCTACGTCACGAGCCTGTCGACCGACCGCACGGGACGTTTCGAGGCAGGCACAGTCATTGCCTTCGATGTCGATGCTGAGGGGCTGGCGCCCTTCCGCTTCGGATGACGACCATCTGGAAGAAAAGCGAACGGGGGAGAACAATGAGCATCGCGATCATGCGCAAGGCGCTCACCGGCGTGTCGGGCGTTCCCGTCACGGCCTATGACGGAAAAGGCGAAGTCGAGCCTGGGATCACGGCGAAGGTCTATGCACGGGTGGCGGCTGCAGGCATTCACAACATCGTCGCCGCCGGCAATACCGGGGAATTCTATGCCCTGACGCCGCAGGAGATCCGGCTCGTCCATGAGGCGGCGGTATCAGGTGTCGATGGCAGGGCGCCGGTGACGGCAGCGATCGGCCGGTCGCTGCGCGAGGCGATCGGCATGGCCAGGGATGCGGCCGCGATCGGCGCCTCGGCCGTCATGTCGCATCAGCCCGTCGATCCTTTCGCAGCACCTTCGGCTCAGATCGACTATTTCTGCAATCTCGCCGATGCGTCCGCCCTGCCGCTCATCGCCTATGTCAGGGCCGAGGGTTTCACCGTTGCCGACATCGTTCGGCTGGCCAATCACGGCAACATTGCCGGCATCAAGTTCGCCACAACAGACCTGATGCTGCTGTCGCGAGCGATTCCCGCGGCCGATCCGGCCGGCGCGCTGTTCGTCTGCGGCCTGGCGGAAAGCTGGGCGCCGACATTCACCGCAGCCGGCGCGCGCGGCTTCACCTCGGGCCTCGTCAACGTCGCGCCGAAGCTCTCGCTTGCCGTCCACGACGCGCTCGAGAAAGGCGATTTCGCCGCGGCGAGAGCCATCGTCAACAGGCTCGAACCCTTCGAGCGGATGCGGACCAAATTCCGCAACGGCGCGAACGTGACCGTCGTGAAAGAGGCCGTCACCTATTCCGGCCTTGATGTCGGCCCCGTGCGCGTGCCGGGATTGCCGCGCCTCGACGAGCATGACCGCGAGGAACTCCATCGGCTGCTCCATGGCTGGGAGGCCGAAGGCGACATTGAAACGGACCGGCAGAACATCAAGGCAGCCGGCTAAGTCAAATCATCATTCCCCGCAAGCAACAGGATTGGGAGGTCTTGAGATGCTCAAGCAGCTATTGACGACGATCGCAATGACAGGCGCCCTGATGACGGCGCAGCCCACCCTCGCGGCATCGCCGCCGAACATGCTGGTCATCGGCACCAATCTCACCGGTATCCGCACACTCGACCCGGCTCAGAACAATGCCCGCACGGTCTCCGAGCTGATCTCGAATCTCTACGATAACCTCGTGCAGCTGTCGCCGGACGATCTGAAGACCCTGAAGCCGATGCTTGCGACGCAGTGGAGCGTCTCCGAAGACGGCAAGATCATCACGCTGACCTTGCGCGACGACGCCATCTTCCAGAGCGGCAACAAGGTCACCGCCGAGGATGCGGCCTGGTCGATCCAGCGCGTCATCAAGATGGGTCAGGTCGGCTCAACTGACGTGGCGCTCTGGGGCTTTAAGCCCGAGAATGTCGAGAAGCTCGTGCGGGCCAAGGACGAACATACGCTGGAGATCGAGCTGCCGCAGGCGGTCAACACGGATCTGGTGCTCTATTCGCTCGCCGGCTCGTCGCTCGGCATCGTCGACAAGAAGACGGTGCTCTCGCATGAGGCGAACGGCGATTTCGGCGGCGCCTGGCTTTCAGCCAATTCCGCCGGCAGCGGCCCGTTCAGCCTCGCGCAGTGGCGGCCGAACGACGTGGCGATCTTCAATGCGCAACCGAAATATTGGGGCGGCAAACCTGCCATGGCTCGCGTCGTTGCCCGCCATATCCCTGAATCCGGCAATCTCAGACTTCAGCTCGAAGCAGGCGACGTCGATGTCGGCCAGTATGTGGCAAGCGGCGATCTCGATGCGCTCGCCACCAACAAGGAAATGGTCATCGACAACGTTCCGGGGCTCGGATTCTACTATATCGCCCTCAACCAGAAAGACCCCGATCTGCAGAAGCCGAAGGTGCGTGAAGCCTTCCAGCACGCCTTCGACTGGAAGGCGATCTCCGGCAACATCATGCGCTATACCGGTTTTCCCTGGCAGTCGATGGTCCCGCGCGGCATGATCGGCGCTCCCGGGGAGGCTGCGGCCCACTACGATTACGATCCCGCCAAGGCCAAACAGCTGCTGGCAGAGGCCGGATATCCCAACGGGCTGAAGAAGGTCCTCAATCCGTCGGGTGCGGCGACCCTGCCCTTTGCGGAAGCGTTGCAGGCAAGCGCGCGGGCTGCCGGTCTCGATCTCGATCTCGTGCCCGGCGAATTCACGCCCGCCTTCCGCGAGCGCAAATTCGAAGTGCTGCTCGGCAATTCCGGCGCCCGGCTGCCCGATCCCTTCGCCGTCGCCACTCAATATGCCTACAACCCCGACAACAGCGACGAGGCGCGCCTCGGCAGCTATTATCTCTGGCGCACGGGCATGAAGGTGGACGAGCTCAACACGCTCATCGACCAATCGATGAAGGAGCGCGACACGGAAAAGCGCACCGACATCTTCAAGAAGATGGACGGCATCTATGCCGGCATGGCCTCGCCGCTCGTCATCTTCTTCCAGCGAACCGACCCCTATGTCATGCGCGCCAACGTCAAGAACTATCACGGGCACACGACCTGGTCGACGCGTTGGCATGACGTGACGAAGGAGTAGAGCGCGTGGCGAGCGCCGATCTGACATCGAAGCAGGAGAGCAGCGGCCGTTCTCAGGCGGGCGGGTTCGCTAATGCGGCCCCGCATCCGTTGATGGGCTTGCTGCGGCGCCTGGCGGGGCGTGGTGTAGCTGTCGTGACCACGCTGCTCGGCCTGCTCTTCCTGACCTTCTCGATGGGCCGCCTGCTTCCCGCCGACCCGGTGCTCGCCATCACCGGGGCGGAGGTCAGCAAGGAGGTTTACGACCGCGTCTATAACGAGCTGGGGCTCGGAGAACCGATCTGGATGCAGTTCCTCGCCTATGTCGGGAAGATCGCCACCGGCGATCTCGGCATGTCGGCGACAACAGGTCAGCCGATCCTCACCGATCTCATGACGATCTTTCCCGCGACCATCGAGCTTGCCATCATCGCCATGATCATCGGCGCCATTATCGGCATTCCCCTGGGGATCACGGCTGCGGTCAGGCGCGGAACGATCATCGATCATATCGCCCGGATCGTTGCGCTTGCCGGCCATTCCATCCCGATCTTCTGGACCGGGCTGATGGCGCTCTTCGTCTTCTATGCGAAGCTGAAGCTGGTCGGCGCATCGGGCCGGATCGACGTCTTCTACGAGGGCCTCGTCACGCCGATAACCGGCTTTCTTCTGATCGACGCGGCAATCCAGGGCCAATGGGACGTGTTTTATAACGCGCTCGGCCACATCATCTTGCCGGCGGCGATCCTCGGCTATTATTCCGTCGCCTATATCAGCCGCATGTCGCGAAGCTTCATGCTGGAGCAGCTGAGCCAGGAATACATCATCACCGCCCGGGCAAAAGGGCTTGGCACCCGCAAGGTCGTCTGGCGCCATGCTTTCAGGAATATCCGCGTGCAGCTCCTGACGATTCTGGCGCTGACCTTCGGCGGGCTGCTCGAAGGGGCGGTGCTGATCGAGACGGTTTTCGGCTGGCCTGGGCTCGGCCAGTACCTCACCCGCGGGCTGCAGATGAACGACATGAACGTCGTCATGGGGTCGGTGCTGACGATCGGCGCCGTCTTCCTGATCATCAACATCCTGTCGGACTTCCTCTATCGCATTCTTGATCCGAGAACACGGTGACGCCATGACGATCTCCACCGAAGACGCAAACAGCGCCGACGCCGGCGGCTTTCGCAAATGGCTGCTGGCACCGGAGCCTCAGGGCTGGTTTCAGTCGTCGACGCAGCAGATCCATCAGGGATGGCTGAAATTCAGCCTGCACCCGCTAGGCTTGGCCGGCCTCGTCATCATCGTGCTCTTGATCGTGGTTGCTCTGGCTGCCCCTCTGCTCACCAGCTACGATCCGATCGTGCAGGACATGGCGGGGCGGCTTGCTCCCCCCTCGGCAACCCATGTTCTCGGCACCGATAATTTCGGTCGCGACGTCTTTGCGCGAGTGATCTACGGCGCCCGCACGACGCTCTACATCATCATGCTCGTCACGATCATCGTCGCACCGGTCGGACTGCTGATCGGCACGTTCTCCGGCTATTTCGGCGGCATCGTCGACGAAATCCTGATGCGCATCACCGATATCTTCCTCTCCTTCCCAGGGCTGGTGCTGGCACTGGGTTTTGCCGCAGCCCTCGGGCCTGGCATTACCAACGCGATCATCGCAATCTCGCTGACGGCCTGGCCGCCGATCGCCCGCCTGGCGCGCGCCGAGACGCTCAGCCTTCGCAAGGCAGATTATATCGCCGCCGTGCGCCTGCAGGGCGCGACATCGATTGCGATCATTACCCGCCACATCCTGCCGATGTGCATTCCCTCGGTGATCGTCCGCGTTACCCTGAACATGGCCGGTATCATCATCACTGCCGCCGGCCTCGGCTTCCTCGGCCTCGGCGCACAGCCGCCCTGGCCGGAATGGGGCTCCATGGCCGCCAGCGGCCGCGAGTTCATGCTCGACAGTCCGTGGGTGATCGCAGCACCCGGCGTTGCCATCGCGCTGGTCAGCCTGGCCTTCAACCTCGTCGGCGATGCGCTTCGTGATGTACTTGATCCCAGAGGTTCGGAATGACTGACACCCTGATCGACATTCAAAACCTCGAAATCGCTTTCGGCAGTGGTCAAGTACGGGCCGTGCGCGGCGTCAGCTTTCAGCTAGGACAGGAAAAACTTGGCATCGTCGGTGAATCCGGATCGGGAAAATCCACCGTTGGTCGCGCGATCATGAAGCTGCTGCCCCCGACAGCAAAGGTCAGCGCCGAACGGATGCGCTTTCGCGACGTCGACCTCATGAAGGCAGACGAACGGACGATGATGACCGTCAGGGGGCGGCGGATCGGCCTGATCCTGCAGGACCCAAAATATTCGCTCAATCCGGTCATGCGGATCGGCGAACAGATTGCCGAAACCTACCGCTTCCATCATCCAAAGGTGAGCAAGGCAAAAACCGATAGCCAAGCGCTCGACATGCTCGAAGCCGTCCAGATCCACGATCCAGAGCGCGTGGCCCGCCTCTATCCGCACGAGATATCGGGTGGGATGGGCCAGCGCGTGATGATCGCCATGATGCTGATTGCCGAACCCGAAGTGCTGATCGCCGACGAGCCGACCTCGGCGCTCGATGTCACAGTCAGGCTGGAGATTCTGGCTCTGCTCGACGAACTTGTTGCCCGCCGCAATCTCGGCCTGATCTTCATCAGTCACGACCTCAATCTCATCAGGCATTTCTGCGACCGCGTCCTCATCATGTATGCCGGCCGCGTCGTGGAAGTGCTCGAGGCGCGCGATCTCGACAAGGCCAGACACCCTTATACGCAAGGGTTGCTGGCATCCCTGCCGACGATCGAGGATCCGCCTGCCCGACTGCCGATCCTGAAGCGGGATCCCGCCTGGCTTGACGACCTCGCACTGGAGCGGCCGCGATGATCAGGATCGACAACCTCACCATCCGTTTCGCACACGGCCAAAGGCCGGTTGTCAGAGACGTAAACCTCGCCATCAAAAAGGGAACGGCGTTCGGTCTGGTCGGCGAGTCCGGCTGCGGAAAGTCCACGGTCCTTAGAGCTCTCTCCGGCCTCAACGCCAATTATGACGGTCGCATCGAGCTCCAGGGCGAGACGCTGGACCGGCAACGCAGCCGACCCTTCTTTCGCCGGGTGCAGATGGTGTTCCAGGACCCCTATGGATCGCTTCACCCGCGCAAGACCATCCGTTCGCAGCTGAAGGAACCGCTGCGCAACCAGGGACTGGCTGCGAACTCCGTCGATATCAACGCGGTGCTGAGATCGGTCGGGCTCGATCCGGCGCTGAGCTACAGGTTTCCGCATCAGCTCTCCGGCGGGCAGCGCCAGCGCGTCGCGATCGCCCGAGCATTGATGCTCAACCCGGACGTTCTGCTTTTGGACGAACCGACGTCGGCGCTCGATGTGTCGGTGCAGGCCGAAATCCTTAATCTCCTGCAGGATCTGCGTACCGAGCGCGGCCTTACCTATCTGCTGGTCAGCCACGATCTTGCCGTCGTCTCCCACATGTGCAGCCGCGTCGCCATCATGAAAGCCGGCGAGATCGTCGAGGAGGTCGATATCGAGGCCTTGCGCCGAGGTGCAGTCGAGCATCCATATTCGCAGCGACTGCTGCGGGCGAGCAGGATGTATGGTCGGGCGTAGCACCTCTCCCGAGATTTTTTAGAAAGGGCGGCCAGATCGCGCCTACCGTCCAGTTGCCTCCATCCAGTATGTTGCGTATCTCTCGGAGAACGACCGAGCAGCGTGAGAGAAACTCCTTTCCGACAGCAGGACTGAGTGGTTTTCTGAAATCGCGGCCGGCGACGCATTTATTCTTTCGCCCAAGTTGTCATCTCCGTCGCTTTGTCGGCAGTTTCACAATGAAGGCCGGAGAATGAACGTGATCGAAGTACGCGTTGCAATGGCGCGGTCGGAACAAACCCATCGCCTCGTAACAGAAATCACCCAGACCGTTTCCGGAAATGCGATGAGCTGATGGCGGATGCTTTCGATCGGGTGGGGGTTTTGGTAGTCGAGCTCTTTCGGGCGGCGAACAGTGTTGGACGGCTGCCGCCCGTCGAACGCCGACGTCCTCTCCGAGGACGAGTGGCGGCGTCGGAAGCGCTTACAGGCGCTGCTCGTCGAGACGGGGAAAGTCTAGGGCCCGCGGCTACAGAAAGCCGATAGAGGCGTTGCACGCCTTAAACGGATGCGAACCGTTGATCCAGCTTTCGAGAGGTCCGCCTACAATTGCCGAAGCCGGGGAATACATGGCTGCTTAGGCGTTTGGCCGATCGATTTCGGTGATAGCGATGTTTACCCCGGCAGCGCGGGTCCGGCATACAGGTCCACGGTCGCAGGTCCAAAGACTTTTCTACATGCGTCGGCGCAAAAATATTCCCAACCACGCATCCAAACGGAATGACCTGTCTTTCTCTCAAGGGTTTGCCCGCATAGAAATCTCTCTCGCCGCACTCGCATGTTAGGGCGCGCTGTTTCGAGAAGGCTCCGCAAGCAGTTCGATGAAAGCTTCCATTTCAGATCACATCCTCGCGTCTGCCGGCGCCCTCTTCTATCGCGAAGGCATCCGCGCTGTCGGCATCGACCGCATAATCGAAGAAACCAACGTCGCCAAGGCAACGCTCTATCGGCATTTCCCCTCCAAGGATCATCTTGTCGCGGCCTATCTTCAGGACCGTCACGAGCGGGTTATCCGTTCGCTGGAAGAGGTTCTGAACGAGGTCCCAAGCCCGCGGGATCAGCTCAATCTCATCTTCGAGCGGCTGCATGAGAAAGCGGACAGCCCCGAGTTTCGTGGGTGCGCGTTCGCTCTGGCAGTGGCCGAGCACGGCGATTCAGAACGCGTTGTTACCGTCGCGCGCACCCACAAGGCGGCCGTCAGCCAGATGTTTCGTGCGCTGATGGAAAGGTCGGGTGCCGGGACCGCTCAGCAGGCCGCTCATCTTTCCCTTCTTTACGAGGGCGCCCTGGCGACAGTTGCCGTCGGGCGCGATCCCCAGGCTGTGTTGACCGCCAGGGACTGCGCGCTTTTCGTATTCGACGCGGCGCGTCCTTCAACGAGGTCATGAACAGGCGGAACATGGCAAAGGTTATTGATTACTTCTTCGGTATCGGCTCGCCGTGGGCTTTCATCGGCCTTGATGCCTTTTCAGAAATGGCCTCCAGGCATGGTGCCGTGATCCGGCCGCACGTCATCTCTCTGATCGAAGACAACGGCGGCATTTATTCGCGCAACAGGCCGGAAGCCCGGCGCGCCTACTGGACCAAGGACCTGAAGCGCTGGGCAGTCCTGCGCGGCAAGACGTTGAACTTCGAAAATCGCGCTGCCCTGTCCGATCCGACGCCCGCCGGCTTCATGGTCATCGCGGCCATCGAGGACGGCTTGGACTGGCTCGGGCTCACGCGCGCGCTGCAGACGGCATTCTGGACGGACGCGGCGGATATCGGCCGGAGCGAGGTGCGCCAGGCAATCGCCAACTCGGTAGGGATCGACGGGACAAAGCTGGAAGAATGCGCCCAGGCCGAGGCCACCCAATCGATCTGGAGATCCAACATCGAAAGCGCCAAGAACACCGGCGTCTTCGGCCTTCCGACGTTTCGTTACGAAGACGAGCTCTACTGGGGGCAGGATAGCCTGCCATTCCTTGAGCGCCACCTGAACGGCGAGAAGATCGCCGTCTGACCGCCAGCCTGGTGAGACTTGGTGACGGTCAATCTGCATCCGTGCCTGATCGTGATGGCATGGCACGATTTCGGTTGGCACTGTCAACACCCGAAAGAGGGACGTGAACTATGGGCCTCCTGTCCGTTGAGCTATCGGGCCAATTGCTGGCGAGGTTCGGTGATCGCTTCTCGATCTCACAGGCGCTGCGCGAGCAGCATGGCCGCGGCGAATCCCATCACACGCCGGCAATTCCGGATGCCGTCATATTCGCGCAAAGCACTGACGACGTGGCCGATGCCGTCCGGCTCTGCGCCGCCGCAGGCGTGCCCGTCATCGCCTTTGGCGCCGGAACCTCGCTCGAGGGACATCTGACCGCGGTGCGCGGTGGCGTGTCGATCGATCTTTCGCAGATGTCGCAGATCATTCGTGTCAGCGCCGAGGATCTAGACTGCACCGTCCAGGCCGGCGTCACGCGCGAGCAGCTCAACGCGCATCTGCGCGACCAGGGCCTGTTCTTCCCCATCGACCCGGGCGCCAACGCTTCGATTGGCGGCATGACGGCGACGCGGGCTTCGGGCACCAACGCCGTGCGCTACGGCACCATGCGCGAGAACGTGCTGTCGATGACCGTCGTGCTACCGACAGGCCAGGTCATTCGCACCGGCGGTCGGGCACGCAAATCGTCTGCCGGCTATGACCTCACCCGCCTCTTCGTCGGCTCGGAGGGTACGCTCGGCATCATCACCGAAGTGACCTTGCGGCTCCAGGGCGTTCCGGAAACCATTTCGGCGGCCCTCTGCTCATTCGGGAGCGTGGAGCAGGCGGTCAGCGCCGCGATCGCCGTCGTGCAGCTGGCAATCCCAGTCGCGCGGATGGAACTGATGGACCGCGGCCTAATTGCTGCCGCAAATGCCTATTCCGGCCTCTCGCTCAAGATTGAAGATACCCTCGCCTTTGAATTCCACGGATCGCCCGCCTCGGTTCGGGAACAGGTCGAGCTGGTTGCGGACATTGTCAAGGATCACGGTGGCAGGGATTTCGAATGGGCCAATGCGCCGGAAGAGCGAAATCGCCTCTGGAAGGCTCGCCATAACGCCTTCTACGCAGTCGTCTCGCAGAGACAGAATGCAAAGGGCTGGTCATCCGATGTCTGCGTTCCGGTGTCGGAACTCAGCGGCTGCATTCTCAAGACCCGCGCCCTGTTGCAGGACTGCAGTGTTCCGGCTGCCATTCTTGGCCATGTCGGCGACGGCAACTACCATGTGGTGTTCGCCGTAGATCCCGACAACGAGGCGGAGCTTGCCGAGGTCGCGGCCATCAACAAGAAGATGGTCGAACACGCAATCTCCGTCGGCGGCACGTCCACCGGAGAACACGGCGTCGGCACCGGCAAGATCGGCTATCTGCGTCAGGAACACGGAAACGCCGTCGATCTGATGGCCCTGCTGAAGCACGCCATCGATCCCAAAGGCATCATGAACCCCGGCAAGATCCTGCCGGTGTGAATGTTGTCGATCTTTCCACCCTTGTCGCGGGAGACGGTGCGATGGACGGCTTCAAACCCCACAGCTCTCATTGGGGTGCATTCTATGGACGGCATCAGGGCGAAGCTCTCGAAATCCGTCCGCATCCCGCCGACCCCCACCCATCTCCCATCCTTGGCAATCTGCCCGCAATCGCCCATAGCCCCGCCCGCATCCGGCGCCCGGCCGTCCGGCGCGGCTGGCTTGAAGCCAGGCCCGATAATGCCGGGAAGCGCGGGAGTGACGGTTATGTCGAGGTCACCTGGCCGGAAGCACTCGATCTTGTCGCCAATGAGCTTCGCCGCGTTCACGGCGAAGCTGGACCTCAGGCCATCTTCGGCGGCTCGTACGGCTGGTCCAGCGCAGGGCGGTTTCATCATGCCCAAAGCCAGATCCACCGCTTCCTCAACGTGCTCGGCGGATATGTCAGATCGGTCAATACCTACAGTTCGGGCGCGGCGATGGTCATCATTCCGCATGTGCTCGGTCCTTACGATACCCTCGACCGAAAGAGCGTCACCTGGGACGCGATCGAGCGCAGCAGCGAAATGATCGTTGCCTTCGGCGGCATGGCGGTCAAGAACACCGATGTCCATGGCGGCGGCATCACCCGGCATGTCGTGCGCCCGGCGCTGAGCGGTGCCCGTGCGCGCGGCGCGCGTTTCGTCCTCGTAAGCCCGCTCAAGGATGATATTGCGACCGATCTCGATGCGGATTGGCTGCCGGTCACCCCTGGAACCGATGTCGCGCTCATGCTCGCCATCGCCTTCGTCCTCGTCAGCGAGGGGCGGCATAACCGGGAATTTCTCGACCGCTATACGACAGGCTATCCACGCTTCGAGGCTTATCTGCTGGGACGCGAAGATGGCGTCGAGAAGAGCCCGCAATGGGCAGCCGGGATCTGCGGTATCGCTGCCGATACGATCGTGGATCTGGCGCGCAGCATGGCAAATGCCCGAACGCTGATCACCGTCAGCCATTCCCTACAGCGCGCCGACTACGGCGAACAGCCGGTATGGACGGGGATCGTACTGGCGGCCATGCTCGGCCAGATAGGGCTCGATGGCGGCGGCTTTTCCTATTCGCTCGGCGCGCTTGGCAACATCGGCAAAAGCCAGCTCGCCGTTCCCCTGCCGACGCTCAAGCAATTCCACAATCCGGTGCCGGATTTCATTCCCGTCGCACGGATCGCCGACATGCTGCTGAACCCGGGAGAGCCGTTCCACTACAATGGCCAGGCTCTGCGCTATCCTGACATCCGCCTTGTCTATTGGGCCGGGGGTAACCCGTTCCATCATCATCAGGATCTCAACAGGCTTCGCCAGGCGTTCAAGACGCCGGAGACGATCATCGTGCATGAAACGGCCTGGACGTCCTCGGCACGCCACGCCGATATCGTCCTGCCCGCGACCACGACGCTTGAGCGCGACGATATTGGTGCGGCCGATCGCGATCCGATGATGATCGCGATGAAGAGGCTGATCGAACCCGTCGGCGAGGCACGCGACGACTACGAGATATTCGCGGATATCGCAGAGCGCCTCGGCAAGCGCGGCGCATTCACCGAGAACCGGTCGAGCCATGAGTGGCTCGCTTTCCTCTTCGAGACCACACGCGCGGCGCTCGCTGCCGGCGGTCATCCGGCGCCGGATTTCGAAACCTTCTGGGAGATGGGCGAACTGCAGCTCCCGGTAAAGCCTGACGATGGCGGCCCTGCGCGCGCATTCCGGGCTGATCCGGACGCCAATCCGCTGCCGACGCCATCGGGCAAGATCGAAATCTTCTCTGAAACGATCGAGAGCTTTGGCTATGACGATTGCCGCGGCCATCCGCGCTGGTTTGAACCGAACCCGACGACAAGGGCGGCGGAGAGCCGCTATCCGCTCTATCTCGTCTGCAACCAGCCCCGCTCGCGCCTTCACAGCCAGCTTGATTATGGCGACTTCAGCCGCTCCACCAAGATCGACGGCCGCGAACCGGTGCGCATCAACCCTGCAGATGCGGCAGAGCGTGGCATTTCGGACCGGGATATCGTCAGGCTGTTCAACGCCCGCGGCAGTTGCCTGGCGGCTGCGGTGATCAGCACGGATGTAAAACCTGGCGTGATGCAGCTTGCCACCGGCGCGTGGTTCGAGCCTGATGATGCGGATGCCGAGATTGCCATGTGCCTTCATGGCAATCCGAATATTCTCACCCGCGATACCGGTACGTCTCAGCTTGCCCAGGCCTCGACCGGGCAGCTGACAAAGGTCGATGTCGAGCGCTTTGTCGGGGAGTTGCCGCCCGTGCGCATTCTCGACGGAATGACGTTCATCGACAAATAGACCGGCAGGAGCCGTACCCTCAGCGGGCGAACGGACACTGGAAATCCTGATCCTCGTGCTTCAGATTGCGCTGATAAAATAATCTACAAATTTGATAGAAAAAGAACAACCAGTCTTTCTCCAAACCGATCCGCTCACATAGGCTCCTGTTCAAATCAGCCCCGGCAACCAAACAGGACCGCTTTATGAACGACCGTTCTACTCGCCCTCTTCTTTCCCGGCGTCGTCTGCTGACCGCCACCTCTGCACTGGCATTTGCCGCGCTGGTCGCGACCGCGAATGTAACCCCGGCATTGGCTGAGGACGGAGCGCATGATGGCGGAGACGTCGTCTTCCTGATCGACTCACTCGGCGACACCTGGATCCCCAACAATAGCGCGATCTCCAGCTTTCAGGGCCATATCTGGGGCCATGTGACCGACAAGCTTCTCTATGTCGATGCCGACGGCAAGGTCAGCCCGTGGATCGCCGAGCGTTGGGAGCAGAACGACAATGCGACTGAATTCACCCTGCATCTGAAGGGCGGCGTGACCTTCTCTGATGGCAGCGCGCTCGATGCTGCAGCCGTCGTCGCAAATCTCGACATCTGGTATGCCGGGCGCAAGAGCGAGGGCATCAATCCGATCGGCCTGTTTCCCAAGACCTATGATCATGCCGAAGCTGTCGATGCGACAACCGTGAAGGTCTTCTTCAAGAAGCCGACCCTAGGCTTCATCCCGACGCTCGGCTACCACGGCTCGATCCTCATTTCCCCGAAGACCATCGCCTCGCCGGCGAGCAGCCAGGCAGACTTGAGCAAGACCTCCGGCAGCGGCCCTTATGTTGTCGAGTCCTGGAAGGAAGGCGACTACGTCAAGCTCGCCAGGCGCAAAGATTACAACTGGGGCCCGGCAGCGGTGGGTCAGACCGGTCCCGCCCATCTCGATACGATCACCTACAAGCTTGTCTCGGAACCTTCGCTGCGCGTTGCGGCAGTCCAGTCCGGCCAGGCCGACGTCGCCTATAACGCATCGCCTCAGGAACTCGAGTCCCTCAAGTCGGAAGGCCTCACGGTGGCCACGCCCCGCTATCTCGGCTTCGTCAACGGCTGGGCTGTTAACACCAAGCTTGCCCCCTATGACGACGTGAAGGTCCGCCAGGCACTTCAGGCAGGCATCAATCGCCAGGAAATCATCGACACCGTCTATACGCCCGACTGGAAGCTTGCGACGTCGTTCATCCAGAGCAACGTTCCGGGTGCGACCGACCAAAGCGCGCTCCTCGCCTACAATCCTGAAAAGGCGGAGAAGCTTCTCGACGAGGCAGGCTGGAAGAAGGGAGCAGACGGCGTCCGCGTCAAGGATGGCAAGCCGCTGTTGCTGACGCTGAACTCGAACCCCTACCTCGCGACATCGAAATCGATCGACGAACTGATTTCGCAACAGCTCGGCAAGATCGGCTGGAAGGTCGATATCCGCGCCTATGACGTCGTCACTTACGGCCAGAAGGTGAAGTATGGCGGCGCGGGAGTGCCGGCATATGAGGTGACGCGCTCCTTCATCGACGCCGGCACCGTCGCCGGCATTCTGACCAACGCCAACAATGGCGAGAACTGGTTTGCGCTCGACGAGAGCGACAAGACCCTCAACGATCTACGCGACAAGATCGCTGGGGCTGGCTCCATCGAGGCTCGCGGGCCGCTTCTCGACGAGCTGCAGAAATACGTCCTCGACCAGGGCTATTTCATTCCGCGAACGCAGATCGTCCAGCGCATTTACGTGCAGTCGCCCAAGCTCAAGGGCGAGGTCTACAACGGCGTCGCCTATGCCAGCTACTACACGGCCACGAAAAGCGAATAACCCGCAATTCAACCGAGCAACGTAAGAAGGTGACGGCATGAGCAAAGCCTACCTCAACTACGCAGCAAAACGCCTCGTACAGGCGATCGTCGTGATCCTGCTGGCTTATGTCTTCACCTTCATCGTCGTCAGCATCCTGCCCGGCGACCCGATCACCAATGTCCTGAACAACCCGCAGAACGGCTTCACGCCGGATGAGATCAAGGAGATCATCGCTGCGCAGGGACTGGACAAACCGATCCCCGTGCAGCTCTGGAACGCCTTTTCCGGCTTCGTGACCGGCGATCTCGGCCTGTCCATGCGGACCAACAGGCCGGTGGCGACGCTGATCGGCGAGGTTCTGCCATCGACGCTCGTGCTTGCCTCGGCGGGCCTCGCGGTTGCACTTTTCTTGGCAGCGATCATCGCTTACGGCACACAATTTCTGCCCAGGCGGTTCGGCCAGGGCCTGCTGCGCGGCGTCCCCTCGCTGTTCCTGTCGGTTCCGAACTTCGTGATCGGGTTGGTGCTGATCCACCTCTTCGGTTTCCAGCTTGGCGTCTTTCGCGTCATCGAGCCCGACAGCTTCTGGGCAACGCTTTTTGCAGCGATCGCCCTCGGCATTCCGATCTCCGCGCAGATTGCCGAAGTCCTGATTGCCAATCTCGACCATGAGTCCGGCCAGGACTACGCCGCCGTCGCACGCGGCCGAGGGCTTGGTCAGATGCGGCTCTTCGTCATGCACCTGCTGAAGCCTTCATCGCTGCCGGTCATCACCGTCGTCGCTCTGACGATTGGCGAGTTGCTCGGCGGATCGCTAATCACCGAGACGGTGTTTGGCCGGAACGGGCTTGGCAGCCTGGTGCAGCGGTCCGTCAGCACTCAGGACCTGCCGGTTCTACAGGCGGTCGTTTCGCTCGCCGCGGTGGTTTTCGTGGTCGTCAACTTGATCGCCGACCTGACCTATCCGCTGCTCGATCCCCGCGTAAAACTTCTTGGCACGCAGCACCGTCGCCCGACGACCGCTGATGACAGCTCTCTCCCCATCTCCAAGGCGGTGACCCCATGACGCTCGCCTCTCTTTCTTCCACGCCCACGACACTGGTCGGCCGTCTGACGGGGCTGCGTGTGCCGCCGGTCGTCATCCTCTCGTTCCTGATCGTCACTCTGGCGATCGCCTGGTCCTTGGCCCCTGGCCTGTTCACCGGCTACGATCCGGTGAACGGCACCCCCGCCCAGAAATTGCTCGGCCCAAGTGCAGCGCACTGGTTCGGCACCGATCATCTCGGCCGTGACCTCTACGCACGCGTCGTCTATGGCACGGCCTCATCGGTAGCCAGCGCGCTGATCGCGGTCGTGATCGGCGTTGTCGCCGGGGGAATTATCGGACTGCTGGCCGGCTTCTTCGGCGGCTGGGTGGACACGGTCTTTGCCCGCCTCGTCGATGTCTTGCTGGCAATCCCCAAATTCCTGCTGGCAGTGATCGTCGTCACCGCAATCGGTTTCGACACGACGAATGCGGCAATCGCAACAGGCGTCTCCGCCGTTGCCCTTTTTGCCCGGGTGATGCGCTCCGAAGTCATCAAGACGAGGCAGGCGACATTCGTCGAATCGTCCTTCCTGCTCGGTGGATCGCGCTGGCATATTCTGTGGCGCCACGTGCTTCCGAACGCATCGCGATCGGTGCTTCCGCTCGCCGTCCTGCAGTTCGGCGATTCCATTCTGGTGATCGCCAGTCTTGCCTTCCTTGGCTACGGCGACCCGCCGCCTGCTTCCGATTGGGGCCTGCTGATCTCGATCGGCAAGGATTACCTCAAATGGCCCTGGCTGGTTTACGCCCCGGCCCTCGTCACGATCGCAACCGTTCTCTCTGTAAACAGGATCAGCCGATGGCTCCGCAAGACAGACTGACCACGTTTTTGAATCGCCCATCGTCCCCGTTGCTGCGGGCCGAAGGATTGTCGGTGGCCTATGGCACCCACAGGGTCGTGACCAATGTCGGCTTCGAGCTTGGACGCGGCAAAAGTCTCGCGCTGATCGGCGAATCCGGATCGGGCAAATCGACCATCGCCCGCGCCGTCCTGCGGCTGCTTCCCACAACGGGACACGCCACCGGCCGCGTCGAATTCGACGGCCAGGAGCTTCTGGCGCTTCCCGAGCGACGCTTCCGTCCATTCAGGGGACGCAGGATCGGCTTCGTGCCGCAGGATCCGGGCAACTCCCTGAACCCGGTTCGCACCGTCGGCGCGCAGGCAATGGAAGCTGCCGCACTTCTTGACGAACCGGACAAGGCGCTTCGCAAGGCACTTGTCCTGGAGACATTCGCGCAGGTCGGGCTCGACAATCCGCAGCGTGTCTACGACTCCTATCCGCATCAACTTTCAGGCGGGATGCTCCAGCGCGTTCTGATCGGGCTCGCCGTTCTGCCGCGGCCGTCGCTGCTGGTCGCAGACGAGCCGACCTCCGCACTCGATGTGACGATCCAGAAGCGCATTCTCGACCTTTTGTCGAAGCTGCAGGAGGAGCTGAAAATCAGCCTTCTCCTGATCACCCATGACCTGGCGATCGCAGCCGAGCGCGCGGATTCCATTGTGGTTCTCAAGGACGGCGCCATCCAGGAATCCGGAAACACCGCTACGGTATTCTCCGCCCCTTCCTCGTCCTACGCCAGAAAACTGCATGGCGATGTGCCAGCCCTCAACCCGGACCGGTACCGGCCATTGCGGGAGCCTGGTTTCCGGCACCTCAGCGCCAACCGCGAAAAGACACCGAAGATCGAGGTCAGCGGCGTAACGAAGAACTTCACCGTCGACGGCAAGGTTCTGACCGCCGTCAACGACGTCTCCTTTGACGTTCAGGCGGGAACGACGCATGCGCTGGTCGGGGAGTCCGGATCCGGAAAGACAACGGCAATCCGGCTTCTGCTCGGCCTGGAGCAACCCGACACCGGAAAGATCGCCGTTGGCGGCGAACAGGTGAACGGTCGGTCCCCCGAGCAGCTTCGCTCTGTCTGGCGGCACCTGCAGCTTGTCTATCAGAACCCTTTCACATCCCTCGACCCGACCTGGAACGTCGAGAAAATCGTGCGCGAGCCGCTGGACCGCTTCAAGATCGGGACACATCAGGAGCGGGCACTCGCGGTGCGCAAAGCGTTCGCAGATGTCGGGCTGGGGGAGCATCTCTTGTCCCGCAAGCCCGCCGCCTTGTCTGGGGGCCAGCGCCAGCGCGTTGCCATTGCCCGGTCGCTTGTCCTGAAACCCGATGTGATCGTGCTTGACGAGCCTACCTCGGCGCTCGACGTCAGCGTTCAGGCCGATATCGTCGAAGTGCTGCTGTCGCTGCAGGTCAAGCTCGGGCTCACCTATATCTTCGTGTCGCATGATCTGGCGCTGGTGCGCCAGTTTGCCCACACCGTCTCGGTCATGCAGCGCGGCAGCATCGTCGAGCACGGTACTGTCGGAGAGATCTTCGACACGCCCCGCCAGCCCTATACCCGTTCGCTGCTGGAATCGATCCCGTCAGGGGCCGCGCGTTTTGCGCGAACCCAGCCCCTGCAGCAGCGGCAGATCTTCAATGAGGAAAAGATCGCATGACCGCCGTCGCCACCGCCCCGGCACCGTCCGCGTCATTCCGTCCGAAGAAGCGGCTCGGGTTCAACACGCGCGTCTCGTTCAACGATGACACCGGCCCAGCCCATGGCTTGTGGGAAGGCATCGAGCTTTTCAAGGCGGCCGAACGTCTGGGCTACCAGTCAGGCTGGGCCTATCAGCGGCATTTCGACCACTATCTATCCTCGCCACTGCCCTTCTTTGCCGCGGCAGGTCAGCATACCAGCCATATCATGCTCGGCTCGGCCGTCATTCCGATGCGCTATCAGGACCCCATTCTGCTGGCGGAAGCCGCAGGCACGACCGACCTCCTGATCGGCGGCAGATTGGAACTGGCGATCTCGACCGGCTCGAACGCAGCCTTCGATGCCGTCTTCGGCACGGTCGAAACCGACGCCAGGACGGAAGCCAAGCGCCGTCAGGCGCGTTTTCTGTCCGCGATCTCGGGCGAGGTTCTGCACACCGTCGCAAAGCCCGGCCAGGCTGTCGTGGAAGGCAGCCAACTGAGGGTAACGCCGCACAGTCCGACTCTTCGCTCGCGCATCCGCCAAGGTTCCGCCAGCCTCGGGTCAGCGATCCAGGCCGCCGAACTCGGCATCGGGCTGATCGCCGGAACCGTACAGCATGATCACGCCGAGGGTGAGAGCTTCGGAAGCTATCAGGCCCGTTGTATCGAGGCTTTCCGGGCCATCTGGCGAAAGCAGCGGACAAGCGAGCCGCCGCCTGTCGCTGTGGCGGCCTCGGTCCTGGTCGGCACGACGCCAGAGCTTCGCGAAAAATATGTAGCCTATGATCTCGAGCGACGTACCCAGGGCATCGCCGCATCGCGGCCGAAGGGCGCGCTCGAACCGAACTCGCGGACCAACCAGCCGCCGGGAAGCCAGATCTCGCCGGTCTTTCACGGCACACCGGACCAGGTAATCGAAGCAGTGCTCAGTGATCCCGGGCTCGCTGCGGCCGACGAGATCGTTCTCTTCCTGCCGCCGGCCTTCGGCCTCGCTGAAAATATCCATCTGCTGACCGACCTCGCCGGGACCGTCGCCCCGAGCCTTGGCTGGTTGCCGGATTGGTAAAACACCCGCTGGAATTTTAAATGCCGGTCGCCCTCAGTTAGAGATATTTTCTATAGTTTCAGTGTAAATAGAAAGACCTGTCTTCCTTAGCCTTTGTCTGCCGCCTAAATTTCGACCACCATCGACAATCAGAGGAGCTCCCATGACCGCGGAATTCATCAGCGTCAGCTTTCCCAACGCCTCGAACGACCTCAATCCCATCCCGGACGCTCCGGTCGATCCCCGCTATCTCGAGCGCTATTCGCGCGCCCTCGATGACTACGGCTTCAACTATACGCTGATCCCCTACTCGTCGTCGTCCTTTGACCCCTTTACCCTTGGCGCTACCGTTCTGGCGCATACGAAGAACATCAAGATCATCGTCGCGCTGCGGCCTAATACCGTCTACCCGACGGTTGCTGCCAAATCGCTTGCCACGCTTGACCAGTTGAGCGGCGGCCGTGTCGTCGTCCACTTCATTGCCGGCGGCAGCGACGAGGAGCAGGCGCGCGAGGGCGACTTCCTCAACAAGGAACAGCGCTACGAGCGGCAGGAAGAATATATTCGTATCCTGCGCCTCGCATGGACCTCGACCGAGCCCTTCGATTTCGATGGCAAATACTACCAGTTCAAGCAGTTCCGCAGCGCAGTGCGCCCCACGAATGGCACCATCCCCATCTCGGTCGGCGGGTCGTCGGATGCCGCCTACCGGATCGGGGGCTCGCTCGGCGACATCTTCGGGCTGTGGGGCGAGCCACTGGCGGAAACCAGGCAGCAGATCGAACGTATCTACGCCGAGGCGGCTAAGGCAGGCAGGACGGACCGGCCGCGGATCTGGGTGACGTTCCGCCCGATCGTCGCTGAAACCGACGAACTGGCCTGGGAGAAGGCCCACCGAGTGCTCGACCGTCTCAAGGACAACAGGGAAAGGGGCCTTCATCGCGCGCCGCCATCCGCCCCGCGCCCCGCCAATGTCGGCTCGCAGCGCCTCCTTGATATCGCCGCGCGTGGCGACGTCCACGATCGCGCCCTCTGGTATCCGACGGTCACGGCGACCAATGCCTCCGGCGCCACGACCGCGCTCGTCGGATCACCGCGGACGATTGCCGATTCAATCCTCGACTATATCGATCTCGGTGCCGACCTGATCTCCATCCGCGGCTATGACAATTTCAACGATGCCGTCGACTACGGCCGCTATATCCTGCCGCTGGTGCGCGAGGGCATACGCGAGCGGGAAGAGGCAAAGAAGAAGGCCGCAGCCTGATGATCGCGCGCGACACAGCTTTCGATCCAAGCCTGCTGAGCGCCACGACGCGCGCGCTTGCGGACGCAGCTCCCGAGGCGGACCGGACGGGGGATTTTCCCTGGACGGGCATCCGTGCGGTTCATCAAAGCGGCCTGCTCGAAAGCACTGTCGCGACGAGATATGGCGGCGCCGGCGCAAGCCTCCACGAGGCCGCGACGATCCTTGCAGCCCTCGGACGGGGTGATCCGTCGGTCGCACTGATCAGCGCGATGACGATCTTCAGCCACCTCGGTCAGGCAACGAAGAGCCATTGGCCCGAGGACCTCTACAAACGCCTGATTAAACAGGCCAAGCAGCATCCACTGCTGCTCAACGCCGCGCGTGTCGAACCGGAACTCGGGTCGCCCGCCCGCGGCGGCCTGCCGGCAACGGTTGCCCGCCGTGCCGCATCGGGCTGGTCGATCACCGGCCGCAAGCGGTTCGTCACAGGCGCACACGGTCTGACCCATTTTCTCGTCTGGGCGCACACCGATGAAACGTCGGCCCGGGTGGGAACATTCGTCGTTCCAAACAAGCTCCCGGGCATTCGCGTCATCGAAAACTGGAAGAGCCTTGGCATGCGAGCCTCAGGCTCCCATGATGTCGAATACACCGACGTGGAAATCCCGCTGGAAAATGTCATCGATCTGGTCGATCCATCCGTCGCACAGCAGGACAACCGCGCCCATGCGGCGATCACGCTGGCGCTGACCGCGCTCTATCTTGGGGTGGCTGAAGCCGCTCAGGAGGCGTTCATCCGCTTTGCTCACGAGCGCGTTCCAACCAACCTTGGCCATCCGATTGCCCGCACGGAACGCTTCGTGACACTTTCCGGCGAAATCGACCTCCTCGTCTCCGGTGCCCGGCAGATCATTTTCGACGCCCTGAAGGACAAGCAAGCCGAGGCCGAAAAGCACATTCGGGCCCGGCTGCTTGCCGGCCGGCAGCTGCGCGACGCGGTGCAGATCGCCGTTCGCGGCATCGGCAATCCCGGCCTCGGGAACGAACTGGGGCTCGAGCGCCATTTCCGGGACATTCAGTCAGTGCTCGTCCATGCCCCGCAGGAAGACACGTCCATTTCCATTCTCGGGCGCGCCGCCTTTGAACGTTGGAAGAGCGAAAAGGACACGCCATTGGCTCCTCCGGTCAATCTCACCGTATTGAAGACGGCCTGATCATGACACGCTACATCATCATCGGTGCCGGCGCAGTCGGCGCGAGCCTCGCGGCCGAGTTCGAAACGCATGGCATCCCCTATGTGCTCGTTGGGCGCGGCGCCCAGATTGCCCATATCGCCGCTCACGGTCTCTCGTATCGCCGGCCGGGCGGACACCGTGTGCTCCGGCTCAACACCGCCGACACGGCCGCGCCACCGGCGCTTCAGCCGGATGATATTCTGGTCCTTGCGGTCAAGGCGCAGGATGTCGAGTCGGCCACGGAATTCTGGGCCTGGCGGCAGGTCGAGGGTGCAGGCTTTGCATCAGAACTGCCTCTCGTGACGCTGCAAAATGGGCTGGCTGCGGAAGACATCGCGCTGCGGCGTTTCGATCGTGTTTATGCGGCCAGCATTCGTATTCCGGCGCGCTACACCGTCACCGGCGAGGTCGTCGTCGGGGGCGAGCCGAATGTCGGCATCGTCGCCCTGGGACGCTACCCCGAAGGGCTCGACCACAGGGCTTTGTCGATTGTCGCGGATCTTGCAAAGGCGGGTTATCTTGTCGAAGCGCGCCCCGACATCCGGCGATGGAAGGCAGCCAAGCTGGAACACAACGTCACCAATGCGGTCGAGCTTTTCGCAGGCGCTCCCGAGCTCCGCTCAAAGGCCGCAGCCGGCCTGGCGCAAGAGGCACGCGCTGTTCTCATTGCCGCCGGCTATTATCCAGCTGCACCTTCGGAGTGGAAGATCGACATCTCTTCCTGGCGCGTCGCACCAGAGAGCGGCATCAAGCCCGGCCAACAATCGACTTGGCAAAGCTTCACCCGTGGCACCACAAGTGAGGTCGACTATCTCAACGGCGAGATTGTCAGGCTCGCCCGTATCTACGGCATCGCAGCTCCTCTCAATGCAGCCTTTCAACAGGCCGCGGCAAGGCTTGCGCTAGAAGGCCGGCAGCCGGGCACGAGGGATATCGCCGAAATCGTTGGCGGTATTGCCGGCTAAGTTAGATCCAGTTTTGTAACGGGATTGAGAGGAAAGACATGGGAAACCCAAAGATCGTCGGGATGGCAGGGAGCTTCAGCCGACCTTCGAAAACGCGATCGCTGGTCCGGCATGTCGCCGAACTCGTGAGCGGCCGCTATGGCTTCGACATCGCCATCTACGACATGATAGATGTCGGGCCCTCGCTTGGCTCTGCCCTTTGGCGCAAGCAGCTCGATGAAAAGGCACAACATGTGCTGCAAGAGCTTGTCGCCGCCGATATCCTTATCATCGGCGCGCCGACTTATAAGGGCTCGTACCCGGGCCTCTTCAAGCACCTGATCGACCTCATTGATCCTCATGAGCTGAAGTCGAAGCCGATACTCATCACCGCAACAGGCGGCGGCAATCGTCATGCGCTGATGGTAGAACACCAACTTCGCCCCCTGTTCGGGTTCTTTATGGCTCACACCCTGCCAACGGCCGTCTATGCATCGGATCATGATTTCCTCGACTATGCTGTTGCATCGGAGCACCTCAGCAAGCGGATCGAGGAAGCCGTGAGCGAGGTGGACGTCTTTTTCCCGGGACGAGTGCCGACGCGTGAAGCCGCGGAGTAGACACCACTCCTCATCGAATGTTGCGCTTGAGTGGTGGGACGGCAGCGAGGCCGTTCAAACCGCTACGTCGGACGTCCGCTCACCTTGAGGCAGTATATCGCCCTCCCGCAAATGACCTCTAACTGAAGATGCTGGCCATTCCTGAAAGCCGGTTGAAAGCTTCGTTGGGCTACGCAAAGCTCACGCATCGTGGAGGAGACACAATGTCCGTGGCTAAATTCGGTGCGCTCAACTTACCTGGAGGAGACTTTTATGCGGTTCACGCGCAAATTGTTCAATGGAATTGCTATCTCTGCAATTGCAGCCGCAGCATCGTTAGGCGCTTCGGCCACGCACGCTGCCGACAAAATCACGATCATGGTCGGCGGCTATGAAAAGCAGATCTATCTGCCGGCCAAGCTCGCCGAGAACCTCGGCTATTTCAAGGATGAAGGCCTCGATGTCGAGCTTCTGAACGAAGCTGCCGGTGTCGATGCCGAAAACCAGCTTCTGGCAGGCGCCGTTCAGGGCGTCGTCGGCTTCTACGACCACTGTGTCGACCTGCAGGCCAAGGGCAAATTCGTCGAATCCATCGTGCAGTTCAGCCAGGCGCCGGGCGAAGTGGAGCTCGTCTCAACCAAGCATCCCGAGATCAAGTCGCCGGCCGACTTCAAGGGCAAGAACCTCGGCGTCACCGGCCTCGGTTCCTCAACCAATTTCCTCACCCTCTATATGGCATCGAAGGCCGGCCTGCAGCCGGGCGATGTCGTGACGGTCCCTGTTGGCGCCGGCGGTACGTTCATCGCCGCCATGCAGCAGGATCAGATCCAGGCAGGCATGACCACCGAGCCGACCATCTCGCGTATGCTGAAGACGGGTGAAGCCAAGGTTCTCGTCGACATGCGCACGGTAGATGCGACGCGCCAGGCGCTCGGCGGCACCTATCCGGCGGCCTCGCTCTATCTCGAAAGCTCCTGGGTGAACGAGCACAAAGAAGAAACCCAGAAGCTCGCCAATGCCTTCGTGAAGACGCTAAAGTTCATCAACACGCATTCGGCGACCGAGATCGCCGACAAGATGCCGAAGGATTTCTACGTCGGCGACAAGGATGGATACATCAAGGCGCTTGAAGAAGGAAAGGGCATGTTCACTCCAGATGGCGTGATGCCCGACGACGGCCCGAAGACGGTTCTGGCCGTGCTGTCCGAGTTCTCCAAGAACGTGAAGGGCAAGCAAATCGACCTTTCAAAGACCTACACGACCGAGTTCGTCAAAAACGCGAAGTAACTTCTGTCGCGACGGCTCCCGCCGTTTGGCGGGAGCGCAGCGCGCTATGGGCACTGCGTGCACGCCCGTAGAGGCACGCATAGGTATCACCATGCAGCAGGAAAACATGAAGACGCCTGCGGTCGAGCTGATCAATGTCAGCCGCCGCTTTGTGTCGCCAACCGGAAAATCCCTCACAGCCCTCCGCGACTTCAACATGACCGTCGAACGCGGCGAGTTCGTTGCCGTCGTCGGCCCGACCGGATGCGGCAAATCGACAACACTCAACCTGGTGACCGGGCTTGCCCGTCCGAGCGCCGGAGAGGTTCGCCTGATGGGCGGCCCGATCACCGGCATCGACCGCCGCGTCGGCTTCGCCTTCCAGACCGATGCGCTCTTCCCTTGGAGGAACGTGATCGACAATGTGATGGCCGGACCGCTTTTTCGGGGAAAATCAAAGGCAGAAGCCGAAAAGAGTGCCAAGGACTGGCTGGCGCGCGTCGGCCTCTCGAAGTTTCTGCATCACTATCCGCACCAGCTCTCTGGCGGCATGCGAAAGCGCGTCTCATTGGCGCAGACCTTCATCAATGAGCCTGAGATCCTGCTGATGGACGAGCCGTTCTCGGCCCTCGACGTCCAGACGCGCACCGTCATGCACGAAGAGCTGTTGAAGCTTTGGGCCGAGCGCAAGGCGTCGGTCATCTTCGTCACCCACGACCTCGAGGAAGCCGTTGCGCTCGCCGACAAGGTCTACGTGCTGACGGCAGGCCCGGCGACGGTGAAATCCGTCTACTCGATCGATCTCCCGCGGCCGCGTGTCGTTTCCGAGATCCGCTACGAGCAGAGCTTCATCGCCTATTGCAAGACCATCTGGGACGACCTGCGCGAAGAGGTGGAAACCAGCTACCGCCGTGCAAGCGAAGCCGCCTGAGGGAGAGGACAATGACTGATACAACTTTTGTCGCGGGCTCCGCCGCGGTGTTTCGCCCGGGAACCTCGGACGCGGAAATCGAGGCATCCGCGATGAAGGCGCTAAAGCGACGCACCGCGCTTGTCCGCTTCTGGCAGATCGCCATTCTCGCCTTCGTCATCGGCATGTGGGAGCTCTCCTCCAACATGGAGTGGATCGATTCCTTCTTCTACTCCAGCCCGAGCGGCGTTCTCGCGCGCCTTTACGAGTGGGCAACCGAGGGCACGACCGAAGGCTCGCTCTGGTACAATCTTTGGGTCACGATGGAAGAAGCGCTGATCGGCTTCTTCGCCGGTTCGATCACCGGTGTCTTCGTCGGCATCGGCCTTGGCCGCAACCGTTTCCTATCGGATATTTTCTCGGTTTATATCAAGGCGATCAACTCGATCCCGCGCGTCGTCCTCGCCCCAATCTTCATCATGATCATGGGGCTGGGACTTCCCTCCAAGGTGGCGCTCGCCTTCATCATGGTGTTCTTCGTGGTCTTCGCTAATGCCTTCCAGGGCGTGCGCGAAGCAGACCGGAACATGATCGCGAATGCTCGCATTCTCGGCGCCTCCGACTGGCAGGTGACGCGCACCGTCGTTATCCCCTCGGCTATGAGCTGGATCTTCGCCAGCCTTCACGTGTCGTTTGGCTTTGCGATCATCGGTGCGATCGTCGGCGAGTTCGTCGGCGCCCGCTTCGGCATCGGCCAGCTCATCTCGATCGCCAAGGGGACCTTCGATGCGGCCGGCATGTTCGCCGCGATCTTGCTTGTCATGGTGGTGACGCTTGTCGCCGAATACATCATGACGATCATCGAGAACCGCCTCGCCAAATGGCGTCCGCAGCAGCATGTCGACGCGCAATAATAGAGGCCATCCTCCCAAGCGTTCGGAAGGCCGGATCGCAAGATCTGGCCTTTTTTTCATGCCCGTCTTTGGGCAGCGACCGGAAGCCGCACGCTCACCACCAGACCACCGCCATCGGCTTCGGCAAGCGCAACCGTTCCACCGGCGCCGTCGACCACTTCCCGGACGATCGAAAGACCCAAGCCGCTGCCGTCGCCTTCGGTGCCGAGCACGCGGTAGAACCGTTCGAAGACCTGTCCGCGCTCGTCCGCGGGAATGCCGGGGCCGTTGTCTTCTACGTCCAGCACGGCGAGAGTCTCCTCCCGCGTGACGGAAACCGTTACCTGGCCACCGCGGCGTGTGTAGCGGATCGAGTTGTCGACAAGGTTGACAAGCATTTCGCGCAGCATCGTGCCATCGCCCTCCACCGGCACAGGCCCGGAGACTTCCAGGCCAATATCGATATCGCGTTGCAGGGCCTGCTCTGCATGGGCCGCGACGATGTCCCTGGCGGCGGCAGCGAGGTCGATCGTGTCGCTGCGGGGCCGTCGGCTGCCCGGCTCCGCGCGCGACAGGGTGAGAAGCTGGCTCGCCAGGCGCGACATGTGGCGCGTGCTGCTGCGCAGTGCCTGCAAGGCCTCGTCGCGCCTAGCCTCGTCCGTCTCGCGCGCAGCGACGCTGGCCTGCGTGGACATCAAGGCAAGTGGAGTCCTGAGCTGGTGCGCGGCATTGGAAACAAATCGCCGCTGCGCCGCCATCTGGTTCTGAACACGTTCCATGTGATCGTTCAGAGCGCGCACCAGCGGCTGAAACTCGGTCTGCACCATGCCCGGCGAGAGGGGATCGAGCCGCTCACGTCCGCGGGCGCGCACGGCATCGCGCAGACGGAGCGCCGGCGCAAGCCCCCGCTGCAGTCCGATAATGGTGACGACACCGGCGAGCAGAACGAGGATGAACTGCTTGGTGAAATCGTCCAGCCACAGGCGCCTTCGCAGCGCATATTGGCTGTTGTGAGTAATCGCGACGGTGACGGAAATATCGCCGTCGTCAGGGAGGCCGACGACCGGGTGATTGAGCGTCAGCGCGCGAACGGTCGAGTTGCGGAATGTCACGTCCTGGCCCGTGCGCTCGACGCTCGGCAGCGGCAGATCGGGAAAGCCGCTGACCAAATTCCCCCAGGCGGTGATGACCTGATAGAAGACCTGATCGCCATAACCGGTATCGAACATCTCGAGGGCTGCCGGCGGGATGTCCGCCTCGACATTGCCCCCCTCGTCGACGCGTACGGCTTCGGCAATCACCCGCGCCGAGCTCAGCAATGTGCGGTCGGAAACCAGCTTTGCGGTCTGGTCGGCCGTTTGGTAGCTATCGTAGAGATTGAAGCAGATTGCGCCGACCAGGGTGAGCACGACCCACGCCAGCAGCTGGGCGCGCAAACTCTGCCGCAAATTCCAGACGGCGCCGAGCATCATGCCCAAACGGCGCATTCTAGGAGGCATCCCGCAGCAGATATCCGAGCCCACGCAGCGTTGCGATCTGGGCAGAACTCGATTCAAGCTTTTTGCGTAGTCGGTGAACATAGATTTCGATGGCACTCGGGTCCGCCTCATCGTCGAAGCCGAAGATGCTTTCCGAAAGCGCTGCCTTGGACACCGTCGTTCCGACCCGGGTAATCAGATGCTCCAGAACCGCATGTTCTCTGGGCGTCAAAGCAAGGGGTTCACCGTTGATTGAGAACTGCCTGGTGGCTCCAGCAAAGATCAGATCGCCGACGGCGACCTCGGGAGCGGCGCGATCCTGCCCGCGTCGAACAATGGCACGGATACGGGCCTCCAGTTCGGCGATCTCGAAGGGCTTGGCAAGATAATCGTCCGCTCCGCCATCAAGACCCGCCACCCGGCCGTCAAGGCTGGCATTCGCCGTCAGAATAATGACGGGAACCTTCTCTCCACTTTGTCGGAGCCGCTTCAAAAGCGTCATCCCGTCAATCTTGGGAATGGAAAGATCAAGGATCACGGCCGCATAGCTCGCGACCTTCAGCATCAATTCGGCGTCTTCGCCATCGAAAGCTATGTCGACCGCATATTGTGCCTGGCGGAGTGCCTTTGCGAGCCAATCGGCGAGCTCCTTATTGTCTTCAACGATGAGGATTTTCATGGAGAAGTTATACCATCTCGCTCTAGGGGAATGGAAGCTTGCCCTTTTCAACCCTGATTCCATTTTTGTAGATGGTTGGGGTAAGAGGCGGCGAGCGAGGTTTGCTCGCTGTTGATAGGCGAATTAAGAGGGCTCTGTTGCACCAAGTCCGCGTGGTTGGGGATACCGGGTGTTTTCCGTTGTTACGCGGTCTGTCCCTCGAGATTCCGTGCGAGTAAAGCTACCCGCTTCCGTCAACCCGCTAAGCCCAATGCCGAAAGCTCGCTCAACGATACGAGCTTCACGTCAACGACGAGGGCAAGCGCGACGTGGAAGCGTTGATTTATGATTTTCATCGCGTTCGAGAGGCTAGGTCATGAGCGGAAGACAGTTTCTCGAGGCCCTCAGGCTGGAAGCGCGAGCGGCGCTCGGCTCTGACGCCAATCCCTCTCAATACAACAAGGGCTGGCACGCGACAGCGACGATCGGCAGCATCGGGGCTGGGGCTGGCGTGGCACGACTTCTCCCTTACAACGCAAGCATACCAACCTGCGCCACGCCAAAAACAAGTAGCCCGGAATGCCGACGCCACCAGGTGGTGGCGTTATAAATCTTTGTTGGAACGACGCAGACGGCAATCGACCGGCGTCGTTTCAAGCACATATGTCCTTTTAAAACTTGACAATTTTTATCATGTTATCTAGCGGTTTTTTGCTGATGATCGCGGTTCACGGGATCAGGCGATGACTGATTAGGGGATTTTGTATGAAGTTTACGTTTGGGTGCGCAGTAGCGGTGACCGCCGTGGCAAACGGTGCCGCATACGGTCAGAGTGCCACCGAATTGGCGCCAATAGTGATTACCGCGAAGAAAGACGCCACTTCCACGATCGGAAGCCTGCCGGAAGAATATGCAGGCGGCCAGGTCGCGAAAGGCGCACGCCTGGGGGCTCTGGGAAACCGGGATTTTATGGACACCCCTTTTAATGTGACTGGGTATACATCCCAGAAAATCGAAGACCAGGGTGCCCAGACTGTGGGTGAGGTGATGGACAACGATCCGTCTGTCAGAAACACCCACTCCTCAGGAGGGATGTTGGACTCGTTCTACATCAGAGGCTTTCCGGTCGGCGAAGGAAACGCCGGCGAAATCGCATTTGATGGGATTTATGGGATCGCCCCGACCTACCGGGTTTTTACCGAATATGCCGAGCGGGTCGAGGTGCTAAAGGGCCCTACAGCTTTCCTTTATGGCATCTCTCCTAACAGCGCCGTCGGCGGCACCATCAACATCGTTCCGAAGCGGGCGCTCGATGAGGATCTGACGCGGCTGACGACAGATTACGCTTCCGACTTTCAAGGCGGTGTTCATGTCGACGTGTCGCGGCGGTTCGGCGACGAACGGCAATTTGGCATTCGTCTTAACGGCAGTGTCCACGGTGGTGACACGCCTATTGATGATCAGACACGGGACTTTTACGTTGGATCCTTGGCTCTTGATTATCAGGGGGAAAATCTTCGAGCCACACTCGACGTGATCGGACAGCGGGAAACTTTCGACGCCCCGCAGCGTCCCTTCTTTCAAACCACCGGTTTGATCGTGCCGAGCGCACCCCAGGGATCGCTCAATGTTCAGGAGCCATGGGAGTGGTCGAAGAGCGCGGACCGCTCGGTCTTGGGCAGGGTCGAATATGATTTGACGGACGATATCACCTGGTTTGGCGCCGTGGGTGGCGGCAATTCTCACGTGCATCGCCTTTTTGGCCTGCCCACCATCCTGAACCCGGCCGGCGACGTCAGCATCACGCCGCAGAATGCGGTGTTCGACGTCGACAGACTTACGGCAGAAACGGGTATCCGCGCCAAGTTTGACACGGGGCCGATCTCCCACACACTGAGCCTGCAGGCGAGCTATCTCCACCAGAGCCTCGATCGTGCGATCGTTTCAGGCACTGCCCAGCGGAGCAATATGTACGACCCTGTCCGTCGTATCGAGCAGTTCGTCGCCAATCCCAGTTCAGTGCCGAAGGTCTCGGAAGCCAGACTGTCAGGCGTTGGTCTGTCGGACACCTTGTCGATGCTCGACGAGCGCGTGGAGCTCACTCTTGGTGGTCGCTTCCAGCAAATCGACTCGAAGAACTTCAATGCAACGACAGGTGCTGTTTCGTCGTCTTCGGACGAGGACGCCGTCACGCCCCTCGTTGGCCTCGTCGTCCGCCCCTGGGACGAGGTTTCCTTCTATGCCAACTACGCGCAGGGCCTGAGCATAGGCGATACTGCTCCCACCACAGCCATCAATGCGGGCGAAACGCTCGCTCCATACAAGACGACACAATACGAGATCGGTACCAAAATCGACCTCGGACAGATTGCCATGACCGTCAGCGCATTCCAGATCGAGAAACCCTTCGGCCAGTTGGAACCAAGCGGCAACGGCCAGATCTTCACGGCTGGCGGGGAACAGCGCAATCGCGGCGTTGAGTTCAACGTGTTTGGCGAAGTCACGGACGATCTGCGCGTGCTTGGCGGCGTGGTGCTGATGGATGGCGAACTGACAAATACCTCGAGCGCTGCGACCCGCGGCAAGCGCCCGATCGGCGTACCGAAGATCCAGGCGAACGTCGGGGCGGAATGGGACACGTCTTTCCTCGAAGGCCTGACGCTGACAGCCAATGTCATTCACACCGGCGAGCAATATATCAATACGACGAACACGTTGAAGATCCCTTCCTGGACGCGGCTTGACCTTGGCGCGCGCTACAAGACGGAGATCGAACAGAGGCCCGTCACCTTCCGGGCCTCTGTCGAAAACGTCTTCGACAAGGACTATTGGTCTGGGGTCGCAAGCTTCAGCACCATCGCCCAGGGTGCGCCGCGGACCTTCAAGATATCGATGACCACAGACTTCTAAGGTGCTTGAAAGTAGTCAAGGCAGGCTTCACACTGCATCATCGACGATCAGGTGAAGCTTACCTAGAGAACATGTCTCGAGACGGCTTTTCACACGAAATGCCGTCTCGAGATTTCCGGGCGTCAGCACATCGGTGACCGGGCCGAAAGCATGCAGCGTTCCGTGCGCAAGAATGGCGATCTTGTCGGCAAACTTCATCGCCAGATTCAGGTCATGCACCGCGATGATGACGAGCAATCCCTTTTCCTTCGCCAGTGACCTGACATGCCTCATGACGTCGAACTGACGATGGAGATCAAGCGCACTCGTCGGCTCGTCGAGAAGCAGCACTGTCGGCGTGCGGACAACGCATTGCGCAAGCGCGACGAGCTGGCGCTGACCGCCGCTCAACTCCGAAACATATTCGGACGCAAGATCTGCGATTTGCAAGGCGGCCAATGCTCGCTCGACCTCATGGAGATCTACATCAGCCAGCTTCCAGCCGCTGGTCTGCTTGCGCGCCAAAAGCACGGCTTCGAAGACGGTCAAAGCAGCTCCGGTCACCTGATCCTGCGGCATGTAAGCGATCGCCGTTTCGAGATCCTCAACGCCTGCCAGCCGACATTCTCCGGCACCGGGAAGGATGCCGGCTATACGACGCAACAGCGTCGACTTGCCGGCAGCATTGGCTCCGATCAGCGCGATGATTTCTCCCCCGTGGCATGGAGGCAATGATACCTCGCTGAGGACAGGTCGCGCGCCGTAGACCGCCCCCAACGCATTTGTGCTAAGTACTACCACGTTTCCCGCCCTCCCTTCAGGATAAGATAAAAGAAGACCGGCAGGCCTATGACGGCGGTGATGACGCCGATCGGTAAAACCGCGCCGGGCACGAGAACTTTCGCCACTGTGGAACTGGATGACATGATCAGGGCTCCGATCATGGCGCTGGCAGGAAGCAAGTGCCGTTGATCCTCACCGACAAGCATCCGCGCGATATGTGGCGCCACAAGTCCGACAAAGCCGATCGTACCGACAAATGCTACCGGGATGGACGACAGGAGCGATATGAGCACGAGCGTTTCCAGGCGAAGGCGACGAACCGGGATTCCGAAGGATGCTGCGCGGGCCTCTCCGAGCCGAAGGGCTGTCAACTGCCAGCGTCGATAGACGAAGATGGGAATGGTGAGAACCAGAACGGCGGCTGTCACGGCAAGCTTCGGCCAGGTTGCCTTGGTCAAGCTGCCCATCGTCCAGAACACGATGGCAGCAACAGCCTGGTCGTTGGCAAAATACTGGACCATTGCTAATGCGGTATTGAAGCTGAACACCAGTGCGATGCCAAGCAACACGATCGTTTGGACCGAACTTCCCCGCCGCAATCCCACGGAATGGATGATGAGGGCGGATCCAAGCGCCATGATAAAAGCATTGACCGCAACGATATAGTCGCCGGCGACCGGAATGAAGGATAGGCCGAAGGCGAGAGCCAAGGCTGCGCCGAAGCTTGCTGCCGACGAAATCCCAAGAGTGAACGGGCTCGCGAGCGGATTGTTGAGCACCGTCTGCATCTGAACGCCGGCGGTCGCCAATGCCATTCCGACGACAACAGCCATAAGGGCTGATGGCATCCGGATGGACCAGATCACGACGCGCATCTGGGCTTGCGCATCCGCAGGCATCAGCACGGTCTTCAACACATCGCCCAGTCCATACAAGGCTGGACCGGTGGCAATATCGGCGAGGAACACAAGGACGACCGCCGCAAGCAGCAGACAAAGCACAAGGTGCTTTCTGAGACTTGCCAGGCGATAGCGGCCGATCGCATTAACGTGGCCGATGACTGTCTGGGCTTCGGTCATTGTGCTTGGGCATCCAGGCTGACGGCGTAGCCGGGCTGATAGGCGATCGGCAGAAAGCGCTTGTGATATTCAGAAAACGTCTTGCCCGGGTCGAGATCGGCGAAGAGATCGGGGTGGAGCCACTTTGCAATCCATTGGACCGCGATAAATTCGTAGGGGCTGTTGTAAAACTGGTGCCAGATGGCGTGGAAATTACGCTTCGTCTGCGCCGTTGTCCCGGCATAGGCATCCCGCATCGTATACCACTCGAGCTTCTTCCTCGAGGCATCCAGATCTGCATTTGGGCCGACCGGAATCCAGCGGCCACCGGGAACGTAGGCCTGCCAATCGGCGCTGGTGACGATGACATGATCGGGATTGGAGACGACCACCTGTTCAGGACTCAGCTGGCCGAATGTCGAAGGCAGAAAGTCACTGCCGATATTGTGTCCACCGGCCAGGTCGACATATTTGCCGAAATTCTCGGCGCCGAATGAAAGGCAGCAGTCCTCCGTATATCCGCCGATGCGCTCGATGAAAACCTTCGGGCGGTCCGGCTTCGTCTTGGCAAGCACGTCCTCGACCCGAGCGATCGCCTGTTTGCGGAATGCGATCACGTCTTCGGCTCGCTCCTCGCGCCCCATGATCTTGCCGAGCAGCCGGATGGTCGGGTCCGTATTCTGAAGCGGATAGTGCCTGAAATCGATATAGAGGACTGGTATATCGAGGGATGCGAGTTTCTCGATATACTGAGCGTCTTCATTGGCCTGTTTGGCTTCGAGGTTGAGGAGAACCACGTCGGGTTTCTTCACGATCGCGGATTCGATGTCGATCAGACTTCCTTCATTCCCCTTGAAAGTCGGCAATTTCGCAAGGTCGGGGAATTTGTCGAGATATTGCTTGTAGGTCGCGGGATCGGCTTCGATCAAATCGTTACGCCATGCGACGATGCGTTGCAGCGGATCCTCTCTGTCGAGCGATGCGACCAGATAGAGTTGTCTGCCTTCTCCGAGCAGCATCCGGCGGACGGGCAGCTTAACTTGTACATCCCGCCCGGCGATATCCTTGACGGTGATCGTCGTTTGCCGGATCGCGTCAATTTCGGCGCGAGCAGAAATAGCAGTAAGCGGCGTCAAAAACAGGATTATCGCAAACGCGTAGAGGCGAAGGCAGGTCAAAGGGAATCTCCAACAGGTAGGCGCGAGCGTGCAAGGAACCACAGGCCGACGGCAGTAAAGAGGGATGCCGCATAAAGCAGCGAGACGAGAGGGTAAACGCTTGTAAGTCCAAATATCTGGGTCGTGCCCGCTCCGATGGCTATCCCCGCCACGGAAGCAATCTGCTGCCAGGACTGGGCAGCGCCCAGCACCGAACCCTGACGGCCATCAGCCGTGGCTGCGGACATGAGGGCCACGAGGATGGGCGTCGTTCCGCCCAGCAGGCCACCCCAAAACAGATAGATCGCAGCAAAATATTCGACGGAGCGGGTCAGGCCGGCAAGAATAGTAAGCACGGCGCATCCACCGGCAATAAGGATCATCCAACCAAGGATGAAGCTTGCCGGACGCTCGTTGAAAAATTGCGCCCAGAGCGGAGCCGCCACGACAAAGCCGAGCGCCAGAAGGCCATAGCTGAAGCCGGTGACCCAGTGAGGAGCTCGAAAGACCTCAGCCATGTACAGCGCGAAAGGCACCTGTAAAACCATTCGGCTGGCAAGCATCATTCCCGTCAGTGCCAATAGGCCCCCGACAGGCGCCGTCGCTTGCCCCTTGAATGCTTGATTTTGGCGAGCCTGGCCGCGACCGGCTCCGCTCGTTTCTGCCGCAGGCCGAGGCAAGGTCACCCAGGCAGCGACGGCGCAGACAGCGCAGATAAAACCGGCAGTCAGATTGATCGTCGTGAAGGACGATGCGTCGAGGATGAGACCGCCGAGAAATGCGCCACCGAGCGAACCGACATTGGTCGCCACCTGAAGCCAGGTCAGAAGCACCCCTCGGTTACGGCCGCCTGTAATCTGGATGCCGTAGGCCTGGGCCGGCGCGATATAGCCAGCGCAACACCCCTGCACAAACCGCAAGAGCAGGATCAGCCAGACGTCCTGAGCGAAGGAAACGAGGATCTGGGTGACCGCAAGCCCGGCAAGCGCTCTAACCATCATCAGGCGGTTGCCGTACCGGTCACCCATCCTTCCCCACAGGGCGCTGGTAAGAGAGACGCCGACCATTGGGCACACATAGACCCCGATCCCAGCCAATGCGAAGATTCCGCCGGAGGACGATAATTCCTCGATGCGTAGTGGCCAGAATGGACCGCTCATCTCCATGGCTCCCATGGAGATGAGCTGCAGGCCGAAGAGAATACCGAAGACCGGGCCGAAGCCTCGGATAACCGCAATAGTCCCCGTCATGGCGTCTCAGTCAGCGGGTTTGGCAGTTGATGCTCCAGACGATAGTCGCGATACCGCTCGAGATGCATGCGCAAGACGGAACGGGTCGGCCAAGGGCGATGAAGAAACGCCTCCCGCTCTTCCAGCCAAAATTCTTCGGACAGCATGCGGGGCCGCACCCGATCAAACGCCTCTTCCGTCTTCTGCCTCAGGATCGACCATGCGTCGCTGAACCCGAAATGTTCGTTCAGGCAAAGCGCCACTTCATGAAGATGGCAGACGAAGCAGGCATCGATGACGAACGAGCGAACAAGAGCGATGTCGTCATTGAAGGTGGTCGGCAAGATGCCAGCGCGGCTGAACGGTTTCAGCGAATATCCTCGCGCCTCGAACAGGGGGGCAAAGCTCCGGCCATCACCGAAGTCACGAATGAGCAGCCGCTGCGGGCGCCCTGACGGATCGAAGAGTACGGTACTGTTCTGCTGGTGAGCTTCGAAGGCGATGCCGTATAAAAGATACATGGCGATCGTTGGCCTAAGAACGACCTCGACATAAAGGCGAAAGAACGCTGCGGCCGCCGGCTGATCATTGCCCATGCGCGCGACGAGTTCGCAGATCAGCGGCCGGCCGTCGATGGGACTTGCGGCAAGCAAGGCAGCCACGGTGACCGGCATCAGGCCGTCCTTGCGTGCGATCCCGTCGGCCTCGCGATAGACGACGGAGAGGAAGCGGCCGGGATGTTCGTCGCCTGTTTCGGGATGGCGGAGGATCGCCCCCAGCTCTTCGCGGAAGAACTCCAGTTCACCTCCAATGGCTTCGTCGGCTTCGAGAATGTCGGAAATCAAGGTGCTGAGCCTCGGGCCCATGTGAATGGACTTCGCCTGCAAGGTCCGCATTTCGCTCGTCATCCATACGGCGACTGGCAATTTGATAAACGGCCTTGCCTCTTCCAGGTCCGGCAGCATCGTGCGAAAGGACATGGAGGGGATTGTGGCAATCTCCGGTCCATCGAGCAGAAGCACACCGGAAGCGATCTCGTCAGCAAATTCCCGGCGGACAAAATGATCCAGGTGCCAGGCATGAATTGGCAAGGGCAGCCAGTCCGCAGGAGTTTGCCCCCTTTCCGTCAATGCCTTGACCCAGGCTTCCCAGAGCTCGGGGTAATTGTGACGGAACCAGCCGTTGTAGCTGTCGACATGGGGCATCGTCTCCACATAGGCCCAATCCTGTCGAAGCGCAGCTATGCGGAGATTGACGCGCGCGCCGAATTCCGGCGACAAGGCCTCGACCTCCTGCGCCGTGAGGCCGGGCTTCGACTTCCAGGTCGGGTAAAACGGATGTCCCTCCAAGGAGCCCCACTGGTCCAGCATCATGGCTGCCTGGTGCACGGGACGCGTATGCCGAAGATGGGAAATGAAACCAGTGTCGCCGCCAGCGGCTATTTCCCGGCTCAGCGACGCAATCCAGTCCCGGCGGTGACGACGGATCAGCGCATCGTTCTGCATGCTGTTTTCGATATCGGCAAGCAGACGCGCAATCCCATCCGAGGCGGGCTCAACCGACCAGTCCGATGAGCTCTGGGCGACCAGATCGGCAGGCGCTTCCAGTCTTCGCCGCCTGCCCCTGTCATCGATGATCTCGATCGCGCCGCGATTCAACATTGTATTGGCCGGCAAACGCCGCAAGTCTGCGAAATGGAGTACCTTTCTGGCAGACCATAACGGAAGCCATGCCTGTGACCCGTCTGCGGACCAAAGCAAAGCGTCGGGATTGAGAATACGTTCGGCGAGGAGGCATCGCACGAGGCGCGCTAGGGCGTTGTGCCTTGCCTGCTGGTGCAGTTGCGGGTCGAGCGCATCTGTCCCCCCCGCGTGGGAATTGACGGAATTTTCATTCATCCGACTGCCTCCGCCCATTTCAAGGGAACAAAATTCAGAGGAGGTTGCGGCAGATTGCCGTGGTAGCCTCGCGCCCAATGATAGGTCGTTTCGATAGCTGGCACCGGCACATTCAGCCGCCTGGCCATTTCGAGGAGGAGGGCCTGACCGAAAGCAATATCTTCATGAAAGGCGCGGCTTTCCCGATCGATCACCAGACCCGGTCCATCCGGATTGGCAACGAGCGGCGCACGGATTCCGGCATAGGCGCTGTTGGTTCTCAGCAGGGAATACATCGTGCTGTCATCGCCGATCTGGTCGCCATAAGCCTCGATCAACTCTTGCCGAAGCGGCTTTACGCTTGCCAGATCGACCTTGAGCCGCCTTTCGGCGGCGTGCTTGAGCGCCTGATTTTCGGCATCACAAGCTTCCAGCATTTCCGCGCCGGTGCGCGGGCAATCGCTCCACCAGCAGATGGGCTCATCGAAGGGGTGTTCTTCCCAGGGGGCACCGGGGCCAACCAGTCCGTAGAGAACAGCCGGATGCATCAGTGCATTGCCTGGGGTCAGCGTAATCTCGAGATAGTCGTCGAGGATGCTGATCGGCGCTTCGTAGAGCCGGCCGAGTAAATCCGACAGGTCTTCCTTCGCAGCTGCCGCCTCGCGACGATGAAGCGCTGCATATAGCTGAGCCTTTGCGCCGCCCATGCGCACTTCGCTGCCCGCAACGAGATTGTAGGCGGTGTGGGGAACATCCTTCATCCCCCAGATCACAATATTCTCGCGGCCGCCAAACGCAGTCTCGGCAAGCCAGTCGAACCCGCAAAATCCCGGAATGGCTCCGACGAAGACCCGCTTATTTTCCGGCAGATGGGGGGCAATCTGCCGCAACAGAGCCGGACGCGCCTGGGCAGGCTGCGTCACAACGACCAGATCCGTATCGGCAAGCGTTGCGCGGGGATCGATACCGACATGATCAATCCTCGCCGCCAAAACGCTGCCATCGGACAAATTCGCCCGCCAGACCTGCTCTCCATCCGACCATTTCCCGGCGAGGTCTGCCGATGATGTCAGAACGGATACTTCCACGCCGTCGCGTTGTTTGAACAGGACGGCGTTCAGATGGCCGGTTCGCCCGGCCCCGCATATTGTGACCTTCATGCCGCGCGTGCCTGTCCGAAAAGCCACGCATCTAACTGGGCGGCGATCGACGGGTCGAACAGGCCGCGCTTGGCCATCCAGTCGTCGTCGAAGACCGAACCGAGATATTTCTCCCCTCCGTCGGCTACGGTCGTCACGACGGTACCCTGCAACTTACCGGAAGCGATGAATTCGAGAGCCTTGTAGATCGCCCCGCCTGTCGATCCGCCAACGAGCAGCGCCTTGCGACGCGCAATATAACGCGCCGTTTCGAATGCCTGTGCATCGGTAACCTGTACGCCCTCGTCGATGCAGCCATAGTCGAGCACCTTGCCGACTTCGTCGCCGGCCGGCGTGCCGGTTCCGGACTGGTAATAGGGATGTCCCGGTTGTCCGAACACGATGGAGCCCGCAGGCTCCACGGCGATCGTGCGGATCGTGGGCAAGTGCTGCTTGAGCCGCTGCGAAATGCCCGTCATCGACCCGCCGGTGCCGACGCATCCCACGAATGCATCGATGCCGCCAGGAAGTTGCTCCATCAGTTCATCAACATAACCCGCATAACCTTCAGGATTGGCAGGATTGTCGGACTGGTTCATGAACATGGCGCCCGGCAGTTGCGCGCCGAGTTGCGCTGCCAGTCTCTGCCTGGCGACGACAGCGACTTCATCTTCCCTGAAGTCCCCTTCGACGTAGCGGATCTCGGCGCCGATCGCTCGCATCATGCGGATTTTGTCCGGCGCGGCATGATGATCCACGACGGCAATGAAATTCAACCCGAACTCAACCGCCGCCAGCGCCAGGCCGATACCGGTGTTTCCCGAGGACGATTCGACAATCGTGCCTCCCGGAGCAAGCCGGCCATCCTGCAAGGCCGCCACCACCATGCTGCGCGCCATGCGATCCTTCATGGAACCGCCAGGATTGTTCTTTTCTATCTTCAACACCAGTATGGAATTTCGGCTCGGGACCTCGATCGACATGACCGGGGTGCGCCCGATCAATTGAGTCACGTTCGTAGGAAGCATGATGTTCTCTCCTAGTTATCGGGATAGATCGACAGTTCGCCGGCTGCGCTCTTTGTGACGCACAACCGCTTAGGCATCGGGTGCCGATGAAACTCATTTTCCAGGAGGTCCATCTGATAGCCGCCTGTATTGGCCCAGACGAGAAGGTCTTCGGCCTCGGGAACATGGGGAAAGCCAAGCCAGCGATTGCTTAGGACGTCTTCATCAAGGCAGCTATGACCCGCAATGTACGCCCGGAAGGCCTCACCCGCGGGAGCCCGGCCGTTCTGGCGTAGCAGGATTGGATCCACCATGAATTCGGAAGCAAACCAGGTCTCGCAGGCGCTGAAACTGCTGCCTTCGACGAAAATAACGCCATTTCCGCTTCTGATATTCTTCACGCGTGTAATACGGAAAGCTGAAATCGCCGCCTGATCGACAAGGGCGCGCCCCGGCTCCATCGCGAGGGTGAGTTTGTGCCGCTTGAGATAGTCTTCGACTGTCTGGCCCGATGAGAGCAAAGCACCCAAAAAGCAACGAAGCCACGACGCCGCCGATTGCGGACCGCCATAGGGATAAAAGGAAGCCGGAACTTTGCCCGTCCGGTAATCGTCGGCGCTTTGGCGCTGCAGATGTTCGTCCCAGGCCGCCCCAGGCACATATTGTACCGGTAATCCGCCACCGATATCGATCATTGTTGGAGACAATCCACTTGCGCGTGCTTCCTCCACCAGCTTGACAGCCTCCTCAAACGCAACCGCCCGATCCTGAAAGCGGTATCCGCTCAAATGGAAATGTATGCCGTCGAACCGGAAACGATCATCGGCGGCGATGCGGGAAAGGCACGCTCGTACCGTGTCGGCGGCCATGCCAAAACGGCTTTTCTCATGACCTTTCGGCTGCAGTCGCAAAAGGACGGGCTGCTTGGCGCCATTTGCCGGCAGCCGCCCGGATATGTCCGTGAGTTCTTCAGGGCTATCCACCGAGACAAGAGCCCGGATGCCGACGAGTTCGTCATGAAATTGCACCGTCTTTGCGGGACCGGTCGCCACAATGTCTTTACCCCGAGCCCCAAGTTTCACAGCATCACGAAGTTCATAGACGCTCGACACGTCAATGCCTGCCCCTGCCCCAAGTGCGGCGCGCATCAGGGCTGAGGATTTATTGACTTTCGAACCATAATAGATCGCGTGTCCAACTCCCCGATCGTCGAGAACGTGGCGCAGGGCTTCGACATTTGCCGTGAGCTCCGACGGAAGCACGAGGTGAAGTGGAGACCCGTGCTCTTCAAGCCATTTGTGCAGGAGCGGTGCGCTTGCGGTCAGAATGTCAGCAGCAAGGGGGGAGAGAATCGGAGACAACTCCGCTCCCATCATTGGCTTGATGTGGGAAGTCATCCGGCAAGCCTCTCCGAACCATCGAGAGGCTCGTACCACTGTCGAAGATCATCGAGGCTCACATCGCACGCGGGGAGCTCGTCCAAAAAAATGTGCCGGGTGGTTTTGATCGGAAATTTTCGGCGGCTATTGGCCATGTCATAAATGTCGGCCGGCGTGATGGTCTCACCGGCCCTCCAGGCTTCGACGCGTACGCTCCTGTAGTCGAGGAGAACGGTTGGAACTGCACGTAGCCCAAGCCGGAAAGCCACTTCCAAACGGTGATGGCCGTCCATCACGAAAAGCGCGTCCTTCTCCACGATGATCGGGACTGTCCAGCAGCCGGCCGTGGAAATGAGGCCATGAACTTCATCGACCCTGCGTGCATCGGTCTCCTCGGTTGGAATCAACCTGTGCGGGGATAGAATGTGGAGATTCATGGTTTTAGCCACCTTTCGTTGTCTTGATTGACTTAAATTGTGCCGAAAACTTGATTCTTGCACTCATGTTATATCGCACCCTTAACGCGATCATGACAATTCTGTCAACGAAGGGTTTTCACTCTGCCTGACGATTTTTGCAGAGCCCTGACGCTAGGGTTCATGTCGCCGCGGGATGGCTTCTGCGCCCGCAGACGAATGCCAAAACCCGGTCACAATCAGTTTGGACATGCGGAATTGCGCCAAACGCAGGCGTCGTCGCGAGGCGTGGATCCCCTACCTTCCCTTCCCTTACCTCCCTCACCGCCGATCGGGCGATATGATGTCGTCACCCGCGGCGAGAATTTGCGAACATGAAGAATCGATTTTGGGGCCCGGTCTTCCTGCCGTGGCAGGCGTCCTCGCGCTAGGAGGCGGCTATCTCGCTTCGTCCCCGGTCAGGAGAGGCAGCCTGAAGTCTTTTTTGTGCTTGGATCGCAGACTATAGACTGACATGCTGACACGCATAGTCACAGCGCTTTGAAGGGATGAATTCTAACGGGCGGATCAATCTCTTCCCGTTCGCGCGCGATGCCTGGATTGACAACTATCAGATCAAATAATGCGAAAAGTTCATCGTGGTATCGCCTTGCATGGCCTGCCCCGAACATACGGACACCTTGCTCGGCGATCGCAATAATGTCCTCTTCCGCTTCGGCAGAAAGCTTAGAACTCATGACTTGCTGGCACGAGCCATCGCATCAGCAAAGAGTTCATCCTTTGATCGGATGCCGACCCCACTTTGGGCCCGGCCCCGACGAAGCTTTGCATGGCGGCGATCTTGTCGTCGTTTCGCGTCTGGTCGCGTCGGATCAGGTCGCGCACGTAGTCGCTGGCATTTGAATATCGCCCGGTCCTGGCCTGGGCCTCCACCCAATCCTTCATCGGGCCTGGAAGAGATACGTTCATCGTGGCCATTGATAGCCTCCATTTGAAGGCACCATACCGATTTTGGCAAAGTTTGTCAGAGGCTGGAGAGCCTTGATGAGATGCGGTCCAGTTCACTCAATTTCATCAACTTCAATGCCTTAGCAGCGCCTTTCCCGAAAGCAAAGGCCAACGAGGAAACCATCGATCTGGGAAAAATGGACCTGACATCCGATAAGGACATCCAGGCGGAAAGCAACCTGATCCCGCTGCCGGTCGCTGCGGGTGACAACGGGCGACCATAACGTCTTCTACGCAGCATCTCTCTCGTCGGCCTGCATTTGCTGCAGACGCTGAGCGATCCAGCTCCCCCGATCTTCAGCCTAAGTAACATGAATTCTCCTTGGCAACATTGTACGCCAGCAAACATCCAACTTGTTGAGGCACGCCCTGAAGTCCCGCCTCTGCCTAAAGCTCGGTCAAAACCCCGGCCGTCTTTACTGCATGATCAAGAACGAATTGCAGCTTCGCGGCGTGCCCAAAACCCGGCTCATCCGGCTGCCCTACTCGCACGGCGTTTGCAAATCGCTGGAAGTTGGTGATGACAGGTTCAGCCTCGATCTTGCGCCAGATTGCCTTGTCGGCGTCGGCGCCTTCGCAGGTCTTGAGTGTCGAGCCTTCAGGCGTATGCACCACCTCCAGCGCACCCTTGTCTCCATGCAGGCGCAAGCGCAATTCATTCAGATGACCGGTCGCCCAGCGCGTGGCGTGGATCACCCCGGCCGCACCGTTTTCGAGCTCAGCCATCATCAGGAAACTGTCATTCGCATCGAGGTCGTATTCCCCGATCCGGTTTCCGGGACTCTTGTCGAAGACTTTAAGATGCGCCGCCGCCGCCTTGACGTCGCTGCCTGCGGCAAAGACCGCAAAGTCGAGAATGTGGATGCCGACATCGCCCAGCACGCCATTGGAACCGTGCTTTGTCGACAGTCGCCAAAGCCATTGCGATTCTTTGGTCCAATCGCCCCAGGCCTTGGAGACCAGCCAGCTCTGCAGATACGAGGCTTCGAAATGGCGGATTGCGCCGAGACGGCCGTCCAGCACAATCTTTCGCGCAGCTTGAAGCGGCGCCACGTTGCGATAGGTAAGGTTCACCATTGTGACCTTGCCGGATGCCGCCGCGGCGTCGGCCATCGCTTTGGCTTCGCCATAATTGACCGCTAGCGGCTTCTCACAGAGGACATGCTTACCCGCTTCGAGTATCTTCATTGTCGTGGGATAGTGGAGCCGGTCCGGCGTGACGTTGCTGACCGCGTCAAAATCCCCCCAGGCAAGGGCGTCATCGAGCGAGGTGAAAGTCAGGGGGATCCCATGCCTGTGCGCGAACGCCCGCAGCCGGACTTCGTCCGGATCGACAGCGGCAACAATTTTTACGTCGGCGATTTCCGAAAAATTCATGGCGTGGGTATTTGCCCATCCTCCTGCTCCGAGAATGATCAAGCGCATTTTTGTCCTCATGGTTGTTTACCGAAACGTTTTAGCAGCCCAAAACCTCAAGATCACCGACAGCGTCCGCTGCCCGAGAAATGTGTCAGTTCCTCAGCGATAACCGGCTTCGCCGGCCTGGTGCAGTTTCGGGCCGCGTTCGACGATCGGCTCCAGTGCCTTTTCTACCGGCACATTTGGAGCGTCGGTGATGCCGGTCAACGCCCCCTGCGGGTTATAGGCCCACTTCACGCCGTTGATCAGCACCTTCTGGACATTGGCGTCGTGATAGGTCGGATAGGTCTCGTGGCCGGGGCGGAAATAGAAGATGTTGCCGGCGCCGCGGCGCCAGGTCAGGCCCGAACGGAACACTTCACCGCCCTGGAACCAGGAGATGAACACCGTTTCGAGCGGCTCCGGTACGGAAAACTGCTCGCCGTACATTTCCTCGTTCTCAAGTTCGAAATGCTCGCCGATGCCGGCGGCGATCGGATGGCGCTGGTTGATCGTCCACAGGCGCTCGCGCTCGCCCGCCTCGCGCCATTTCAGCGCGCAGGGCGTGCCCATCAGCCGCTTGAAGATCTTGGAGAAATGGCCGGAATGCAAGACCAGCAGGCCCATGCCTTCCCAGACGCGCTTGGCGACGCGTTCGACGACGACGTCGGACACCGCGCCATGATCCTTGTGGCCCCACCAGGTCAAAACGTCGGTTTCCTCAAGGCGCGCTTCGCTCAGCCCATGTTCCGGTTCCTGCAGCGTCGCCGTGGTCGCGGAAATGTCGGGGTCGGTATTCAGCGCATTGGCGATCGTGGTGTGCATGCCCTCGGGATAAATGCCCCGAACGATTTCATTGGTATTCTCGTGGATGTTTTCACCCCAGACGACGGTGCGGATAGTCACGTTGTTTGCTCCTGGTAGTTGAATGGAACAGGGTCTTGTTGGGAACACAGACCCCGGGAAGATCAAGCAGCCTGCATCGTTACCCGCTCCAGCGCCCGGCCAGACCGGTCGAAACGGTGGACATGACCGGCAAGAGGCGCAAGGCCCAGAACCTGACCCGGATCGTGACGAGAGACGCCCGCCTCCCGCACGATAAGCGGCTCATCCGCCCCGATATCCACATAGACGAAGCTATCGGAGCCGAGGATTTCCGAATGAATGACCGTGCCGGTCCAGATCGGCTGCTCGACCGTGATGCGAACATGCTCCGCGCGCACACCGATCGTATGGCTGTCATAGGGTTGCGCCAGACCGCCCGACAGGAAGTTCATTTTTGGCGAACCGATGAAGCCGGCGACGAAGACCGAATTCGGGCTTTCGTAAAGTTCGAGCGGCGTGCCGATCTGCTCGACGACGCCGTCTCTCAACACGCAGATGCGATCAGCCAGTGTCATGGCCTCGACCTGATCATGTGTCACATAAATCATCGTCGTGCCGTGCATGCTGCGATGAAGCTTCGCTATCTCAAGCCTCGTCGCGACGCGAAGCGCCGCATCGAGGTTGGACAGCGGCTCGTCGAACAGAAAGACCTTGGGATCACGCACGATCGCCCGGCCGATGGCGACGCGCTGACGCTGCCCGCCGGAAAGCTGTCGCGGCAGGCGATCCAAATAGGGCGAGAGCTGCAGCATGCCGGCGGCATGTTCAACGCGCCGGCGGCATTCCTCCCTGGTGCTCCCGGAAAGTTTCATGCCGAAAGCCATGTTGTCGAAGACCGTCATATGCGGGTAGAGCGCATAGGACTGGAACACCATGGCGATCCCTCTCTTGGACGGCGCGTGCCGGTTCACGGTCTGGCTGTCGAAGGAGAGAGTGCCTGAGGTGATGTCCTCAAGGCCGGAGATGAGCCGCAGCAGCGTAGATTTGCCGCATCCCGAAGGCCCGACGAACACCATGAACTCGCCCTTGCGGATGTCCATCGTTACGCCCTTGATCACCTCGAAGGCGCCGAAGCTCTTGCGGATATTCTCCAGTCGGATTTCTGCCATGTCCTACTCCCTCAACCCTTCACGCCGCCGGCGGTCAGCCCGGAAATGATCCGGCGCTGGAATATCAAAACAAGCACGACAACCGGCACGGTAACGATCACCGAAGCCGCCATAATGTTGCCCCAGGGGATTTCAAACTCGCTGTTTCCCGAAAGCAGGGCGATGGCAACCGGCACGGTTCGCTGCGTATCGGACGACGTGAACGTCAGCGCAAAAAGAAATTCGTTCCACGCAGCGATGAAGGCGAGCAGTCCGGTCGTCACCAGCGCCGGCAACATCAGCGGCATGAACACCTGGGTGACAATGACCCATGGCGAGGCGCCGTCGACGATTGCCGCCTCCTCGATCTCGATTGGCAATTCCCGCATGAAGGTCGTCAGCACCCAGACGGTGAAGGGGAGCGTGAAGATCATGTAGGAGAAGATCAGCGCGAAGGGCGTGTTGAAGATGCCGATCCAGCGAATGAGTTCAAAGAGGCCGGCAAGCACGGCGATCTGTGGAAACATCGACACTGAGAGAATTGTCAGCATCAAGAGTGCCCGCCCACGGAAGTGCACCCGTGCCAAAGCAAACGAAGCGGTGATCGAAAGCAACAGCGATGCCGAAACCACGATGCAGGCGATCATCGCGGAATTTGCAAGACTGCGGCCGAAACTGCCCTGGCCCATTACGGAAGCATAGTTGCCGAAAGAGATCGAGGTCGGCCAGTAATCGACTTCGAAAAGCGCAGTGCCGGTTTTGAGGCTCGTGAGGATGGCATAATAGAATGGGAACACCGCAATGATGACGATGATCGTGACCAGCAGATAGAAGAGCGTATTCTTGACGATCGAAAGCAGCATCAGCGCTCCTCCCCGCCGAGCCTGACGCGGCCGAGCCAGATATAAAGGATGGTGACGGAGGCGATCATGAGGAAAAGCACCGTAGACGCGGTGGCGCCATAGGCGAATTTGTCGAAGTCGAACAGGTTCTCCCGCGCCATGACCGACATGGTCTTGGTCTGCGCATTGTTGGGCGTCAGCACATAAATCAGGTCGAAGATGCGCATCGCATCGAGCATCCGGAAGATCACGGCAACCATGATGGCCGGCCGGATCAGCGGCAGCGTCAGACGCCAGAAAACCTTAATCGGATTGACGCCGTCGATCTTGGCAGCTTCGTAAATGTCGCCTGGAACCATCTGAAGTCCGGCCAGCATCAGAAGCGCCATGAAGGGCGTCGTCTTCCAGACGTCGACGATCAGTACGGCGATCATCGCCGTTTGCGGATTCGCGGTCCAGGCAATCTTCTCGCTGATCAGGCCGAATCCGAGCAGAACATCGTTCAGAATGCCGAACTGATCGTTGAGCATCCAGGCCCACATCTTGGCCGAGACGATGGTCGGGATCGCCCAGGGAATGAGGATTGCGGCGCGAACAATTCCACGTCCGACGAACTGTGCGTTCAGCACCAGCGCGACGATCAACCCGAGCACAGTCTCGATCGCAACCGAAAGGACAGTGAATTTGGCAGTGTTCCAGACGGCATTCCACCACACCGGATCGGCAAGCAAACCGCGATAGATGGTTTTTCCGCTTTTCAGCGTCACCCACGACAAATAATTGGCAAAGCCGACGAACTGCGCATTGCCAAGGTGGTTGAGCGACGCATTCGTAAAGCTGAAATAGATCGTTCTGAAGAGCGGCCAGCCGGCGACGATTGCCAGGATCAACAGCGTCGGCGTAAGAAAAATCCAGGCCGACCGGATGCGCTCGGATCGCAGCTCCGTGGAGGCCCTGAGACAAGAAACCTTGGGTTCAATTGCTTGTGAAACTACGATTTCAGTCATGAAACGCCTATCCCCTGATTAGTCGCCCGGGACTGACCGGCGACCTGACGGTCGCCGGTCCCGATATTCACCAGGCTTCGCCCTTGAGGGTCGTGAGGTCGGCTTCGAGGAGCTCCAGGTTCTCGGCGGCCGAACCGCTGCCGGACAGCGTATTGTGCACCGCCGTCCAGAACTTCGAGGATACTTCGTTGTACTTTACCTTGGCTGTCGCCGAAGGACGCGGAACCGCGTCCTGGAAAATGGGTTTCCAGTTCGGCATGAAGGGCTGTGCGGCGGCAACATCCTTGTCGTCATAAAGGTCGGTCAGCGTCGGCAAATTGGACAGCTCGATTGCACGGGCCTTTTGAACGTCCTTCGACGCCAGGAATTTTACGAGCGCGATGGCTGCTTCCCGCTTCTCGGAATATTTCGAAACCGCCAGGTTCCAGCCGCCGAGCGCTGAGGATGGCTTGTCGCCGGCGGCCGCGACCGGCAGCGTCGTCACGTCGAACTTGCCTTTCACGGCGCTGTCGGCGCCGTTGCCGAGAGAATAGGCATAGGGCCAGTTGCGCATGAAGACGGCATTTCCCGTCTGCCAGACACCACGGGATTCTTCTTCCTGATAGGCCAGCACGCCCGGCGGCGAGATCGTGCCGATCCAGCCCTTGGCGCGATCCAGCGCTGCTGCCGCCTTGTCATTGTTGATCGAGATCGTCCCATCCGGCTCGACGATCTGGCCGCCGCCCGATGACTTCACCCATTCCAGCGCGTTGCAGGTCAGTCCTTCGTAGGAGTTGCCCTGGAAGACATAACCCCAAAGGTCCTTCTGCCCGGCCTGACGTTCTTTGTCCTCTATCTCTTTGGCGGTTGCGGCCATCTCGTCCCAGGTCTTCGGCGGCTGCTTGCCATATTTCTCGAGCAGATCCTTTCGGTAAAACAGCGCCGGAGCATCGGTAAACAGCGGTAGCGCCACGAGCCGGCCATTGACAGTCTGTGAGGCGATGATCGACGGGAAGAATTGGCCGACCACATCCTTGGTGGCCTCCTTGAGGTCGATGAACTGGTCGGCGAGCTGCGGCGCCCAGATGACGTCGGTCTGATAGACGTCGATGTCCTTGTTTCCTGCCGCAAGCCACAGGCGATATTGCGAGAACTGCTCGCTGCTCGACGATGGCATCGTGACGAGCTTGACCTGATTGCCGGTGTCCTTCTCAAAAATTGCGAGCTGCTTGTGAAGGAATTCGACGTTTTTCCCCGTGGTATTGGCGGCAAACGAAATTTCAGCAGCGTGGATCGAGCCGGCAGCGGCCATGACGCCAAGCGCGGACAAAGCCAGAGCAAACTTCATCATAATCTCCTCCCAGAAATTGAAATCGATTTGGCAGCCAGACCATTGCAGAAGGAGGCGGCGGCGTCAAGACGCATTTTAGCGCCTTATAGTTGTATTTAGGCGCCATAACCGTTGATAATATCGAGCCAAAGGCGCATTTTTGATCTTAAGGATCGGCAATTTAACGTTACGGAGTTGAAAACTGGTCTGCCCCCATCGGGTGATCCGGGTTTAATGTTAGTGCATGCTGGGTTTGACCGCCACTGCTGGCGTTGAAGCTGGGCCGTTCTGACGCGGCCACACGGTGGCTTCAGGTGCCGGTGGCTTGTAGTTCAGTGACGAGTGCGGACGCACGGTGTTGTAGTGTCGCCGCCAGCCCTCGATGATGATCTTCGCTTCCTTGAGCGTGTAGAAGATTTCTCCGTTGAGCAGTTCGTCCCTGAGCTTCGAGTTGAAGCTTTCGCAATAGCCGTTCTCCCATGGGCTGCCCGGCATGATGTAAGCCGTTTTGGCACCGACCATTGCAATCCATTCCCTCAGCGCCTTGGCAATGAATTCGGGACCGTTGTCAGAACGAATATGCGCTGGGACGCCGCGCAGGATGAAGAGATCGGAAAGGACGTCGATGACATCGACAGCTTTCAGCTTTCTTTCCACCCTGATGGCGATGCATTCCCGCGTGAACTCGTCGATCACGTTTAACATGCGGATTTTCTTTCCATTGTGCGTGCGGTCCTCGACGAAATCGTAGGACCAGACATGGTTGGGATATTCCGGCCGAAGCCGGATGCACGAACTGTCGTTCAGCCAGAGCCGACCGCGCTTGGGTTGCTTCGAAGGTACTTTCAGCCCCTCACGCCGCCATATCCGCTCGACCCGTTTGACGTTCACGATCCAACCCGCCCGGTGCAGTATCGCCGTAATGCGACGATAACCATATCGGCCATATTGGAGGGCGAGCGCTGTGATGTCGGCGGTCAATGCCGCTTCGTCATCTGGTGTCTTTGCGACCTTGCGCTGCGTAGAACGATGCTGGCCGAGAACCCTGCATGCCCGTCGTTCGGACACGCCCAGCTCCTCGGTGACATGGTCCACGCACGCACGACGGCGGGCGGGGCTTAGAAGTTTCCCCTGGCAGCCTCCGCCAGGATCATCTTGTCCAAGGTCAGATCGGAAACTGCCCGGCGGAGGCGAGCGTTCTCGGTCTCCAATTCCTTCAGACGCTTCACCTGATCGCCCTTCAGGCCACCGTATTCTGCGCGCCAGCGGTAATATGTAACTTCCGTTACGCCTATCGACCGGATCGCCTCCGCCATCGATTTGCCCTGCGCATTCAGCACGTCAACCTGACGAAGCTTCGTGACGATCTCTTCTGCCTTGTGTCTTTTCGCTGCCATTTCAATGTCCTTCTTTGGCTCATAAGCCATACTTCAAAAAGGATCACTTTTCAGGGGGCAGGCCAGGGCTGAACTCAATGGACAATGTCAACACGGTCTCCGTTGCGGTTAACGATCTTACCATTCAGTATAATTCGCTGAAGGTCATTGACGGGCTGAACCTGTCCATTCAACGCGGCGAGTTCCTCGTCCTTCTAGGGCCTTCGGGATGTGGTAAATCCACTCTCCTGAATTCCATTGCAGGGCTGATGGATATCATGGACGGGGAGATTTGGATTTCCGGACGAAATGTAACTTGGGCACAGCCCAAGGACCGCGGGATTGCCATGGTCTTCCAATCATACGCGCTCTATCCCCATATGACAGTCAGTGAAAATCTCTCCTTTGGTCTAAGGGTTTCTGGGCTACCCAAAGGCGAGATCAAGGAACGGGTGGCGGAAGCCGCTCGCCTCCTCCAGATTGAAAGTTTGATGAATCGCAAGCCGTCCGAACTATCTGGCGGCCAGCGGCAGCGCGTCGCGATCGGTCGGGCGCTTGTCCGCAAAGTCGACGTTTTTCTCTTCGACGAGCCGCTTTCCAATCTTGACGCAAAATTGCGGAATGAGTTGCGTGTCGAATTGAAGAAGCTTCACCTCGCACTCGGCAATACCATGATCTATGTCACGCACGATCAGGTCGAGGCGATGACTTTGGCGGATCGTATAGCCGTGATGAAGGGAGGGATCATACAGCAGCTTGGATCACCTGAAGAAATTTATCAGTATCCAAGCAACCAGTTTGTTGCCGGCTTCATTGGCTCGCCCATCATGAACTTCATAGAGGGAGAGATTGGACATGTTGAAGGTGTGCCGCGCTTTTACTCAGATGGCTTGGTGATTGACCTTACCAACTACAGATTCTCGCAAGAAAAGGTCTCCGGACGGGTAATTTTGGGCGTGCGCTGTGAGAATATACGGCTAGCCAAATCCAGTGCGGAAGCAGTTCAGCACGGCACCATTGATTTCATTGAAACGCTTGGTGCTGACACGGTGATCTGGGTTCAGACCGGCGCCAATCGGTTCGCGATCCGAATGCCTGGGACGAGTAAGTTCGAACGTAATTCTTCAGTGAAGTTTGTTATCGATGCGGCCCACGTCTCGCTATTCGACGCGGAAACAACGATGCGTCTTTGATAGTGGCATTAGACACATGCCGTGGCGGTGCACGGCCACGAGGCGAACTACCCTTACGGAGCCCTGTCCTTTCGAACCGGATTCGAGGTCGCGTTCGGCTGACTTGGTTACCGATTTCGATGGCGCTTGCTCAGTCGCCAAGCGGGTGTGCAGACGATGAGCCGGTCTGCATTTCGGCTGCGCTTCTAATCGACGCGGCAGATGCACATCCGGGCATCGATGTTTGCAGTGCTATCCGGATCGAAGGCTGACCAGAAAGGTAGAATATGAAAACGATTAAGGGCCCGGCAATCTTTCTTGCCCAGTTTCTGGGCGAAAACCCGCCATTCGACACACTCGACAATCTCGCCGCATGGGCCGCATCGCTCGGGTACAAGGGGATCCAGGTCCCTACCGATCCGCGCCTGTTTGATCTCGACATTGCCGGACGGTCGAAAGCATATTGCGACGATGTTCGTGGACGCATTGCCGAGCATGGTATCGAGATCACAGAGCTTTCAACGCATATCCAGGGGCAGCTGGTGGCCGTGCATCCGGCCTACGACACCCTGTTCGACGGCTTTGCGCCAGCGCATCTGCGTGGAAATCCAGCCGAACGGCAGCAATGGGCGATCGGTCAACTGAAATCTGCCGCCAAGGCGTCGGAATATCTGGGCCTGAATACTCATGCGACGTTTTCTGGCGCACTGGCCTGGCCGTATGCCTATCCATGGCCGCAGCGTCCTGCAGGTCTCGTGGAAGAGGCTTTTGCCGAACTTGCCGGGCGCTGGACTCCGATCTTGAATGCGTTCGCCGCCAGCGGTGTCAATCTTTGCTACGAATTGCATCCGGGGGAAGACCTGCACGATGGCGCCACTTTCGAGCGGTTCCTGGAGGCAACGGGTTCTCACG
>NZ_ML133663.1:103242-113208 GCF_003985135.1 Rhizobium fabae
ACAATTTGGCGGCGTTACATTATATGTGAATTCACCCGCTGAAGGCTTGTGGGAAGTTGATGGAGAGGTTGAGCATGACGTGATCGTTGTTGCCGAAGTCATGACTGAAGATCTCGACCGAACCTGGTGGGCGGCATATCGAAAACAGCTGGAGGCTCGTTTCGATCAGGAGGAAATCGTGATCCGAGCCACGCAAGTCCAGCGTCTTTGAACCCATGTCCGGGCAGGGAGGCCCACGGTCTTGCACGCGTTGAACGATTTAAGCATCAGTCCAACCGAATAATTCCAGCCCTCGCAGTAGTTCCTCGGTTTCATACAAGCCATCGCCGGAACACTGGTCGGGTCAACGGCACGCTGGGCCTCCCCTGTTGCCGCCGTTTAACCAAAGCGAAGTCGGTGTGCCCGCCTGATTTCATTGAGGGCGGTAGCATGAAAGCGATGACGTGGTATTTGCGCGACTGCTATGAAATCGTCACTCGCCTAAAATCAGCAGCGATCTTAAGAGAGGCCATCAGGCCGATGCGTCGATCAGCTGTGAAAGCCGCTTGGCGTTCTTGATCGAATAACCATCGCGATCGTTATTGAAATAGACCCACACGGTCTTAGCGCCAGACAGCTTGATGCGCTCCGCCCACACCGTCAATTCGGCATCGCTGTAGTCATGGCGGTACCATTGTTTGATCCCATGGAACCGGATGTAGATGTCGTCGGCTGTCCGAACAAGCTCATCCGGCAATCGGGGACCGCTGCATGAACAGAAGATCGCGCCTGCAGCTTTGAACGCCCTATAAACATCCTTATTCCACCAGCTCTTGTGACGGAATTCGACGACGTTCCTGCGACGGGGATCCAGCTGCGACAAGATCATTTGCAACATGTCTGTGGAGTAGCGCACGCTCGGTGGAAGCTGAAACAGAAAACATCCCATCTGCATTCCAAGAACGTCTGCGATGTATCCGAAATCTTCAATGAGGGCGTGGGTATCTTCGAAGCGTTTGATATGCGTGATGAGCTCGCACACCTTGATGGTATAGACGAAGCTCGGCTCGGCCTGACGTTTCCATGTCTTGACAGTTGCCACCGTCGGCCAGGAATAAAATGGGGCATTGAGCTCGACGGTCTTGAAATTGTCCTGGTAGATCGAAAACAATTGATTGGAGGGAACGTCGTTCGGGTAAAAATGGCCCTTCCAGTGCCAGTAATACCACCCGGAACAGCCAATATGGACCCGCCTGGCTACATTGTCATCGGAGGTGATCACAATCAGCGGATCGCTCGCCAGACGGGCTAGATGCATTTTAGCGGCGCGCGCAATATTGGCATCGCGCTGTTTTTGGCGGCGCTCGGCGCGCCGTACCCGCCGACTTTCAATCTCTTCAGCAGTGCGCTCTACCATTTGGTATCCGTGCGAAGGTCTTTCGGCGCAAGGGCCGCTCGGCTGCACCGCCAACCGTCCTGCGATATGTTTTCAAGCGCAGCAGAAGCGACGTATCCCCGATGTTAAATTGCGATATCGCCGAGCAAAATAATGCCAGAAAGCTCACCTTCATTGGTGAAGACTACCAGCCGCCGCATCTGCAGCTCCGCGTTCGCCCGGCCACCTCGGTAATATCGTCATCCTTTCAGGCAACAACAGCGTAACCTCGTACTTCCATCGAACTCTTCCCTTGTTTCTGACGGCCAGCAGCGGTTTCGCCAGAGTAACTCCGACAAAGGGCGCGGGTTCCGGCCTACGCAGGTCTATCCGACGGTTTTGCTTGAAGTCTTTCGTTCCCTCATTCATGGCGCCCAGGGATTGAACCACAGGCGGCTCGTCCTCGCGCTGGACGAGGTCGATTGCCGCCCAGATGATACCAAGCGTAGGAAGGCGTGATCCCGAAGCTGGAGACGCACGCTGGCGCGGCTCGAACAGATCTCGACCATCGAGGCAAGCAGCGCTCGTCGGAAACATCCAAATTCGTCCAACCGACCTGGGGCGGTGAACGATGGTAAGTGGCTGCAGCGCCAACCTTGAAGGCAGTCACCTGGCTCGAAGGGAACTGGCGAGTTAAAAGCCGAGTGGTCTGGAGGTTTCCTCGGGCGCCACCGTGATTGCAGAGGGTATTGGCAGAACGGGCTGTTCAAACTTGGCCTGGGTCGCGGCGCCATTTTCTCGGTCGCGACCTTAGTCTTTGTCCCCTCCTCCTTCGCATCTTTTATGGCGACACCTTGCTCGCTACTCGCGTGACCCTATTTTACCCGGGCGGATCAAGTCAGCATAGCGCTTCCTAGCCGCGGCTCAGGGGTATCGTGTGAGTTGGTTCGGCATTGCCATCATCGCGACCGTAGCGCTGGTAGCCCTATGGGCTCTGGCAGCATCAAGCTATGCCGGGTTTCTGAAGCGAGTCCAGAAAGTCGATTCCCACGTCCTCAAGATTGCCGCTGCCGACACCGAGCTTGATCGATACGGCGCCGGGCTTTGCCACAAGCGGGAGGCGGCAAGCGGCCTCGTCCTGATCACCTCCAACCTAGACGCGTTCGCAGCCAGGCTTCTAGCGGCCCGTTCCGCCGGGCGCAGCCTCGATCTCATGTACTATATGTGGAATGCGGACCTGACCGGAATGCTGATCATGCGGGAGGTCGTCGCGGCGGCCGACCGTGGCGTACGCGTGAGGATCCTTCTCGACGATCTCGGCGTCTCCATGTCCGACAAGATCTTCCATGCGATCGACTGTCATCCGAACATCGAGCTGCGGCTCTTCAATCCCACAAAGGCACGTGAGAATATCCTACGTCGCGGCCTCGAGATGGCCTTGCGGTTCCGAAGCGTCAACCGTCGCATGCACAACAAGGCATGGATTGCCGATGGCCGGATCGCGATGGTCGGGGGGCGCAATATCGGCGATCCGTATTTTGATGCCGGGGAGAACGCTAACTTCAGGGACTTCGATCTCTTGATGGTCGGTGAAGCCGTTGCGAAGACGGAGCGTCTGTTCGACGGCTACTGGAACAGTTCGGTTGCCGTGCCCGTGCGTGCGCTTCTGTCACGCAGAGCGAACAAGCTGAAGAAGCTTCGCCGCAATATGGAACGCCTTCATTTCGAACAGCGCGCCCAGCCATATCTTGATCCAGTTCGCGATGAAACATCGCTGACGCATATCGTTGCCGAAGACCGCTACATATGGGTCGACAAACTCGACGTTTTGGCCGATCCGCCAGAGAAGGCGGCCGGGAAGCTGCGCAGCGGGCAAAATACGCTAATGGGAATGCTGCTCCCGGTCATCACGGGCACGGCCGAGTTCATCCATATCACCTCGCCGTACTTCGTTCCCGGCGAACGCGGCGTCGAGGCGCTGACGAAGCTACGCGATAAAGGAGTAAAGGTTTCCGTTCTGACGAACTCGCTTGCAGCCACCGATGTTGCCGCAGTTCACGCAGGATATTCGCGCTACCGCCCCGCCCTGCTAAAAGCCGGCATTGCGCTCTTTGAGTTGAAATCGATTGCAGACATGGGATCCTTCTCCTTGCGCGGTTCCAAGCAGGCCAGCCTTCACACGAAGGCCTTTGCCAGGGATGGCAAGTACGGCTTCATCGGATCTCTCAATCTCGATCCGAGGTCCGTATCCTTAAACACCGAAATGGGTGTCCTGTTCGAGTCACAGGATCTTGTCGAGCGAATGGACGCGATCTTTGCCGTAGAAACCGATCCGGATTCGAGCTATCCCCTAACGCTCGAAAAGGGATCCGTTCGGTGGCTTAAGGTCGTCGAGGGCAGAAATACTCTCCTCCGAGGCGAGCCGGATGCCGGGATTGCCCGGCGCGCGACAGCTTGGCTGATCAAGTGGTTGCCGCTCGAATCTCAGCTATAACCCTGACGACTGGTCTCGTCATGAGAGGGCAAGCTGAACTGTGAGAAGGCATAAGATACCACGATCGTAGGGGAATGTGGTCTTGGACTAAGCGAAGCAGTCATCTGGATCGAGGCCGGTAAGACCGATCAGGTCGTCAACAACCCGGCGCATGATCCCGCGTGCGCTTCTCTCGGCCATGATCCATCCCGACCCGCGCGACCGGCTCATCTTAACCGGTTCCGCCACGACCCCACCCGTGCGGTTTCAGCCAATGGATAAGTCATGAAAATTTCCGACGTCAAAATCATTGTCTTCTCGCCTTGACGCAACTTCGTCCGTCAACGCGAATCCCACCTGAGACAAACGTGGACCACCTGACTACCGCGCGAGAGAAGTACGCGTCTCCAAGCCGTCAGCAGGACCCGGTAAAGACAGCCCTGGCCCGAGGGCTTGTCGCGGAATGCCGCGATCGTGACCCTGATTCATTGCGGCATCGACCCGCCATGCCCTCGCACCGAGGGATTTTCGTTAAGACCGTCGAGTGCTTCCTCCATTTGTTCCATTGTCACAAGAAGGCATCTCGGCGGCCATGACGATCGCCAGAACAATGCCTGCATCGGCCAGCGCGAGCGAGACAGATTCGCTAGCCCGCCTGGCAAGGCTGATGGTCGACGAACACATACCTTCGCCATGCTTTCTGGATTCGGGTTCGCTGGCCAGATCACGTTCGGCTTCTTCGATTTCGAAGCCCGCGAATACAAGCCGAAGACCTATGAAAACCTTGAGGTGACCAACTTGACGGGCTCGCTTGCGTGGAAGGAAGGAAAGCCGCTGCCGCATCTGCACGCAACCGCCGGCAGCTCTTCCTTCGCAGCGGTCTGCGGTCACCCGTTGGCGCTGGAGGTTGGGCGTCGTTCGATGGAGATCAATGTGATGACCCTACCAGACCGCCTTGAACCGATCGTCGACGCCTCGATCACCGTCCACGTCCTGCAACTCGGTCCGGCCGGTTGAGACACGAGGCTCGTTTTAGTCGCTGATAGCGCGGCGGGGGATGGACAGGCGAATCGAGAGTCCATCCGGCATCCACTCGCGCGAGATTTCGACCCCGACGCTCTTTCCGATTATCTGCTCAAGCCGGCTTCCAAAACCGATCGAACGTGGCTCTGATGTAGGCTGCAGAGGACCACTGCTCTCCAGCCAGACGATCTCGAGGATCTCGCCCTTCACCGCCGCTGCTATCTCCAGCTTTCCCTCTTCGACGGACAGCGCACCATATTTCGCGGCGTTAGTCGCGAATTCATGGAACAGCAGCGCGAAGTTTGTAATTTTGGTGCCGCTGATGTCGATGTCATCTCCGATCAGCTGCCAACGATTGGCACCGTCCCGCCCATATGGCGCGAGAATATTCGACAGAAGCTGAAAGAGGGTGGTCTCCGGAGCGCCGGTCGCGGCCTCACCGTTCAAACTCGGCAATGTCATCTCATGCGCCCGCGAGAGGGCCATCAACCTGTCCTTCATCCCCGCAGCGAGATCGGCAGTCGTCTTTGCCGTCCTTGCCGCAAGGGTGATGATGCTGCCGGTAATGGCGAACAGGTTTTTTACCCGGTGATGCATCTCGCGCATCAGAAGTTCCTGACGCTCGGCGGCGCGCTTACGCTCTGATATGTCGCGGGCAATTTTCGATGCGCCGATGATCTTTCCGTTGCTATCCCGAATAGGCGAGATGGTCAGAGAAATATCGATCAGGGTACCGTCTTTACGTCGTCGTATCGTCTCGAAGTGATCGACGCGCTCGCCGGCCTGGATGCGGGCGAGAATGGCGGGTTCCTCCTCGAGGCGATCGGGTGGAATGACGATCGTGATCGGGTTGCCGATAGCCTCGTCTGCCGTATAACCGAAAACACGCTCAGCGCCCTTGTTCCAGGTCGTGATGATTCCGCTGAGGCTCTTGCTAACGATCGCATCGTCGGAGGATTCGACGATCGCTGCAAGAAAAGCCGCAGCATTATGTCCGTGCTGCGCAGCTTCTATGTCGGCCTCCAGCTGTTGCAAACGGATCTGGGCCTGGCCCTCGTGTTGCTGGTTATCGGAAATCGACATTTACGCCCCGTCAATCAACGCACTTTTCAAAAATCGAGACGGCCGAGACCGCTAATGAACCGCCGACCATATTCGCTAAACACCACAAACAATAGTCAGAATGATATTAGGAGTCGCAATTCTGTATGACGCCTTCCGAACGCGAGATCGCTGGCAAAATGCCTTCGCCTTGAAGGGATTAGAACCGACGACCCTGTTGTTATAAAGTCATCCATCTCAATTTCCCCAACAGCGGCCGAGGCTTCGGGCCAGCTCGCACCCGTCTCCAAGCTGATTGCCAAAGGACGTGTTGGGGCCGGAACCGGACTGGCAACTTCAGGCTGCGGATCTTCAACGCGCGGACATTCGGGTGAGCGCGGACATCGTCGTGACTTGACCCTAAGTGGGCTATCGGAACAACCGCGTTGGACGGCCGGGAGCATGACAGAGCAGTCATTGCGCGGGGCTACAATGGCGGCTGCGTCCACATGAGCATGGTCCGATCTCAACCAAGGTCGCTTTGAGCAGCGGCTAAAAGTTCTTTCTTGCCCTCTGTCTCCCTGCTATCGTGGACGCTAGGAGACAGCGCCATGAGCGAGAACCGAAAGCTGGCTGCAATCCTGGCCGCGGACGTGGTTGGGTACAGTCGGCTTGCCGGCGCTGACGAGGACCTCACCCTGGCGAGATTGCGGACACTGCGCAGCGATCTCATTGATCCGACGATCTCCGTGCACCACGGCCGGGTGGTGAAGCGCACCGGCGATGGTGCGCTGGTCGAGTTCCGAAGCGTGGTGGACGCCGTTCGCTGCGCCATTGAGGTGCAGAACGGTATGGTGGAGCGCAATGACGGCGTCCCGCAGGACCGTCGCATTGAGTTCCGGATCGGTATCCATTTGGGCGACGTCGTCGAGGAAAGCGATGGCGATCTGATGGGCGACGGCGTCAACATCGCCTCGCGATTGGAGGGCGTCGCCGCAGCGGGCGCGATCTGCCTGTCCGAGGATGCCTATCGCCAAGTCAAGGCGAGGCTCGACCTCTCGGTCAGCGATCTCGGTAGCACACAGCTCAAGAACATTGCCGAGCCGATCCGGGTCTATTCGCTGCAAGTCGGCAGCGCAGGGACCAAATTAGCCGTGCCCCCGGAAACCGCGACGAGCCAACCGGCGAAGGCAGCGGCGTCGAAGTTGTCGATCGCCGTCCTGCCCTTCGCCAACATGAGCGGTGACGCCGAACAGGACTACTTCGCTGACGGCATTTCGGAAGACATCATCACGGCGCTATCGAAGTTGTCACAGCTCTTCGTCATCGCTCGCAATTCATCGTTCACTTTCAAGGGCAAGAACGTCCATGTGCAGGAGGTGGGCACGAAGCTCGGCGTGCGGCATGTACTTGAAGGCAGCGTACGCAAATCGGGGAACAGGGTACGCATCACCGCGCAGCTCATCGACGCAACCACCGGCGGGCACCTATGGGCGGAGCGGTTCGATCGCGACCTCACCGACATATTCGCGGTTCAGGACGATGTCACGCAACAGATCGTCGGCGCGCTGGCGGTCAACCTGACAGAGGGCGATCGGCAAAGGCTTGCACCGGGGCAGACCCGGCACCCCGAGGCGTATGACTGCTTCTTGCGTGGCCGGGAGCTGTGGCACCGGCTGACGAAGCAAACGAACAGCGACGCCCGCGACCTTTTGCAACGTGCCGTCGAACTGGACCCGAACTTCGCCTCGGCGCACGCCTTCCTCGCCCTTACCCACGGGCTCGACTACCTGAACCGGTGGAGCGCGTTGCCGCAGCGCTCGATCGAGCAAGCCGAAGAGGCTGCGACGCTGGCGGTAGCGCGGGATGATAGCGATCCCGTGGCGCACTGGTCGCTAAGTCTGGTCAACCTTTACTCGCGACAGCACGATGGAGCCATCAGCGAGGCCGAGCGTGCGATAGTCCTCAATCCGAACTTCGCCGAAGGGCAGGTCAGCCTCGGCGAGGCACTTGTCTATTCAGGCAGATCCGAGGAGGCACTCGCCTATTTCGATCGTGCGAGGGTTCTGAACCCGTACTTTCCGGATGTCGTTCTTCACTTTCAGGCCTGGGCCTTGTTTCAACTGGGAAGGTACGAAGAGGCCGTCGAACTGTTGCTGCAGCGCGTGAGCCGCAACCCCGTAACCGATGTCTCGCGCGCGCTTCTGGCTGCCTGTTACGGGCACCTCGGCCGTTTCGAAGAGGCTCGCGCAACGTGGCAAGAGGTGCTGCGCGTCAATCCCGACTACTCCTTGGAATACCGGCGCAAAGTCTTGCCCTTCAAGAACCCCGCCGATTTCGAGCTCGTCATCGAGGGGCTGCGCAAGGCCGGTGTCGTACAATGACAATGATTAATGTCCGATCTTGAACCTGTTGCCGCCATTTGGACGGAGTATGAGCAATAGCCAATGCCGGCGCAACGACGACCTCCAGCAAGATCTGCTTTCAGGAAGCTGCGAAGGCGCCCTCTACGGCCGACACATGGGGCGCGAAGCCGCGGATCAGGAAGTTGTCGGCACCTCGCCCCACCCCTCCTTGAGCCAATCGATGTTCGCCTCAAAGCCGCCAGCGGCAGCAACCAGGCTAGACCCGTCGAGAACTCCATGAGCGGCAGGGGTTTAGTCGAACATCTTTTTGATCGTCGCGATTGGGATGAACATCCGAATCGCGTTTGTCGACAGAGGCTGGAAGCCGTATTCTTTGTAAAGCTTTACTCGTCTCTCGGTCCGCTCTGCATCACCGCAATCCAGGACATCGAGCATGACGATCGCCGTACCTATTTCATCCGATATCCGCGCTATTCGCGTCAAGCAGTCGATCAGCAGGTCGCCGCCGTATCCGCTGCCAGCGAATTTCAAGTCGCGACCGATCATTGAGATGTAGGCCGCGGGAATTGACCCATGTCCGGGCCGGTTGCGGGCGAACCTTTTCGGAAGCTCCGTATAATCAACAGCGTGGCTGTTGATGGCGTAGAAGCCCATCACTGGGCCGCCGTCTTGCGTCATCACGAAAACACGAAGATTGTCGCTCTTCTGAAGCTTGTTTGCGGTCTTCTGAAAGAAATTGTCGACCTGCTCAATGCCGCACGAAAAAGCCGCCCGATCATGTTTTGAGGGATCAAGCGGCTCGATGATTGGCTTTGGCGTTTCATTTTGCGGCATTATTTTGAAACGACAGTCTCGCTGTGACGCTTGAAAGCAGCCTTAAGTTTATCTCTCGGCTCTGGTGGGTTGTCCAGTGCAGCAAAAAAAGCAGCATGATCGGCAGGCTGCAAAAGGGTCCGTTCATGAGCGGCAATCGTCATCATGGCGGATTGATAAGCAGCGTTGATCGTGAAAGCGGAGTCGTCTACACCGGACAGCGCAGCAGCGCGTTGAATTGCCGTCTTGATGCGCGCCTTCGTACGGAAGCCCATACGTGCGTCGTTTGGTTCATCGATTTCGGCAGTCATGTCTTTGAAAACAGGCATAATCGCCTCCAATTCGAGTGTAGCAGTGTGGCTATTTGTACGTCAAACTGACGTACCCGTCAAGTCGGTATGCGGATCTTTGTACGTCGCGTGTGCGTACGTGCAGTGGACGTCGCGCAACTTCTATGGTTCCTGCGCACCATGCATGTGGGGCTGGCGAACCGTCAACGGCTCATCGTTAGCCGAGACAAGCCCACCGAGATACCAAACTTATCTACCACGGTTGTGTGATGACATCGACCGCACAATAGCCTGATTTCTCGAACATCCTAGACGCAGAGCTCCTGCATCGCTGGATAGTAAATATCAGTCCACGAAAAAGATTTCGAACCACCGAGCCGTTGATACACAGCATCGAGAACAAAGCCTAGCCGGCAAAGTGTCTGGCCATTCCTGCGCGCCATGGAGGACGCGAAGAATACGAAGCGCCGATTCGCTAATTGCATAGGGGTAGTCCTCCCCGTTTTAGCGGGGTTCAGCGGTAGAATTCACGCGGCCATTTTCAGTTTCTGAGCGGGTGTGATGCCGCCAATGCCCATGTTGGGCCGTTCGTGGTTATACGTCCAA
>NZ_ML133664.1:0-89458 GCF_003985135.1 Rhizobium fabae
ATCGTGCTCGCCCATATGGCGATCAAGTCCTACGACCTCGTGGTGGCGCTGACCTCGGGCGGGCCGGGCGGCTCGGCCTGGCTGCCCTCCAACTTCATGTACGAATACACCTTCAAGCGCAACGAGATGGCCGTCGGCTCGGCCAGCGCCATCATCATGCTGATGACCATCTCGGCGATCATCGTGCCCTATCTCTATTCCGAACTGAAGGAGAAGGCCCGATGAGCAGCGTGACCTCTTCAACAGGAACCTCGGCAGCAACGCTTTCGCAGGCCAGCGACAGCAGGAACAACAATGCCCGCTGGATCGGCCGCATCGTCATCTACGGCCTGCTGGTGATCTTCGCGGTCCTCTACCTGATGCCGCTCTTCGTCATGCTGACCACTTCGTTCAAGACGATGGACGAGATCCAGAACGGCAACATGCTGGCGCTGCCGCAGTCGCCGACCTTCGATCCCTGGGTGAAGGCCTGGGGCGAGGCCTGCGTCGGGCTGACCTGCGCCGGCATCAAGGGCTACTTCTGGAACTCGATCAAGATGGTGGTGCCGGCGGTGGCGATCTCCACCATCATGGGGGCGCTCAACGGCTATATCCTGACCAAATGGCGCTTCCCCGGCCATACGCTGGTGTTCGGGCTGATGCTGTTTGCCTGCTTCATCCCGTTCCAGTCGGTGCTGTTGCCGATGGCGACGATCCTCGGCTCGCTCGGCCGCTTCGGGGTGACGCTGCAGAACGCCACGGGCCTCAGCTTCGGCTTCGGCAATTCGACGGTCAATCTGGTCTTCGTCCATGTCGTCTACGGCCTCGGCTTCACCACGCTGTTCTTCCGCAATTTCTACGAGGCCTTTCCGACCGAGCTGGTCCGGGCCGCCCAGGTCGATGGCGCGAGCTTCTTCCAGATCTTCCGCCGCATCATGCTGCCGAACTCGCTGCCGATCATCGTCGTCACCGTCATCTATCAGTTCACCAATATCTGGAACGACTTCCTGTTTGCCTCGGCCTATGCCGGCACCGGTGACTCCATGCCGATGACGGTGGCGCTCAACAACGTCGTCAACACCTCGACCGGGGTGGTCGAATACAATGTCAACATGGCGGCGGCGATGATCGCCGCCGTGCCGACGCTCATCGTCTATATCCTCGCCGGCCGCTACTTCGTGCGTGGCCTGATGGCGGGCGCTGTCAAAGGGTAACCCATGGCCTTCCTGGAAATCTCCGGTCTCAGAAAGCGCTTCGGCGCCGTCGACATCCTCAAGGGGATCGATCTCGAACTCGAAAAGGGCGGCTTCCTGGTGCTGGTCGGCCCGTCCGGCTGCGGCAAGTCGACCCTGCTCAACACCATTGCCGGGCTGGAGACGATCACCTCGGGCGATATCAGGATCGACGGGCGCTCGATCGCCGGCCTGCATCCCTCCAAGCGCGACATCGCCATGGTGTTCCAGTCCTATGCGCTCTATCCGAACATGACGGTGGCGGGCAACATCGCCTTCGGCATGGAGATCCGCGGTGTTGCCAGGGACGAGCGCGAAAAGGCGATCAGGCAGGTCTCCGACATGCTGCAGATCGGCCATCTGCTCGACCGCAAGCCTTCCCAGCTGTCGGGCGGCCAGCGCCAGCGCGTCGCCATGGGCCGGGCGCTTGTGCGCAATCCGCAGGTCTTCCTGTTCGACGAACCGCTCTCCAATCTCGATGCCAAGCTGCGCGTCGACATGCGCACCGAGATCAAGCGGCTGCACCAGCGCATGGGCACGACGATCGTCTACGTCACCCACGACCAGATCGAGGCGATGACGCTGGCGACCAAGATCGCGGTGCTGAAGGATGGCGTGCTGCAGCAGTTCGGCACGCCGGCCGAGATCTACAACAATCCCGCCAATATCTTCGTCGCCGACTTCATGGGATCGCCGGCGATGAACCTGCTCAACGCCACCGTCGAGAATGGCGGGGGTGGGCTGGAGGTCTCGCTCGAACGCCCGCACGGCGGACCGCTGAGACTGCCCGTCATATCAGCCGGCAACGGCCTGTCCTCCTATGCCGGCAAACAGGTGATCTTCGGCATCCGCCCCGAAGCGCTGACCGATCCCGATGGCGCCGACCGCAAGGCGCGCTCGCTGACCGAAGGCGACTGCCTGATCGAGGTCGTCGAACCGGCCGGCTCCGACACCTTCGCCGTCACCAAACTCGGCGGCAAGTCCGTCATCGCCCGCCTGCGCGCCGATGCCGGCATCGCGCCAGGACAAAACACACGCCTCGCCTTCAATCTCGACAAGGCCGTCTTCTTCGATCCCCAAACCCAGGCACGAATAACGTGAGGGCAAGGTGCTGATATGAGCGGTTCACCGGATATCATCATCATCGGTTCAGGCGTCGGCGGCTCCACGGTCGCCGCCGGCCTCGCCGCGACCGGCGCACGGATATTGATCCTCGAGGCCGGCGATCATATCGCCGATCTTCCAGTCAATCGCGACCAGCGCGCCATCTTCCAGCGTGGCCACTTCCGGCCGAAAGAGACGTGGTACGAAGCGAACGGCAACGGGTTCAATCCCGGCAACTACTACAATGTCGGCGGAAATTCGAAGTTCTACGGCGCCGTCTTGTCGCGCTACCGCAGGCAAGACTTCGACATCATCGAGCATCGGGAAGGCGTATCGCCGCCTTGGCCGTTTCCGTATGAAGAGCTGGAGCCGTGGTACTCAAAAGCGGAACATCTGTACCAGGTTCGCGGCAGTCTGGGTGATGATCCGACGGAGCCATACCATTCGGCTGCCTACGATTATCCGCCCGTTCCGGATGAGGCGCCGATCGCCGATGTCAGGGCGCGCCTCAAGGAGAAAGGCCTGCATCCGTTTTCCCTGCCGCTTGGCTTGGATCTCGACGCCTGGCTCACCAAGGCACACACACCATGGGATGCGCATCCGAACGCGCGGGACGGCAAGATGGATGCGGAGACCGCAGCGCTGGCAGTGGCGCTGAAGCACGAGAACGTGCGGCTCGAAACCAATGCGCGCGTGACCAGGCTCGACACGGGAGCCGGCAGCCGGATCGACCGGGTGACTTATGTCAAGAACGGTCAGACGGTGACCATTTCGCCAAAGATCGTGATCCTCTGCGCCGGCGCAGTCCAGTCATCAGTGCTTTTGCTGCGCTCGAAAAACGACCGCTTCCCAAGGGGGTTGGCGAACTCTTCCGACCAAGTGGGGCGTAACTTCATGAACCACAATGCGTCCGCCGTCATCGGCGTCTCGCCGAAGTTCAGGAACACTTCCGTCTACCAGAAGACGTTTGCCTTCAACGACTTCTATCTCTCGGACGGGGAGGGAGGACCGCCTCTCGGCAACGTCCAGCTTCTGGGTCGAATCTCCGAAAAGGTGCTCAAGGGCTCGCTGCCGCAGGCGCCGGAATGGCTGCTGCGCTTCATCACCGGCCATGCCATCGACTTCTATGCAATGAGCGAGGACGTGCCCAATCCCGAAAGCCGGGTCATGGTGGATGGAGATCGGATCATTCTCCAGTGGCAGCGAACCAACTGGGATGCGCATCTGGCCCTTGTCGCCAAGCTGAAGGTGATCCTGAAGTCGATCGGATTTCCGATCGTGCTGTCGAGGCCCTTCGACAAGCGCACGCCTTCCCATCAATGCGGAACGATCCGCATCGGAAACGACCCGGCAACGGCGCCGCTGAACACCTACTGCCGTTCCTACGATCACGAAAACCTCTTCGTCGTCGACGCCGGTTTCCTGCCCACGTCGGCTGCGGTCAATCCTGCGCTCACCATCGCCGCCCAGGCACTGAGAGTGGCAGATCACATTGCGTCGAAGGATTTTGCAGGCATGACACAGGCGCTGGCGGTCGCCAGGCCGGATGCAACAGGACAGTAAAATGGGATTCGATTACATCATCACGGGCGCCGGTCCTGCAGGATGCGTGCTTGCAAGCCGGCTGAGCGAAGATCCCGATGTCAAGGTACTCCTTCTCGAAGCGGGCGGAGGCGACTGGAATCCTCTTTTCCACATGCCGGCCGGCTTTGCCAAGATGACCAAAGGTGTGGCGAGCTGGGGGTGGGAAACCGTTCCCCAGAAGCACATGAAGGGCAGGGTGCTTCGCTATACGCAGGCAAAGGTGATCGGTGGCGGTTCGTCGATCAACGCTCAGCTCTATACACGCGGAAACGCGGCGGATTATGATCTCTGGGCCCGTGAAGACGGCTGCGAGGGCTGGGACTACCGTTCGATCCTTCCCTATTTCAAACGTGCGGAGGACAATCAGCGCTTCGCCGACGACTACCACGCCTATGGCGGTCCGGTGGGTGTCTCGATGCCGGCTGCGCCGCTGCCGATCTGCGACGCCTACATCCGCGCCGGGCAGGAACTCGGCATTCCCTACAATCACGATTTCAACGGTCGCCAGCAGGCGGGAGTCGGGTTTTACCAGCTGACCCAGCGCAATCGCCGCCGGTCGTCGGCTTCGCTTGCCTATCTCTCGCCGATCAAGGACCGGAAGAACCTGACAGTGCGCACCGGCGCCCGCGTCACGCGCATCCTCGTGGAAGGAACGCGCGCCGTCGGCGTCGAGATCGCGACGTCAACCGGCCTGGAGATCGTACGCGCCGAACGCGAAGTACTGGTTTCCTCCGGCGCGATCGGATCGCCGAAGCTCCTTCTGCAATCCGGCATAGGGCCGGCCGATCATCTGAAGTCGGTGGGCGTCAAGGTGCTCCACGACCTGCCTGGTGTCGGCGGCAACCTTCAGGATCACCTGGATCTTTTCGTCATCGCCGAATGCACGGGCGATCACACCTATGATGGCATCGCAAAACTTCACCGCACGCTTTGGGCCGGGATCCAATATGTCCTGTTCCGCACTGGCCCGGTCGCATCGTCGCTCTTCGAGACCGGCGGCTTCTGGTACGCCGATCCGGATGCGCGCTCTCCAGATATCCAGTTCCACCTCGGCCTCGGGTCCGGCATCGAAGCGGGCGTCGAGCGGCTCAAGAACGCTGGCGTGACCCTGAACTCTGCCTATCTGCATCCGCGCTCGCGGGGGACGGTCCGCCTGTCATCGTCCGACCCGGCTGCCGCTCCATTGATCGACCCCAACTACTGGTCCGACCCCCATGACAGGAAGATGTCCCTGGAGGGGCTCAAGATCGCGCGCGAGATCATGCAGCAGGCGGCGCTGAAGCCCTTCGTCCTGGCCGAAAGGCTTCCCGGCCCGAAGGTCATGACCGATGAGCAGCTTTTCGACTACGGCTGCGCCAACGCAAAGACCGACCATCATCCCGTCGGCACCTGCAAGATGGGAACGGGTCCGGGCGCGGTTGTCGGGCTCGATCTCAGGGTTCACGGCCTGGACGGCCTCAGGGTCTGCGATTCCTCGGTCATGCCGCGTGTGCCGTCATGCAATACCAACGCTCCGACGATCATGGTCGGCGAAAAGGGATCGGATCTCATTCGGGGCCTGCCTCCGCTTGCTCCCACCATCTTCGCCTACGAACGCAACGATAAGAGGCCTCGGGCCCGTGCCGAAATCCGGTAAGCCCTGTGGAGAGGAGTGACGACGATGTCTGAAGTCAGAGTTGCGGTGCTTGGCGCCTCGGGCTGGATGGGAAAGGTCCACACGATGGCCTACCAGACCTTTCCGCATTTCTTCGGCGTATCGGACGGAACAGCCCGGATCGTCGCTCTCGTCGAAGGCCACTCGAAGGCAGCCGAGGATATTTCCCACAGGGCGCCGGGCGCAAGGATTCTTCAGGATTGGAAACTGGCGGTCGCTGATCCCGATGTCGATCTGATCGATATCTGCCTGCCGGATCATCTTCATTACGAGGTGGCAAAGGCGGCCTTGCTGGCGGGCAAGCATGTCTATTGCGAGAAGCCGTTGGCAAACACCGCCGCTGAAGCGCGGGAACTGGCCGACATTGCTAGGGAGAAGGGCGTCATAACCCGCGTCGGACATGCTTTTCCCCGAAATCCCGTTCATGATCTGGCGAAGGACATCATTCAATCCGGCGAAATCGGCGAGATCAAACTGTTCCGCGGCTGTCAGCACGTTGACATGTATGGCGATCCGAACGCGCCCTTCATGTGGCGCGCCGATGGAAAGCTTGCGCCGACGGGGATCGTCGGTGATACCGGTTCGCACATCTTCAGCTTCATGGATTTCCTGGTTGGCCGCGTCAGTTCCCTGATCGCCGACAATCTGATCGTGACGTCGCGCAGGCCCGTCGTCGAGGGCCTTGCCTATGGTGAGCAGGTGAAACTGTCCGGCAACGAGTCCTGGGCCGAAATCACCAACCCTGATGCAACCAACCTGCTGTGCCGGTTTGCGAACGGCGCCGGCGGGATCGTCGATTTCAGCCGCGTCGCAACCGGCCGCAAATTCATGCAGACCTACGAGGTCTACGGAACGAAGGGTAGCATTGCCTATAGCTATGACGAGATAAACCGGCTGCGCTTCTACTCCAACGACGACCGGACGGGGCGACGAGGTTTCCGGGAAATCGACGTGGGTCCTGAGAATCCGACGTTTCGAGCTTTCCTGCCTCTGCCGAATTTCGGCATAGGTTACAACGAAAGCAAGATCATCGAGGTGGCCGAGGTCATCCGCTCGATCGTTGCGAACAAACCGATGTGGCCGACATTCGATACGGGACACCACATCTGCCAGATCGTCGATGCTTGCATGGAATCCTCCCGGCAGAAACGCTGGGTCGACATCCCGCTCAATTGATTGTGACGAGGCGATGACCATAGACGTTCCGCAGGAAATTCTTGATGCGCTGACCGATATCGACATGCCCAGGCTTCCGCCGGAGGCCGCGCCGTCGGGAACGGTCCGGCTTGCCGGCATCGAGGTGCCGGTTTATCGGGCCGGTTGCGTCGTCGTCGGATCCGGTGCGGCGGGCCTGCGTGCGGCGGTGGAAATGAAGCGGCGCGGCGATGACGTCGTCATCGTCAGCCAGAGCGCATGGGGCGGAACCTCGGCTTGTTCGGGATCGGACAAACAGACCCTTCACACGGCAAACACGGCCGATCAGGGCGACAATTACAAGGCAATGGCCCGCGCTATCCGCAGTGGCGGTGCCATGGACGAGGACACGGCTTACGTCGAGGCGGTGGGCTCGTCCCGCATGATGGCGTCGCTCCAGTTCTTAGGCCTGCCGCTGCCTCAGAATCCCTTTGGCGGAACGCTGCGATATCAGACCGACCATGACGAGGTCGGTCGCGCCACCAGCTGTGGCCCGCGCACCTCGCGCTTGATGGTCAAAGTGTTGGCCGAGGAGGCGATCCGGCTCAAGGTGCCGTTCTACAATCAGACCACAGCGGTCAAGATACTTACCGAGGGCGACGGAGCGGACCGCCACGTCGTTGGACTACTGGTCATGCGCGCCGGCGATCGCACGGAGGAAAACCCGCTGGGCATCGCGCTGTTTGTCAGTGCAGTGATCATGCTCGCGGCCGGTGGACCGGGCGAGCTTTATCGCGACAGCGTCTATCCCAACGGCTGCTTCGGTTCCCTCGGATTGGCGCTCGAGGCTGGTGTCGAGCTCGTGAATCTGACCGAAAGCCAGTTCGGCATCGGAACGCGCCGGGAAGGATTCCCCTGGAATCTGTCGGGCACCTATGTTCAGGCGATCCCGCATATCTATTCGCTCGACGCCGAAGGCGCGGAATATCACTTCCTGGCGGAATATTACCGCACCACGCAGGAACTGGCGTCGAATGTCTTCCGCAAGGGCTATCAGTGGCCGTTTCACGCTACGCGCATGCTCGATTTCGGCTCAAGCCTGGTGGATCTCGCCATCTATCGCGAAACCGCCGCAGGACGGCGTGTCTTCATGGACTTCAATCGCAATCCGCTGCGTGTTCCCGGTGACCTGCCGTTCAGCTTGGAGAGACTGGACGATGACGTCCGCCTTTATCTCGGTAATGCCGACGCCGGCCAGCAGATGCCGATCGATCGGTTGAAGCACATGAACCCGCTCGCGATCGAACTCTACCGCCGCTACAAGATCGATATTGCCGAGCAGCCGCTGGAATTCGCAGTCAACAACCAGCACATGAACGGCGGCATCATGGTCGACACCTGGGGCCGCAGCAATCTCAGGGGCTGTTACGCGGTCGGCGAGGCGGCAGGTACACACGGCGTGACCAGACCGGGCGGAGCGGCACTGAACGCCGGCCAGGTCTTCGGCACACGGGCGGCCGAACATATCAGCGCGAGCGGCAAGGCGAAGCAGGCCGCTGGAGAGGATATAACCGCGACCGCCAGCGCAGGAATCATCGCCCTTCTCGGCGCTCTCCACACCGAAAGCCCTCTCGCCGTCAAATCGATCCGCTCGGAAATACAGGCGCGTATGAGCGATAGGGCCGGGATCATTTGCGATGAGGAGGGTGTCAGTAGGGCTTTGATCGAAGCGCGCAAGCTGACTGCTGAAATTCGCAACAAGGGCGTCGCCTACGGTCGCGCAGCGGAGGCAGTTCGCGGCGTGCAATGGCGGCACATGGCGCTTGCGTCGGAAGCCGTGCTCGCCGCGCTCGACTTCTTCATCCGCAATGGGGGCGGCAGCCGCGGAGCGCGGGCGATATGCGATACGCAAGGCGAATCCCTTCCGCTGGCGCATTCAGGTCCGTTGCAGGAATATCGCTTCCGAAAGGAACGCCAGGCGCATCGGGAGGAGCAGATCGTCGTTCGGCTCGATGGGGATGAGATCAGGCTTTCCACGCGTCGGAACCGCATGTTCGATGAAGGCGCCAAGTCCTTCTTCGAGCGGGACTGGCCGGCGTGGCTGACAGGCGGCATCTACGATCTGGAGGCCGATGAATGAGGCGAGGCCGGTGATCGCAATGGCTTCGAGAAGTATTGTCATCGCCCCGCCTGGGCGGATCCCGTCTTTCCACCGGCGTCGTCGATAGCTGGCCGCATATCGAGTTCGATCATTACGGGCGCATGGTCGCTCGTATGCTCCCAGCCGCGCGGTTTTCTTCGGACGCTCGCCGATCGAAGCCACGGTGCAACGGCCGGGCTGAGCAGGAGGTGGTCTATCCGAAGCCCGGCGTCACGTTCGAAACTGTTCCGCCAGTACTTCCAGAAGGTGTAAATGCGCTCTCCCGGATGCAGATGCCTGATGGCGTCTGTCCAGCCTTGGGCGACGAGATCGGCATAGGCTTTGCGGACTTCCGGCCTGAAGAGTGCGTCGTCCAGCCAGCGCTCCGGCTTGTACACGTCGATCTCGGTCGGCATGACGTTGAAATCGCCGGCCAGGATCGACGGCACGTCTAGCTCGAGCAGGTCGGCGGCATAGTCGTGCAGACGACGAAACCAGCGAAGCTTGTACTCGAACTTGCCGCTCGGGAAGGGATTGCCGTTCGGAAGATAGAGGCATCCGATCAGGATGCCGTCGACGACGGCTTCGATATATCGGCTGTGGCTGTCGTCGGGATCGCCTGGAAGACCGCGCCGCGTCAGGATCGGCGTTTTGCCCTTCGCGAGGATGGCAACCCCGTTCCAGGATCTCTGTCCATGCCAGACGGCGCCGTAGCCGGCTCGTTCGATCTCCTTTCGCGGAAACCTGGCGTCGTCGGCCTTGAGTTCCTGGAGGCAGGCCACATCAGGTGCATCGTCCCTCAACCAGCGCAGCAGGATATCCAGCCGTCCGTTGATCCCGTTGACGTTGTAGGTCGCGATTTTCATGAGCCCCCCGAAATCGAGGCAATGCCGAATATGCTCCAGAAACGTTCCCGGGTTTCCTCATATATCGCGTTGCCGTGGCTGGCTCCTCAACGCGTTGCGCCGAAGACGAAGGCGATGCCCGCGACGATCGCTGCGGCTGTCAGCGGCTGCCGGCGGATTCGATCCTCAAGATCGCGGACGAAGCTGCGTGCTTCTGCTTTTGCCAGGCGGGCCGTTCCGGAAGCCAGCTCCGAAGCGGATTCGGCTATCTGACTGGCTTCTTTCTGAAGCGCCCGCATTTCTTCGCGATCGACATTGAACCCCTTGGAGGAGCGGGCGGTTTGGCCGGTCGAGCGCAGGGCTTGATCCACCAGAGGAGGCTCTTCGTCGAGCTTGGTGGGGTCGGGTTCCCGTTTTACACGCGCTGCCGCCTCGGTATCGGTGCGGCCGGCAGGAATCGAGGTGTGCGTGGCCGACACCGGGTCGGATGCCGGGAAGGTGTCCTCGATGCCTTTGTCGAGGTCGCCTTTTCGGGCTTGCTTCTGCTGCTCTGCCTGCTCCTTGCGCATGGATTGGACTGCGGGGGATTCGTTAGGGTTTGCCATCGGGGTTTCCTCCATTGCATTTCGACAATCAACAAAGCGACGACGGGGGAAGAAGTTCCGAAAGAATGCGTTCCCGTCTTTTTGCGGCACAATGGTCGATGGGGAGAGCAAACGGCTCCCTGCGCAACGCCGGCAAATCACAACGCACAGACTTTTCCCGGTTTTAGGCCTGGAAATCATTCAGGCCGGACCAAAGTCCTGCTTGTTTTGGTACCTAGTCCCGTTGCATTCGTTCTTCCGAACAGCGACAAATACTCAAGTATTATTCTGTAAATGCGCGGGGGCGCCGAAGAATGGACGAACAAGGCTAGGCGATGAGCATCTCGAAACGCGATTTTCTGAGATTGGGTGGCGGCGCAGCCTTTGCCCTCATAACTGTCGCCTCTCCAGTGACCTTGAATCTCGGCGGCTCCCTTCCTCTTCCGGCGATGAAACGCGCCTGGGCAAAAGACGGCAATAATGGAAATGGCAATGGCGGCGGGAACGGCAACGGGAATAGTGGCAACGGTGGCGGGAACGGCAATAGCGGCGGGAACGGTAGCGGCAGCGGAGGAGGAAACGGCAACGGGGGAGGAAATGGCAATAGCGGCGGCAATGGGGGAGGGAGCGGAAACGGCGGCGGGAATTCCGGAAATAGCGCCGGCGGGAACTCCACCAACGGTTCGGGATCCTCTTCCTCGGCGACAGGCTCGTCACAAGGCTCGGGAACCAAAGCGACCGAAGCTTCCGACGGCTCGATCGATATCCGTCACGCGAACGGCATCACTGAAACCCTGCGAGGCGGCCGCTATATCATGAAGGACGGGAAAGGCCGGACGATTATAAGCCGGCAAGGGACCGCCAGCGATGCCCGCCGGCTGAGCCGCTTCTTTCGTTAGAACAACTCCAGCAAATGCGCGGCGTGCTTGCCTCCGATGCTAGCGCCGTTCGCGCCATTGCAGAGCCGCCTCGGTTCTGTTCGAGGCGCCGAGCTTGCTCAGAATCTGTGTCATGTGGTGCTTGACGGTCTTTTCCTGCAGGCCGAGACGCAAGCCGATATGCTTGTTCGACAAGCCTTGGGCGACAAGATCCATCACCTCGCGTTCCCGCGGCGTCAGGCCGTTTTTCTCGGAGGTTCCGCCCTGCAGCGAATTCTCCATGACCTTTGCCGACATCGTCGGCGAGATATATCGCGATCCGTTCAGAATGGTCCGGATCGCTTCGGCAAGGCCGCGCGAACCCACACCTTTGAGAACATAGCCCATCGCTCCCCGCTGCAAGGCCCCAAGCAACGTGTCCACCTCCTCCGATACGGTCAACATGAGGACCTTTGTCGACGGGCTGACGGTCAGGACCTGACCGATTGCGATTAGTCCGCCGCCGGGCATGGAGACATCAAGGAGCATGACATCAGGGCGGCTGTTGGAAGCGATCATGGCTGCGTCATCGCTGCTGGCACCTTCGCCGACGACGACGAAGTTGCTGATCTCCGACAAGCTGCGTGTTACGCCTTCCCGAAAAAGCGGGTGGTCGTCCACGACGCCGATGGTGATTGCTGTCATCTCTCGTCTCCCACTTCCATAGGCTCGAAGATCATGGTCACGGTCGTTCCTCCTTCGCCTGTCTTGATCTCAAAGGATCCTCCAAGGCTGTCGATGCGTTCCCGAAGTCCGACCAGGCCAAGGCTCGACGGTCTCACTTCCCTCGGATCGAAGCCGTCGCCGCGGTCGCTGACCTCGACGCGGACATGACCGTTGTGCGAGACGGCCCTGACGGCTTGCTGGACGCCGCCGCCGTGGCGATAGGCGTTGTTCAAGGCCTCCTGAACGAAGCGATAAATGCAGATCTTCACGGCAGGAGCAAGCTCTGGTCCGTCCTCGTCGACAACAGTTTCGACGCGTGTTTCGGTCTTGTGCTGATGTGCTTCGACGACACGCGTCACGATCTCGGTGATTGAGGACTTCTCGATCTGCGGCAGCACCAGCCCGCCGCAGATGTTGCGGATCTCCGTCATGGCCTCGGCAAGGCTGGAGCGTATCCAGGAAAGCTCCTTTTCGCGCGCTTCGGGCTCTGTGGCAGCGTTGACCAGCAGGTCGCTGTCCAGCCGCAACGATGCATATGCGATGTGTTGGGCCGGGCCGTCGTGCAGATCGGCGCCGATGCCGCGCAGATATGTCTCGTTCAGCGCTGCCGCCCGCTGGGAGGCAAGCTGCAGCCGCCGCTGGAGCCTGCGGTTTTCTGCCAGCAGCGTGGATAGTTCGTTGACCCGTTCCCTGAGGTCTTTGCGCTGCGCCTCGATCGTGCGGCTGCCCCGGAACACCAGGGCGGAGAGAACAAGGAAAAAGATTGCGGTGAGAGCGGCGACGGCGCCCCAGCTCCGGAGCCTGGCATGCGCCAGGCTGTCGCTGAGCCCTTGTGCCGTCTCGTAGAATTCGAGTACGGCGACCGCCTGTCCTGACCACGGCTGGAGGACGGGGTTGTAGATTTCCATGAGCGGCTTGCCGAGCGCACGCTCCTGACTGCTTTCCGGATCGCTGGCGACCTCGTAACGCGCGACGAGCGACCCGGCGAATGCCTTTTGGAGCTTGTCGGTCACCGGAAACTTCTTGCCCACCAGCGCCTTCTCGTTCGAATAGAGGATGGTGCCATCGTTCCGCCAAAGCTTGAACGAAACAAGGCGCTGGCCGAGCGCGCCCTGACCGAGCGTCTCGTCAAGAGCTTGGGCGCTGCCCTCGTCCAGCAGGGATTCCGTTTGCATATCAGGAAGTAGCGGCGCAACCACGCTGTCCACGTACAGCGCCGTCGCCGCGCCGGAATTGTGGATGACGGCGTCCTGTATGAGGTGGGTTACGAGAAGCCCCACCAGGAACATTGCGGCGATCGATATGAGCCCACCTGCGATGAAGAACTGGGAGGCGAGCGAGCGGGCATTCCAGCGGCGAAGCCAAATCATTTTGATACCGGCAAGAAATTTCCCGATTAACCTATCGCGTCTTCTGAGTTTTTCCAAACCGCGTCAAGGCAGATCCCTGGTATCGAAGATTTCGGCGCCCTTTATGCTCTCGGTCAACGGGAGGCCATCGCCGGACATGGCTGCGCCGAACATGTAGAGAAGGCCGGCGAGAACGATCACGAGGGCGACGACGGACGCGTTCCAGGCGTCATCGGCTTTGGATCTATTGCTCTGGGTCATCTTCGGATCTCCTTGGGTCGCTTTCGAAACGGAGCCGATCGATGACCTGTTCCACTTCATGGACTTCGGTCGGAAGCCGCCGGGACCAAGGTCCGATCCCCGTGGACATCGGCAGATTCAGTCATGCTTCAGGATCGACGGACCAGGGTTTGGAGAATTGCGAGTGACGGTTTCTGCGGATATCGAAAACGGCGCCGGCGCCGCATCGGATGATTCTCCGGCGCCGTTCGAGGAGGATATTGCCGATTTTTACGAGACCCTTCTCGTGCCCGCCACCGTGCGCTCGCCTGCCAATCGCACGATTCCGACAATCGTCATACTTTTTTATAATCATTCTTAATTCGAACGTGGTTGACTTGCCTGAAAGTTCGAGGGCCAGCATTCCATGCCGACAATATTCCGCATTCTGACAGCAGTATTGATCCTGCTGTCGTCCGCCACGCTTGCGGCTGCCGACGACTGGCGCGTCGTCAAAGCGACAGATCAAACGAAATATACCGTCGACAGAACAAACTGGCTGGATCTGCACGCAGGAGACGTGGTCCCTAATCGGGCATGGGTTTCGACTGGTCCGCGTGGGCGAGCTCAGCTTGCCAGAGGCGGCGAGAGCATCACCTTTCAGCCGAACACGCTCGCCTCCATCACCGGCTACGGAGGATTCCTCGCGCCGCAGACGCAGATCGTTGAACAGGTCGGCTCGTTGGATCTTGAAATCGAGAAGCGAAGCCGGCCTCATACGACAGTGCAGACCCCCTATCTCGCGGCCGTCGTGAAAGGAACGATCTTCCACGTGACGGTCGGGAAGGCAAAGGCATCCGTTTCCGTCGATCGCGGTCTGGTGCAGGTCACTTCTTTCGCAAGCGGCCAGCTGTCTAACGTTGGGCCGAGCCAGAGCGCGACGGTCGACAGCAAGGCCGGCATGACCGTGAAAGGCGAAATATCCAAGCCCGAGATCACGTCGGTAGCACCGTCGGTCGCCAGGGTTCCGGCCGTCGGCACCACGAAACTCGCGGGCGCAGTCGAAGCGTCAGAGGCTAAGAACCAGTCTTCGGCTGCGGGCAAGGACACCAGCTCCAGCGCGAGCGACGACGGCAATAGCGGGAACGGCAAGGGCAGCGGAAGCAGCAGCCACAGCAGTGACAGCAACAGCGGAAACGGCAATGGCAACGGCAATTCCGGCGGCAACAGCGGGAATGACGGCAATCATAGCGGCGGCAACGGTAACGGCAACTCCGGCGGCAACGGCAACGGCAACAGCGGGAATGACAACAATCATAGCGGCGGCAATGGTAACGGCAACTCCGGTGGAAACGGCAACGGCAATTCCGGAGGAAATGGCAACGGCGACCACGGGAATGACCACGATCATAGCGGCGGCAACGGTAACGGCAATTCCGGCGGAAACGGCAAAGGCAAGGACAAGTGAAAGGCATGGCTAAGGCGGCCGGAGACTATCTCTCCGGTGGCATCAGCACCATCACGGTTCGTATTTTGCTTATTGCCGCGATGCTGGCGCTGCCCTTGGCCTGCGCCGGCTTCATCCAGGGATTGAACAACAGCCTTTTCGCCAAGCGGTTCGAATGGGCGCCTTGCAAGGCCACCGGCAACATCGTCTTCGTCGCAATCGACAAGCGTTCCCTTGATTCCGTCGGAACATGGCCCTGGCCGCGGAGCATTTATGCGGCCTTGCTGGACAAGTTGATCGCGTCGGGCGCCAGGGACATCTTCCTCGACGTCGATTTCAGCGCATCCTCCAGCAAGCAGGAGGACGATCGTCTTGCCGCGGCGTTGGAGAGAGCCGGGGGAGGCGTTCTTCTGCCGGTATTTCGGCAGCAGCAGAGGGCGTCATCGTCTGAGACGGCCGTGACAAGACCGATCCCGCAGTTCCTTCAGAATGCCTGGCCGGCCTTTGCCAACGTCGCGATGGATGCGGACGGGATCGTCCGTCGTTTCGATCTGGGAAGCCAGTTTGACGGAAACCCGACCCAATCCGCGGCAGCCGCCCTCGGCAGGACCGGTCGCACTACGGGTTCCTTGCTGGTCGATTACTCGATAAGGCCGGACACGGTGCCGACGCTCTCTCTATCCGACGTGCTTGATGGCACCGTGCCGGCCGATGCAATCAGAGACCGCTCGGTGGTGGTCGGAGCATCGGCGGCCGAGCTCAAGGACATTTTCGCCGTTCCTGTATACGGAGCGATTGCAGGTCCGCTCATCCACGTCCTCGCCGCGGAGACGCTGCTCCAGAACCGCTTCCTCGGAACGTTCGATCAGGCGCCGCTCGAACTCTTGTTTGCAGTGATACTGATCATCGGAGTGGTCCGCGGCCGTTCGGCCGGACTGGTCACGATATTGGCGATCGGACTGACCATCGTCCTCGTCGGTGAGATTGGCGCATTTCTGCTGCAGTGGCAGTACGGCCTGCTTGTCGGGACCGCAGTACCATGGTCGATGCTGATGCTCGCCTGGATGCTGGCCCTCAACGAGCGCATCGACCTCGGTCGGATGCTTGTGGCTGTAGCCAATACGGAGGCTCGAAACACCAGGCGTCTCATGCGGCGGATCATTGCCGACAGCTCGGACGGTGTCGTCGCATTCGACAGCGATCTCAAGATCGTCGAGGCGAGCGAATCCGCGAGGTCCGTATTGCGAGCCGGCATCGGCGCTTCCCTGCTCGGTGGCGCCCACACCGCCGTCATCGATATCGTGCGCAGGCTGGTTTCAGAACACGATGCCGAACCGGGCAAGATACATACGGGCCTCGTCGATTTCCCCGATAATAGCGGTTCGCAGGCCGCACATTACGAGGCGTCCGTTACGATTTCTCCAGTCGAGCAGACCAGTGCACACCCGGCTGCGGCACGCTCGCGGTTTGCCGGCTGCCTGATCATACGCGATGTCACCGCGCGACATGAGTATGAAGAGCGGTTGAAGAGACTGTCCGAGCTGGACGAACTCACCGGATTGCTCAACCGTCGGGAGTTTGCATCTCGGCTGGCCGCCCTCCACGGCGAGGTCCTCGTTTGCGTGCTGGATGTCGAACGCTTTTCATCGCTTTGCGCCACTCTCGGGCGCGACGTGGGGGACGAGCTTCTAAAGGCCGTGGCGGCCAGGCTGCGCAACGCATTCGCCGGCGATCTCCTGGCGAGGCTGGACGGCGGCCATTTCGGTGTCGCGACCTCCGCGATCGATGAACGCCCGATCGAGGATTTTGCAGATAGTCTCCTGGGGCTGTTCAAGGAACCCGTGCCGATCCGCGGCGCGGCTGTTCCGATCTCGGTCCGCCTCGGGATAGCCCGCTCGGGCGAAGCGGATCTCGGCGCTCTCGCGAACGCTGCGGAATCGGCGCTGGATGCTGCGAGGGCCACGCCGGGCCTGAGGTGGTCCTCTTTCGATCCTTCTACGGCCGTTCGCCAGGCTCGGTCGCGCCGGCTGGAGCAGGACATGCACGACGCCCTCCAGAACCGGCAGTTCTTCCTGTTGTACCAGCCGCAGATCGAACTTGCGGATGGACGGCTTGTCGGCGCGGAGGCTTTGATCCGATGGAACCATCCCGAGTTCGGATTGATATCTCCGGCCGAGTTTATCCCGATCGCCGAATCTTCCGGCCTGATTTGCGATATCGGCCGCTGGACGCTGTTTGAAGCTTGCACCGAGGCGGCCGCCTGGCCTGCGGAACTCAGCGTCGCCGTCAACGTCTCGGCGCTTCAGTTCGAGCGGTCCGACATTGAAGCGGACGTCAGGGAGGCGTTATCCTCGAGTGGGCTTCCTTCCTCGCGATTATGCCTTGAGCTGACGGAATCAACGTTCCTCGATCAAGGCGGACCGTCTATCGCAAAGATAGGCGCGCTTCGCGAAACAGGAGTGATCATCGCCTTGGACGACTTCGGCACCGGCTACTCATCGATGAGCTATCTCGCCGATCTTCCTCTCGACAAGCTCAAGATCGACCAGTCCTTCGTCAGGCGAATGAATGGCAATGCCAACGCATTCGAGATCGTGCGGGCGATTATTTCCCTGGCGCATGGCTTGAATCTGCAGGTTGTCGCCGAAGGTATCGAAAACGAACCGGAAGCCGAAGCGCTGCATCGGCTCGGATGCGAGATGGGGCAGGGCTATCTCTTTGGGAGACCGGATGATCCTGTTCGCATGCTTTCCAAGTGGAGCGCCCAAAAGCCTTTATCCGCCGAGGCATGAATGCAGATCGCCAGGTGCATGCCAAGCAGGCTGTCACTTTGAAATTTGCACATAGGAAGGTTGGTCCATCGCGCGAATGACGTGCTGTTCGATCTCGAAACAGGTCTCGTCATATTCCCGCACCAGCTTCGCATTGACGGGTTGGCCTCGAACAAGGTCGCGGGCCTCGACAGCCATCTGGTAGGCCTCGAAGAGCTCGAGCAGCCAAGGGTCACGGGATTCCATGATCAACGTTCGCATCTGCGGCAGACGCATCGCAAGGCGCCTGCGTCCGGCCTCCCGGCGGTTGGATCGTACCATTTCCATCAGTCTCCTGCCTTGCCCGTGACGAGAGGGCTTCTCGCCTTCAATTAGCGCCGGCAATCGACATTGAAATGGGATTTAGGACCAAGGGCCGGGCCTCATCGGACTGAGGTCCGGGTCGGGGAACGACCTAGCATTCAGGTCGTTGGGTTTGCGGCGGTCACGAAGGCCGCGTCAAACCTCGTAACGAGGAACTGATCATCGCCGGTGATCGCGAGATGCGGAGAAAAACGCACACTTTCGACGGTCAGACCAAAGTCCATGTTGCAAACGCTGCGGTTGTGATACTCGGTTGTATTAGAAGGTTGGAGATAAGGAGATGGCGACGCTGCTAAGGGAAATCCAGCAGGCGCAGACAAGGCTTCGGCTCTTGAGCAGAGCGGAGCGGGGAGCCCTTATCATTCGCATCCTTCATGAGCTGAAGACGCATCGGCAGGAAGTTCTCGGAAATGTACCGGCCGACCGCTGCGTCTGGATCGACAGGCTGATCGCCGCCGTTTCCTCGACCATATCCGAAATCGCCGATATGCAGGACGCCGAGTTCAATCGTGTCCTGAACGAATTCGAGAAGCTCATGGCGACGCTCAACGGCATCTCGCCCACGCAAAAATCTCCGAAGACAATTCATTGACGCGGCATCGCCCGGAGTCTCCCGGAAAGCCGGGCAAAATTCGTTTTCTGCAGCCACGCTGTTATCAGCGGTTCACGAGGCTTTGGCTTCAAAAGTCGGCGCGAAATCGCCAAGTGACTTCGCCTTGAGGATTGTGCCCTCGATATCCTGTTCCACGATCGCTTCGAGATCCGCGAAACTGTCGATGACGTAGTAGATCGGCTGGAGGATATCGATCCTGTAGGGCGTTCTCAGAACGTTCAGCAGATCGAACGGCCGAAATTCGCATGCCTTGCCTTCGGTTGCCGCCGTCGCTTCGCTTGGTGACGAGACGATGCCCGCGCCGAAGCAGCGGCGGCCTTGCGGCGTATTGATCAGGCCGAATTCGACGGTGAACCAGAAAATGCGGAACAGATGCCAGGAATAGCCCTTGCCGAGACGCACGGCGGTTTCCCCGAAATGCCGGACGAAATTGGCATAGCTCTGATTGGTGAGCATCGGGCAGTGGCCGAAAACCTCGTGGAACAGGTCCGGTTCCTCGATGTAGTCGATATGCTCGCGGCGGCGCAGGAAGGTTGCGAGCGGGAATTTGCCCTGCGACAGAAGTTCATAGAAGCGCGAGGGCGGGATGAGCGCCGGCACGCCTTCCACACCGAAGCCGGTGGTCTCGTTCAGGCGCCTGTTCACATCGAGTAGCTGAGGCACCTTGTCCGGCGTGAGCCCCAGCATTTTGACGCCATCCAGATACTCACGGCAGGCCTTGTCAGCCAGTTGCATCATCTGACGCCGATAGAGTTCGCCCCATATGGCATCTTCCTCGGGAGTGTAGTCGTATAGACCGTCCGGGCCGGGCAGTTTGGCGGTATAGCTGCTTTCTTTGGTCATATCCGATCCTCCAAGACGGCGATATTCCTGCCATTATGATCCGGGTTTGGAGGATTTTCTTTTCTTTCATGTTGGTTTTTGCGATGCTGGTGGCAGATATTCCCGAAGGTGGCGCTGAAAATGAAAGAATCTGGGAATTTTCACCGTAAGCTTTTGCAGCTCGTCCAGGCCGACGGCACCCTGTCGCTGGCAGACCTCGCGGAAAAGGCCGGCATGTCGCAGAGCTCGGCCTGGCGGAAGATCCAGGAGCTTGAAGCCGACGGCGTCATCCGCAAGCGGGTGACGTTGCTCGATCCCGGGAAACTCGATCTCAAGCTCTGCGTGATCGCGCATGTGACGCTGGAAGATCACCACGAAGAGGCGGTCGCCTCTTTCGCTTCCGTTGTGCTGGAGCGGCCGGAGATCATGGAATGCTACGCCCTGTCAGGCGCCTTCGACTACATGCTGAAGATCCGCGCGAGGGACGTGGAAAGCTACGAAGCTTTCATGACCCGCTACCTCATGCGCAACCCGCATGTGCGCACCGTCGTCTCGAGCTTTGTGCTGCGCGAGCTGAAATTCTCGACTGAACTGCCGATCTGACGCTTGAGGTGCCGGATCACCGCGCGCTCTCGCCATGCCAGCTGCCCGGCATGTGCACTGGAAAGCCTTCGAACGTCTTGAGCGTGTCGAGCACGATCGAGGTCTTCACATGCTGCACCGACTCATGGGGCAACAGAACGTCGTTGACGAATTTCGAGAGGTCGGCGAGCCCACGGGTCGCCACCTTCAGGTGATAGTCCATTTCACCGGTCAGTGCATAGGCTTCGAGAACTTCCGGCAGTCCGTTGATCAACTGTGAAAACCGGCGGGCATTGTCCCTGTTGTGGGTCGCAAGTGTCACGGAGATGACCACCAGCATATCCAGGCCCAGTTTCTGCTGATCGAGGTAAGCCCGATAGCTGCGGATATATCCCTCTGCCTCCAACCTCGTGCGCCGGCGCGAACATTGCGACGGCGAAAGCGCGATCCGCTCGCCCAGCTCGTTGTTCGTCAACCTTCCGTCCTTTTGAAGTTCCTGGAGCAGGCGCAAATCCAATTTGTCGAGCTGTTCATCCATTGCATGAAATCTCCAAAACGCTCACGAACCGTGCATAATATCTTCCCCGAGGATAAAGAACGCAAGAACTTTGCACGCGTTTTGGGCCACACTTTGCACAGAAATGTAATCTTTCTGGAGGAAAGAAAATGGGCCCTTTTCCGCATGATGCGCCGCCTTCGGAAATCACCGCCGACAATCCGGCGGGCACCGACGGCTTCGAATTCGTTGAATTCGCTCATCCCGAACCCGAGAAGCTGCGCGAGCTATTCACGCGCATGGGTTACGCCCCCGTCGCCAGGCACAAGACGAAAGACATCACCGTCTGGCGCCAGGGTGACATCAACTATGTCCTGAATGCCGAACCCGGCAGCCATGCCGCGCGGTTCGTCGCAAATCATGGTCCCTGCGCCCCGTCCATGGCATGGCGCGTTGTCGACGCCAGACACGCCTTCGACCATGCCGTGTCGAACGGTGCTGTTCCCTATGAAGGGGACGACAAGGTGCTCGACGTCCCGGCCATCACAGGCATTGGCGGCTCGCTGCTCTATTTCGTCGAGACCTATGGTGCAAAGGGATCGGCCTATGATGCCGAGTTCGATTGGCTCGGCGAGCCCAACCCGCATCCCCAGGGGATTGGTTTCTATTATCTCGATCACCTGACGCACAACGTCTTCCGCGGCAACATGGACAAGTGGTGGGATTTTTACCGCAACCTGTTCAATTTCAAGCAGATCCACTTCTTCGATATCGATGGGCGCATCACCGGCCTGGTGAGCCGCGCCATCACGTCGCCCTGCGGCAAGATCCGCATTCCGCTGAATGAATCGAAGGACGACACGAGCCAGATCGAGGAATATCTGAAGAAATACCGGGGCGAGGGCATCCAGCACATCGCCGTTGGGACGGAGGATATCTACAATGCCACAGATAGGCTCGCCGATAACGGCCTGCGCTTCATGCCGGGTCCGCCCGAGACCTATTACGACATGTCCTATGAACGTGTGAACGGCCATAGCGAACCTGTCGATCGTATGAAGAAGCATGGCATCCTCATCGACGGCGAAGGCGTGGTGAACGGCGGCATGACGAAAATCCTGCTCCAGATCTTCTCCAAAACCGTCATCGGTCCGATCTTCTTCGAATTCATCCAGCGCAAGGGCGACGAGGGCTTCGGCGAGGGCAACTTCCGTGCTCTTTTCGAGTCGATCGAAGCCGATCAGATCAAACGTGGTGTCATCGGTACTGCAGCGGAGTAAACTCTACGGCGCGGCCCGCGCGTCTGAAAAGACGCGCGTGGCTGCAAGGTTTTCGGGGAGGAGTTGAGCATGGACCAGACATCGATCCAGACGTCGGACGGTGAAGCCGCGACGGCAAACAAGCTGAAATATATGCCGGGTTTCGGCAATGACTTCGAGACCGAGTCGCTGCCCGGCGCCTTGCCGCAGGGCCAGAACAGCCCCCAGAAATGCAATTACGGTCTCTATGCCGAGCAGCTTTCCGGCTCGCCGTTCACCGCCCCGCGCGGGACGAATGAAAGGTCCTGGCTTTATCGCATTCGCCCGAGCGTGCGTCACACGAGCCGCTTTTCGAACGCGTCCTATCCGCTCTGGAAAACCGCGCCCTGTCTGGACGAGCATTCGCTTCCCCTGGGCCAGCTTCGCTGGAATCCCGTCCCCACGCCTATGGAGAAGCTGACCTTTCTTCAGGGCGTGCGGACAATGACGACGGCAGGTGACGTCACGACCCAGGTGGGCATGTCAGCCCATGCTTACGTCTTCAACGAAGACATGGTCGACGATTACTTCTTCAACGCCGACGGCGAATTGCTGATCGTGCCGCAGCTCGGCGCTATCAGAGTGTTCACCGAAATGGGCATCATGGACGTCGAGCCCTTGGAAATATGCCTCATCCCCCGCGGCATGATGTTCAAGGTCCTGCGCAACGGCGAACAAACGGTTTGGCGCGGCTATATATGCGAGAATTACGGCGCGAAATTCACGCTGCCGGATCGCGGCCCCATCGGCGCGAACTGCCTCGCGAACCCGCGCGACTTCAAGACGCCGGTTGCCGCTTTCGAGGACAAGGAAAAGCCCTGCCGGATGCATGTGAAATGGTGCGGAAAGTTCTATGTCACCAATATCGGCCACTCGCCCCTCGATGTCGTGGCATGGCACGGCAACTATGCGCCTTACAAATACGACCTGCGGACGTTTTCTCCGGTCGGCGCGATCCGCTTCGATCATCCCGATCCGTCGATTTTTTCGGTACTGACCGCGCCTACCGAAGATGCAGGCACCGCGAATGTCGATTTCGTGATCTTTCCGCCGCGCTGGCTGGTTGCCGAGCACACCTTCCGTCCGCCCTGGTACCACCGCAACATCATGAGCGAATTCATGGGCCTGATCCACGGCCAGTACGATGCCAAGGAGGAAGGCTTCGTACCGGGCGGCATGAGCCTGCACAACATGATGCTCGCCCACGGGCCGGACGCGCTTGCCTTCGAAAAGGCATCCAATGCCGAGCTCAAACCTGTGAAGCTGGATGACACCATGGCCTTCATGTTCGAGACGCGATATCCGCAGCAGCTGACGAAGTACGCCGCCGAGCTCGAAACGCTGCAGGATAATTACCTGGAATGCTGGGAAGGCCTGGAACGCAGGTTCGACGGAACCCCCGGTATCAAGTGACGATGACGATCGGCCAAGCATTTTCCGGCATTGGGGTTGGGACATGAAACTTGCGACATTGAAGGACTCCACGAGGGACGGCCGGCTCGTCGTCGTTTCCCGCGACCTGACCCGCTGCTCCGAGGTCGGTCACATCGCCCGCACCCTGCAGGCGGCGCTCGATGACTGGGAGCATGTGGCCCCGAGACTTGCTTTGGTTGCCGAAGGCATCGAGACGGGCGCCCAGCCGACGATCCGGTTTCACGAGCATGACGCCGCATCGCCTTTGCCACGGGCCTACCAATGGGCCGACGGCTCGGCCTACGTCAACCATGTCGAACTGGTGCGCAAGGCACGCGGCGCCGAGATGCCGGCGAGCTTCTGGACTGATCCGCTGATGTATCAAGGCGGTTCGGATGGCTTCCTCGCGCCGCGCGACCCGATCGTGGCGGCTGACGAGGCTTACGGGATTGATATGGAGGGCGAGGTTGCCGTTATTACCGACGATCTTGCCATGGGGGCCGGTCCGGAGGCCGCCCGCGAGGCCATCCGCCTGGTGATGCTCGTCAACGACGTATCGCTGCGCGGTCTCATCCCGGACGAACTGGCGAAGGGGTTCGGTTTCTTCCAGTCGAAGCCCGCATCGGCATTTTCTCCGGTCGCAGTGACGCTGGACGAGCTCGGGGCGGCATGGGATGGCGGCAAGCTGCATCTCCCGCTGCTCGTAAGCTTGAACGGCAAGGCATTCGGCAAGGCGAACGCCGGCATCGACATGACCTTCGATTTTGGCCAGCTAATCGCCCATGCCGCCAAAACGCGCAAGCTTGTGGCCGGAACGATCATCGGCTCGGGAACGGTGTCCAACAAGCTCGACGGCGGCCCGGGTAAGCCGGTGGAAGAGGGCGGCAACGGCTATTCCTGCATTGCCGAACTCAGGATGATCGAGGCGATCGAGACCGGTTCGCCGAAGACGCCGTTTCTGCGGTTCGGGGATATGGTCCGCATCGAGATGAAGGATCAGGCGGGCCATTCGATCTTCGGGGCGATCGAGCAGACGGTCGAAAAATACGCGGGAGCCGGGCCGCAATGAAGGAAGTCGTTCTCTACGACTACTGGAGATCATCGGCGAGCTATCGCGTCCGCATCGCGCTCAATCTCCTGGGCATCGACTATAAGACGGTGCCCATCAACTTGCTCGACGGCGCACACAGGAAGCCGGACTATCTCGCGCTCAACCCGCAGGGCTTCGTCCCGACATTGGTGATCGACGGGAAAACACTGACGCAGTCGCTGGCAATCATCGAATATCTCACCGAGATTCGACCGGAATGCGGATTGCTGCCACCCGATATCACCGATCGCCAGAAAGTCCGCGCCCTCGCATATGCCGTCGCCATGGACATCCATCCGATCTGCAACACGCATGTCGTTGCGCATGTCACGGCCATAACTGGGAAGGCTGACGCCCGAGAGGAATGGATGAAGCATTTCATCGCGGACGGACTGCGCAAATTGGAAGCCATGATCGGCGAACTCGATGGCGCGTTCAGTTTTGGCGACACGCCGACCATGGCCGACCTCTGCCTTGTTCCCCAAGTCTACAACGCCCGCCGCTGGGGAGTCGATATGACCGCTTTCAAGCGCATCGTCGATATCGACGGCAGATGCGCCGAACTGCCCGCCTTCCAAGCGGCGCATCCGGATCGCGTAGCCGAAACGTCATTGCCGGCAGCAACTCGTTAGGCCGAGATCCGGCGGCTGGACGGCGCTTCTACGCGTCCCGCCACGAAGGAAATATCGCAGCCTGGCCCAACCGCTTTCCGCTTTCATCGATGAGCTGCCAAACGGTCACGTTCTCAATCCAGAAACGCCGCCCCGATTTTGCGATCCTGACGCCGCGTCCATTGTCGACAAAACCATCACGCGTGACGCTGTCCAGCAGCCGGTGACGCTCGGCCCGATCGGGCTGCTCCGCCGAAAGCCGCGAAGGCAGCGCGATGAATTCATCCCAGCTATATTCGAAGCAGTTCTGCGCGGTCCGGTTTGCGTAGATGAAGCGCGGATCGGGCTCGGTATTGTGAGCGAGGACCACGAAAGGAGCGTCATTGTAAAGCCAGTCCGGCCCTTGCCCGTCCTGGACAAGACGACGGCCGACGATGCGCGCGTAGCTTCCGGTGAGGAGCGAGAAGAAATCAGGGTCGGTCGTCAGATCGAGAGCGTGATTACTGTAGTTGAAACTCACGAAGTACCTCTTTGATCAAATGTCTGATGCGGGCGACATAGTCGGCGTTCATCGCCAGCGCCAGTTCGACGTTGATGAGCAGCGCATCCTCAGCGGCGAGGGCGGTTAGCCTCAGCCAGTTGGAGAGAATGTTAGTGATGCATACTCGGTCAGGGTTACACCGCTGTCCGCCATTTGCCTTCTCGAGCGCATCCGCGCTGGCGAATTTCTCGGTTATCGCAGGGGCGAGTCCTTGGCGAACGACGAAATCAAAGATCGCCCTCTAGCTTGGTGCCGGTGACGATCGGACTTTCGGTTCCGCTGCTTCTAGGCGATTCGACTGGCTTAAGTCTGATCAGACGACCGTTCTCCAAAACGCTTACCAATATGCGAATGGACTCTCTGGACGTCCCTGCGATGACCATGATCGGCTTCGGACACCTGTAGCTGGTGTCGATCGAGATCGAACGCATTTCCCGTATGTCGTTGTTGCTTGGATCCGGGGCGCCGCCAGGGTGTGAGTGCCACTCGCCGAGATAGTATTCGCCATGGACCCATCGGGCGCGAAGTTTGGCCGTCAGTCCGCTGATGCCCCTTTGAAACCATGCCCTTCCGGAACTAGAGTCAGTGGGGCGTTCCGACGCTGCGGTGACGACCGCCACGTTCCCATCATTCTCATACCGACCAATGAGGATGCCACCCGTCTCCCTATTGGCCGACGCGAGTGCCTCCTTCTCGATCAATCGCAGGGCGGCGTCCGTCAGACGAACTTCGACAGTCGCGCTCACAGCTTGAAATGCCACCACAATCTTCTCATCCATTGAGCTTCTCCACCGTGCCGTCAAACCCCTGCCGGAAATATTGGCAGCGGCGTTTCGGCAATCTGATTGCCTCCAGGATGGTTGTCGTTGCCACAGCGCTCCACATGCGGACATCTGCGGCCGTTGCCGGAAACACTGGATGCCAGCAGCCAATCCCTTCCATGCGGGCGTCGCCGAAATCGGTCGGCGGCACATTCATCTCGTGGAAGCTCTCCTTCGCATCGTTTGCCGGGAAGGTGGCCTCTGACGCAGTGAACACGAGAAGCCCCTCGGCCCGCCAGGTAATCGCCAGGCTGACGAAGATTTTCTCGCCGCCCCAGTCGAACTCGGCCATGGCATCAAGAACCGCATCCGATCCGGTGCAGTCGATGATGACATCGAACGAACGCAGTTCCTCCGCGAGTTCATCGCCACCCGGCGGGAAGCTGTCGACGATACCTCTGACATCGGCGTCCGGCATGATCAACGACAGAGCATGCGCAAGTGCGGCAGCCTTGTCGTGGCCGACTGCATCGATGCCAAGCACATGCCGCGTAAGGTTGCCGACATCCAAAACATCAGGGTCGAGTATACCCATCCTTGTCACACCCATTCGGACAAGGTTCTCGGCAATGGCGCCGCCGAGTGAACCCGCGCCGATGATCAATACCCGCTCGGAAACCATCCCGGTACCGGAGCCGGAACGCGTCCGAATCTGGTCGGGTTCCCAATTGACCGTCCGCAGCCACGTCAATGAAGAATTTGCCGTCGGTCGGTTGCGATCGATGAGCCGATGCGTCCGCTCGTTCGCCCGGAAGCCATTCTTCTTCGTCGTCCGACCCGACAGTTCGATCGAACCGACAGCGATCCAATGGTATTTCGATGGAATCCCCCCGACCAACTCCGCGATCGGGAATCCGATTAACAGCGTCACCGTTCCACGATCGTCTTTCCGACGCCGGCGATCGGCGCCAGCTAGCTCGAACACGTCAGCGAGCTGAACGCCCTGAGTGTCGAGCTGAGCGGAAAGATCCGCCCACGTTCGCGGCAGTTCCCAAGGTGCCCGCACTGGCAGGTTGTCGACCGCAATCCAGAGGCCCGTTTTTGCCGGGGCTGCTTCAGCTATTGCCCGCCCCCATACCGACTTTCTTATCGGCGCCAATTGGCGGTCACGAAAGGTCGTCATTGCATAGCTAGTCTTCGCTCCCGGCAGCTTGGCGAGGTCGACCCATCCCCAGTCATTGGTCCGACCCTGCCAGAATACCAGATCGTCGCCAGCACCAACGAAGCCGACCACCGGGAAGTTTGTCTGCCCGGGCCCGGGCGGTAGCTCCAGCGGCTCGCCTTCGATCGCGAGTTCGCCTATGGCGGCTGCGTCGATCCAGATTAGAAGGCGTTCCAGATGCCAGACTATCTTCTCGTCGATCGCATCAGGCTGGCCATTCCAGGAGGCGCGCCCGAATGCTGCGGCGGGACGATCAAGGCACGGATTTCCCAGCCTCCACGGCAGCGATCCACCTCCTTCGCGGTTGAAGGACTGGTGCTGGAAGGTTGCCGAAATTCCACCGATCATCGCTGGATAAACAGTGACCGATTTCGTCCGTGGGACGAGCACGACATACCAAGCCGTCTCGGTCGAAATGAACTCCGTCGAGGCGCCGCTCAGGAGGGCGACGAAGGGTAGGGACCAGTGGCCTTCCGAATCCGATGACCACGTAGCGGTGCATCGGATTCGAGGATGATCCGCAAAACGGTCGGAAACGCTCTGAAGGACTTCAGGAATGAACAACTAGAAGCACCTCACGCGAACCGATCGGTCCTCCGCGGCTCGGCTGGCTGTGACGGAGGAGCGAAGAAACCGGGCTTGCGGTCTCCGCCATTCGGCCCGGGAAGCGGAAACTTGCTTCCGAATAGCTTCTGCCACAGCTCGCCGCTCTTCTGCGCATCATCTGAATCCAGCGCCTCGCGTGCCTGTCCGGCAGCCGTCGAAATCGCCGCGTGGAAAGACTTGAAATCCTCTGCAGAGAGCCGCTTCAGCACGTTGTGCTCCGGTACGCCGTGATCCGGGAGGTCCGGAACCTGATCGAACGTCGCCGGGATGCGCCAGATGTCCCGCATTGTTTCCAGCACTTGGACGAAGCCGGAGGCCATAGACGTGGTGCCATTGCTCAGAACATGCCCGATCATGTGTTCAAGCGGATAGCCCTTCGGGTATTTCGGCAAGATCAGTGCATTTTGTTGCCGCCACCACTTGGTCGCTCGCACGAGATTGACATAATGACCATTGCAGGCGCGGTTCTTGGCTGCAGTCCATTGGATCTGAGCGAGCGGATGTGTGCGCCCCCAATTTCCGACATCGCGATCTGGTAGGAGCAAAGGGTTCGGACGCCAGTTGCCTGTCGGCGCGTCGTCCATCGCCAGAGGCTGGCTACCAAAAGGCGTCGGTTGCCAGCGCTCGTTAAGACGCCAGCTCGTGTCCTCTTCCAGGGAGTCGTTCGTCAAGACCGACTTGGACCGATACAAACGTTCCATAGTCTGCCTTGAGGCAGGATCGGTGGGCAGGGCGGTGATGACCAGATCGATATCGACATAGGACAGCTCGATACCGAAGGACCGCCCTTGCGGACGCCATTTCCCCGGATAGTGGCGCTCGAGGAACGGAACGAATTTGTCCATCGCCTGCTGCGGGGTCGTCTGGTGATAGTCGATGTCGGTCACCACAACGATATCGACGTCGGGCCGCTTGTCTCCGGTCGGGCGGATGGCAGTCGAACGCCGAATGCTTCCCTGCAGGAAGGTGGCGACCACGATTGCATTCAAGTCTTTGTCGGCAGAAAGTCGTGACCGGAGCGTGTTCGCCCCTGCCTTCCAATCTTCCTTCTGCCGTTCCGTAGGCCGGATCTCGCGGAGAAATTCACCGAATTGCGCTTTAAGTTCCATGCTCAACCAATCCTGAAGGAGGGGTGGTAGCTACCGTCTACGGCACCCTTGAAATCGAACTCGTACAAAGTGACTGGCCCCATCGCATCGCGATGCTGACCCATGGAGAAGGCGAATGCGTTCGGCCCGGATATGAAGAAATGCCGCTGTGCTCCGAAAGCGGGGCGCAGGGACTTGAGCGCATCCGCGATCTGGTCTGCGATGTCGGCGGCGTGCTCGCCGCCAGCCAGCGATTTCTGACCCGGGCCGCCTACCGGAGTGACATGAAGAATCCGACCGATGCTGGGAACCTTCGTCTTCACGTATTCTTGGACATCGGCCAGGGCATTGCGGGAGAAGCTCACGACGACCGCTACGTCCAATCCATTGCCGATATCGATCACCGATGTTGAGGCGGGAGGCCCGGCTTTCCCGTCATCAGAGCGCCAGACAGTGGTCGGCCCCCGGCCTTTCTGATTGATTTCGACATGCGTGTTTGTCTTGAAGCCGAGCATGGCTCCGGCGAGGAAGGCGACCGAAGAGTGGCTGTCGAGGAAGAGCCGGATACTCTTGTCGGTCTCGCGAACGCGGGTGAGGAAATCTTCGACCGCGGGCCGGACATCCGTATTCCAGTCGGCACCCGCCTGCAGATGCCGGACGTCGAACATATGGAGGAGGGACAACGTGTTCTCGGGCGTGGCATCGAGATAGTCCGTCGGACCGTCGCTGAACGACTTGATGGAAATGTTCTTCCGATCCTCCGGCTGTGTGGATTTGATCCAACCTTGTTCGATGCAAAGCTCTTCGAACGCTTCCCTGGTCAGCTTATTGCGTTGGGTGACTTTCAGGGCACGGGCGGCACCGTCAAACTTGAACTCGAGACTGTTTCCTCCACTGGACAGGCCGACGACCTGAAAGTGAAGATCCACGTGCTCCCTCATGTCCTGCAGGGAGTGGTAGCCCTCCATGATGTGGAAGGTGTCAAGGATGGCGTAGAGTTCCTCGTCGGTATCGAGCTTGAGATGCTCGCGCCAGAGAGCGCGGACTTTCCCCATCTCGCTTTGCTCTGTCTTGCCAACAGCGAGCTTGCCCACGTCCAGGGACTTGTCGGCTGTCTTGAGCAGCTTGGACAAGGGATCATCGTCGCGTACCCGGTCGGTAGTAACCAGTGTGAACGTCGAGTTGGGCGGTGACTTCTCCACAGCCTCCTTCAGGCGTTCCAAGATCGAAACTGCTGTCGCACCGATGAATTCGGGCTCGATCAGATCTTTGAAGCCGAAGCGGCCAGCCTGGTTGACGTGAAACTTCACTTGGTGATGAGCAGTCTCGACTCTAAACGAACGACGTCCGACGTGGCCGGGGCTGTAGCGCACGACGACATCATCGAAGCCTTTGGGGCCGTCAGTCTCGTACGAGACCTCGACGACATGCGGGGTCTCCGGATTGCGAAGGCCTGAAGCATGTATCCAGAAGAATCGGGCCTGGTAGTCGTGCCCGTCCCAGTTTGCAATCACTGCGTCTGCCATACTCGAATACCGTGCCTGTATAGTTGATTCCTGTTTTGTTCCTTGAGGCATTTTCCGGGCACCGAAGTGCCCGGAATGTTGTTTCGCTAGTCCGCCAAAAGGTCACTTTAGTGACATCAGGATGGCGCAATGACAAACTCAGTGGCGCCCTATATGAAGAGTAGGAAGAATAATCAGCTGCACCCGCTCGTCGCACCGCACGTGTCGCACTTCTCGCAGGTGCCATTTCGCACCATCGTGAAGTTCTGGCACTCCGAGCACATGTTGCCGGTATAGCCTTGCATGATCGAGCGCTGGCGGCGTTCGGCTTCCATCTTCTTGGCTTCCGTCTTGGCCGTTGCCGCGTCCGCGGCGGCCTTGTCGGAGAAGAGGGCGGTCGCGTCGCTGGTGATTTCCTCGATCACCTCTTCGGCGATCTCTTCCGCCAATTCCTTGGCGCGTTCCTCGTAATCGCGCTTGAAGGCGACGATTTCGGAGGTGGAGATGGCGGTGGTCGGCTCCAGCTTGCGGGCCGCACTGCCGGCAAAGGCAGTCACGGTGCTGGTGGAAGCGGCGCGGGCAGGGGCAGCGGTGGCCGCACCCTTGGGTTCACCAGCCTGGCGTTCGCCGCCGGTGCCGGGCACCAGCGTCGGCTTGTAGCCGCGGGTCCAGCCGGTGGAGAGCAAGTTGGTCTTGCCTTCCTGGATGCCCTTGCCGAGTGCGGTGTTGGAGAAATCCGACGTGTCGACATGCGCGAGATCATGGCGGCCGAGATAGGAAACGGCAAGCTCGCGGAAGACATAGTCGAGGATCGACGTGGCGTTCTTGATTGCGTCATTGCCGATGACCATGCCGGCCGGCTCGAACTTGGTGAAGGTGAAGGCCTCGACATATTCCTCGAGCGGCACGCCATATTGCAGGCCGAGCGAGATGGCGATAGCGAAATTGTTCATCATCGCGCGGAAGGCGGCGCCTTCCTTGTGCATGTCGATGAAGATCTCGCCGAGGCGGCCGTCGCCGAATTCGCCGGTTCTGAGATAGACCTTGTGTCCGCCGACGGCGGCCTTCTGGGTATAGCCCTGGCGGCGGTTCGGCAGCTTCTCGCGTTCGCGGGAAACGCGCTCGATTACCCGCTCGATGATCTTCTCGGTGATGGTGACGGCCTGGGCTGCGACAGGCGCCTGCAGCAGTTCCTCCAGCGCATCCTCGTCGTCCTCGTCTTCGATCAGCGAGGCGTTGAGCGGCTGCGACAGCTTCGAACCGTCGCGATAGAGCGCATTGGCCTTGAGGCCAAGCTTCCAGGACAGCATGTAGGCGTTTTTGCAATCCTCGACGGTCGCCTCGTTCGGCATGTTGATCGTCTTGGAAATCGCGCCCGAGATGAACGGCTGGGCGGCCGCCATCATGCGGATATGGCTTTCGACCGAGAGGTAGCGCTTGCCGATCTTGCCACAGGGATTGGCGCAATCGAAGACCGGCAGGTGTTCCTTCTTGAGGAAGGGTGCGCCTTCCAGCGTCATCGCGCCGCAGACATGGATGTTGGCGGCTTCGATGTCCTTCTTCGAGAAGCCCATATGGTCGAGCAGGCTGAAGCTCATGTCGGCGAGCTGTTCGTCGGAAACCTTCAGCGTGTCCTTCAGGAAGTCGGCGCCGAGCGTCCACTGGTTGAAGACGAACTTGATGTCGAAGGCGCTCTTCAGCGCAGCGTTGACGGCTTCGACCTTCTCGTCGGTGAAGCCCTTGGTCTTCAGCGTCGAAGGATTGATCGCCGGCGCTTGGTTCAGGTTGCCGTGGCCGACGGCATAGGCCTCGATCTCGGCGATCTGGCTTTCGGAATAGCCGAGCGTGCGCAGCGCTTCAGGCACCGCGCGGTTGATAATCTTGAAGTAGCCGCCGCCGGCGAGCTTCTTGAACTTGACCAGCGCGAAGTCGGGCTCGATGCCGGTTGTGTCGCAATCCATAACGAGGCCGATCGTGCCTGTCGGCGCAATGACCGAGACCTGCGCGTTGCGGTAGCCATGCTGTTCGCCAAGCTCGAGCGCCTTGTCCCAGGCCGACTTGGCGTGGGCGACGAGATCCTGGTCCGGGTTTTCCGAATGGATCAGCGCGACCGGATCGATCGAGAGCGCCTCATAGCCGGAGGTTTCGCCATAAGCGGCGCGGCGATGGTTGCGGATGACCCGCAGCATGCTCTCGCGGTTCGGCGCGAAGTTCGGGAAGGGCCCGAGCTCGGCGGCCATTTCGGCCGAGGTCGCATAGCAGATGCCGGTCATGATCGCGGTCAGCGAGCCTGCAATGGCGCGGGCCTCGGTAGAGTCATAGGGAATGCCCGAGGACATCAGCAGGCCGCCGATATTGGCGTAGCCGAGACCGAGCGTGCGGTATTCGTAGGAAAGTTCGGCAATCCGCTTCGACGGGAACTGCGCCATCATCACCGAGACTTCGAGCACGACGGTCCACAGGCGAACCGCATGTTCGTAGTCGGCAATATTGATGCGCTTGGTGGCCTTGTCCTTGAACTGCAGCAGGTTCAGCGAGGCAAGGTTGCAGGCCGTGTCGTCGAGGAACATGTATTCCGAGCACGGGTTCGAGCCGCGGATCGGGCCGCCGGCCGGCGACGTGTGCCAGTCGTTCATCGTCGTGTTGAAGTGGATGCCGGGATCTGCCGAGGCCCAGGCGGCATAAGAAATCGTTTCCCAGAGGTCGCGCGCCTTCAGCGTCTTCATCACCCTGCCGTCCTTGCGGGCGGTCAGCTTCCATTCGCCGTCATTCTCGACCGCGCGCAGGAAGTCGTCCTTGATCGAGACGGAGTTGTTGGAATTCTGGCCCGATACCGTGAGATAGGCTTCCGAATCCCAATCGGTGTCGTAGGTCTTGAATTCGAGATCCTTGTAGCCCTGGCGCGCGAACTGGATGACGCGCTGGACGTAGTTTTCCGGAACCTGGTCCTTCTTGGCGGCACGGATCTCGCGCTTCAGGGCAGGGTTCTTGCTCGGGTCGAAGCAATCGCCGTTGTCGCCGCCATCGCAATTGAAGCAGGCCTTCATGATCGCCTTCAGATGCTTGGCGACGACCTTAGAGCCGGTGACGAGAGCCGCGACCTTCTGCTCTTCCTTGACCTTCCAGTTGATGTATTCCTCGATATCGGGATGGTCGATGTCGACGACCACCATCTTGGCGGCGCGGCGTGTCGTGCCGCCCGATTTGATGGCGCCGGCAGCGCGGTCGCCGATCTTCAGGAAGCTCATCAGGCCGGAAGAGCGGCCGCCGCCGGAAAGCTTTTCGCCTTCGCCGCGCAGCATCGAGAAATTGGAGCCGGTGCCGGAGCCATATTTGAAGAGGCGGGCTTCGCGCACCCAGAGGTCCATGATGCCGCCTTCGTTGACGAGGTCGTCTTCAACGGACTGGATGAAGCAGGCATGCGGCTGCGGGTGTTCGTAGGCCGACTTGGACTTGGTCAGCTTGCCGGTGAAGGGATCGACGTAGAAATGGCCCTGGCCGGGACCGTCGATGCCGTAGGCCCAGTGCAGGCCGGTGTTGAACCACTGCGGGGAGTTCGGCGCGACGCGCTGCGTGGCGAGCATATAGGCAAGCTCGTCCTTGAAGGCTGCAGCATCTTCTTCGGAGGAGAAATAGCCGCCCTTCCAGCCCCAATAGGTCCAGGTGCCGGCGAGACGATCAAAGACCTGGCGCGCATCGATTTCGGAGCCGGTCTGCTCATCCTTGGGCAGGTTCTTCAGCGCGGCATCGTCGGGAACGGAGCGCCACAGGAAGGAAGGAACGTCGTTTTCCTCGACCTTCTTCAGCCGGGTGGGAACGCCGGCCTTGCGGAAATACTTCTGCGCCAGAACGTCGGTCGCGACCTGGGAGAACTGCGCGGGAACATCGATATTCTCGAGGCGGAACACGATCGAACCGTCAGGGTTCTTGATCTCGCTCGTCGCCTTGCGGAATTCGACATCCGCATAGGCGCCTTGGCCGGCCTTCGTGAAACGACGTTCGATGCGCATAGTCTTGACCTCGCGTTGGCGCCCGGTCCCCGCGACCTGGGCGCAAATTTCCTATCCGGCGGCACTTTGTCGTCGTGCAGCCAGCCTCGTTTCCGTATTGTGACAGGGGTGTCATCCGGAGATGTCCTTCCTGTATCTTGTGGTGATGGTGGCTGCAAACGCTAAATATAGTATTAACAGCTTATTATCGCCAGTCCCAATGTCGCTTTTTTTGGAGGCTGAAAACCGCGCAAGAACCCTGCCGGGCCTGAACCGTTTCCGGTGCAATGCCCTGGTCCTGCGTCCTGTTTTTCAAAAGGGAACCGGGCTCGTTACCTCCGGTCCTGTCGCCGCCGCAACATCAGGAATAGTAAAGTTTGAAACAGCTGATTCCGTCAAGGGCTGGCTTTTAATTGATTGCTAACCACAACATCTTGTGGATGCGCCTGTGAAGATTGGGGAAAGCCCGGGAGCGCTGAAAATACAATGGCTTGCAGGCATTGCCGGCTAAGGAAAATGGCGCAAGGGTAGAAAATCGCCCTGCGGCAAATCTTATGATGGCATTTTTCCGGCAAATGCGCATGCCGATTCGTTCGACGCAAGCACCCTCAGAGCGCATCGACGGCGATGGTGACGGTGGCCACGCCGATCGGCCTGTCCTGCCTGTCCATGACAACGAAGCTCGCCTGCGTTTCGAGCATCTGCGTGGATTCGTTGCGTTCCGCCCGGTCGATGAAGATCTCGCGGGAGCCGTTGGCGAAGGTTTTGAGATATTTTTCCTCGTCGCCCTGCCAGTAATCGGTGGTGATGGCGCTCTGCCCGACGTTCAGCCCATGGCTGTCGGTGACGAAGAATTCGACGATTGCCCCTTGCGAGGCGTCCTGCATGGCCTTCAGATAGTGCGAGACTGATTTGTCGAGCAGCAGCTTGACCATCTGCAGGTGGTGCTGAATGACCTCCGACCGGTAAGTCTCGTCGAGAACCCGCATATCCATTTCGCTGACATTGCCGAATTCCACATTCTGCTCGGCAATGGCATTCAGCACCAGCGGCGTTTCGACCATCTGCCTGACCCGGTGTTCGACATAGTCACGCACGAGGGGCACGTAGGCAGGTTCGGCGCGGGCAGGGAGCAGCGGAAAGAGGCAGGCCGCCAGTCCGGCGGCCACACCCGCTCCCACACATCCCCATCGCGCCATATTGCTTCCCTCTCTCGGATCGTCAGGCGCACGTTTTAAGCGCAACCTGACGCGATTCGCACGCCGCCCATGCATGAGAAGAAAATAAAATAGATGCGGAAAACCCGATAGCGGATTCAGCAGGCCTCGCCGACAAAATCTGGAACAATTTCAAGTAGCAAATACTAAGTCTGCTGCTGCCGGTAGCGGTCAGTGCGCGCCCTTGGCGATCGGTTCCTGATAGGTGAAGCCCATGTCCCAGGGGAAGTAGATCCAGGTATCCTGGCTGACCTCGGTGACGAAGGTATCGACGGTCGGAACGCCTTTCGGTTTGGCGTAGACGCAGGCGAAATGCGCCTTCGGCAGCATGGTGCGCACCTGTGCTGCGGTCTTGCCGGTATCCGTCAGGTCGTCGATGACGAGCACGCCTTCGCCTTCATTTTCGGCAAGCTCGGGCGCGATGCCCTTGAGCAGCACCATGTCGCCCTGGTTCACATAGTCATGATAGGAGGCGATGCAGACCGTTTCGATCAGCCGGATGTTTAATTCGCGCGAGATGATTGCGGCCGGAACGAGGCCGCCGCGGGTGATGCAGACGATCGCCTTGAAGGTCTGCCCGAGGCCGGCAAGCCGCCAGGCAAGCGCTCGCGCATCGCGGTGGAATTGATCCCAGGAAACGGGAAAGGCTTTATCGGGAAGGGACATCGGGGCTGCTCCGCGGCATGATGAAAATGACACGCCGTTTGCCGGCGACCGAGCGGTTTGAAGCGACGATCGGCAAAACGAGAAATCGCGCAGCCGACACTGCGCGAGATCGCGAGCTGCTACTGCGCGAGACGTGGCCGAGGCTCGAAGCCGTCATCGGTCGCTGCAATTAGCGGGATTTGCCGGTAAAACGCAAGAGCAACCCGTTACCGCGACAACAGGGTCAGCGCCGTCATCGATTGCAGCAATGTCCTCGTCGTGCCGCCGAAGATCATCTGCCAGAGCCAGGAATGCGTATAGGCGCCCATGACGAGAAGATCGATACTGCTGTCCGAAAGCCGGTTCTCGATCACATGAGACGTGTTCTTGTCGATACTTTCCGCCGTCGAAAGCGTCGTCTTCACGCCGTGACGGGCAAGTGTGGCGGCGATCTCGGCACCTGATGTCAGCGGCGAATGCAGCGCCGTATCGGCGGGATCGACCGAAAAGATCTCCACCTCGTCGGCCGCTTTGAGGATCGGCAGCGCGTCGAAGGTCGCGCGCGCGACCTCCTTCGAGCCGTTCCAGGCGATCAGCACGCGTTTGATCGGCTTCGGCCGGCGGATGATATAGGGGATCATCAGCACCGGCCGGCCGGTGTCGAAGAGGAAGCTGTCGACATCGACATGGCTGTCGGAGGGGTTGGCGGGGTCTGCCTGCGAGGCGATCAGCAGATCGGCACTGCGCGCGCTTTCAATCAGCGGCGCGGAGCCGTAACCGGTTGATGTGGCAAAGCTGCGCCACTCGGAGGAAGCGCTGGCCGCCGCCGCTTTCTCTCGAAAGATGCGCTCCACCGCAATCGTTTCGCCATGCGCCATGTCCTGCAGCGCCTGCACCGCGACGGGATCGGGAATTTCCATCGGCGCCACCAGCGGTACGACGGAGATGGTTTCGGCATGCAGGCCGATCACATGGGCGCCGCTTTCGGCGGCCATGGCAAAGGCGAAATCGGCAACGGCGGCGCTATTGTCTCTTGTATCGAGAATGGCGAGAATGGTTTTGTAACACATATCAATTCTCCTTCGCTGAAATGGCTTGTGCGCGAGGGAAGGAATGCACCGGACCCTTCTCCTGTTCCTTGATGGGGATCAAGCAGATCCCAATCCGGCGTTGTCCTCAAGCCTCGGCGGAGTGGTTTTCGGCAATGTCCTTCCTTTGGCGGATGGCATCGATCATCGCATGCACCTCGGCGCCGGCCGCATCGATCGCCGCCTGCGAGCGGCCGCGCACGACGATCTCGGTCGAGAACTTCTGGCCGACATAGCGCGGATAGGAACCGATGCTGGTTTCCGGATGCGCTTTCTGGATCGCGGTCAGTGGTGTGCCGATTTCGCCTTCGCCGTAAGGGCAGGCGATGGCAAGCGAAAGCACGGGCATGCCGGTTCGAAGCGTCGGCAGCACATTGTCGACCATCGCCTGGAAGACCTGCGGCACGCCGGCCATGACATGCACATTGCCGATGATGAAGCCCGGCGCCGTCGAAACGGGATTGGCGATATGGACAGCGCCCCGCGGCATGCGCGCCATGCGCTGACGTGCCTCGGTGAATTCCATCTCGCGGCGTTTGTACATCTCGGCAAGCAGCATCATTGCCGCTTCGTCGTATTCGCAAGGCACGCCGAAAGCCTTTGAGATGGCATCGGCAGTGATATCGTCATGCGTCGGCCCGATGCCGCCTGATGTGAAGACATAGTCATATTTACCGCGAAGCGCGTTCAGTGCCTCGACGATCGCCTCATCGTCGTCGGCAACGATGCGCACCTCCTTCAGGTCGATACCGGAAAGGGTGAGCATATCGGCGAGATGGCCGATATTTTTGTCCTTGGTGCGTCCGGAAAGAAGCTCGTCGCCGATGGCGAGCATGGCGGCGGTGACGACGATGTCATGGCTCATGGGATGTTCCGTGATGTGAGGCTGGTGAATAGGTAGCGCCCTTCGGCCGCTTTGCAAACAGGGAGCATGATGCCGAAAAGTGTAAGCGGTTTTCGGATGACATCATGCCCTAACTCTCTGAATGCTGTTCAGCCGATGCGTTCATTTTTGCTGAAATGAAAACGCAAGTGAATTTTCGTCTACATCAGTTGAACACTGAGTTCTTCGGGGCAGGGCTGTGTTAAGTCACATGCGCTGATAGAAATCCCTCAGTTTCAAAGTTCACCCCAATGTTCCAAGGAAGATAGAAGATGGCGAAGGTTCTCGTCCTTTATTATTCGGCTTACGGCCACATCGAAACCATGGCTTATGCCGTTGCCGAAGGCGCGAAGTCGGCTGGTGCCGACGTCACCGTCAAGCGCGTTCCCGAACTCGTGCCGGAAGAAGTTGCCAAGGCGTCCTATTATAAGGTCGACCAGGCTGCTCCGATCGCCACCGTCGACGAACTGGCGGACTATGATGCGATCATCGTCGGCGCCGGCACGCGCTTCGGCACGGTCGCTTCTCAGATGCGCAATTTCTGGGATCAGACGGGCGGCCTCTGGTTCGCTGGTAAGCTCGTCGGCAAGATCGGCTCGGTCTTCACCTCCTCGGCAACCCAGCACGGCGGCCAGGAATCGACCATCCTCGGCTTCCTCCCGACCTTCCTGCATCAGGGCATGGTCGTTGCCGGCCTTCCCTATGCCTTCCAGGGCCAGATGGGCACCGAAGAAGTCAAGGGCGGCTCGCCTTACGGCGCCTCCACGATCACCAACGGCGACGGCTCGCGCCAGCCTTCCGAGATCGAACTGGAAGGCGCGAAATACCAGGGCGCCCATGTCGCCAAGCTTGCCGCCAAGCTCGCCTGATCTTTGATACTGGAATGATGAAGGCGCAGCAGGCGTAAGCCGGCTGCGCCTTTTATTTTTTACCCCGACGGACCGGCGGCCATCGATCGCCGCCGCCGGCAAATGAGGTATGATTTTTACGCCTCACGGCTCTTCCCATCGCCAATGACGCAAGTTATTGAAAACGCGGCAAGCGGGCGTGGCGAAACTGGTAGACGCAAGGGACTTAAAATCCCTCGGCCTTGGCTGTACGGGTTCGATCCCCGTCGCCCGCACCACCTTTATAATCCTGTATGAATATGCTCGTATTTTGTGCATAAAAGCGGGTGTCGCTTGACAAAGCCATTTTTGGTGCAAGGATTGCGCCGCGACGGTTGAGTAAGTGTTGTCTTGTGGGAGTAAGGCGATGGTTTACGATTGGAGTGGGACTAAGGTTCGGCGCATCCGTATCTTCAAGGCCAGTGTCGCACTTGTTCTGGGAACTGCGATGGCCGCGATACCGCTGTTTTTCTGGGCAATGCAATTGCGCGGTTTCTAGAGTGTTCTTAGCGCGTCCAGGAAGACGCACTAAGAACACTCTATCGATTTCGATCTGCACAAATCCCGAATTCGATCTTCGGGGTCATGTGCTGGTTTGTTGCTAACAACAATCAGCGTTCTGTGAGCGGAAGGGTGTCTGGTGCTTTCGCATCGCGCCATTTGTTGATCACCCAGCCGGCCAGAAGCCCCAAGGCTGCGCCCATTGCCTTGATGCCGGCGTCATGCAGGCGCGCGTGACGCGTCGGTACGAAGTATTGCAGATATTCGATGGCGACCGCGCCGACGACCAGCAGCGCCGCCACCGTTTTCCACTGCTTCGGATAGGCGAGCGCAAAGGCGAGCCCAAGGACCACGTAGGCGCTCGCACGGTCGGTATCGACCGTCGTGACCGTTTCCGGCCTCAGCCCGATCGGCGACACGGTGACGAAGATGATGAAGGCAAGCAGCAGCCAGGCCAGGGGTCTTGCGAATTTGAAGATCATCATAGCTTCATAAGTGGCCGGCCGGTTCATTGACAATTAAAATTAGTTCATGTGCCGTCAATTTTGCGGTTGGCTTAAGAAAAACTTTCCCGGAGAACAACGGTTCGTCGAGCAAGCCGATCCGGCGGCGAACCGGAAATGGCCGAAGCGGGCTTTCTTTTGCCGGTCCGCCTATGCCATAGCGGCGGTGGCTAATCGTGAGAATGGACGACACCCGTGACGAGACTTGATGTCGAAAGCGCCGAAGAGGCAATGCGCAGCCTGTTTCCGGCAACGCCGCTGCAGCTCAACGATCATCTCTCGGCCCGTTACGGGGCCGATATCTGGTTGAAGCGCGAGGACCTGTCGCCGGTGCGGTCCTACAAGATCCGCGGCGCCTTCAATTTCTTCCGCAAGGCAATCGGGCAGGGGGCTTCCGGCAAAACCTTCGTCTGCGCCTCGGCCGGCAATCACGCCCAGGGATTTGCCTATGTCTGCCGCCATTTCGGCGTGCCTGGGGTTGTCTTCATGCCGGTGACGACGCCGCAGCAGAAGATCGACAAGACCCGCATGTTCGGCGCCGAGTTCATCACCATCCGGCTGTTCGGCGACTTCTTCGACCAGTGCTACCAGGCCGCCCGCGAGCATGTGGAAGCGGTCGGCGGTGTCATGGTGCCGCCCTTCGACCATGCCGATATCATCGAAGGGCAGGCGACGGTCGCAGCCGAAATCATGCAGCAGCTGCCGGAAGGAACGGTGCCCGACATGGTCGTCCTGCCGGTCGGCGGCGGCGGACTTGCCGCCGGCATCACCGGCTATCTCGACGGCACGGTTGCGAAATCGGCCTTCGTTTTTGCTGAGCCCGCTGGCGCGCCGAGCCTGAGGCGCAGCATCGAGGCGGGTGAGGTGACGACGCTTGCCAAGGTCGACAATTTCGTAGACGGCGCCGCCGTGGCGCGCATCGGCGACCTGAATTTCGCCGCCCTTCGCGATTTCCCGGCAAGCCAAGTGCAACTGATGCCGGAGAACGCCATCTGCGTCACCATTCAGGAGATGTTGAACGTCGAAGGCGTTGTTCTGGAACCGGCCGGCGCCTTGTCGTTGACGGCGATCGCCGCGATGGATCGGGAGACGATCCGCGGCAAGACCATCGTCGCCGTCGTCTCCGGCGGCAATTTCGATTTCGAGCGCCTGCCTGACGTAAAGGAAAGAGCCATGCGTTACGCGGGGCTGAAGAAATACTTCATCCTGCGGCTCGCCCAGCGCCCTGGCGCACTCAGGGATTTCCTCAACCTGCTCGGTCCCGACGATGATATCGCCCGCTTCGAATATCTGAAGAAATCGGCGCGCAACTTCGGCTCGATCCTGATCGGCATCGAAACCAAGGCGCCTGAGAATTTTGCCCGCCTGATCGGAAATTTCGAAGCTGCCGGCATGGGTTACGAAGATATCACCGAAAATGAGATCCTCGCCAATTTGATCATTTGACTTGGCGGAAACGATGCCCTCGTGCTAAAGGCGGGTCATGGCTTCGTTCATTTCAAATCTTTTTTCGATGTTCTCCGGCGGTGGCAAACCGGCCGCGGAAGCGGCAGGCCCTTCCGGCGAGCCGCAGCTTTACGGCGATTGCACGATCTATGCCGAACCACGCAAGGAAGGCGGCCAATATCGCCTCGTCGGCCGCATCGAGAAGAAGGTCGGCGACGACGTGCTGGTGCGCAATTTCATTCGCGCCGATATGTTTTCCTCTTCCGATGACGCGATCGAATGCACCGTGCGCAAGGCGCAGCAGATCATCGATCAGCACGGCCCGTCGCTCTTTGGTGACGGCGAGAAGGTCCGTCAGGTCTGAAATCGGGATCCCGGCTTGGATCGGGATCGGATCTCGGCAGGATACTCCTTGCTTTTCAATCGCATGACCTGCGTGCCGCGCGGCGTCTGATTTTGCACACGCAATCTTAAAGGATTGCGGTGAAAGCTATCCCCGCAGGATTTGCAGGGTTGCCCTCGTGTTTCATTTTTTTGGACGATCGACCAAAGGGTCCGCTGTCGCGATCGCCGCGCCTGCGGAGTTCGGGGGTCGTTGGCTGGGAGCCGCGGTGTCGTAATGGAGGCACTCAACCTCGCTCTCTTCGTCGTCGAAGCCGTCGCCTATTTCACGCTGATGGTGATGCTTCTGCATTTCCGCCATCGGCTCGGCCTCGGGGTCTTTCTGACGGCGCTCGGCGTCATGCATTTCATGGAAACCTATCTGGCGGCGGTCTTCTATGTCTCGCTTCCGTTCGGAGACGTATCGCCCGGCTCATCGGTCTTCTTCTCCGGCAAGCTGATGATGATCCTGATGCTCTATCTGCAGGAGGATGCGGCGACGGTGCGCCAGCCGATCTACGGCCTGTTCTTCGGCAACCTTTTGACCGTCGGCATCGCCTGGGTGCTGCAGCTGCACCACCCGCTCGAGATATCGCCGGATCACACGCCCGACGTCGATTTCTTGAAGGAGATGGGCTGGCTGATGGTCTGGGGCACGGCGCTGCTCTATGTCGATTCGCTCGGCATCATCCTGCTTTACGAAAAACTCGGGGATTTCTTCCGCCGCCGTGTCGTCCTGCGTTTCATGATCTGCGGCTTTGCGTTGCTGACCTTCGACCAGATCGGCTTCTTCGCCGCGCTGCATTATTTCCTGGACGTGCCGGTCGCCGCATTCTGGGGCGGCTGGAAGGCGAAGATGTTTGCCGTCTGCCTCTACGCGGTGATGTTTGCGATCTATGAATATCGCATTCGTCGCGTCGGCTCTGCCGCATCCGCACGCTCCATCAGCGACGTGTTCGGCGACCTGACGTTCCGCGAGCGCTACAACGACCTTCTCGAGCGGACCGGCCGCGACATGCTCACCGGCGTCTATGACCGTACCCGGATGGAGCTGGAAGCGCCGCTGATGCTGAATGAGGCATCGAGACAGGGGCTGTTCGCCACGGTCCTCATTATCGACGCCGATCACTTCAAGGACGTCAATGACGGCTACGGCCATCTCCAGGGCGACGAGGTGTTGAAGGCGATCGCCGCCCGGCTCGGGACGACGCTGCGTTCCAGCGACCGCATCTTCCGTTTCGGCGGCGAAGAGTTCGTCGCCGTCTGCCCCGGCACAAATCATGAGGAAGGCCTGCTGCTTGCCGAACGCCTGCGCTGGACGATCGCGACCAGCGTCCAGACACCGGATGACAAGCCGGTGACGGTCAGCATCGGCATTGCGACCGCCGATGAAGACGGCACCAGCTTCACCACCGTGCTCTCGGTCGCCGACGGCAGGCTCTATGAAGCCAAGAAGAGCGGCCGCAACTGCATCGTCGGCCGCTCCGGTGTCGTGAAACTCAGTTAGCCCAATAACGATCCTTCCAAGTATCGAGCGCTGCCTCAGGAGCGGCATGAACGAGTCGGCTCGCCGGGTCGTCGGTCAGATGCAATGCCTCGCTTGGGGTGTTGGTGATGTTGAGTAAACAGAAACATCCTTCTAAACACTGTCGTGTTTTCAATATGTTATCGACACAATGAAAACGTCTTGTTCGGAAAATACAAACGTGATCTCCATTGCCGCAATATTCCAGTGAACTGTCTTGCGAGGGGCATGGAGACATGAGTGATGCGGTTGCACAGCAGAGGGTCGATAGCGGCGAGTTTACCGTTTTGTGTATCGGAGGGTTTCTTCTTTCGATTGCCTATGGGGTAACGTTCCTGATCCCAGTGTTGGTGGGTAAGGGTGGCGGGGACGAGGCGCTGGCCGGCCTGATCATCTCGGCGGCGACTGTCAGCACGGTCATTCTCGTCATCCTGTCCGGCCACATCGCGGATGCCATCGGCTCTGCGCGGGCGGTCGCGGTTTCGGGGCTGTTTCTTGCTGCATCGGGGTTGGGTTTTGCCATGGTCCCGTCGGCCGGGGTGGGGCTGATGACTGTCGGTTTCATTCTCGGCATAGGCTGGGGCACGTTCTATGCCCTCGGCCCTCTGCTGGTCGCCGCGATCATCGAGCCCGAGCATCGTATCCGGTTTTTTGCCCTGCTTTCCGGATCGATGATGTCAGGCATCGGCGTCGGGCCGATCATCGGCCGCGTAGCGACCGGCTGGTCCATGCCGATCGAGACGGCTTTTCTTTTTGCTTCCCTTTCCAGTCTCGCCGGCGGCGCACTTTACTTCCTGCTCCACATCAGGCTGACCAACGCCGGCAAGATATTGCCTCATGTCAACAAGATCTCGTTTGGCGCGGCACGACGGGTGATCGCGTCACCGGCAATATATTCCATCGTGATGGTTGGCGTCGGCGGTGCGATTTTCGGCGGATTGTCCAGCTTTCAAACCAGCTACGCCAAGGCGCATGGGTTCGACTACTCCCTTTTCTTCATCGGTTTCATGTCCTCCGCGATTCTGAGCCGGCTATTCGCAGCGGGATATGTGGTCAAGAAAGATCCGTTCTATTCGCTCCTGGTCCTGACAAGCCTGACGCTGGCATCGATCCTGCTGTTCCTGATGGTAACATCGAGTGCACTGGGCTATCTCTGCGCGGCGGCGATGCTGGGGCTGGGATACGGGCTGACCTATTCCGTCATCAACGGCCTTGCCGCAAATGAGGCTCCGGCCGGCCTTATGCCGCAGTCGCTGCTTCTCTTCTCGCTGGCCTATTTCATTGGCGTCTTCGGCTTTCCGCTGATCGCCGGTAAGCTCATCGTTTCGTCCGGTATCCAGACCATGCTGTATGCAGTGCTCCTGCTTGCCGTAGTGAATTTGGCAATCGTTCTGTTTCGTCTTGCCTATCGCGCCATGCGGGCGAGCTAAGGCAAGCATCTGTCAGGCCGGGCAGGTTGATTTGCCCGGCCCAGCTTTCTCAGGCGGTGCGGAAAATCTTGGCGCCGGAGGGCGCGCTCGTCATGCCGCCGTCGACGGTGATCTCGATGCCGGTGACATTGGTCGAATCATCCGAGGCCAGATAGAGCGCCGCCTTGGCGATTTCGTCGGCTTCACTCATGCGGCCGAGCGGGCTCATGCCGCCGAGACGGGCCTCGAGCGCCGACATTGCGTCTTCCGTTTGTGCCATAGGCGACCAGATCGGCGTTTTCGTGCCGCCGGGTGTGACCTGGTTGACGCGGATGCCGCGCGGCGCGAGTTCGGACGCCATATTGCGCGTCATCGCCCGGACCGCCGCCTTGGTCGCTGCATAGGCCGTCCAGCCGGGAGCGCCGAGCACGGCATGCACCGAACCGTTGAGGATCACCGACGCGCCGTCATTGAGATGCGGCAGGGCCGATTGCACGGTGAAGAAAACCGACGTCAGATTGGTGCTGATGATCCGGTTGAACTGCTCCGGCGACGTGTCACCGAGCGGTGTCGCGCCGCCGATGCCGGCATTGGCGAAGACGATGTCGAGCTTGCCGACCTTTTCGGCGGCTTCCGCAAGGGCCTTCTCGGTGGCTGCGGTATCGGTGACATCGACCTTCAGGGCCAGCACGCCGGCCCCCAGAGCCTTTTCGGCGGCAGCAAGTGTTTCCGGATTGCGGCCGGTGATCACGACCTTGGCGCCCTCGTCGATGAAGACCTTGGCGGTCGCAAGACCGATGCCGCTGTTTCCGCCAGTAATCAGGGCGACCTTGTTTCTTAGACGCATGGTTCATGCTCCTCTTGGAATTGGCAACGATATGGATTACGATCGTTATCCATAAGGATTATGATTGCAATCCACATAAGTCAAGAGGCAGTGCCGGGAGAATTCCGATGGGTCGTTCGCAGTTGGAAAAACAGAAGACGCACGAGAAGATCGTCGAGACCGCGTCGAAGCGACTGCGCGAGGAGGGGCTCGAGGGCATCGGCGTCGCCGACCTGATGAAGGAAGCCGGACTGACTGTCGGCGGCTTCTACAAGCACTTCGCCTCCCGTGACGATCTCGTTGCCGAGGCGATCCAGTCCGCGTTCGATTCATGGGGACGCAGGCTGGAGGCCGAGGGAGTGGACCCGGCGAAGATGACCGCTGCCGATATCGCTGATCGCTATGTCAGCGCCTATCATCGCGACAATCCCGGCGAGGGCTGCCCCTTTGCCGCGCTGACCTCCGATCTGTCACGCAGCGGCGAGAAGGCACGGGGGATCGCGACGGAGCGGCTCAAGCGCAATTTCGCAGCACTGGCGAGCAAGGCCGCGGGAGTGGATGATGGGGAAAGACGGCGCAAGGCGATCATGGCTTTCGCGATGATGGCGGGCGGCGTCGGCCTTGCCAGGATTTCCTCGGATGAAAATCTCTCGGCTGAAATCCTGGCGACGGTCCGAGATTTTGTCGCCGATATCGACAAATGACAAAACGGCCGGCGAAGGCCGGCCGTTTCAGAAAAATTCGCGAGCTGATCAGGCAGCCAGTGCGATTTCCTGGACGCGCGACTTGGCGGCGTCGATGGCCTTCTCGGCGGCTTCCGGACCGAAGGCGAGGCCTTCGACATAGATGGTCTCGATATCGGTGATGCCGAGGAAGCCAAGAACCGACTTCAGGTACGGAACGGCATGGTTCAGGGGAGCAGCCGGGCCCTGCGAGTAGACGCCGCCGGAGGTGAGCACCACATAAACCTTCTTGCCGGTTACGAGGCCGACCGGGCCGCTTTCCGTGTACTTGAAGGTCACGCCTGCGCGGGCAACGTTGTCGATCCAGGTCTTCAGCGACGAGTAGATATTGAAGTTGATCAGGCCGGTGCTGATGACGATCGTGTCGGCGGCAAACAGTTCAGCGACGAGTTCGTCGGAGGTCTTGATGGCTGCAATTTCTTCGGCGGTGCGGGCGTCGGCCGGCTTGCGGATCGCGCCGGTGAAGAGGTCGTCAATATGCGGCAGCGGGTTGGAGGCGAGGTCGCGGCGGACGACGACGCTGCCCGGCTTCTGGTTCTTCAGCTTTTCGGCGAGATCGACGGCGATCGGCGTCGACAGCGAGTCGGCACGCGGGCTGGACGTCAGGAGGAGGATGGACGACATGGTGCATTTCCTTTCGAATTGAATTTGACGGCCCGTTTCTGGGAGGTGAGCCGCAGTGTCGATGAGGAAAATAGGTCTGGCCTGCTATCGAAAAAACGGTGATAATGTCGATCGAAATTATCGATGGAATGGATGATAGATGCTTCCGAACCCGACTCTGGACCAATTGCAAGTGTTTCTGACTGTTGCCGAGACCGGCAGTTTCTCGGCCGCTTCGCGGGTGCTGAACCGTGCGCAATCGGTTGTCAGCTACACGATCGCCAATCTGGAGGCACAGCTCGAAGTGCCGCTTTTCGAGCGCTCCGGTGCGCGCCAGCCGAAGCTGACGGAAGCGGGCAGGGCGATGCTGGAGGATGCGCGCCGCATTTTGGGCGACCTGCAGGTCATGCGGGCACGCGTCAAGAGCCTGAAGGAAGGGCTCGAAGCGGAGGTTTCCGTCGCCATCAGCGTCATGGTCCCTTCGCAGGCGGTGGTGGACGTTCTGCGGGAGTTCCGCGATATGTTCCCGTCCGTTTCGTTGAACCTCTACGTCGGCGAACTCGGAATGGTCATGGATCTTGTGCTGAGTGGTAAGGCGACGATCGGGATCGGCGGCGCGGTCCTGAGACAGGACGATTCGGTCGTCACCGAGCGGATCGGCCATTCCTTCATGTTACCCGTTGCCGCGCGCAACCATCCGCTTGCCGCGCTCGAGCGGCCGCTCATGCTCGGCGACGTGCGCGAGGAAGTGCAACTCGTCGTGACCGATGCCTCGGGCCTGACGAAGGGGCGCGATTTCAACGTTCTGTCCTACAAGACATGGCGCGTCAGCGATATTGCGACGAAGCATCAGCTCATCAAAGCCGGCCTTGGCTGGGGCGGCCTTCCCGCTTCGCTCATCCGTGACGATCTCGTGAGCGGCGCTCTCGTTCATCTCGATTTGGAGGCCTACGAACAGGGAGAGTATGGCATCTATTCGATGCGCCGGCTTGCCAACCCACCCGGGCCTGCCGCCGCCTGGATGATCGACGCGTTCCGCACCAGGCTTTCCGCCTGTCCGAACCAGGCCGATTTCCATGCGCGGATCGCGGAGCTGCACGAACCCGGTATGCCGCTTGCGGCGGAATAAGGCAGGCGCGGATACCGCGCCCGCCTGAATTTCCTCGGTTTACAGAACCAGCCTGAATTTTGAGAAGCCGTCGGCCCCTTCGCCGGCTTCCTCGATCTTGACGCTCTTGACCGCAGCAAGGAACTGCTTTGCCTTCGGGCCGCTTTCGAAAGTCGCCGTCGTGCCCGGCAGCGGCTTGAAGGTCCAGTTTGCGTCGGCCGACGGATTGATCGTGCCCTGATCGTGGACATAGCGCACGATCACGTCGCGGTTGGTGTCCGGCGCCTGGAAGATCACCTTGTCCGCGGCAATTTCCGGGAAATTGCCGCCGCCGCCGGCGCGGTAATTGTTGGTGACGACAACGAATTTCTGGGTGGGATCGATTGGTTTGCCGCCGAAAGCCAGATTCTGGATGCGGTTCGACGTCGGATTGATCGGCTTGCCGTCATTGTCATATTTGCGCGGCTGCGACAGGTCGATCTGGTAGGTGACGCCGTCGATGACGTCGAAATTGTAGGACGGAAAATCGTTGTTGAGCAGCGCGGCGTCCTTGGCGCCAGCCTCCACCTGGTTGAACATGCCGGCCGACATTTCCAACCAGTTCTTCACCTGCTCGCCGGTAATGACGACGGCCTGCACGGTGTTCGGATAGAGGTAGAGATCGGCGACGTTCTTGATGGCGATATCGCCGGCCGGAACGTCGGTATAATATTCCGCACCACCGCGCCCACCGGCCTTGAAGGGAGCTGCGGCCGAAAGCACTGGCAGATCCTTGTACTTGGTGTCGGCGAGCATCTGCTTGATGTACCAGGTCTGGGCTTGGCTGACGATCTGCACGGAAGGATCGTCGGCGACGAGTGCGAAGTAGGAGTAGAGCGGCGCGGACGTCTTGCCGACGGGCGTGCGGACATAGGCAAGCGTCGCCTCGTGCTCGGCCTTGGCGGCTTCAACCACCTCTTTCTTGTCGGCGTAGTCGGCAACCACCTTCTTCTTGTCGTCGCGATGATAGATCGGCCGCGCTTCCGAGGTAAAGTCGACGATCTTCCAGCTGCTGCCGTCCTTTTCCAGGAGCAGGTCGATAAGGCCGAGATGCGAGCCCCAGAAGCCGGCCATCACGGCCGGTTTGCCGTGCAGCGTGCCCTTGACCGGATCGGCATTGGCAATGCCGTCCCAGCTCTTCGGTCCGGGGAAGACGAGATGCTGGTGGCCGGTGAAGATCGCATCGATCCCGTCGACCGCGGCAAGGTGCAGCGAGGCGTTTTCCATCTTTTCGGAGGGTGCTGCGCCGTCGATGCCGGAATGGGAGAGAGCGATGACGATATCGGCGCCGGCTTCCTTCATGGCGGGAACCCAGGCCTTGGCGGCCTCGACGATGTCGCGCGTCTGCGCCTTGCCTTCGAGATTCTTGATATCCCAGAGCATGATCTGCGGCGGCACGAAGCCGATGAAACCGATCTTGACGGGGCTCTCATTGCCGGCGCCGTCCTTGATCTGTTTTTCCAAGATGACGTAGGGCTTGAAGAAGAGGTCGTCCTGCTTGGGGTTCGAGGCGAGCTGGCCCTTGGTCAGATTGGCGCAAACAAAGGGGAAGTTGGCGCCGGACAGCACCTTGAACATGAAGTCGAGGCCGTAATTGAACTCGTGATTGCCGAGCGTGCCGACCGAATAGCCGAGCGTGTTCATCGCCTTGATGACGGGATGGACGTCGCCGTCCTTCATACCGTGCTGGTAGGCCATGTAGTCGCCCATCGGATTGCCCTGCAGCACGTCACCATTGTCGATCAGCAGCGAGTTGACGGCTTCCGCGCGGATATTGTCGATGATCGTCCCGGTGCGCGCGAGGCCCATCGTATCGTTCGGCTTGTCGGCATAATAGTCATAAGGGAAGACGTTGACATGAATGTCCGTCGTTTCCATCAGCCGGAGATGCGCCTGGTTGGCGCTGGCGCGCGCGCTGAATGGGTGCAGCAGCACCAGGGCGGAGGTGGCGGCGAGGCCGCCAAGAAGCGAACGGCGGCTCATGACACCAACGTCGAAAATGGAAGACATGGAAACTTCTCCTTCAAAGATCTGCATCGTCCGGCACGTCAGAATTAGGACGATTTGGCGAGGAGTACACTGCGAAAATGACAGAACGGCAAAACAATCGACCGGCGAGGCGATGTGGTCTTGAAATGCAATTTATGGTACAGTCCTCCCGCTGAAATCCAGGGGGACGGGATCATGAACAGGGTCGTTATCGCTGCGGTTGGAGGTTTCGGGGGCACCGCGCCCAGTCTGGTTGATAAGGCGCAGGCGCTTTACAGCGGCGATGTCGAGAAATGGCTGACGACGACGGCAAATCCTTGGATTTCTGTTGCCTGCGCGCTCGGCGCCATTTCGGTCTTTTTTGTTATCGGCGCCGCGATCGCGCTGATCTACCGCGAGCAGCAGCTGCAGAAGGCGCTTCTTCTCGGCATCGGCGCTCCGGCTCTCATCATGGCTGCGGCGCAAGGCAGTTCAGTTAACCCGAAGCCGATCGAGATCACTCCATCCGCCAGCCTGTTTTCCATCGTCGGCGCGGCTTACGCACAGGATGGCGATCGCTCGCTGCCGCCCCGTGTCGAACTGAAGGTCAACCCCGGCTGGACGCAGGGCGAATGCCAGACCTGCGATATCAAATTCCTGAGCGGTGACGGCCAGATCATATCAAGCGAGCCCCTTTCAGCGAACGCGGCGCCTGGCGCCGTCAACGTGCCCCTGGGGACGGAGACGATCGTGCTGTCCGGCGCCAACGCCAACAGCGCCGCCATCGACGTCAGGAGCCTCGGCGCCAAGCTGCCGCAGACCCAAGGCCCGGTCACTCTCGATGTCAACGTCAACCGCAGCTACTGGAACGATCTCAGCCGCTCCTTCGGCGCAAAGGCGGTGCAGCCTTACGATTTCAGCGTCGACGTCGCCAGGTGAGGCGTGCGCTCGACGCTGGCCGTTGGTCGCACCAAATGGCGGACCGCCAGGACCGGCCGTATTTCCTTATGGAAAAAGCGGAAATAGGAGGAGACCTGCGCTCGCGCATTCGAATTGATGTCGAACTGGATGCCGACGCGGCCGTTATGTTTCCAGCGGATGATGCCTTCGAGCATTCCGAGGTTCTCCGCTTCGATCCGCACCTTGCTGCCGGAGGCGGCGTGGACCGGTCCCTTGGTTTCCAGGGCGGCGCCTGTTGCCGACAGGTTGAGAATGCGGACAGCCACCTCGCTGTTCAGATATTTCATATTGCCGAAGACACGGCAGTTTTGCCGGTCGGCCTTTCGGGCCGTAATTTTCAGGTTGCGGGTCATACTGTCTCCCTTGGACATCGCCGGGACAGCATAACGGCTGAAAATTGAAATGGTTTTAGGGGCTTGGCTAAAATTGCAGTGAAACGTCAGTTGGTGGCGGCGGCGATTCTGCGTCCCACCACATGCTCGCGCCAGACTGTGAAGATGCCGGCGGCGACCACGATCGCCGAGCCGATGATCATGTTGAGACTGAGCGTTTCACCATAGATCGTCACGCCGATGATCGAGGCATAGACGAGCGACAGATAGGTCAGCGGCTGGACGGCGGCGGCATCGAGAAGATCATAGGCGCGGATCAGGAAATAATGGCTGGAAATGCTAGTCATGCAGACGACCGCCATCCATCCCCAGTCGCCCGCCGACATCCAGCTCCAGTAGAAAGGCCCGATGGTAGTCATGATGATGGCGCCGACGACGCCGGTATAGAAGAAGCTGGTCATCGACGAATCGTCGCGGCTGACAAGACGGGTGGCGATAACATAGAAGGCGAAGTTGAAGCAGGAAATGATGGCGAGAAGCAGCTTCACGTCGAAAAACTCGCCTTCTGGCTTCAGGATCAGCAGTACTCCGAAAAGTCCGGCGCCGATTGCTGCCCATCGCCGCCACCCGACCCGCTCGCCGAGGATCGGCATCGCTAGCAGCGCGATGAGGATCGGCGTCGCGGAAAAGATCGCCTGTGAACGGGCAAGCCCGATTATCGCAAAACAGGTGATGGCCAGAACCACCTGGATCGCAAGCAGGACGCCGCGCGTCACCTGGAGGAAGGGGCGTTTGGTGCGAGCCGTCGCCTTGAGGCCGCCGCGCATCTTCGAAGCGAGAAGGACTGTGAAAATCGCGAAGGCCCAGTAGCGGATCATCGTTACGAAGATCGGCGGATAGGTCGATGCCAGATGTTTCGAGATCGCGTCCTGCAAAGAGAAAATGGTGATCGCCAGCAGAGCGAAAATATAGCCTTGGGTCTTCGATGTCATGACGTGCCAGTAAGCGGGAAACGCCCGCGCGCGCCGAAAGTCTGGGCAGGCTTTCCTAGAATATGCAAGGTCTCAAAGCCCGACATTCGGCCTGTCGATGATTTCCCTGAGCGCGAAGCTGGAATTGATCTTGACCACATGGGGAAGGGCCGACAGCCAGTCGCGGTGAATGCGCTCATAATCCTCGAGGTCGCGGGCGGCGACCCGCAGAATGTAGTCGTATTCGCCTGACATCAGATAGCAGACGAGCACGTTCGGGCAGAGCTTCACCGCCGCCTCGAATTCTGCCAGCGTCTTGGCAAACTGGCCGGAGAGCGAAATATGCACGATGGCGATCATCTTGTAGTCGAGCGCCTTGTGCGAAAGCCGTGCATGATAACCGCCGATGACGCCGCTTCGCTCCAGGATGTCGAGCCGGCGCGAACAGGCCGACGGCGAAAGCCCGATCTTTTCGGCGAGCTCGGCGTTGGTGATGCGGGCATTGGCCTGCAGCACCTTCAGAATCGCAAGATCGATGGTATCGAGATCGGCCATTCGAAGAACTTTCGAAAAATAGTAGAGATGGCGCAATAATCGCCGAAAAAACGCATCCGCGCAAATCGTCTTTGCAAGGACATTTCGCAGCCTTGGTGGTTGGATTCATCGTCTGAGGAGATCCGCGACCGCGGAGACAAAATGAGAGGAACGCGAATGCGTGTCGGTTGCCCGAAGGAAATCAAGAACCATGAATATCGTGTCGGCCTGACGCCGGCTTCGGTTCGTGAATATGTCGCCCATGGTCATGAGATCTGGGTGGAAACCAAGGCGGGCGCCGGCATCGGCGCCGATGATGCCGCCTATGCCGCGGCTGGCGCAAAGATCGCCGCTTCCGCCAAGGATATCTTCGAAAAGTGCGACATGATCGTCAAGGTCAAGGAGCCGCAGCCATCCGAATGGGTGCAGCTCCGCGACGGCCAGCTTCTCTATACCTATCTGCATCTGGCCCCCGATCCCGAGCAGACCAAGGGTCTCATCGCCTCCGGCGTCACCGCGATCGCATATGAGACGGTGACCGACGATCGCGGCGGCCTGCCGCTGCTGGCGCCGATGTCGGAAGTCGCAGGACGCCTGTCGATCCAGGCGGGAGCGACCGCGCTGCAGAAGGCCAATGGCGGCCTCGGCGTCCTGCTCGGCGGCGTGCCCGGCGTATTGCCGGCCAAGGTGGCCGTCATCGGCGGCGGCGTCGTCGGCCTGCATGCGGCCAGGATGGCTGCCGGCCTCGGCGCCGATGTCAGCATCCTCGACAGGTCGCTGCCGCGCCTGCGCCAGCTCGACGATATCTTCGCAGGCCGCGTCCATACCCGCTATTCCAGCATCCAGGCGCTGGAGGAGGAGGTCTTTTCGGCCGATCTCATCATCGGCGCCGTGCTGATCCCCGGCGCTGCCGCTCCGAAGCTTGTTACCCGCGAGATGCTTTCCGGCATGAAGAAGGGTGCCGTCATCGTTGACGTTGCCATCGACCAGGGCGGCTGCTTCGAGACCTCCCATGCGACGACTCATTCCGATCCGACCTATGAGGTCGACGGCGTCGTGCATTATTGCGTCGCCAACATGCCGGGCGCAGTCCCGGTCACCTCGGCGCACGCGCTGAACAATGCCACGCTGGTCCATGGTCTCGCGCTTGCCGATCGCGGCCTGCGTGCCATCGCCGAAGACAAACATCTGAGAAACGGTCTCAACGTGCATAAGGGCCGCATCACCAGCAAGCCGGTCGCCGAGGCGCTCGGCTACGAGGCCTTCGCGCCCGAGAGCGTACTCAACGTAGCGTAAGCTTCCTGACTCTAGGTCAGGCGTCGGTCTCCGCAAGGGCCGGCGCCTTTACCTTGTCGATCCGGCACTGGAAGCAGTTGTTGCGCGCCGAACGCACATGCACATAGGCGATATCGGGCCGCGCCAGCAGCTTCTCGCTATAGGACGCAATCTCGCCGATAAGGGTCACTGCGCCGGTGCCATAGACGATCCGGTTGTCCTCATTGTAGCCGCGGAGAATGAAGTCCGGACTGGTTGTCAGCACCGGCGGCAGGATCTCTTCGGCGGCATAGCGCCGGCAAGGCTGCTTGTGCAGGAAGATCGGTCCGGTTTCGGCATAGGGCTGCAATTCCGGGAAGGGCCGATAAGCGAAGACCAGCAGTTCTTCGCCCTCATCGATATTATCGAGGCAATGGCGGCAGGGATGACCCGGGCCATCGGACACCATAATCTCGGGAAGCCGGTCATAGGCGTCGCGTCCACCGTTCCAGAGGTGTCCGGCATCGGTGGTCGGCATGGCGACAAAACGTAAGGTGGTCATGGCAAATCTCCTTTGTGATTGCCATGAAATGTACCCGGATCATCGTGTAAGCCACCCGTTTCTTGCGAAGCTGCAAAGCAAAAGGAGAAGCCCTTGGCCGACGTCGATCTCGCGCTGCTGGCGCAACAGAACGCAGAGATACTGGAAGAACTCAGGGCGCTACGCCGGGAAGTGGCCGAACTGAAGGAGCAGTCGGGCCGCACGCTCGATTTCGAGCGCCGCAACGATCCGCGCCGCCCGAACAGCCTGACGCAGCGTTAGTTACCTCCAACTACGTCGGACGGCAGTCGTCAGCTTTTCCGCGCCATCTCCAGAAGCTCCTTGTCGCTGAGCGGACGGACGATGCCAGTGCCTGTGGACACCGGGGAGAAGCCGAACATCTGGTAGAGCTGCAGCGCGCGCGGATGGTCGAGATTGTTGGTGGTGGTGGTAACGCGCTTCGGGTTGAGGGACCAGATGGCGTAAAGCGCCTGCAGCATGAACCATTTGCCGATGCCGAGGCCAAGCGCATGTTCGATCAAGCCGAAATGGCTAAGCTCGATCGTATCCTCGTCCCCGCAGAAATATTCGTAGAAGCCGGCCGGAGCGCCGTTCACATAGAGGACGCTGATATTGTTGCGCTTGTCGTTCAGCATTTCGGCAAGCTGCTCGTCGCCCATGCGCAGGCGGTCCACCCATTGCCAGCGCGCACCCACCTGCCGGTAGAGGTAGCGGTAGAAGGGCAGCGGTATGCCGGGAGCGCGCATAATCGCCGTCTGAATATTGACAGGCACCGGCAGGCTCGCCTTCGGCGGCGCCGTCATTTCGAGCCGGGTGATGTGGGCCTTGAGCGAAGCGGGCGTTTTCCCCATGGCGATCAGGCTTTATCAGGCGTCGGCGGGCCGGTAACGACGGGCGTATCCTCGCGGCTGCCCCATTCGCTCCACGAGCCGTCGTAAAGCTTGTTGTCGTGATGACCGAGCGATTCCAGCGCCAGCGTGATGATCGCGGCGGTAATTCCGGAACCGCAGGAGGTCACGACGGGCTTCGAAAGATCGATACCGGCATCCTCGATCGTCTGCTTGAGTTCAGGCAGCGACTTCAAGCGGCCCTGGTTGGCGAAGACGCCGGAGGGCAGGCTGCGGGCACCGGGCATATGGCCGGAGCGCATGCCGGGGCGCGGCTCGGGCTCGGCGGCGGCGAAGCGGCCGGCGCTGCGGGCATCGGCGATCTGCATTGCGCCGCTCGAAACGATGTCGCGCATCGCAGGAAGCGTCACCACGCGGCTTTCGTCGAAATTCGGCGTGAAGGTTGCCGGCGCATGGCTGGGTGCTGTGGTTTCGAGCGGACGGCCCTCGGCCTTCCAGCCGTCGAGACCGCCGTCGAGGACGAAGACGTTCTTCGCGCCCATGACCCGGAACAGCCACCAGACGCGCGGTGAGGCGAAGACGCCGATGCCGTCATAGACGACGATGCGATCATTTTCGCTGATGCCAAGCTTGCCGGCTTCAGTGGCGAAATAATCGGGCGAGGGGATGGTATGCGGCAGCGACGTCGAATGGTCGGCGATCTTGTCCTGGTCGAAGCGGATGGCGCCGGGAATATGGCCGGCCGCATATTCGGCGTCGGCGTCGCGTTTCTGCGCCGGCAGATAGAAAGAGGCATCCAGAACCCGCAGGTCCGGTTTCCCGAGTTCGGCCTGCAGCCAGTCGGCCGAAACGACGAAACGGCTCTTGGTCTCACTCATGATGGTCTCCCTTGATGGTCAGGCTTCGTCGCCGGGCGTGCCGAAGCGGATGCGGAAACGCCGGTTCTCCTTGCCCTTCTTCTCAATCTTGGCGATATGGATTCGGCCGACTTCCTGCGTCTCGGAAACATGTGTGCCGCCGCAGGGCTGGCTGTCAATCGAGGAGTTCTCGCCGATGCAGACGAGGCTGACGCGCCCGAGCCCCATCGGCGGGCGCACGTTCTTCGATTTGACGATATCCGGGTTGGCGACAAGCTCCTCGTCAGTGATCCATTGCAGATAGACCCGATGATTTTGATCCACCAGTTCCATCAGCTTTGATGTCACCTCGTCCTTGTCGATCGTCTCGCTCATGTCGAAATCGACGCGGCTTTCCTCTTCGCCGACGGCTGCCCCGGTGATTGGATAGGAGCAGACGACGGAAAGAAGGTGGCAGGCCGTGTGCATGCGCATCAGCCTGTAGCGGCGCGGCCAGTCGACATGCAGCACCAGCGTCTCGCCGATTTGCGGCCGTGGTGCGCCGTCGAGCGGCACATGGATGATAATGTCCTTGCTCGCGCCGTGCTTGGTCTGACCCAGTGCAATCTTGGTGCCGTCGGCGCGTTCAAGCTCGCCGGTATCGCCCGGCTGGCCGCCTGACGTTGCGTAAAAGCAGGTCTGGTCCAGTTCGATGCCCCCGTCCTCGTGAACGGCTGTGACAACCGCCTCGCAGGTCGAGAGGTAGAAGTCGTCACGGTAGAGGGCATTGACGGGCATGGGGGCTCACGCGGGTTCGTAGGGAACGTCTATCTCGGGCGATTTGCCCATCCAGCCGGGAACGGGCAGCCCTTTCGACGCCAGGAAATCCGGGTTGAAGAGCTTCGACTGATAGCGATTGCCATAGTCGCAGAGGATCGTCACCACCGTATGGCCGGGTCCGAGATCCCTGGCGAGCTTGACCGCGCCGGCAATATTGATGGCCGTCGAGCCGCCGAGGCACAGGCCCTCATTCTCGACGAGGTCGAAGAGATAGGGAAGCGCTTCGGCATCGGAAACCCGATAGGAGAAGTCTGGCGTGAAACCTTCGAGATTGGCGGTGATGCGGCCCTGGCCAATACCCTCGGTGATCGAGGATCCCTCGGATTTCAGCGTGCCGTTCTGGTAGAACTCGTAGAGAGCGGCGCCGTCGGGATCGGCGATGCCGATCTTGACGTCCGGCTTGAGGGCCTTGAGGCCGGCAGCCACACCCGCCAGCGTGCCGCCGGAGCCGACGGAGCAGATGAAGCCGTCAACCTTGCCGTCTGTGTCTTTCCAGATTTCCGGCGCGGTCGTTTCAATATGCGCCTGGCGGTTGGCGACGTTATCGAACTGGTTTGCCCAGATCGCGCCGTTCGGGTCGGTTTTCGCCAGCTGCTCGGCGAGCCGCCCGGATACCTTCACGTAGTTGTTCGGGTTCTTGTAGGGAACGGCGGGCACTTCGACGAGTTCGGCGCCGAGCAGTTTCAGCGCGTCCTTCTTTTCCTGACTCTGCGTTTCCGGGATGACGATGACGGTGCGGTAGCCGAGCGCCTTGGCGACCAGCGTCAGCCCGATGCCCGTATTGCCGGCCGTGCCTTCGACGATGACGCCGCCCGGGCGAAGCAGTCCCTTCCGCTCGGCGTCGCGGATGATGTAGAGCGCGGCGCGATCCTTCACCGACTGGCCGGGGTTCAGGAACTCCGCCTTGCCGAGAATGGTGCAACCGGTCGCCGCGGAGGCGCCCTTGAGTTTGATCAGTGGCGTATTGCCGATGGCTTCGAGGACGGAGGGATGGAAGGTCATAGAATCTGCCTCTTTCGAACTCTTACTTTAGGAACGGTCTTTTCCCTTCACAAGGCTGTGTTGGCAAGAAATGCTATTCCATGCCCGTGGCGGACGCGATAAAATTTGGCTTTCCATCCCCGAAATGGCGTATGGCCCTCCCTGCCGGGGTGATCCGAAGATTGACTTTCCCCGTACGGATGACGACAAAGCGAAACGGAGCGCGATAACAGGGCGTGACCGAAAGACGGATGGTTCACGAGCATATCGACACAATCGATGCATTGATGGCGCATTACGTCGCCGGCTCCTTGCCCGAGCCGGCGCGCGTACTCGTTCAGTCCCATCTCGAGATGAAACCGGACAATCGCAGCTTTGTGAACGGCCTCGAACTGCTGGCCGGAGAGGCCTTGGAAAACGCGCCCGGCGTTGCCATTGCGGACCGGGAGCAGCGGCTAGAGGCAATTTTCGCCTCCGCGTCTTCTGTCCCGCCGCCGCCCGTCGCGCGCCCGAAACTCACGTTGTTTCCACGGGCATTGCGAGATTTCGTCGGCTTCGAGGTCGAGGATGTGCCCTGGCGCAAGCGGTTGCCGGGCTTCAAGGAATATTCACTCGACATGGACGGTTGCGAGGTCAACCTGATGTGGATCCGTCCGGGCCGCGCCCTGCCGGCCCACACGCACAAAGGCATGGAGCTGATCCTGATCCTTGACGGTGCCTTCAACGATGAACGCGGCCGTTTCGGCCCCGGCGACATCTCCATTGCCGACGAGACGGTCGACCACCGACCGGTTGCCGAAAAGGACAGGCCCTGCATCGCTTTTGCCGTTTCGGATGGGCCGGTCAGGCTCACGGGATCCCTTCGCCAGATGATCGGCGACCTGATCGGCTGAAAGCAGCCACAATGGTGTGATAGAGCCATACATCCGGAGGGATAGAGGGACTTCCGGACCTGTTTTCGTATTGATAGGCAGTTCTGGAGGAACATGTCATGCGTGATTTCATCGCCCGTCCCGAACATGGAATCGTCTGGATCTCGGGCGCGAGTTCCGGCATCGGCCGGGCGCTCGCGTTGAAGCTCGCCGGCGAAGGATACAAGGTCGCCGTCACCGCCAGGAGCCACGAAAAGCTGGTCGAGTTGCAGGCCGAGGCCAGCGGCCTTTCCGGCAGTATTATCGTTCTCGACGGCGACGTCACCGATGCCGAGGACATGGAGCATGTCATGGCCTCCATCGAATATGAGCACGGGACGCTCGCCATGGCGATCCTCAATGCCGGCGTCTATCTGCCGGTCCATGCCGAGGATCTGAACCGCGCCGATTTCGAAAAGAGCTTTGCCGTCAATCTGTCCGGCGTCGTCAACTGCCTGTTGCCGGCGATCAGCCATATGAAGGCCAAAGGTCAGGGGCAGATCGCCATCGTCTCCTCCGTCACCGGCTATGGTGGCCTGCCGACGGGCGCCGCCTACGGCGCCACCAAGGCGGCACTGATCAATATGGCCGAAAGCCTGAAATTCGATCTCGACAAGATGGGTATCCGCATCCAGCTCGTCAGCCCCGGCTTTATCGATACGCCGGCGACGAGGAGGAATGCTTTTCCGATGCCGGCCCTGGTCTCGGCCGAGGACGCAGCCAGGCAGATTGCCGCCGGATTAAAATCGCAGGCCTTCGAGATCAGCTTCCCGAAGCGCTTCACCCTCATGCTGAAGCTGGCGCGGCTGCTTCCCTACGGCGCTTATTTCGCGCTGGTGAACCGCTTGACCGGCTGGCGGGAGCGGCCGTCGACGGCTGGTCACCATCCGGCGACACCGCATCCGGCGGAATGATCAGCTGCGCGAGAACACGACCTGGCGCACATCGATGTTGCGGGCGCGGAAGCCGGCCTCGCAATAGAACAGATAGAATTCCCAGAGCCGCTTGAAGCGCTCGTCGAAGCCCATCGGGCGGATGCGTTCCCAGACCGACCAGAAGCGCTCGCGCCATTCGGCAAGCGTGCGGGCGTAATCGAGCCCGAAGCCGAAATCCCTGACCAGCGACAGATCGACCTTGCCGGCGAGTTCGGCGAGATGATTGCGCGTCGGCAGCATGCCGCCGGGAAAGACATATTTCTGAATGAAGTCGGGATTGCTGCGATACTGGTCGAAGGACTCGTCCTTGATCGTGATGATCTGCAGGCCGGCCTTGCCGCCCGGTTTCAGACATTGCCTGAGCTTGGAGAAATAGGACGGCCAGTATTTCTCGCCGACCGCTTCGAACATCTCGATCGAGACGATCCGGTCGTAGAGCCCTGCTTCGTCGCGATAGTCCTGGAAGCGGAATTCGACGCGGTCGTCGAGGCCTGCCTTGCGGATGCGCTCTTCGGCGAAGGCGAGTTGCTCGCGGCTGATCGTCAGCCCCGTTACCTTGCAGTTCAGCTCGCTTGCGGCGAATTCGGCAAACCCGCCCCAGCCGCAGCCGATCTCCAGCACGTGATCCCCGGGCCGGATGCCGGTCGCCTCGGCGAGCGCGCGGTATTTGGCATTCTGCGCCGATTGCAGGTCGTTGGCCCCGGTCGAATAGAGCGCCGAGGAATAGGTCATGCTCGGATCGAGCCATTGCCTGTAGAAATCATTGCCGAGATCGTAATGGGCGGAGATGTTACGCTTCGAGCCCGTCTTGGTATTGGCGTTCATCCAGTGGCGGATGCGCTCGAAGAGGCGGCCGAGGCCGCCCTTGCCATGCGCATAGCTGAACGCGGCTTCGCCGTTGACGAGGAAAAGTTCGAGGAAGGCGGTGATATCAGGGCTGTCCCAGTCGCCGTCCATATAGGTTTCGGCGACCCCGATCGTGCCGCTCGTCAGCGCCCGGTAGGCGAGGTTCCAGTTGTTGAGGCTGAGCGCCGCTTTCGGCCCGGCTTTCTTGCCCTCGATCAGCAGCCTGCCGCCGTCGGGCAGGGTTACTGCAAGCGAGCCGTGCTGCATGCGCAGAAGCCCGCGCAGCGCCAGTTTCGCCTTGAACGGCAGCCCTTTCACCAGACGGGATATGTTTTCGGCCGTCAGCGTCACCGCGTCGCGGGCCAGCAGATTCCAGTCCTGCGCCTTGCTCATCTTTCCTCCTCCAGCATTTTCTTGCCGGTTAAGGACGACGACACATCCGTGACGATGTGCTCGGGCCGCCTCCGGCTATTACGTCAAAAGCTAATGTTATTCCGCCGCGTCCGCAAGCGTGCGGGGCCGGTGGATGCTGACGTCAGGGGGAGGTGAAGGGCGTCGGATATAGCGCGCGCCCTTCAGCCACAATTTCAGCGCTTCCCAATGGATGCCGGCGACGATCTTGAAAGTGAGGAAGGGTAAACGCGCCATCAGCATCAGCAGCGAGGCGCCGGTCAACGGCACCTGCCGTCCGGAAAATGTCGCCGAAAGAAGCGGGCCTTCGCAGTCGGTTTCGAGGATGCGCCAGCGGATTTCCGCGCCCGGCGGCAACATGCGGAAGTGATAGCGCACCGCCATGCCGATGAAAGGCGAGACATGGAAGAGCTTGTCGCAGCTCTGGCGAAGTCCGCCTTCTGCCATTTCGCCATCGCCGACAGGACAGACGTAGCTGTGTCGCTCGCCGAATGTGTTGCGCACCTCGTAGATCATCGCGATGAGCCCGCCATCGGCATCATAGGCGTGGTAGACGGAGAGCGGATTGAAGACATAGCCGAGAATACGGGGATAACAGACGAGCAGTATCCTCTCGGCGCGCTCGACCCCTGCCGCGGCGAGCAGCCGATCTGCATGGGCGCGCAGCGTCTTATCCTCGTTATCGGCATGGTCCTTTTCATAAAAAGAGACGAGATTGCGCCGGTTGACGGAAAACAGAGCCGACAGCCTGTTGGCCTCATCAAGCCTGTCGAGATCGACGAGCAGTGAGAACACGCGGTAGCGGAAGCGATGGCCGAACGGTTTTATCCGTTGATGCATGATTTCTCCGACATAGAGCACTGTCGGGGCATCCGGTGGAGGGCCATTGTCGGCGGTGCTGACGCCGAGTCTTTTTCGTTGCCGCCTCATGCCACTATGTCCTGTTGCGTTTCCCAGGGGGCTCGGGCGGTTCGCCAGGGAATGATCCCGCCGAGAGCCTCGGCGGCGGCCAAGCCGGAAACCAGGCCGTCCTCATGGAATCCATATCCCGTCCAGGCGCCGGCGAAATGGCAATTGTTCTGTCCCTGAATGGCGGCGAGCGCCCGCTGCGCCGCCATGGCCTCGGCCGAGAATTGCGGATGCTCGTAGGTGAATTCCGCAAACACCTTGCGGGGATCCGGCTCTCGGTCCGGATTGAGCGTCACGAACAGCGGGAACTTGTGATCGATGCCCTGCAGCCGGTTCATCCAATAGGTGACCGCCACGCTTGCCTTTCCGTCCTCGCGGCTGGAGCGCAGATAGTTCCACGAGGCCCAGACCTTCCGCCGCTGCGGCATCAGCGCCTCGTCGCGATGCAGGACGACGCGGTTCGGCTGGTAGGGGATAGCGGCAAGCAGCTTTTGTTCCCGATCGGTCGCGTCTGTGAGCAAGCGCGCGGTCTGGTCGCTATGGCAGGCGAAGATCACCTTGTCGAACGGGCGTTCGCTGCCCCTTTCGTCGAAGATCGTGACACCCTGTTCGCCGCGGACCACTCCGCGCACCCCGCAGGAAAGCTTCACCCGCTCGCCGAGCGGCTGCAGCAGCCGATCGAGATAGGTGCGGCTGCCGCCGGTCACCGTGCGCCACTGGTGCTGGCGGCGGTAGATCAAGCGATGATTGTCGAAGAAATTGACGAAATGCTCGGCCGGAAACTGCAGCATGCGGGCGGACGGCGTCGACCAGATGGCCGCCGCCATCGGCACGAGATAATTGTTGGTGAAGCCGGGCGAGAAGCCGCGCCAATCGAGATAGTCACCGATCGAGCGCGAGGCGAGATGGCCGGCGGCCCGGTCTTCGAGGCACATACGGTTGAAGCGGAGGATCTCGCGGATCATCCATAGGAACGACGGTCGCAACAGGTTGAGCTTCTGCGCGAAGATGGAGGACAGCCCGCCGCCGCTCCATTCCAGCCTGCCGTGGTCGAGCGAGAGCGAAAAACTCATGTCGCTCGCATGCGTGGCGATGCCGAGCTCGGCAAAGAGCGCAGTCAGGTTCGGGTAGTTCAGTTCGTTATAGACGATGAAGCCGGTATCGACGGCAATCCGAACACCGTCGTAGTCCACGTCGACGGTCGCCGTATGGCCGCCGGCGCGGGCTTGGCTTTCGTAGAGCGTAACGTCGTGCACGGGATTTAGCGCCCAGGCTGCGGAGGCACCCGAGATGCCGGAGCCGACGACTGCGATCTTCAACCGGCGAGGAGGGACACGGAAATGCGCGTTCATGCGGCATCCTTCATGGCTTTATAGGCCGCGAGCGCACGGTTGCGGGCGCTGGCATGGTCGACGATCGGTTTTGGATAGGTCTTACCGAGGATGACGCCGGCCTCGTCGAGGACGCTCTTCGGCGCCTCGAACGGCCGATGGATGTATTTTGCGTCTAGTCCCCGAAGCTCCGGCACGTGGGTTTTGACATAGTCACCGTCGGGATCGAAGGTTTCGCCCTGCAGCACCGGGTTGAAGATGCGGAAGAACGGCGAGGCGTCGGCTCCCGAGCCGGCGACCCATTGCCAGCTTGCCGCATTGTTGGCCGGATCGGCATCGACGAGCGTATCCCGGAACCAGTCCTCGCCCCGGCGCCAGTCGACCATCAGGTCCTTGATCAGGAAAGAGGCGACAATCATGCGAACGCGATTGTGCATCCAGCCGTGGCGCCAGAGTTGGCGCATGCCGGCGTCGACGATCGGATAGCCGGTCATGCCACGACGCCACGCTTCGAAATCCTCGCTGTCGTTGCGCCATTCGAAATCGTCGAAACGATCGTTCCAGTTGGCCGAGGCGAGGCGCGGGAAATGGAAGAGCAGATGATAGGAGAATTCGCGCCAGGCGATCTCCTTGCGGAAATGCACGATATCGGCCGCCGGCACCCGTTTCGACAGGCCGCGCGTCGCATCCCATATGCGCGCGGGGGAGATCTCGCCGAGCGCCAGATGCGGCGACAGCATCGACGTAGCCGGCTTTGCCGGATAGTCGCGGTTTTCCTTGTAGCCCTCGAGACTGTCCTCGACAAAGGCCCGGAGCTTCTCCCGCGCACCTTGCTCGCCCGGCGTCCAGACATCGGCGAAATCCCGTGCCCAATCCGGCTTCTTCGGCAGCAGGTTCCAACGATCAAGCGTTTCCGATTCCGGAAGTTTCTGAGCCAGTTGCAGCTTCGACGGTGCCTCCAGTGGCTGCTCCGGTTCGCCGGTGCTCTCCAGCGCCCGCCAGAACGGTGTATAGACGCGATAGGGCGTGCCGCCGCCGGTCGTCAGCCTCGAGGGTTCGTGCAGCAACTGGCCGCCAAAGCTTTGTGCCTCGATCGCCTGCTTTTCCAGCTCACGCTTGATCCGGATGTCGATGGAGATTCCGGCTGGATCGTAGCGCCGGTTCCAGAAGACAGCTTCGGCGCCGCTTTTCTCGATGATGGCGCGGAGCACTGCAAGCGTCTCGCCGCTTGCAAGCAACAGCCGACCCCGCCGCTCGTTCAGCGATCGGTCGAGCGCTTTCAGAGAATGATGCAGCCACCAGGCCTGGGCGGCGCCCAGCGGACCGGTGCCGGCGGCTTCCGGCTCGTCTATATAAAGGGGAATGATCTGCCGCCCGGAGAGATGGGCTGCGTTGAGCGCCTTGTTGTCGTCAAGGCGCAAGTCCTTGCGAAACCAAAGGATAACAGGTTTTGCCGCGTCCTTTGCCAATGAAGCCGTTCCCCGTCCGTGTGCTTTCAAACTGCTACGGATGTACGGAACGCCCGGATCAAAAGTTTCATCGGAAGGGAAAAGCTTTTAGGGCCGTTACGACATGAAAAAGGCCGGCGTGTTGTAGAAAACTTGCGGTGGGAACCCGTGTCCGTGCCGATGTGGTTACGGATAAACCTTAACAGCCGAAGTCGCTGGATCGGTGTGGCTGCCTGCCTTAGTGGCATGGCGAAACGCTAATCCGCAGCATGAGGCCGCTATGTTCGTTTCCCCGCGTGAGGTCGGAGATCTCTGCCTCCAGATCGCGATTGCACTCGCCTTGACGGCAACTGGAATGGCGATCGCGTCCTCTGCTGCGGGCGGCGAGAAAGTTGCTATCTCAGCGCTCGACGTGAGCCGTCCCTCGCTCTGGACGGCCGTTCCGATGCGCATCGACCCGGCAACACAGGCCTATCTGCGCGCCGATGCTCCCGCCAGGCTGGAACTTGCCGACGGCGCCGATGAACTGTGTCACGACCAGATCGGCCTCCGCCTCTCTTGCGACTTGATGACAACCAGCACGGCCTTTTAGGCGCTTCGGCGGGATCGTCGATGTTTACACGAACATCGTATGCATCTCCGCTGCTGCGTTGATGGATGTCGCCAGTGTGTGTGGCGACATGGAGATCGGTACGTGCTCGCGAAAGCTTGCAAAAGGCCGTGATTTGCCGTTTGATCAGGTGGTAGCGACAACCATCCACTGCTCTCCTTAAAGGATTTGCCTTTGTCCCCGCCGATGCCCCGCGGCTTCGAGAAGCCTTATGCCGCCTTCCTGTTCGACATGGACGGCACGATCCTCAATTCCATCCGTGCCGCCGAGCGTGTGTGGGGCGAGTGGGCAAGACGTCATGGGCTCGATGTCGCAACCTTCTTGCCGAAGATGCATGGATCGCGCGGCATCGACACGATCACCCGGCTGAACTTGCCTGGTGTTGACCCAGAACATGAAGCAAAACTGGTGACAGAGGCTGAGATCGCCGATGTCGACGATGTGGTTGCCATTTCGGGTGCTGCGGCATTCCTGAGTTCTCTGCCGCCGGATTGCTGGGCGATCGTCACCTCCTCGCCCTTGCGTCTTGCCCGCCGGCGGTTGGAGGCTGCGGGGCTGCCGCTGCCGAGGTTCATGGTGACGGCGGAGGACGTGAGCATCGGAAAACCCAATCCGCAATGTTATATCCTTGGCGCCGAACGCCTCGGCGTCAGCACGCAGGATTGCTTGGTGTTCGAGGATGTCGCGGCCGGCATCACCTCCGGCGAGGCGGCGGGCGCCGATGTCATGGTCGTGACGGCAACCCATCACGACAAGATGGAGACGCCGCATCCGACCCTCTCATCCTACGACGAGATCTCGGTCCGCATCTCCGCCGATCGTAAAATGCTCATCGTTCCGAACGCGGCCTGACGCCGCGTCGGGTTTCGCGCTTGCGCTTCATTCCGCTGCTGCGGCAAGACAGCGATCGATGATCTTGCCGATTTCGCCGCGGCAGGAGCCGCAATTGGTTCCAGCGCTCAGTTCCTTGCCGACGGCCTCGACGCTGTGGCATCCGCCGCGCACGGCGGCGGCGATCTGGTTGACCCCGACGCTGAAGCAGGAGCAGACGGTCGCTCCCGGATCCGGCCTGCCGGCGCCGGGACGGCCTGCGACGAGCGCAAAGCGTTTCCTGAGATCGCCATGCGAGGCGGTAAGCTGCGAGATCGCCCAGTTGCGCGCCACTGCGACCGGTTCGCGGGCGAGGAAGAGGGCGGCAAGCAGGACCTCGCCATCAAAGAAGGCGAGTCTGAGGTCGCCGGACTGCCGGTCGGCATAACCGAGCGGTTCGATTTCATCAGGAATGGCGAAAACCGCTCGGCACCAGGCCGTCCAGTCTTCGACGGCCTCAGCAAAGGCAAGCTCCAGCCGCCAGCCGCCAGCGGCTTTCGCCTGCGCCCAATAGGCAGCGTCTGGGGCTACGGGCTTTGCGGCCGAGACGGCGAAACCATAATGCGTGGCGCGGAAGGGGCGGACGGCGACGGCAACGTTCTTCGATGCCGGCTGACCGGAAATGGCGTCGGTTATCGGCGCGACCACCGCGTCGATGCGCGCTCTTGCGGCGAACTGGTCGTTCCAGTGCATTGGCGCGAAGATGCCTCCACGCGCCTGACGATCGGTCACTAGCGCCCGGACGACAGCCTTGCCATGGGGGCTTTCGATCTCGACGAGACCGGCGCTTGATATACCGGTTTCGATCGCATCGCGCGGATGGATTTCGGCGAAAGGTTCGGCGATATGGGCGGAAAGGCGCGCGCTCTTTCCGGTCCGCGTCATGGTGTGCCACTGGTCGCGAATGCGCCCGGTGTTCAGCGTGAAGGGGAAGTCGGCATTGGTGCGATCCGTTGCGGGCGGCTCTATTGCGACGAAGCGCGCCTTGCCGTCAGGATGGAAGAAACCGCCCTCGGCGAAGAAGCGGGTGACGCCGGATGCGGTCCCTGCCGCCTGCGGCCATTGGAAGGGTGACAGCTCTTCATAGGCGCCGCCGGACATGCCTGCGCGCGCGCCGATGTTGAAATCGCGGCTGCCGTTGTTTTCGAAGCCGGAAAGGGCAGCGTGTTCCGCAAAGATTGCGGCCGGCGCATTGAAGTCGAAGGCGGAATCAAATCCCATGCGGCGCGCGACTTCCGCAAACTGCCACCAGTCGGCTTTTGCCTCGCCGGGGATGTCGAGAAAGGGTCGCTGCCTGGAAATCCGCCGTTCGGAATTGGTGACCGTGCCGTTCTTTTCGCCCCAGCCGAGCGAGGGCAAAAGCACATGCGCGTGCCGAGTCGTATCGGTCTCCTTGAGGATGTCGGACACGACGACGAAGGGACAGGCGGCGATCGCGCTTTCGACGCTGTCGGCATCCGGCATCGAGACGACGGGATTGGTCGCCATGATCCAGAGCGCCTTGATGCGCCCATCGGCCACGGCGCGGAACATGTCGACCGCCTTCAGACCGGGCTTGGCTGCGATGACGGGCGAGTTCCAAAAGCGCTGAACGCGGTCGCGATCGTCGGGATTCTCGATCGCCATATGGGCGGCGAGCATATTGGCGAGGCCGCCGACCTCACGCCCGCCCATGGCATTCGGCTGGCCGGTCAGCGAGAACGGCCCCATGCCGGCGCGGCCGATGCGGCCGGTCGCCAGATGGCAGTTGAGGATCGCGTTGACCTTGTCGGTGCCGGAGGAGGATTGGTTGACGCCCTGGCTGTAGCAGGTCACGACCTTCGGCGTCGTCTCGAAGAGGCGGAAGAACTCCCGGATCTGCATGGCCGGCAGACCAGTCCGCTCCAGGAGGTCGTTCATATCAAGTGCCGCGGCGGCTGCAAAAGCTTCGCCGAAACCTTCGGTATGGGCGGCGATATAGTTCTGGTCGATGGCCGGGCTTGTCGCGAGATGGGCAAGCAGGCCCATGAACAGAGCGACGTCGCCGTCCGGGCGGATTGCCAGATGCAGGTCGGCGATATCGCATGTCATCGTGCTGCGCGGATCGATGACGACGATCCGCATGCTCGGCCGCGCCGCTTTTGCCGCGGCAAGCCGCTGGTAGATGACGGGATGGCACCAGGCAAGATTGGAGCCGGTCAGAATCACCAGATCCGCGAGTTCGATATCCTCATAGGTCCCGGGCACGGTGTCGGCGCCGAAGGCGCGGCGATGTCCCGCCACCGAGGAGGACATGCAAAGCCTTGAATTGGTGTCGATATTGGCCGAGCCGATGAAGCCCTTCATCAGCTTGTTCGCGATATAATAGTCTTCGGTCAGGAGCTGGCCCGAGACGTAGAAGGCAACAGAATCAGGTCCGTGTTCGGCGATCGTCTCGGAAAAACGCCGGGCAACGAGATCAAGCGCCTCGTCCCAGCCGCTCCGTTCGCCCGCGATTTCGGGATAAAGAAGCCGGCCGTCGAGATCGATGGTCTCGGCAAGGGCCGAACCCTTCGAGCAGAGCCGTCCGAAATTCGACGGATGCTCGGGATCGCCCTTGACACTGACGGTGCCTGTCTCGTCAACCGTGGCGAGAACGCCGCAGCCGACGCCGCAATAGGGACAGGTGGTCTTGACCTCGGCCGCCATCTATTCCGCCGCCATCATCAGGCTTTCCAGGGCAACGAACAGCCTGCCGTCTTCGTTCAGCACGGGGATCGTCCGGACCTCGCCGTTATCGGCGCCGAGAGCCTTGCCCGTCTCCAGCGAAATCACCCAGTTGTGCAGCGGGCAGGTCACGGCCTTGCCGTGAACAATGCCCTGGGAGAGCGGGCCGCCCTTGTGCGGGCAGTGGTCCTCGATGGCGAAGACTTCGTTTTCCGCCGTGCGGAAGACGGCGATCTTGCCCTGCGGCGTCTTCACGCAACGCGCCCCGCGCAACGGAATATCGGAGATGTCACCGATTGCGATCCAGTTCATGTCCATCTCCTATTCTGCAGCCTGCGGGTAGCCGATCGTCGCCATCGGCTTGAACTCGTGCTTGTCCTTGCCGGAAACACGCTCCGACCAGGGATCGACCTGGGCAAATTTCTGGGAGAAGACGAAGCGGTCGTAATAGGCTTTGCGCTTTTCGGCATCACCCATGATCTGGCGGCGGATTTCCTCCAGGCCGACACGCTTGGCCCATTTGTAAATGCGCTCGAGATAGCGGGCCTGCTCGCGATACATCTGCGTCAGCGCCACGATATGCTCCAGCGCCTCGTCTTCGGTCCGCACAAGCCCAAGAACCTCGGTGCCCTTGATGTCGAGGCCAGCCGCACCGGCGAAATGGATCTCGAAACCGGAATCCACGCAGATCACGCCGATGTCCTTGCAGGTTGCCTCGGCGCAGTTTCGCGGGCAGCCGGAAACGGCCATCTTCAGCTTGGCCGGCGTCCAGGAGCCCCACATGAACTTTTCGATGCGGATGCCGAGACCGGTGGAATCCTGCGTGCCGAAGCGACACCAGTCGGAGCCGACACAGGTCTTCACGGTGCGCAGGCCCTTGGCATAAGCCTGGCCGGAGATGAAGCCAGCCTTGCCGAGGTCGGCCCAGACGGCCGGCAGGTTCTCCTTCTCGATGCCGAGAAGGTCGATGCGCTGGCCGCCCGTCACCTTCACCATCGGGATTTCGAACTTGTCGACGACATCGGCGATGGCGCGCAATTCCTTGGAATTCGTCACGCCGCCCCACATGCGCGGCACGACGGAGTAGGTGCCGTCCTTCTGGATGTTGGCGTGCACACGCTCATTGATGAAGCGCGACTGGTAGTCGTCGGCATATTCGTCCGGCCAGTCGCAGACGAGGTAATAGTTGAGTGCCGGCCGACATTTGGCGCAGCCGCAGGAGGTTTTCCATTCCAGCTCCTGCATGACGGCAGGAATGCTCTTCAGACCCTTGGCCTTGATCAGCCGGCGAACGTCGTCATGGCCGAGTTCAGTGCAGGTGCACATCGGCTGCACGGCCTTCGGATTGTAGCTGTCGCCGAGCGTCAGCGCCATCAGCTGTTCGACGAGGCCGGTGCAGGAGCCGCACGAGGCGGATGCCTTTGTATGGGCGCGCACGTCGTCGAGTGACGTCAGTCCTTTGCCCGAAATCGTCGAGGTGATCTTGCCCTTGCAGACGCCGTTGCAGCCACAGATTTCCGCGTCATCCGGCAAGGCTGCAACGGCCGCCATAGGGTCCAGCGGCGACCCTCCCTGATAGGCCTGACCGAAGATCAGCGTTTCGCGCATCTCGGAAATATCGGTCGCCTTCTTCTTCAGATCGTTGAACCAGGCGCCATCGGCAGTTTCTCCGTAAAGCACGGTGCCGATGATCTTGTTGTCCTTCAGCACCAGGCGCTTGTAGACGCCGGCGCTGGCATCGCGAAGCACGATCTCCTCGCGGTCGTCGCCGTCGGCGAAATCGCCGAGCGAATAAAGGTCGATGCCGGTGACCTTCAGCTTGGTCGGCGTGTCCGCATGAACGAAGGCGGGCGAGCGATCGCCGGAGAGATGTGAAGCGGCGATGCGGGCCATTTCATAGAGCGGCGCGACGAGGCCATAGACCATGCCGCCCACTTCGGCGCATTCGCCGAGCGAGAGAATATCGCCGTCCGAGGTCTGCATGCCGGCATCGACGACGATGCCGCGATTGACGGCGAGCCCGGCGTCCTTGGCGAGATTGACGTTCGGGCGAATGCCGACCGCCATGACGACGAGGGTCGCCGGAATGATCGTGCCGTTGTCGAGTTCGATGCCCTCGACCTTGCCGTCACCGACGATCGCCTTGGTATTGGCCTTGCAGATGACCTTGATGCCGCGTTCCTCGACCGCCTTCTGCAAGAGATAACCGGCGGCCGGATCGAGCTGGCGCTCCATCAGCGTCGGCATGACGTGCAGGACGGTGACGTCCATGCCGCGCTGGGCAAGGCCGGCCGCCGCCTCGAGGCCAAGCAGGCCGCCGCCGATGACGACAGCCTTTTCACGCGACTGGGCGGCGAGCAGCATCGCCTGCACGTCGTCGAGATCGCGATAGGTGATGACGCCCGGCAGATCCTTACCGGGAACGGGGATGATGAAGGGCACGGAACCGGTGGCGATCACCAGCTTGTCGTAGTTTTCGGTGACGCCATGGTCCGAGGTGACGGTCTTGGCGGCGCGATCGATCGCGACGATCCTGTGGCCCTTGTAGAGCGTGATGCCGTGATCGATGTACCAGCCGTCGCCATGGATGACGATCTGCTCATAGGTCTTTTCGCCAGAAAGCACCGGCGAGAGCATGATGCGGTCGTAATTGACGCGCGGCTCGGCGTTGAAGATCGTAACCTGATAGCGGCCGGGCGCCTGTTCGAAGAGATGTTCCAGCATACGCCCGGGCGCCATGCCATTGCCGATGATGACGAGTTTTTCGGTCATGGATTACTCCGCGGCTTCGACGAAACGGTGGCGTTCGTAGAGGAACTTCAACACGGCTTCGCGGCATTTGAGGTAGGTTCGGTCGGAGGCGAGCTCGATGCGGTTGCGGGGACGCTCGATCGGCACGTCGAGGACTTCGCCGATTCTTGCGGCCGGCCCGTTGGTCATCATCACGATCCGGTCGGAAAGCAGCACAGCCTCGTCGACGTCGTGGGTGATCATCACCATCGTATTGCCGAGCCGGAGATGGATCTCCATCACCGCATCTTGCAGATGCGCCCGCGTCAGGGCGTCGAGTGCGCCGAAGGGCTCGTCGAGCAGCAGGATCTTCGGCTCCATCGACAGCGCCCGGGCGATGCCGACACGCTGCTTCATGCCGCCGGAGATTTCCGAGGGACGCTTGTCCTTCGCATGCGCCATCTGCACGAGGTCGAGATTGGCCATCACCCATTCGTGGCGCTCGGCCTTGCTCTTCGTGTCGCTGAAGACCTTGGAGACGGCGAGTTTGACGTTTTCGTAGACCGTCAGCCAGGGCAGCAGGCTGTGGTTCTGGAAGACGACGGCGCGTTCCGGCCCCGGCGCATTGACCTCGCGGTTTTCGAGCAGCACTGCGCCCGAGGAAACCGGCGTCAATCCGGCGATCAGGTTGAGCAGCGTGGACTTGCCGCAGCCGGAATGGCCGATGATCGAGACGAATTCGCCCTTGTCGATGACGAGGTTGATATCTTTCAGCACCTCGGATCGGTCGAAACGCTTGTCGATATGGTCGAGCTTGAGATAGGCGGTCATGGCGATCTCCCTCAGCCGCGTGTGATGATCTTGCCGAGGGCCGACACCAGCTTGTCGAGGGCAAAGCCGACGACACCGATATAGGCGAGCGCAACGATGATGTCGGGCAGGCGGGACGAGTTCCACGCATCCCAGATGAAGAAGCCGATGCCGACGCCGCCAGTCAGCATCTCGGCCGCGACGATCGCCAGCCATGAGAGCCCGACGCCGATGCGAAGACCCGTGAAGATATAGGGGGCGGCCGAAGGCAGCATGATCTTGAAGAAGAATTCGAACTGGTTGAGCCGCAGCACTTTCGCGACATTGCGGTAATCCTGGGGGATATTTCGTACGCCGACGGCGGTGTTGATGATGACAGGCCAGATCGAGGTGATGAAGATCACGAAGATCGCCGACGGATTGGAATCCTGGAAGGCGGCGAGCGACAGCGGCAGCCAGGCAAGCGGCGGCACGGTGCGCAGCACCTGGAAGATTGGATCGAGCCCGCGCATCGCCCAGACCGACTGGCCGATGATGGCGCCAATCACCACGCCGGAAACCGCAGCGAGCCCGAAGCCGTAGGCGACGCGTTGCAGCGAGATCAACACGCGCCAGCCGAGCCCGATATCCTGCGAGCCGTAGTTGAAGAAGGGATAGGCGATGAGGTCGAAGCTTTCCAGCCAGACTCGGTGCGGCGAGGGCAGGGAGGCATCCGGCGAGGAACAGAGCACCTGCCAGACGGTGAGGATGATCACGAGCACGACGAGCGGCGGCACGATATTGCTGGCTGCGGCAGCAATGATCTGGCGAAGGCGCAGGCGCGGCGCGGCCTTGATCGCCAGCGTCACCACTTTGCCCCCAGGCGCCGGTCTGCCTGCCTGGGAGGCCGTATGGTTGCGAGCCGGTGCTGGCATGAATTGTTCCTTCTTATTCAATGGCGTGCTGTGAGATATGTCCTTCTCTCCGTCAAAACGGGGAGAAGGCTCGGGCTGGCGGTTGAGGGACAGGCCACGCATCAGGACGCCGCCTTGATCGCCAGGCTTTCGAGATAGGCGGACGGATTGTCCGGATCGAAGACCTTGCCGTCGAAGAAGGTTTCCTTGCCCCGCGAACTCGTGGCCGGGATATCAGCCGCCGCGACGCCGAGGTCCTTGGCGGCATCGCGCCAGATATCCTCGCGGTTCACCTGATCGACCAGCGCCTTGATATCCGTATCCGGCGCGAAGTTGCCCCAGCGGATGTTCTCGGCCATGAACCAGGTGTCGTGGCTCTTGAAGGGATAGGAAACCCCGCCGGCCCAGAACTTCATGTAGAGGTCGGTGCCATGGGCGACGCGGCCGTTGCCGTAGTTGATGTCGCCCTTCAGGCGTCCGAGCACGTCCTTCGGGGGCACGTTGAACCATTGGCGGCGCCCGAGGATCTCGGCCATCTCGGCCTTGTTGTCCATGCTGTCGCACCATTGCTGGGCTTCCATGACAGCCATGACAAGAGCCTTGGCCGCATTCGGGTTCTTCTCGATCCAGTCGGCCCGCAGGCCGAGCGCTTTTTCCGGATGCCCCTTCCAGAGCTCGCCTGTCGTCGCCGCGGTGAAGCCGATGCCCTGGTTGACGAGCTGCTCATTCCAGGGTTCTCCGACGCAGAAGACGTCCATGTTGCCGACCTTCATGTTCGCCACCATCTGCGGCGGCGGCACGACGATGGTCGAGACGTCCTTGTTCGGATCGATGCCGCCGGCGGCCAGCCAGTAGCGGATCCAGAGGTCGTGCGTGCCGCCGGGGAAGGTCATTGCGGCCTTTACCTCCTTGCCCTCGGCCTTCTTCTTTTCGAAGGCGGCCTTGAGCTTGGAGGAATCGAGCTGCACGCCGGTCTCGGCATATTCCTTGGCGACCGAAATGCCCTGGCTGTCGTAGTTCAGCCGTGCAACGAGGGCCATCGGCACCGGCTTGTTGTTCTGTGTCACCTTGCCTGTATGCATGAGGTAGGGAAGCGGCGAGAGGATATGCGCGCCGTCGATGCCGTTCGCTGCCCCGCCGAGCACGAGATTGTCGCGGGTTGCGCCCCAGGAGGCCTGCTTGGCAACGTCGACGTCGGGCAGTCCGTGTTTTGCGAAAAGCCCCTTCTCCTTGGCAACGATCAGCGGCGCCGCGTCGGTCAGCGCGATGAAGCCGAGCTTGATGCCGGTAACCTCAGGTGTCGCGGCTGCGGCAAAGGCGCCTGATGGGAAAGCGGAGCGCACGGCGCCGATCAGTGCGGCAGCGGCGGTGGTCTTCAACATGCTGCGACGGCTGATTGCAGTCGTGAAAATCTTGGTCATGCGCAGGTTTCCTCTGATGGCGGGTGGCTGCCGGAATTTGGGAACAAAAAAACGCCGCTCGATGATTGCGTCCGCGGGAGGGAGAAAGCCCGGACTGCAAAAATCTTGCGACGTCGATGTCATCTGTGAGCGCCTATCGTGCGCTCATCCTGCACCGATCGCCGTTGACCGGTGCGCAAAGTACCAAGCAAGCCGTGTGCCAGTTTGAATTTAATTCTTCAAGATAATGAATTTAAACGGTATTTTGGAAAGATTGGCCACTGCGCGTTTTTTGGGCTGCTGTAAATCATGCAAATCTTTTGTGCGCTTGTGGCCGGCCGGTGCAAATCCCTGCTGGCGTTTTGTGCAGGGCAACAGGAAAATCAGGCCTCGTCGCTGCCGCAAGCGAAGGGCAGGACGCTTCTGACGGCAAAGCCCGCGACATAATCCGGCAGTGCCGTGGGATCGAAGACGTGGCCATCCATGAAGCGGTCGCCCTCATCGCCACCCTCGATGCGGATGTCGGCATCCTCGGGTGCATTCTCGTCGCCGAGAGCGGCGCGATAGAGATCCGGGCGATAGGCGGAGGCGGCAGCCCGCGCATGGTTGAGGCTGGTCTCGGCCTGTCCCCAACGGATCATCTGGCTGTAGATCCACAGCGCATGGCTCGGTCTCGGATAATTGGCGAAGCCGGAATGGAACTTGAAATAATCGGCGATGACCCGCCGGTTGCCCCTGGCGTCAAGGCTGAATTCGCCAGCAAGCACACGACGGATGATGTCGACGGGAGCGGCGATATAGCGGGGATCGGCGAGGGCGGCTGCCAGCGCGTCGTGGTTTTCAGCCAGATCGCACCAACGGGCTGCAGCGTCGAGCGCCACGATCAGCCGGGAAACGGTTTCGGGATGGGTTTCCGCCCAATCCGGCCGCATCCCGATCACCTTTTCCGGGGCCGAGGGCCAAATATCCTGCTTGGCCGCGACGATGCGGCCGACGTCCCGTTCCGAGGCGATCATGTTCCACGGTGCGCCGACGCAGAAGCCGTCGATGGCGCCGGCCTCCAGCGCGTCCGAAGTCAGCGGCGGCGGCACGACGACGAGCTTGACATCCCTGTCGGGATCGATGCCGCCGGCCGCCAGCCAGTAGCGGAATTCGTAATTGTGGGAGGAGAAGGGATAGGTGACGCCCAAGGTCGGCAGCGGCTCGCCGCGCGCCTTCATAGCCGCAATTGTTTTTGCCAAGGCATGGGCATTGTCGAGCGCGCTTGCCGTTTCCGACAGGCCGGTACCATCCCGCATCCTCTCGAAAAGCCGTGTCGACAGCGTGATCGCATTGCCGCCGCGCCCCAGAGAAAACGGCGTGATCGTCGGCGAGGGGTTGGAGCCGAGGCCGAGCATGGAGGCGATGGGCATCGGCGACAGCATATGGGCGATATCGTACTGGCCGAAGGCCAGGCGGTCGCGGACATTCGCCCAGGAAACGTCCTTGACCAGATCGAGCGTCAGCCCTTCCTTCCTGGTAAATCCGAATTCCGTCGCGGCGATCAGCACCGATGCGTCGACGAGCGGAATGAAGCCCGCCCGCAGCACTTTTGCTCCCTCGCTGTTTAGGCGCGCGGGCAGGGGGAGCCCACCGCTCACATCGGCGATCTTCGTCATCATATCCACTCCGGTTTCCTCCGGAAATTCGCCAAGTCGGCCATCACATCAAAAGTCCCGCGGCGGTGACAACGCTCTGGGCGATTTCCGACATCTTCTTCTTTTCGTTCATCGCCGTCTGTCGCAGCAGCGCGAAGGCCTCTTCCTCCGGCAATCCTCTCATCTTCATCAATATGCCCTTGGCGCGCTCGATCAGCTTGCGCTCCTCCAGCGCCGACCGGGCATCGGCAAGCTCCCGCCGCAGCCGGTTGAAGGCGTTGAAGCGGCTGACGGCCATGTCGAGGATCGGCTTGACGCGTTCCTTCTTCAAGCCGTCGACGATATAGGCCGAGACGCCTGCATCGACCGCAGCCTCGATCGAGGCCGTGTCGGAGCGGTCGACGAACATGGCGATCGGGCGGGAAACCGTGCGCGTCAGCTGGAAAAGATGCTCCATCATGTCGCGGTTGGGATTCTCGATATCGATGATGATCACATCGGGCATGAGGGTTTCGATGGTGCGCGCAATGCCGTGGACCTCATGCACCACGGTGACGCGCGCATGCCCTGCCTCGCGCAGTCCTTCTTCGATGATGGAGGCGCGAATGGCATTTTCGTCGATCACCAGAATTGTCAGATCGCGATGCGTCATGCCTATATTCATGACGCACTGCAGCAATTTTTGCAAGGTGTTCGCCTGAAAAGTGTGCGAAATTCAGTACTGCATAAAATATAATCAGTTTGCCGTACTTTCGCGCGGAATCAACGCGTAGCCAAGGTCGATCTGTTCTATTTCTGAAGCGACGGAGCGCTGCCCGCTTGCTCAGGACCGATGGGGACCATCGATCTTTATAACGTGCATCCACCGGAAAAATAATGCTGCAGCGGGCCGGAAATCGAAAGAGCATGCCTTCGGTTATCGTGGTATATAACTTACTGAAAATCCTGGAATGGGACGTTATTGTTGTCGGCAGGCTGCGAATACTGGTGACTGTAGTCTTGCGATCGCTTTCTGCCGACGGATCCCATGGCCTCGATTTTAGACGAACAACTTTAAACACAAGGCTTTGGAGGGCCGACCATGAGCTTACGCATCAACGATATTGCACCCGATTTTACCGCCGACACGACCCAGGGACCGATCAGCTTCCATGACTGGATCGGCAACGGCTGGGCGGTTCTGTTTTCGCATCCGAAGAATTTCACGCCCGTCTGCACCACCGAGCTCGGCGCCATGGCCGGCCTCGAGAAGGAATTTTCCAAGCGCGGCGTCAAGATCATCGGCATCTCGGTCGATCCGGTCGAAAGCCACGGCAAGTGGAAGAACGACATTAAGACAGCCACCGGCTTCGATGTCGAATACCCCTTGATCGGCGATAAGGACCTCAAGGTCGCCAAGCTCTACGACATGCTGCCGGCCGGCGCCGGCGAGAGCTCCGAAGGCCGCACACCCGCAGACAATGCGACGGTGCGTTCGGTTTTCATCATCGGTCCCGACAAGAAGATCAAGCTGAGCCTGACCTATCCGATGACGACGGGCAGGAATTTCAACGAGATCCTGCGCGCCATCGATTCCATCCAACTGACGGCCAAACATCAGGTGGCGACGCCGGCGAATTGGAACCAGGGCGAGGACGTCATCATCACCGCCGCGGTTTCGAACGAAGACGCGATCACCCGTTTCGGCTCTTTCGACACGGTTCTGCCCTATCTCAGGAAGACTAGGCAGCCGACCGCTTGATTGCTGATTTCAATCTGTTCCTCGAGCCGCCGGCCATATGGTCGGCGGCTTTTTCGTGAATGCCTCTCAGCGCACCAATTCGAGCGCAGATGTGAATGGGGGAAGCCTTGGGCCTCCATCGATGCTATCTAAGGCATGTCGCGCAAAACCGTGTTCGAACCTGCTGAGATCCGATGATAGGGCGAAAGCGTCAGTCCGGCATTGGAAGGAGACCGGCGAAGGCCATGCTTTCGCTCTGCCTTCTATTTTCTGAAGAGGGCACGGCAAGGGCTCAGCCGGAGGGGAGTGTTGCGCCGCCCGCCTGTCTGTATTCGGGGCCATCCGCATCGGTGTCGGGCGAGACGCTTTGTATCCGCAAGGAGAGTTTCAATCGCGATCTCTGCATTGCGATCGAGCATTTCGCCAAGGCCAATCAATTGCCGCCGGATTTTTTCGCCCGTCTCATCTGGCGGGAGAGCACCTTTCGCCCCGATGCGGTCAGCAACAAGGGAGCGCAGGGCATTGCGCAATTCATGCCGGGAACAGCGAAACTCCGCGGCCTTGAAGACAGTTACCAGGTGCTGGAAGCCCTGCGGAAATCGGCGCAATATCTCGATGAACTACGCCATCGTTTCGGCAATCTCGGCCTGGCCGCCGCCGCCTACAATGCCGGCGAAAATGGCCTTGCTGCTTACCTCACAGCAGGCAGTTTACCTTACGAGACACGCGGCTACGTGATGGCGATCACCGCACATACGGTCGAGGAATGGAAGGATAATCCGCCGGAAGATGCAGCAGCCCCGCTCGACAAGGACAAGCCCTTTCTCGATGGCTGCGTGGCGCTTGCCGAAAGCCGGATGTTGAAAGACGCGCCCTGGCGTCAGGAGGGCAATTGGGCTCCCTGGGGTGTCCAGCTTGCGGCAAATGCCGATGTCGGGGTTGCCCGGCGTCTGTTTCTCGATGCCGTCCAGGACCTGCCCGCGCCGCTGAACGCGGAGCAGCCGTTGATCCTGCGCCAGCGCGATCGCAGCTTCGGCTTTCGACCGCGTTATGCGGCCCGCATCGCCCGCCAGACGCGCGTGGAAGCCAATAATGTCTGCACCCAGATCAGAAAGCATGGCGGCAGCTGTCTAGTTTTCAAAAATCGATAGTGGGCGAAAAGTCTGCTTGCAGGATCGCGGGGCGGCGCAGCATATTCGGCGCGAAAATGGAAAGGGAGGAACGATCATGCGGGTTCTGGTTATCGGGGCAACGGGCCATGTCGGAACCTATCTGGTTCCCCGTTTGGTGGAGGCGGGTCATGACGTCGTGACGATCAGCCGCGGGGTGGCAAAACCCTATACGGCAAATCGCACCTGGGCGTCCGTCGATCAGCGACAGATGGATCGGGCGGAAATGGAGCGGAGCGGTGAATTCGGCCCAGCCGTCCGCGCACTGAAAGCCGATATCGTCATCGACATGATCTGCTTCACGCTGGAAAGTGCGGAGCATCTGGTGACCGCCCTGTCAGGGCATGTCGGCCATTTCCTGCATACCGGCACGATCTGGACGCACGGCTATCCAACGACCGTGCCGACAACGGAGGAGGCGCCAAAGTCTCCTTTCGGTGACTACGGCATGCAGAAGGCCGCGATCGAAACCTATCTCTTGCAGCAGGCAAGGCTTCGAGGATTTCCGGCAACCATCATCCATCCCGGCCACATTGTCGGTCCCGGATGGGCGCCGCTCAATCCGGCAGGCAATTTCAACCTGCAGGTCTTTTCGACGCTTGCCCGCGGAGAGGTTCTGGCCCTGCCCAATTTCGGCCTGGAGACCGTGCACCACGTCCATGCCGATGATGTCGCGGCGATGTTCATGGGCGCGATCGCCAACTGGAATGCATCGATCGGCGAAAGTTTCCATGCGGTTTCGGAACAGGCGCTGACACTTCGCGGCTACGCGGAAGTCATGTCGCGATGGTTCGGCCATGAGCCGAAGCTCAGCTTCGCGCCATTCGATAGCTGGGCCGAGAGCCAGACGGCAGAAGATGCGAAGGCGACATGGGAGCACATTGCCCGCAGCCCGAATTGCTCGATCGCCAAAGCCCGGCGCCTGCTTGGTTACACCCCAAGATATACGTCCCTGCAGGCGGTGCAGGAATCGATCGGCTGGCTGATCGGGCAGGGGAAGATCAGGACCTGACCCGCCAGTTCCTAACGGATCAGGATCGCCCTGAAATCATTGACGTTGGTTCCGGTCGGTCCGGTCTCGAAGAGATCGCCGATAGCCTTGAAGGCGGAATAGCTGTCATTGCCGTCGAGCAGCCGGCGCGGATCGAGCCCTGTGGCTCTGAGGCGTCTCACCGTACCGCCGTCGGCAAAGGCGCCGGCATTGTCTTCCGATCCGTCGATCCCGTCCGTGTCGGCCGCCAGCACATGAATGCCCTCCTGGCCGTCTATCGCCAGCGCGATGGCGAGTGTGAATTCGCCGTTGCGTCCGCCTTTGCCGCCCTTGGCCCGCAGCGTCACGGTCGTCTCGCCGCCGGAGAGGATGACGACGGGTTTCGAAAACGGCCGGTTACGGCACAGCACTTCGCGGGCAATCGCCGCATGCACCAGCGCCACGTCGCGCGATTCCCCCTCGATCGCATCCGAAAGGATAACAGGCGTGATGCCGTGCGACGTCGCCACCGTTGCCGCCGCCTCGAGCGACACACCAGCGGAGGCGATGATATGATGCTCATGCCTCGAAAAGATTGGATCGTCCGGCCGCGGTGCATCTGCCTTCGGTGAGTTCAGATGATTGAGCGCCGCCTGCGGTAGCTTCAGCCCGTATTGGCGGACGATCTCCAGCGCCTCGTGCCGCGTCGAACCGTCGGGCACCGTCGGTCCCGAGGCAACATGTGCCGGGTTGTCGCCGGGAATGTCGGAGACGATTAGGCTGACGACCCTCGCTCCGGTCGTTGCCGCAAGTCTGCCGCCCTTGATGGTGGAAAGATGCTTGCGCACCACGTTCATCGCAGAGATCGGCGCGCCGGAGGCAAGCAGCATTTCGTTGAGCGCGATTTCGTCTTCAAGCGTCAGCCCCTCCGGCGGGGCGGGCAGCAGCGCCGAGCCGCCGCCGCAGATCAGCGCGATGACGAGATCGTCTTCCGTCAGTTCGCCAACCGTCTCCATCAGACGTCTTGCAGCGACAAGCCCTGCAGCATCGGGCACAGGATGCGCGGCCTCGACGATCTCGATGGCGCGCGTCTCGCAGCCATAGCCGTAACGGGTGACGACCAGACCTTCGAGCTTTCCGTCCCAGATGCTTTCGAGCGCTCGTGCCATCTGTGCCGCGCCCTTGCCGGCGCCGATCACGACAGTTCTTCCCTTCGGCTTATCGGGCAAATGCGCCTTGATGCCGGTCAGTGGATCGGCGGCGCGAACCGCTGCATCGAACAGGCCTTTCAGGAAATCGCGGGGGGCGGTTATCGTCATCGGTGATCTGCCTCGGGTATCGGTCTTGATGCGGACTGTCGGCGCATCGGTGTGCCCGCGTCAAGGTCGAAGGCGCGGCAGTTTGACGGCAATAGGCGTCCTTGAACGAGAGCGGATACGAAACGAATAGAAAGCGTTAACCATAGTCCCGTAGACAACGAATAGGATCAAAGGAACCTCTGTTCGATGGCTACTGAAATGACCCGCCGCCCCGTCTCCAATCAAGGCAGGATTATCGCTTTCCCCTCCGGTACCGGAACCGCCAATATCGAGCGCTGCGCCCGTGAACTCGGCCGGCGGCATGGCGCGGATGCAATAGAATTCTGGAAGGCCGAATGCCGCAGGCTCGCCGATCAGCTTCTGGCCGCCGGAATGCCGGAGAGCGATGTCCGAGAGCGGGTGCTGCGGTTCCAGGAAGATGTCCAGATCGAACTCGTCCTGAGCCACGAAAAGCGGGCCGTCGCCAAATCTCAAAAACGATAGCGGCAATCTCGCGGGATCAAGCTATCCGCGATGTCACGTTTGCCCTCGGGTGGCCATTGCTGAAGGCATGCAGACCAGCTTGCTGAGAATATTTACCGCAGCAGCCCCGCGGACCGGAGGGCGTCTTCAATGACCTTCTGAATGCCGCCACGGTCGTTGCCCGTGCCGAATGGACCTGCGGCGTTTTCCGGTTGTGTAGCGGAGGGTTTCTCGGCGCGCCGTTTTTCAAACGACGGAATAAGACCCCAGGACCTGGCAGTTTCGACGGTCGAGGAAATTCCGACATCAAGCATGAAGGGGCCACTTTCCCCGTAGCCGGTGCCGACATTGAGCGGCGTGCCGTGAGCCATCCCGGCAATCGTATAGAGCTCGATCACCTCGGCCCCATGAGCGTCGGTCCAGACCCGTCGCTGATGTCGTCCGATATCTTCGGCGCGTGACGGCGATGCATCAACGCCATGGATATGTCTCCATTGCTCCACGATCGCATTCGCATTGGATGGCACGACGGTTCTGTCGGCGGTTCCCTGCCAGATCGATAATGTCGGCCATGGGCCCTTGTGGGCTGAAGCGTTTCTCACCCGCAGTTCCAGCTCTTTGCCGGTTGGGCCGCCGTGACCGCGCATTCGGTCGAAGGCTTCGGGAATGGTTGCGGCACTTGCATATGGCAGGCCCGCAATGATCGCGCCGCCGGCAAAAACCTCGGGATAGGTGGCAAGCATGGCGGCGGCCATGGCGCCGCCGGCCGAGAGCCCGGTCACGAACACGCGCCTGCCGTCGACACCGTAAGCCGCAACGACCTTTGCGATCATCTGGCGAATGGAAAAGACCTCGCCGTGATCCCGGCGGATGTCCTGCGGGTTGAACCAATTGAAGCAGAGATTCGGATTGTTTGCCCTCCGTTGCTCGGGAAACAACAGCGCGAAACCATAGTCCTCTGCCAATCGCGACCATCCAGATCCGATATCATAGCCGGCGGCAGTCTGGGTGCAGCCGTGCAGAACGATGACCAGGGCCATGTTTTTTGCGCGCTTTGACGGCAGGTAGGTATAGCCGCCCAAGGCACCCGGGTTCGTGCCAAATGCGTCCAGGGCGACGAGATGGGGGTTGTCCAGCGTGGGTTCGGGGCGAAGCGTTCCTCGCAGCGCAGCAAGGCGTGCGAGGGTGTCTGACATAGATCTCATGAAAGTCTCCGCCAATCAGCAGCCGGGATGGCGGTGATGCCTGACTAACGCCCCAGCCTACGAAAGGTTGCTGCACTGCACAATGTTTATTTTTGGGGCGGCCGCGTTTCAGAACTCGTGGAGATCGACGAGAATCTTGAATCTTCGGAGCTAACGTAAACTGGGGAGCGCCCCTATATCTTGAGGCGAAAGGTGATCTGGAAGGGGAGAGCGGCTTTCCTCGTCCGGTGACAGCCTAAATGGGAGAAGCATCGATGAACAAATTTCGGGCATTAGTAGCAGCCGGAGCAATCACGATTGCCGCCATCGCCTCGGCCTGCTCGACCCCGCCGAATTCATACGGCTCGGCATCCGGATATGTGCCGGGAGATTCCATGAATCCGGCCTGCGCGGATGGATTCAGACCCCGCGAGGGCCGTTCGTGCAGCTATTAGAGGCGGTCGGCTCCTGTCCGCACGAAATGGCAGCTTGTCGAATCCGTCAGGCAGACGCTTCAAGACAGAACGGCCACGTGATCTCGTGGCAGCGACGTGACGTCAATCTGTCGCCCGACCCCATTCTTAAGTTAATGGCAGTCGCGTCCTGCCGCGGTCTGTATATCATTCGATCGTCAACGCAAAGGTGGTCGGTTGCGCAGCGCTTTGCATGGTGGTGCTCTGAGTGTGGCCGGCTCAGGTCACCCTGCCTTGATGTTTCAGTAGCGCCATCCTCGTCTTCCCGTACGGTCTTTCTTGACGGAAAGAAGACAAAAGGTCGGCGCGAGAGTTCGCGCCGACCTTTCTCAAACATCATCAGCAAAGCGCCAGTTCATCCGTGGTCGCCGGCCATCTGATTTCATGTCGCAAGTGTAGGCAGCTTGTGAATTATGGCAAGGATTACGGGGCTACCGATTTCTGGCTAGAGCCGGCATGCAACGTTCCCCAGCCAGCGTTGAAATAGGAAACGGTTGTTTCAATCCACTCGGCCCCGGACCCATGCGGAGCTTTTCTGGCTTCATTCGTGCCCGCAGTTGTCCACAGGAGCCAAGGGCAAAAATTGGTTTAAAAGCGGGGCGGGAAAGAGGGAAGAAAGCCGAAACAGGCGCTTGCAGCGCGCCGGCTGGTTCTATTTTTTGCCGAGTTCACCTGGCAAAGCGTCAATGAGTTGATGCACTTTTCCGGTGGCGAACGCGATGTCCTCGCGCGGCAGATGGACTGTTATCTCAATTTCTTCCCACCTGCCGCCATGGTCTTTTGCGAACCTGACGGCGGCTTCCAAGGAGGTGAATTGCACGGCCGGTGCGTTGGCGGTCCAGAACTGCACGCTGCAGTCCGCCGTACTGTAATCTAAAAATGCTTTTTCAGGATCTAGCGCCATGGCGTTTGCTTTACACCGCCGGCGGTTGGTTGGCCAGCGAATGCCTATCCGTCGTAAAAAAGCGCTGTTGTCCGCCCAGCGGCGCGCCGGCCTAAGAAGCGCGCGGCCATTCATCGGAGGTTAATCGTCATTAACCCAGAATCGTAGCCTGAAAGGATGCGCCGATGAAAATGCTTTGTTCCTCACTTGCAGCCATTGTCTTGTCTGCATCTTTCGCCCTGCCGCTAAACGCAACGCCGGTCGTCGTGCCGAATGCAGTACAGATGCACACCCCCGACGTCGAGCAGGTCAAACACCGTCGCCACGGTAATGGATATGCATATGGCCACTGGAAGAAACAACGGTACGCTTACCGCGACTGCCGGTACTACGGCTCGTGCTATCGTCCGCGGTATTACGGCTACCGCGACTATTACGGCTATCGCGACGACTACCCTTATCGTCGTCGGTCAGGTGTGACAGTGTATTTTGATTTTTAGTCGGCAGCGCCAGGGACACCAACCTTGGCACCCAACAAGCGCGCGTCATCCATCTCCGAAAGAAACGCGTGCACCATAGGGGCGCACTGACCTCGTTCGGAGATGGACATGAATCACAAAAGAAAGCGGCCGGGCAAAGCTGCGTGCGGCCTCTGTAAGCCCCACAAAACGAACGACAATTGCCCTCGCCATAAAAACGCGAAACGAAGCAAGTTATCCGCGGAACACGCGTTTCAAAAGTGGGGAGGGAAAGAGGGAAGAAAGCGTCTGTCTCGGAATTGTCCAACGAAAACAGGCGCTTATCTTGAAAAATGGCTCCCCGGGCCGGATTCGAACCGGCGACCTGTCGATTAACAGTCGAATGCTCTACCGCTGAGCTACCAGGGATCACTGCTTGGCGCGGTGTGAGTGGGCTAATACAAATGCTTTCCCGATTTGCCAAGCAGTTTTTTCAAAAAAATGAAATGAACTTGTATTTCGGTTGTCTGCGCCCATCTCTGACGCATGACGAATGGGAATGATCGTGAAGAGACGAAGGGCAACGCTGAGCGCAAGGTGAAGGCACGGCGCTTCGGCATCGATCACGCAAGCGGCAGGCTTATGCTCGGCTCTTTCAGCATCGGTATGCCGCGTTCGCGGATTGCGCGGATGGCAATCGGCATTGCCCTCATTTTCTGCGGATTGCTGGGCTTCCTGCCCATCCTCGGCTTCTGGATGCTGCCGCTTGGCTTCCTCGTGCTCTCGCACGATCTGCCGGTTGCGCGCCGGCTTCGGCGGCGGCTGGCGGTATGGTGGCACAGGCGGCGCACGCCGGCCGGCTGACGGTCGCCCGGGGACGGTCGGGTGGAACAGTGGATCGCTTTTCGCATTCGTGGTGTATGGAGTGTAAACGCGCCACAATGGGCCAGGTGAGGAAATGAAGGCAGTTTTCGTGGTCGTCCTGTCAGCGGCGACCGTTCTCTTAGGAGCTCCCGCCGAGGCTCAAGGTGTCGATAGCGGCGGTTTCGACGCGCGCGGCATCTGCCGCCGCCCGGAAGGCTGCGTCGTCGATCACGGCCAAAGCGGATTTAGCGGACCTCGAAACTATCGCAATTTCAACGGCCGCAACGACCGCGACGGGGAAAATCGCGACCGGAACGATCGCCGCTATCGCGATCAGAAAAGAAGCGACAATTCTGGCGCAGCAACCAACCGCCTTGCGGTCTCGATGAACGGCACCTTTGCATGGCAGGCCGGCGGCGACCGTGCCGGCTGACGTTGGGACCGAACAGATTCGACCGGAATCCAACAGCTGATTTTCGGTCGGTACATTGCTCCCGGTAATCGAGGCTGCGCAGTGCTTGGACGGTTTCGGTTTAGTTCGAGCTGAGTTCGCTTGCCTCGAAAGTCCCGCCGCGGACCGGATCGAGATCGTTTGCCGTCAACAGGCTGCAGGCGATGAGGAGGAACACGAGCTTCAATCCGTAGGACACGAGAGAGAACGGTCGTCGATGGCCCGGTGTCACGCGAGAGGGAGCGACATAATATTTGTAGTAGAAGTGCGGGTCATCCGTTTCCAGCAGGTTCTGGTAGACATGCTGCGGGATATCCGCGTGTTTCACCGGCTGGGAGCCGGGAAATTTTACGTGCAGTTCCCGAGTTTCGGCATCGTATGCCGCCCGCACGCGCTTCGATTTGAGGGCAGCCCAGTCCATAGCGGCTCCATACAGCTCTTATGCCCTCCCGATGCAGTAAGATGTCCGGTCGACGATCGAAGTCAAGCGTAGGATTTGTTTCAAATATGATCGTTGACAGGAAACGGGACATCGCTGCCGGTAGGGAAATTTTAGTCTGCGCTCGGCCGTTTCAGAATGGGGAAGGGGCCATTTTCGGCAGCGGCGGAAAGGCGTTTTTCCGAAATGCCCTCTTGCGATTTCCTTACGATCATTCTAAACGCTCGCCACGGCTCAGATAACGAGCACGTGAGGCCTCGTGGCGGAGTGGTGACGCAGAGGACTGCAAATCCTTGTACCCCGGTTCAATTCCGGGCGAGGCCTCCAAAATTTTCCCACATGACATAGTCGGTTAGAAAATGCGGCTCGCTGGCGGTGCGGCGTCAGTGCTTGCGACGGGTCCTACCAGACCTGCGGACCTGGCGAAAAATCGAACTGCGCCGGATTGATTCCCGTGAGGCGGGAGAGCGCTTTCAGACCGCCCTTGCGGATTTCCGCGTGATATTCGGGATCGCTCAATTCGGATCCCCCATCGATTTCGGCGCTGGCGCCGAGCAGCCGTCGCAGGCCTTGCGGCGAAACACGGGTAATGCTGCGAATGTCGCCGCTGCTGTATTTGATCAGCAGCAGTTGGACATTGGCGTTATAGTGAAGCGCTTCTATGCCGCCCGATTGGATGAAAAAGGTTTGCATGCGGCACCCATAGCGAAAGGTGAGGGCGCCGCAACAAAATGGTTGACATAACCTTAATGCGCATAAGGCGGTCGAGGGGAAGGAGCCACTGTTTCAAGGCAACCGAGCGCATAGCGTGAGATTGCCGCAGATGCCGTGCGGGAGATATTTTCGAGCGCTTCTCGGCGCTCTATCGCCTCAGGTCGTTTCGCCGTCGAGCAGCCCGCAGCAGAAGATGCCGATGAGCGCTGCGAGGATGAAGAAATCGAACAGCGTGAAATATTCGAAAATCGCAGACATGGCCTGCTCCTCCTATTTCCTCCGGTAGGGATGATAACATCAAGGGGCCGAAAATTCCATGTTTGAGGTGCCGCATCCCTCATGGGGGCTGTGGCGAGAAAGAAGCGCTCGCCGGATTCTTTTCGCCGACGGTTGCCAAGCCTTGAAAGCATTCGTGGCGGAGATTAAGAGACGCAGGGACAGGAACCGCTTTTCAAAGAGCGAGAGGACATGATGGATTTCGAAGCAGCGCGCGTAAAGATGGTCGACAACCAGGTTCGCACGACGGACGTTACCTCGCATTCCGTGCTGACGGCGTTTCTTACGGTGCCGCGTGAGGCGTTCGTGCCGGAGAAGGCGAAGCTGCTGGCCTATATCGACAACGATGTCGAGATTTCCGCAGCCGCCCCTGCAAAGCCTGCCCGCTTCCTGATGGAGGCCTCGCCGCTTGCCAAGCTGCTGCAGCTCGCGGCGATCACCAAGGATGATTTCGTCCTCGAAGTCGGTTGCGGCACGGGTTACACCTCGGCGCTGCTGTCGATCATTGCCGGTTCGGTTATCGCGCTCGAATGCGACGAGCAGCTTGCGGCCGAGGCCAAGGCGCAGCTTGCCGGCTACGGCAAAATAGAGGTCGTGACCGGCCCGCTCGAAAAGGGTTACGCTGCCGGCGCTCCCTATGATCTGATCTTCATCAACGGCGCGGTCGAGGAAGTTCCGGCAGCTCTTCTCGGTCAATTGCGCGATGGCGGCCGTCTGGTGACGGTCGAGGGTTACGGCAATGCCGCCCGCGCCAAGGTCTTCGTCGCCGAGCGCGGCGCCGTTTCGGAAAACGTCTTCTTCAATGCCTCCGTCAAGGCGCTGCCGGGTTTTGCCAAGGCACGCGAATTCGTTTTCTGAGGTCGTTTCTACCGATGAAATCAGCAATGGGCGCCATCGGCGCCCTCAGACTGCTGACAAACCCCTGGCACCGTCCAGGGGTTTATGATTCATTGGGACATGTTGAAGAAACCTGCCCCCACCCAGACGGCTCTTGAGATGGTGACGCTTGATAGCCTGGTGCCGAAGGATCACCTGCTTCGCAAGATCGACGCGGTGATCGACTTTTCCTTCATCCACGATCGCGTTGCGGGGCTTTATTGCGCCGACAACGGCCGCCCACCGCTCGATCCGACCT
>NZ_ML133665.1:0-88204 GCF_003985135.1 Rhizobium fabae
CCGTCAGCGGCCTCAATGTCATCAGCACATGGGCATGCGGGTTGCCCTCCTTGTCGTGGTAAACCCAATCGACGACCATTCCCTTCGCGGTGAGATTGTCCCGCACGAATTCGCGCACCAGCGCGATGTTCTCGGCCCGCGTCAGTTCCTCCGGCAGTGCAATGATCAGCTCGCGCGCCAGCTGCGCGATTGCCAGTTTCTCGAACGCTTCAACAGCATTCCACAGCGCTTCGCTGGCACCAGCGACGGAACGCCCCTCGACCGCCGATCGCAGCCAGGCCGGCGTCTGGTCGGGCAGAGCCAGTTCCTCATGCACCAGCTCGGAAGCTCCACCCCTGTAACTGAACGACGTGCCCGCCTGTTCGTCCATCATCCTAGTGCGATGACGATAGGCGGCGGCCGAGACGATGTTGCGTCCGGCTCCCCTGCTGATCACCTGTGCTCTGACGAACATGATTGCCATGATTGCCCTCGCATATTCGGAGCGGTTGCAGCAACGAGCGAGATCGCTCTTTCACAATAGTCAGACCGAACGACCGACGCGCTCCGCGCTTGTCTCCGGTCGTTTTTGCGCGGGTTCATATCAAGTGCCACAAATAAGGGATTTAACTGATTTATTCAAGACAGTATAATGCGAGGCTGATTTCACGCTTTGTTCGCCTAGTGCACAGCGTCTAACTATGCCGCGTTCAGACGATCCTTGTCCCTAAGCACTTGAAGCTTTTGATCAATCTCCAGCGTTTGGTAGCAACCGGATGAGAAGCAAGGGCAAAGCAGGAGTTGAGGGATACTAAAATTGCCAGTAGACGATCTTGGATCTTTCGCCTATCGATTGCTCATGAAATCGTCGCTTGAACATATGCCGCTTCGCAAGCAGCGAGAACTCGGACGGGTTCTTGAAATCCTCCACGAGGAATTCGAGGACGCGTTGAAGGAAGGTACCGCCGATTTCAAAAAGCGCGGCCGGATCCTGAAGATCATCCTGTTCGGCTCCTACGCCAAGGGTGGGTGGGTCGATGAACCCTTCACGATGAAGGGATATCGCTCCGATTTCGATCTCTTGATCATCGTCAACAACCGCAAGCTCTGCGAGTTCGCCGAATACTGGTACAAGGCCGCCGACCGGCTGATCCACGAAGCCTCGATCGAAACGCCGGTAAGCTTCATCGTCCATTCCAGGCGCGAGGTGAACACCTACCTCAGGGAAGGACAGTATTTCTTTTCCGACATCCGCAAGGAAGGCATTGTTCTCTACGAACTGGACGATGAGCCGTTGGCGGAGCCGGAACCACTCTCCCCCACGGATCGACTACCGGTGGCAAGAGAGCATTTTGCGCGTCGGTTTGCAGAGGCTAGCGCCTTTCTCGCAACAGCTGAGTTCCAACGCAAAAATTCGGAAAGCGTCGGCGACGCTTGGGGAAACTTGTCCGCCTTCAGCCTGCATCAATCAATCGAGCAGGCCTATTCATGTGTCCTACTTACACTCACCAATTACGGCCCGCCATCGCACAACATCAAGTTCCTACGCTCGCTTGCCGAGGAGCAAGACCGACGACTGATCGAGGCCTTTCCTCGCGATCAGCACAGAGAACGTGCCTGGTTCAACACGCTAAACGAGGCGTACGTGAAGGCGCGCTATTCCAAGCACTTCGAGATCAGCGAGGAAGCGCTTGGCTGGCTCGCAGAACAAACTGCGTTACTGCTCGAACTGGTCAAGGCGGTTTGCAAAGGGCACCTAGAGATCCTTAAAGGAATAGCTGGCAGCGATATAATTAAGCGAGAATCGCTGTCAGGCGGTTGACCAGCTGCGTGAATGGAAGTTGTCGCGGCACGACCCGCCGCAAAATCTTCAATTTTTGCAAAGATGACGGCCGGGAGGCGCTGACGGATTGGTCTCGGTGGCCGATGCGTTGCGCCACCTAACTACCTAGCCGGGCGATGCGATATTCAAGCAGGTGCCAGAAGATCAGAGATCTGCCGGTCAGGCACCTGGCCGGCGATGTGCGCGTTTCCGTCGACAGAAGACTTTGCGAACGTCGACGACCCTTTCGTCTGTACCTATGCCTTCGGTATGGACAAGGGGGAGATGGTACGGTTGGGGGGTCTCGAACCTCCGACCTCAGGTGCCACAAACCTGCGCTCTAACCAACTGAGCTACAACCGCATAAATCACGCTTGGCGCGACGGGGGTCACATACGAGGACTTGGCGAGGAATTCAAGCCCCATTCCTCGCGAATATACAAAAAGGCTGGACACGAGGTCCAGCCCTTTGTCGCTGACTGGTAAAGACCGATCAGGCCTTCTTGAAGGAGGCCATGGCCTTTTCGGCGGCATCCTTGGAGGGCTTGGCAAGCTTTTCGGCCACCTGCTTGGTGGTTTCCTGGATCGACTTCGCCTGCTCGACGGCAAGTTCAGCCTGCTTGCGCAGGAAGGAGGTCTGCAGTTCGAAGAATTCGGCCGCGGACTTGACGCCGAGGAGCGCTTCCATGTGCGAGAGCGAGCTCTCAGCGTTGACGCGCAGAACGTCGATCGCCTTCAGGCCGAGTTCGACGCTGCCGGCCTGTGCCGTCTGGACGGTGGCTTCGAGCGTCTTGCCGGCTTCCTCGCCAGCCGTCTTCAGCTTGGCATAGGCGTCCTTCGACTGCTGGGCGCCTTTTTCGGCGAAGTCACGGAAGGATTCCGCGAGCTTGGACGGGTCGAAAGAAGCAATTGAAAAAACGTCATCGGTCTTTATGGTAGCCACGGTCGCATTCCTTTAGGTTGAGGCAGTCGCTGCCTATGATCATCGAATGACGTCTATATAGGATATTTTATTGTGCATTGCAACATTGTTGTGCAGCGCACAAGTCGTTAACCTTTCCGGCCGAAAGCACCCCGCTCTTCTGGACCGGGTTGCGCCCTGCAGTTATTAATAAGCCGTTAATGTAAAGAGGCCGACAGCGACAAGGTTAGATCATGCCCGCAGTCCAATATCCGTTCATCGATATCGCCGTGCATGCGCGGGTGCGAGAACGCTTTTCACGCGGCGAGGCGATGGTGCTGGTTTCGGCCGATCTTGCTCGCCTGCTCTGGGCGAACGGCGCTGGCGCGGAGCTTTTCGGCCATTCGGCGGTCTATGATCTACTCGACCAGGGCGTCGACCGTGCCGACATCACCTTCCGCCAGTTGGAAACGGCCGCGCGCCAGCTCACCGATATCGGCGACAGCCGCACCCTGATGATCCGCGTCGCCAAGGGCTTTCAGCGCGTGCAGGTGCAGGCGGCGGCCGAGTTGATCCGGCTCTCCCAGGGCGAGAAGGCCATCCTGTTTTCGGTGCCGGTCTCGACCAAACCGCTTACAGCCGGCGCCTCGGCCGCCCAGATGCTGCAGGGGCTGGATGATCCCGATACGCATATGGCTGTCATCGGCGCCAATGGCGAGGTCATCGCGGCCTCGCCGGGCTTTGCCTCGCTCGGCATTTCCGAGCAGACCGCAAAGACGCTGATCAACCTTGCCGGCGCACATCCCGACCGGTTGGTGAAGCGTCCCGTCGCCACCGGCCGGGGCTATCTTCCGGCCGCCGTCGGCAAGCTCAGCGACGAGCCGGCGCTCAATCTGCTCTTTGCGGTCGAAACCGTGCTCGGCCATCTCGACCCGATCGATGCACCCGTGCACGAAACCATCGATCCATCAGTGCCGCAGGCAGCCGAGGCGCTTACGGGGGAAGAAAGCCCGGCGCCCCCCGAGGCGCTCCAGGACGAACCCGTCGCCGCGGCAGGCTTCACCGACATGATCGACGCGGTCTCCGGGATCGAAGAGGTCGAGGAGACACTCGAGGAAATCGCCGGCGAAAGCGAACAGCCGGCCGAGACCGCTGCGGAATCCGCAGACGAAACAGTGGACGGGATGCCGTCTGGCGGGCACCAGGAGCCGGAGAACCACGGCGTCAGCGATAGCAGCACGGATGACGCCTATGAGCCCGCCGCGATCGATGAGGATGCCATTACCTCCGCTTCGAAACCGGTGGGAGCAGCTGAAATTGCGGAACCCCCAGTTGAAGCAACCGAAGCAGAGATTGAAGAAGCACCGGAAGCGGTCATCGAAGAACCCGCCGTGACAGCGCCGGCTGCTCCCGAGGCCGCCCCTGCCCCGCAGCCTGCGGCTGAGCCCGGCTTCGTCTTCAGGCCGAACAGCCGCGCCACGCGCTTCGTCTGGAAGATCGACGCCGAGGGCCGGTTCAATGAGGTCAGCCATGAATTTGCCGAGGCCGTCGGTCCGCACGCATCGGACATCATCGGCTCCGCCTTCAGCGATATCGCCGCCCTCTTCAACCTCGATCCCGATGGCAAGCTTGCCGAAGCGCTCGCCCGCCGCGACACCTGGTCGGGCAAGACGATCCTCTGGCCGGTCGAAGGCACCAGTCTCGTCGTCCCGGTCGATCTCGCAGCACTGCCGACCTATACTCGCAACCGCGACTTTGACGGTTTCCGCGGCTTCGGCGTCGTCCGGCTTTCCGATGTGCAGGAAGATCCGCTGGCGCTCGGCCTGACGCTCGGCCATGATGGCGTCGGCCATGATGCGGCAAGCCTCGGCCCGATAACGGAAACCACACACGAAGCGGAAGCCGCGCCTGAAGAAGCATCAGCCGAAACCGCTGCAGCGATAGAGATCGAAGACCAGGCGCTCGCCGCAGCCCAGCCGGAGATCGAAGAACCGGCATCGGAAGAGATTGCCGCCGAAGAGGCAGCGTTCGAAAGTGCCGCGGAGGAACCGGCAAGCGATGTTGACGCGGAGGATACACCTGCCGCCGAGCCGGTCGTCAATTCTCCGGAAGAGCTGCCTGCTCTTCGCATTTCGGAAACGCCCAATCGCCGTTTCACCGACAAGGTCGTTCAGCTTCACAGCACGGGCGCCGGATTGACGGCCGCCGAGCAGGCCAATTTCCGCGAGATCGCCAAGCGTCTCGAAGCCTTCGGCGCCCGCAAGGAAGAGCCTGCAGCGCCTGACGAAAGCACCGCAAAACCGGCCGGTTTCGAAGAAGCCTCCGCATCCGAGGAGCCTCAGTCCGAAACGACCTTTACCGACAAAAGGGAGACGCCGCTCGTTGCGGAGACGGCGCCGCAGGAGGCGATCTTCGAGCGTGCCGTCGAAACTGAGCGCGACGACGAGACCGAGGAGCCGGCGATCGCTGCCGAGGACGACGCGACGGAAGGGCTCGAGGAAACGGTCAGTCAGATCGAGGTTCTCACAAGCTTCATTCCACCGCGCGTCAAGATGACGGACGGTCTTTCGGCCGGAACGGTCGACCAGTTGCCTGTCGCCGTGCTCATCCATATCGGCGATGCATTGATCCATGCCAATCCCGAATTCATGCGGCTGACGGGCTATGCTTCGCTCGACGCGCTGCGCGAGGTGGGTGGCATCGAAGCCCTGCTGCAGCGCCGCGAACTCGAGGAAAAGGCGGCGGGCTCCAGCACGATGATGCTCGTCAAGGCTGATGATACGCTGGCGCCGGTGACCGCGCGGCTGCAATCGGTGCGCTGGGAAGATGCCAACGCCCTGATGCTGGCGCTGATGCCAGTAGAAGGCAAGGAAGACAGCCGCGGCGAAGCAAGCCGTTCCGAGGGCCGGTCTGAACCGCGCCCCGAGCGGATGGTCGAGAAGGTCGCCAAGCTTCAGGTCGAAGTGGAAGAATTGCGCTCGATCCTGGAGACGGCAACCGACGGCGTCGTCGTCATCGGCACCGAAGGCGATATCCGCTCGATGAACCGGTCGGCCAGCGCACTTTTCAACTATGACGAACAGGAGACGCGGGGCAAACCCTTCGTCATGCTGTTTGCCCATGAGAGCCAGAAGGCGGTTATCGACTATCTGAACGGCCTCTCGGGCCATGGCGTTGCGAGCGTGCTGAACGACGGGCGGGAAGTGATCGGACGCGAAGCCAGCGGCGGCTTCGTGCCGCTGTTCATGACAATGGGCCAGCTCACCTCATCCAACGGCTATTGCGCCGTCATCCGCGACATCACCCAGTGGAAACGCACAGAAGACGAGCTGCGCAACGCCAAGGGTGCTGCGGAAACCGCCAACGCCCACAAGACCGATTTCCTCGCTCGCGTCAGCCACGAAATCCGCACGCCGCTCAACGCCATCATCGGCTTTTCGGACATGATGGCGGGCGAACGCTTCGGGCCGATCGGCCATCCCCGCTACATCGAATATGCCAACGACATCGGCCGCTCGGGCCGCCACGTCCTCGATATCGTCAACGACCTGCTCGACATTTCCAAGATCGAGGCAGGCGAGATGGATCTCGATTTTGCCGCCGTGGGGCTCAACGAGGCGATCTCGGAAGCCGTGGCGCTGGTGCAGCCGCAGGCAAACGGCCAGCGCGTCATCATCCGCACGGCGCTGTCGCATTCGGTGCCTGATGTCGTGGCGGATCTGCGCTCGATCAAGCAGATCGCGCTGAACATCCTGTCGAACGCTATCCGCTTCACCCCGTCGGGCGGGCAGATCGTCGTTTCCACCTCCTATGAGGCGAATGGCAGCGTGGCGCTGAGGGTCCGCGACACCGGTGTTGGCATGACGCGCAACGAGCTCGACCAGGCGATGAAGCCATTCCGGCAGGTCTCCTCGACCCAATCGCGCCATCGCGGCGACGGCACCGGGCTCGGCCTGCCGCTGACCAAGGCGATGGTGGATGCCAATCGGGCGACGTTCTCGATCAATTCGGCGCCGAACGAAGGCACGCTCGTCGAGATCACCTTCCCGTCGCAGCGCGTTCTGGCCGGCTGATCGGCATAAGGAGAAAGCGGCACCATAAAAGAAGGCAGCCAGGAGGCTGCCTTAAGAGTTGGTGCTGTTCAACAAGAGCTCAGTCGATCAACGTCATGTTGTAAGCCCGGAGGCTTTAGGCCGCCTCGTTCATGTGCGGCCCCCAAGTTGGCTTCACATTTGACAAACCTTTCTTAACGAAAGGTTTTCATGACAGGAGATTGATAGAGGGTGAAAGCTTGTAGTTTACGAGTCCTATCAATCCTTCAATTCGCTTAGCCCGGCGAAGAGCCGCAGCGCCTCGGGATTGGCGAGCGCTTCCTGGTTTTTCACCGGCCTGTTGTGAACGACCTCGCGCACGGCAAGCTCGACGATCTTGCCGGATTTGGTGCGGGGAATATCGGCAACCGCGATGATCTTGGCCGGAACATGGCGGGGAGAAGCGCCGACACGGATGCGGGTCTTGATCGCCTTGATCAGATCTTCGCTCAAGGTGACGCCAGCCGCCAGGCGGACAAAGAGAATGACGCGGACGTCGTCTTCCCAGTCCTGGCCGATGCACAGCGCCTCGGCCACTTCCTCCATCTGCTCAACCTGATTGTAGATCTCGGCCGTGCCGATGCGCACGCCGCCGGGATTGAGCGTCGCATCCGAACGCCCATGAATGATCAAGCCGCCATGCGCTGTCCATTCGGCGAAATCGCCGTGGCACCAGACGTTGTCGAAACGGTCGAAATAGGCGGCGCGATATTTCGCGCCATCGGGATCGTTCCAGAACATCACCGGCATCGAAGGGAAGGCCTTGGTGCAGACGAGCTCGCCCTTCTCCCCTCGCACCGGCTTGCCGTCATCGTTCCAGACGTCGACCGCGAGACCGAGGCCGGGGCCTTGGATCTCGCCACGCCAGACCGGTTGCAGCGGATTGCCGAGCACGAAGCAGGAGACGATGTCGGTGCCGCCCGATATCGAGGCGAGCTGCACATCTTCCTTGATGCCTTCATAGACGAAAGTGAACCCCTCAGGCGACAGCGGCGAACCGGTGGAGGTCATCAGCCGGAGGCTGGAGAGATCGTGGCTGTTGCGCGGCGCCAGGCCACCCTTGCGCACGGCGTCGATATATTTCGCCGAGGTGCCGAAGATCGCGAATTTTTCGGCTTCGGCATAGTCGAACAGCACGTTGCCGTCAGGCGCGAAGGGCGAGCCGTCGAACAGGCAGAGCGTTGCGCCGCTGGCAAGCCCGCTCACCAGCCAGTTCCACATCATCCAGCCGCAGGTGGTGAAATAGAACAGTTTCTCGCCCGACTGCAGGCCGCAATGCAGCCGTTGCTCCTTGAGGTGCTGCAGCAGCGTGCCGCCGGCGGAATGCACGATGCATTTCGGCACACCCGTCGTGCCAGAAGAAAAGAGAATGTAGAGCGGATGCGAGAAGGCAAGCCGTGTGAACTCGACTTCCCTTGCCTCATAGGGCGCGACGAAGGCCTCGAGCGTCGAAGCATTGGGCGTTTTGCCCGCCACTGCCTCGGCGTCGCCGGCGTAATGGACGACGACCGTCGGCACGCCCAGGCTTTTTGCGACCGTGGCGACCTTGGCCCCGACATCCTGCAGCTTGCCGGAATACCAATAGGCATCGCAGGCGATGAAGAGCCTGGGAGCGATCTGGCCGAAACGATCGAGCACGCCCTGCTCGCCGAAATCCGGGGAGCAGGACGACCATATGGCGCCGATCGAGGCGGCAGCGAGCATGGCCGCGACGGTCTCCGGCATGTTCGGCATCATGGCGGCGATGCGGTCGCCTTCCGAAATGCCGAGCGCCTTGAAAGCCTGCTGCAGCTTCGAGACGAGTGCGCGCAGCCGATCCCACGACCAGCGGTCCTCGGCCTTGTCCTCGCCGCGGAAGACGATGGCGTCCGCCTCGCCCCGGCCCGATAGCAGGTTTTCGGCGAAGTTCAGCGTCGCGTCAGGAAAGAAGCGCGCCTCCAGCATGCGGTCGCCGTTGACAAGCACCTTTGCGCCGCGCTCTCCCTTCACGCCGCAAAAATCCCAGACGGCCGACCAGAAACTCTCCCGCTCGGCGACCGACCATGCGTGCAAATCCTCGAAGCCTGAGAGAGAAAGCCCGAAATCGGCGTTGCAGCGCTCCATGAAGGCATGGATCGGGCTTTTTGCGACGGCGGCCTCCGAGGGCACCCAAAGTGGTCTGTTGTCCTGCATTCAATCCTCCTCCCCAATGCCGTTCTTATATCATGCTGCACTGCATTATAAAGTGCGGAACCGCCCCGATCCGGCGCCTAAAGTGCATCGCGTCAAACCGGATTCCTGCGACGGGCTTTAAGTCTTTTATTTATGCACGTCGTTCTCCCATACCGTTATACACTTTCGGAAGAAACGCATCATCGGCACATCGAGCTTTGAATGTGTTACGGCCTCCTTTGCGCATCTGAAAAGACGCGCGGCGCCTTAGGGCATTTGCATATGCCTGATATTTCCTATATCCGGCGAAACCAGCGCATAGCTGCACAACCGGCTGAATTACCGGCGGAGATCATGGGTACGTCAAGACATCGCAGGTGGCGCAGGAAGATCGGACCCGTTTCGCGCTGGCTGCCGGCTTTTGCCCGTTTTTCGACCGTTCTCCTCCTAATCGCGCTCGGGCTTTTCGTGGCCCTCAGGGTCGCCGCCCCCTATCTCATCTCGACCGGTTTCGTGCGCTCCGGCATCGAGGACGCCCTGTCGAAATGGACGGGCTATCATGCCGAGATCAAGGGCACCCCGGTTCTCGAATTCTGGCCGACGCCGCGCATCACGCTGAACCAGGTCACCATCCGCCAGCCGCGCGAAAGCGGCGACAAGCTGCTTGGCAGCATCGAAAGCCTGTCGGCCGATTTCAGCCTCATCGATGCGCTGAGAGGGCGCACCAGCTTCCACGAGTTCAACCTGCTGCGCCCCAACCTTGCGCTGACGCGCGATGAAAACGGGCTGATCGACTGGAGCTATGCCGGCCTGCTCGCCCGCGCGATCAGCGGCGTGCGCTACGAAAACGGAGCGGAGGTGCTCGATCCCGATCTCGATGCTGAGATCGGCGCGGTGACGGTCGAGGACGGTGCGCTTGTGGTCACCGACATCAGGACCGGCAATATCTATCATTTCGACAGCGTCACGGCCGACATTGCCTGGCCGCGGCTATCGGGTGCAATCTCGGCGGTCGTCATCGCCCGCATCAACGGCGAGGACCTGAAGGTCGACTACGCCTCGCGTCAGCCGCTGCTTGCCTTTGCCGGCAAGAATGCCGAAACGCGGACATCGATCACCTCCAATCTGCTGACGGCGCATTTCCAGGGAATTGCGAGCATCGCCAGCATTTCCGCCCTTTCCGGCAACATCAATGCGACCATTCCCGACGTGCCGTCGCTTCTGACCTGGTCGGGCAAGTCGATCCCCGGCATCGGGACGCTGAAGAGCGCCTCACTGGAATCCGACATCATGTCGTCCGGAAGTGGGCTACGCTTCAACAATCTCAGCCTGTCGCTCAACGATGCGAGCGCCACCGGGGTGATGGATCTTTTCACCCAACCCGGCAAACGACCGAAAATCGGCGGGACGCTCGCCTTCGACGAAATGAACCTCAAGCCGTTCCTCGACGCCTTCGCGCTCAGGCTCGCCGCCGGAGAGGCCAAGGAGATATCCACCGGCATGAGTGAGCCGCTGCAGCTGCTCGATGTCGACGTCAGGCTTTCGGCACGACGCGCGCAGATGGGTCTTTTCGAGCTTTCCGATGTCGGCGCCAGCATGATCGTTGCGGGCGGTGAGGCGAAATTCGACATTGGCGACAGCCAGTTTGAGGGCGGCGAGATGACCGCGCATCTGGAGGCGACAAAGCGTGACTTCGACGGCGGCGGCAAGCTGCAGCTGTCGATCCGCGATGCCGATTTCGCAGCGCTCGCCGAGCGCCTGCACCTCAAGGGACCGCTGCCGCTTGCGACAGGATCGCTCGATCTCGACCTGCAATCGTCGAAGGCGATCTGGACGGCCGGTCTCGGCGACGTCACGGGCAAGCTGCGTTTCTGGACCAGGGAGGGCACGATTCCTGGCATCGATGCGGGAGCGCTGCGGACCCAAGCAGCCGAAAAGCCGTTCTTTCCGCTGAGCGCGGCGGCAAGCGGCGCCTTCAGCTTCGACAGGCTAAACCTTCAGGCCAATTTCGCCAACGGTTCCGCCGAAATCCACGACGCTCATATTACCGGCGCAACGCAGACGTTGACGCTTTCCGGCGTGATCACCTATCAGTCGAACGGGCTGGCGCTTTCCGGATCGCTGGAGGCAACCGATCCGGCCAAGGCGGCGGAGCTGCCGCCCTTGCCATTCTTCGTCGGCGGCTCCTGGCCGAACCCCGTCATCTCACCGGTTCCGCTGCTCAACGCACCGGCGAAACCCTAAAGCGCATCGCGATCTTTCGGATTCGCCTGCCACGCTTTAGGTCTTTGGTTGTCCGCAGGATATCATCCGAAAACCGCTCACGCTTTTCGCCTACATGCCGTGACCTCAAGCGGTCGCAGCCGCGGCCCGCTCGTCCCGCTCGCGCTGCACTTCGCGGCGCTTGGTGACGAGAGATGCGCAGATGACGCCGATCGCCACGATGGCGATCAGAATGGTGCAGACTGCGTTGATCTCAGGCGTCACGCCGAGACGCACTTGGCTATAGATCTTCATCGGCAGCGTGGTTGCGCCCGGTCCTGATGTGAAGCTCGCAATCACGAGGTCGTCGAGCGACAGGGTGAAGGCGAGGATCCAGCCGGAAAATACGGCAGGTGAGATGATCGGCAGCGTCACCTCGAAGAAGGTCCTGACCGGCGGGGCGCCGAGATCCTGAGCTGCCTCCTCGATCGACTGGTCGAAGCTCAGAAGCCGCGACTGCACGACGACGGCCACGAAGCACATGGTCAGCGTCGTATGCGCCAGCGTGATGGTCCAGAAGCCGCGGTCAAGGCCGATGGCCACGAAGAGGAGCAGCAGCGACAGGCCGGTGATGACTTCAGGCATGACGAGCGGCGCATAGACCAGCCCGGAAAAGATGATGCGGCCACGGAAGCGCGTGAAGCGCACCAGGGTGATCGCCGCCATGGTCCCGAGGATTGTCGCGAATGTCGCCGACAGCAGGCCGACGCGGACCGTCACCCAGGCCGCATCGAGCAGGGCCTGATTGGAGAGCAGCGAGACATACCATTTCGTCGAGAAGCCGCCCCAGACGGTGACGAGCTTCGATTCATTGAAAGAGAAGATCACCAGAAGCACGATCGGCAGGTAGAGAAAGGCGAAGCCGAGCACGACGGAGGTGATGTTAAAACGGGTCCATCTCAGCATGGCTTATTTCCCTGCCTCATCGGCTTTCGCCTGCACATTCTGGAAGAAGACGATCGGGATCACGAGAATGAGAAGCAGGATCGTCGCCACCGCCGAAGAAACGGGCCAGTCACGATTGGAATTGAATTCGTTCCAGATCGTCTTGCCGATCATCAGCGTCTGCGAACCGCCAAGCAGGTCGGGGATAACGAATTCGCCGACGGCAGGAATGAAGACCAGCATGCAGCCGGCGATGACGCCCGGAATCGACAGCGGGAAGGTGACGCGCCAGAAAGCCCGGATCGGCGTGCAGCCGAGATCCTGCGCCGCCTCGATCAGCGTGCCATCCATCTTCTCCAGTGCCGAATAGAGGGGCAGTACCATGAAGGGCAGATAGGAATAGACGATGCCGATATAGACGGCGGTATTGGTGTTGAGGATGATCAGCGGGCTATCGATAAGATGCAGCGACAGGAGAAGCTGGTTCAGCAACCCTTCTGGCTTCAGGATGGCAATCCACGCATAGACGCGAATCAAGAAGCTCGTCCAGAAGGGCAGGATCACCAGCATCAGCAAGGTCGGGCGGACGCTGCGAGGCGCCTGCGCCATGCCATAGGCGATCGGATAGGCGATCAGAAGCGTCAGGAAAGTGGAGAGCCCGGCGATCACCACACTCGAGATATAGGCGTTGAAATAGAGCGGATCGTCGGTCAGGTAGCCGTAATTGTCGAGGGAGAAGCTCGAGACCTTATCCCAGAAACCGCCCCAGCCATCGGCGAGAGCGAAGACCGGCTCATAAGGCGGCATGGCGATCGCCGTCGCCGATAGCGAGATGCGGAAGACGATGAAGAACGGCGCCAGGAAAAAGAGCAGCAGCCAAGCATAAGGAATGATGATGACGAGGCGATTGTAGAAGCGTGAAGCCAAGGTTCCCATGGTTTCAATCCCTCAGCAGCACGCCGCTGTCCTCGTCGAAAGAGACCCAGACTTCCTGATCGTAGGTGAAGGGGTCATCGACGGTGCGCTGTGCGTTGAGGGAAGACGCCTTGACGACATTGCCGTTCGGCAGTCTGACGTGGAAAACTGTCATGTCGCCGAGATAGCCGATGTCCCAGAGCTCGCCCTTGGTGGCATTGATCGAGGCATTCGCGGGTGCCGCGCGGGTGACGCGGAGCTTTTCCGGGCGGATCGCGAAACCGAGCGCGCTACCAACGGCCGGCGCGCCTGATGAGGCCGTGCGGACCGTGAAGCCGCTGTCGACGGCGATTTCGACCGCGCCATTTGAGGCCGTTGTCACCTTGCCGTCGAAAATGTTCACGTCGCCGATGAAATCCGCGACGAAGCGGCAATTCGGCGCCTCGTAGATCTCGGCCGGTGTTGCCACCTGCACCACCTTGCCGTGGCTCATGACGGCGATGCGGTCGGCCATGGTCATCGCTTCTTCCTGGTCGTGGGTGACGACGACGAAGGTCAAACCGAGGCTCTGCTGCAGGTCCATCAGTTCGAACTGGGTTTCCTCGCGCAGCTTCTTGTCGAGCGCGCCGAGCGGCTCGTCGAGCAGCAGCACCTTGGGGCGCTTGGCGAGGGAACGGGCAAGCGCCACGCGCTGGCGCTGACCGCCGGAAAGCTGGTTGGGCTTGCGGGAAGCGAACTGTTCGAGCTTCACGAGCTTCAGCATCTGCGAGACACGCTCGACCATTTCGTCCTTCGGCATGCCATCCTGCTTGAGGCCGAAGGCAATGTTCTTCTCGACCGTCATGTGCGGGAAAAGAGCGTAGGACTGGAACATCATGTTAACAGGCCGCTTGTAGGGCGGTGTGCCCGAGAGATCGGTGCCGTCGAGAATAATTTCGCCCGATGTCGGCTGTTCGAAACCAGCCAGCATGCGCAAGAGCGTGGACTTGCCGCAGCCGGACGCGCCGAGCAGCGCGAAGAATTCGCGGTGATAGATATTCAGCGACAGATCGTTGACGGCGGTAAAATGGCCGAAGCGCTTGGTGACATTCTTGAAGGCAATGAATGGTTTTGCTGACGGATCGGACCAAGGTGCGAATGCGCGGCGGATATTGCCAAGAGATTTCATATTATTCCCCGAAAATATAAGGTTTCAGCCAGCCTCCACCCGGGCCGGAAATGGAAAGGCCCGGACGTTTCCGTCCGGGCCGAAATCTCGATTACTGGCCGGTGACGACCTTGGTCCAGATTCGTGTCACCAGACGCTGCGTCTTCGGATCGAGCGGCGGCACCGTGAAGAGCTTGGCCATGATCTCCGGCGTCGGATAGATCGCCGTGTCGTCGATCACGTCCTTGTTGAGAAACTGCTGCGAGGCCTTGTTGCCGTTTGCGTAGAAGACGAAGTTGGATGCTTTGGCGACGACCTCCGGCTTCATCATGTAGTTGATGAATTCATGCGCCTCCGCGACATGCGGCGCATCCTTCGGAATGCCGAAGACATCGAAGAAGATCTGCGCGCCCTGGCTCGGAACCGAATAGTCGACATTGACGCCGGCCTTTGCCTCTGTTGCGCGATCCCGCGCCTGGAAGACGTCGCCCGAAAAGCCGAGTGCGATGCAAATATCGCCGTTGGCAAGCGCGCTGATATATTCAGAGGAATGGAACTTGCGAACGAAGGGACGAACGGCAAGCAGGACCTCTTGCGCCTTGTTCAGGTCGTCCGGCTTCTTGCTGTTCGGATCGAGGCCGAGATAGGCAAGAACGGACGGAATGACGTCCGTCGGTGAATCCAGCATATAGATGCCGCAATCCTTGAGCTTGGCAGCCTTGGCCGGATCGAAAAGCGCATCCCAATTCGGCTTTTCATCCGTGCCGAGTGCAGCCTTCACCTTGTCGACGTTATAGCCGATCCCTGTTGTGCCCCACATGTAGTCGACGGAGTATTCGTTGCCCGGATCGAAGGTGGCGACGCCCTTCATCACGATGTCCCACATGTTCGACAGGTTCGGCAGCTTGGACTTGTCGAGCTTCTGATAAACGCCGGCTGCGATCTGGCGCTGCATGAAGGACACGGTGGGAACGACGACGTCATAACCTGTGCCGCCGGCAAGCAGCTTGGTTTCCAAAGTCTCGTTGGAATCGAAGGTGTCGTAGACGACCTTGATGCCGGTTTCCTTGGTGAAGTCCTCGAGAATGGAACTGTCGATATAATCCGACCAGTTGTAGACGTTGACCACTCGCTCCTGCGCAAAAGCCGGCGCGGCAGCAAGGAGTGCGGTAACGGCGGCCGCCGTCACACCTAGGATGGTTGACCTCATGACTTCTCCTGTTTGTTCAAAGATTCCGCACCCCCGGACATCTTTTCCCTCTGGTTTTTCACGCAGACTAAGAAGGATTTTAACAGCCCACAAGCGCAAAATCCTGCGCCCTCAATGATTTCACAATCACTGGAAGTCGAAGGCGCTGAGCCCCGCCACCATCTCGTCGAGCGCCAGCGGTCTCGTCACCGGCGGCTCGGCACGGGAAAGACAGCCACGCCGCTCGCAGAGGCGACAGGCCGGACCGACCGCAACCGGATCGAGCGCCGTCGCCTGCCCATAGACAAGGCCTTCGCCAACAGCGGCGTCACAACCGATTAGAATCGCGGTGCGCCTTATCCGTTCGCCGAATTCGACGCTCGGCCCCTCCAGGGTGCGGGCGATCGTCAGGAAGGATGCGCCGTCCGGCATGACGACCGTTTCGGCGAGGATCTGGCCCGGCTGCAGGAAGGCGGCGTGGATGTTGAGCTTCGGGCAGCCGCCGCCGAAACGGGCCTGCGGGAAGCCCTGCGCGCCCACCCTGCGCAGCCGGTGGCCGGCAGTATCGATCTCGATCAGGAAGAAGGGGATGGCCGCCGCCCCGGGGCGCTGCAGCATGGCAAGACGCGCGGCCGCGTGGCCGAAGGAGACGCCGAAGCGCGCACGAAGAATATCGATGTCGTAGCGCGTCGATTTTGCCGCCGACAGGAAGGCCTCGTAGGGCATTGCAAGCGCCAGCGCGGCGACACGGGCAAGCTCGAAACGGGCGATGCGGCGCGCCTCGGCGGAAGATAGCGAGAGATCGTCGAGTTCGGCATCGATGGCCGGCAGCAGCGCGAGCGTTGCGGCCTCGATGGCGATCTCATGCGCCCGGTCGGCCTGCGACAGGCGTTCCGAGATGAAAAGCCGCATCGAATGACGATCGAAACGGCGGCGCAGATCCGGCATGACATGCACGGGAAGCACACGCACGGCGATGCCGCGCTCGGCGCGCAGCCAGTCCTTGAGCCCGGCGACAAGATCGAGACCGCCGGAAAGCGTCGCGGCGAAGGCTTCCGCCGCCGTCTCGATCCGTGCGAAATAGGCGGATCTGCGCTCCAGCGTCTCGCGCACCTCGTCCAGCGGCAAACGGCCGGCGGCGACTGGCGCATGCCCTTCGGCAGCCATCAGCGCCGTCAGATCGGAAAGCCTTGCCGCCTGCTCACTATAGGCGCGGTAGAGCTTGATCATGCCGCTTGCGGCATTGGGGGCGGCCTCCGCGACCTCCACCAGTTCCTGATCGCCGGGCAACTCGCCCGAAAGCAGCGGATCGGCAAAGACTTCCTTGAGCTGGCCGAGACTGCCGCCGGTCTGGCCCCGCAGCTCCTCGAGATCGACCCTGTAGACGGCCGCAAGCTTGAGCAGGAGCTGCACCGTCAAAGGCCGCTGGTTGCGCTCAATGAGGTTGAGATAGGAGGGAGAGATTTCCAGCGCCTCGGCCATGGCGGTCTGCGTCAGCGACAGCGCATTGCGGATGCGCCTCACTTTCGGGCCTGCGAATATCTTCCGTTCCGCCATGTCACACCCTTTGACAAGCAAGGCGGGCTATATTTACAATAATTTACAATTTCACAGCGCCGCTCTGTCAATCCTCCTCATCTTAACTCCTTTCTGGCCCCGAAATCAAAGGTTTTTCTGGTCATTCCGCGCGATATTGTCAATCTTGTCATGGAGCATTTTGAAACAGACTTCCAGTGAGGAGAGCAGCATGACCGATTTTTACAAACTAGTCCCAAACGCACCCACGGACCGTTTCGACGGCATCGAGAGGCCCTACTCGGCCGATGATGTGGCCCGGCTCAGGGGCTCGGTCGCGCTACGCCATACGCTTGCCGAAATGGGAGCAGATCGGTTGTGGCGGCTTCTGCACCAGGAGGATTTCGTCAATGCGCTCGGTGCGCTTTCCGGCAACCAGGCCATGCAGATGGTGCGCGCCGGGCTGAAGGCGATCTACCTCTCCGGCTGGCAGGTGGCGGCCGACGCCAACACGGCATCGGCGATGTATCCCGATCAGTCTCTCTATCCGGCCAATGCCGGGCCGGAGCTTGCCAAGCGTATCAATCGCACGCTGCAGCGCGCCGATCAGATCGAGACGTCGGAAGGCCAGGGACTTTCCGTCGACACCTGGTTCGCGCCGATCGTCGCCGATGCGGAGGCCGGCTTCGGCGGGCCGCTCAATGCCTTCGAGATCATGAAGGCCTATATCGAGGCGGGTGCTGCCGGCGTCCACTTCGAGGACCAGCTTGCCTCGGAGAAGAAATGCGGCCATCTCGGCGGCAAGGTGCTGATCCCGACGGCCGCCCATATCCGCAATCTCGACGCCGCCCGGCTGGCCGCCGACGTCATGGGCGTTGCGACGCTCGTCATCGCCCGCACCGATGCGGAGGCGGCAAAGCTCCTGACATCCGATATCGACGAGCGCGACCAACCCTTCGTCGATTATGATGCTGGGCGCACCGTCGAAGGCTTCTACCAGGTCAGAAACGGCATCGAGCCGTGTATCGCTAGGGCCGTGGCCTATGCGCCGCATTGCGATCTCATTTGGTGCGAGACCTCGAAGCCGGATCTGGAACAGGCGCGGCGCTTTGCCGAAGGCGTGCACAAGATCCATCCCGGCAAGCTGCTCGCCTATAATTGCTCGCCTTCCTTCAACTGGAAGAAGAACCTCGACGAGGCGACGATTGCAAAGTTCCAGCGCGAGCTCGGCGCGATGGGCTACAAGTTCCAGTTCATTACGCTCGCCGGCTTCCATCAGCTGAACTACGGCATGTACGAACTGGCGCGCGGCTACCGGCAGCGGCAGATGTCGGCCTATTCCGAGCTGCAGCAGGCGGAATTCGCCGCCGAGGCCAACGGCTATACCGCCACCAAGCATCAGCGCGAGGTCGGCACCGGCTATTTCGACGCAGTGTCGCTCGCCATCACCGGCGGTCGGTCTTCGACCACGGCGATGCACGATTCCACCGAACATGCGCAGTTCAAGCCGGCTGCGGAATAACCCGAAGAGGAGGAGAAGACCATGGCATCCATTTCACGCGTCAGAGAACGGGCCGAGGAGCAGACATCAAGCATGAGCGAGGATCAGCAGACGACGATCCGCATGCTTGCCAACGACCTGCATCGGCTGAACCAATCGGTAATGAAAGCCGTCGAGGCCGGCGTCTCGGTCGAGCTGGTCCGTTCGGCCCGCCATCATGGTGGCGACGGCAACTGGGGCGATCTGCTCATTCCAGTCGTCGTCACCAACCGGCATTGACGAAAGGCGGTCGACGATTTCGGCCCTGTTCCCAATCAGGGCACCCGCGCATCCCAGAAGATGCGCGGGCGCCCTATCCGCGCGCGACGCACGGCCGTCACATTTGCCGCAATTGTCAGTGCCGCGAAGCCGAGCCATAATGGGTCATCTTCGAACGGAATTGCCCATGCCCGGCGCGCCGCACCCCAGACTCGAAGCCTTGACCGATCTGATCTACGCCGCGCTCTTCGGTGAGACGACATGGCAGGCTTTTCTCGACGCGCTGAACGAGACGATGCCGGATGGGAAATCCACGCTGTTCTTTCATGATTCTATCGCTCGCACCGGTGGCCTGTCACTTGCCTCCGGCATTCAGGATGCGGAAGTCGAGGCCTACAATCGCTACTATGCAAAGATCAATCCCTGGATGCCCAAAGCCGCTGTCCGGCCGGTCGGGCTCGGCGTCATCGCCGAACAGATGCTGCCGCGCAGCGACCTCCTCAAGACCGAATTCTACAACGACTTCATCCGCACGATCGGCTGCGAAAGCAGCGTCGGCGTCACCATCATGCGGGAGAACGGCCGGTCCTTCAACCTGTCGACGCTGACCTCTTCGGCCGATCCCGATCGCAACCGGGCGAATGCCGATCTGCTGAGCGATCTTGCGCCGCATCTCAAGCGCGCCTTCGAGTTCGTTCGACGCGACCGTCGCGATTCCCAGAACGATGAAAGCCGGCTGGTGCTCTTCGACGCCATCGGCGTCGGCATCGTTTACCTCGGCGAGGACCGGCAGATCCGCTCGTTTAACAAGGCCGCGGAACGGATGCTTGCCGAGGGTGTCGGGATCGGCATCGGCGTGTCCGGACGGATCGTCATCGGCGATACGGCGCTGAGCGCCCAGTTCGACATGCTGAGCCACCATCATGCGTTGGCCAGCGCGCCGCCGTCGTCGTCGCTCGTCAAGACGAAAGACGGCAGCGTCAAATGCACGCTCGTCAGGCTGCAATCGGATTTCATCACCACCTTCCTGGAAGGCCCGACGATAGCGCTCATCATCGAGCGGACAGGCGCGGCGCTAAGGGCCGATATCAATGAAGCGCTGACACGCGACAAACAACTGACGGCCGCCGAGATGCGCATCGCGTCTGCGATCGCCGACGGGCTTTCCCTGCGGGAGGCGGCCACGACACACGATGTCAGCTATGAGACGGCCCGCTCGCACCTGAAGAGCATCTATTCCAAGCTGGGAGTGAACAGCCAGGTGGCGCTGGTGCGCCGGCTGATGCCGTAGCTTTTGCTGGAATTGCCTAACCGCGGCGCGGTCGTTTTCCGGCGAAGAGATCGGCATAACTTCTGATGAGCTTGGTCATGCGGTCGGCGACGGTGCGGATCTCCGGGCGATGACGGTCTTCGGCATTCATGACGATCCATTGCCGGTGGCGCAATTCCGGCAGATCGCCGCCCTGCCGCTGCAATTCCGGATGGAGATCGCCGACGAAACAGGGAAGTACTGTTTTGCCGGCGCCGGCGCGCACGAGATCCGGCAGCGAACGCGGTCGGTTGACGGTGGCGACGATGCCTGCCGCGGCGTTGGCGTGCGGCCAGCGCAGATAGGCCGATATCGCCTCCTCCTCAGCGACCGCAATCCAGCGGTCGTCGGTCTCGGCGGCATTGCGTCTGGTATAGACGGCGTAGGCCACGTCTCCGAGCAGACGGGCTGCAAGATTGGTTTCCTCCGGCTCGAAGGCGCGAATGCCGATATCGCTCTCGCGATAGGCAAGGCTTGCGCGCGCTTCGCCGATGGTCAGCGAAATGGCGAAAGCATCGCCCGGCATGCGGATCGCGGCAAAATTCTCCGTCAGCAGCCAGGCGACCCAGGTACCGGCGGCGATCCTGACGGTCGCGCCGCCCTCACCGGATTGCCGCCACGCCTCCACCTTACGGGCGGCGGCTTCCATCTCATGAAGATGATCGAGCAGCGCCTGGCCGTCCGGCGTCAGACGGTAGCCGGTCTGGCTGCGCGAAAACAATCCGCGGCCGATCTCCTGTTCGAGATCGAGCATGCGCCGGCCGACCGTTGCCGGGCTGAGCCCGCTTGCGGTGCTTGCCCCCGTCAATCCGCCGAGCCGGGCGACCTGCAGGAAAAGCTGATAGGAATCCCAATTCGCGTTTTTCATCAATGAAAAACATAGCGGGGTTTTGTCCGTTTATGAAGAGAAATTCGATGCCTACATCAGTGATGTCTTCTACAGGAAAGGACATTACCATGATCGACATGATCACCCTCGCAGGTGTCCAGGGATATCGGCACTATCGCCCGCCATGCGCCAGCAAGGCGGCGGAGGATAGATTCTATGCCGAGTTCGGAGATAGCAGCCTCATTCGCTTCGCCGCCTGGCTGACATCGCCCAAGTTCAACTGGGGAAAGCGCCCCACAGCGGCGCGCTTTCGCGGCAGTTGCAACTGTGGGGCTCAGGCGACTTTTCTGCTTCCGAGATGAGAAGGTGCCGATTCTGCGACGATGCGGAAGCGCTCGATCAGCGCCATCAGCGTATCGGCTTCGCCGGCGAGCAGGCGGCTTGCCTGCGTCGTCTCGGCGACCATCGATGCGTTCTTCTGGGTCATCTGGTCCATCGCGTTGACCGAACCGTTGACCTCCTGCAACGCGGCCGACTGATCCCGGCTTGCGGTCGCGATGGTCTCGACATGGCCGCTGATCGCGATGATCTCGTGGCTGATCGAGGCAAGGACGCTGCCGGTCTTCTGGACCAGCTCGGAGCCTGCCGTCACCTCGCGGCTGGATGTCTCGATCAGCGACTTGATCTCACGCGCGGCGTCGGCTGAACGTTGGGCGAGTTCGCGGACCTCCTGGGCGACGACGGCAAAACCCTTGCCCGCCTCGCCGGCGCGCGCCGCCTCGATGCCGGCGTTGAGCGCCAGGAGATTGGTCTGGAAGGCGATGTCGTCGATCACTTCGATGATCTGCTCGATGCGCTGCGAAGCCTGCTCGATACGCTCCATGGCGGCGACGGCATCGCCGACGACGGCGCCGGAATTGTCGGCCGTGCGCTTGGTCGCAGCCACGACATTGTTCGCCTCGCGTGCACGTTCCGCCGAGGAGCGCACCGTCACGGTAATCTGCTCAACCGCAGCCGCGGTCTCTTCAAGGCTGGCGGCCTGCGCCTCGGTGCGTTTGGAAAGCTCACCGGTGGAGGCCGAGACGGCGCCGCTGTTGCGCTGGATCGTCGAGGCGCTGTCGCGGATACCGGAGAGCGTATCCTGGAGCCGCAGGAGGGAGGCGTTGAAATCAACGCGCAACTGCTCGAGCCTGCCGACGAAGGGCGTGCCGATCGTCTGAGAGACATCGCCCTGCGACAGGCGCCCGAGGCCGGCCGCAAGCTGGTTGACGGCAAAGTCGATCTGGCTGTCGAGCGAGCGCTTGTCGGCATCGTTTCTTGCGCGTTCGGCATCGCTCAAAGCACGCTGTTCGGCGGCCTGCATTTCCAGGTCGCGCCTGGCGCGGGCGCTGTCACTGAAAAGCGCCAGGGCTCGGCCGATGTCGCCAAACTCGTTCTTCTTATCGACACAAGGGATCGCCCCCTCCAGATCGCCCGAGGAAATCGAGCGGACGCTCGCCGTCAACGCCTGCAAAGGCTTCACCGACAAGCGGATCGCATAGAAGGCGAGAACCCCGACGATGAGCATGACGATGAGGCCGGCGCCGAGAACCAGCATCTGCAGATGATACATGTGCTGGTAATAGACCTCCATCGGAATGCCGATGAAAAGAATGCCGACATTGGCGCTCGATGCGTTCTTGATGGGGAAATAGCCGGTCATGAACTTGCGGCCGAAGAGCTCCGCCGGACCATAATAGGCCTCCCCCCTGGCGAGAACCGGTTGGGCGGGGTGATCTGCCACGAGCTTGGTGCCGACGGCGCGATCACCGTTTTCCTTCTTGACGTTTGTAGAGATGCGGACGTAGTCGCCGCCCTGTTTCTGGAAGATGGTCGCAACACCCGCGATCGACTGAGCAGTCCGGTCGACCAGCGAATGATCGGCCAGAGTCGGAATGGCGTCTTCCGTGACGGTGGAGAGCTGGTTGTCCTTCAGCTCGATCTTTGCAGCCTGATCGGCCGCCGCATAAAGGACGGCCATGGAGCGGGTGGCGTCCCTCGCGTCGGAGACGGCCCCGTCCATGACGTAGCGGCTCAGATTGCAGTAGGTCACGCCGACGATGGCGGCTGTGCTGATCGCCAGCAGAAACAGCGTGATCGCAACGATCTGGCGTACGATCGACGAAGAGAAAAGGCGCAGCATCAAAACCCCCGGAGATAAATCGAGGCTAAATTAAGCCAAAAGCATTAAGGAAAATTTTCCGTAAATCAGGGTCGCCCGAGATATTACTCCGTGTCATTTCCATGCAATGGATGCCCGGCATTCGGCCGATCCCTCCACCGCTCCAATCTCCTCCATCTTCGCGTTCTTGCACGATAAACAAAAACGGCCCCGGAAAACCTGGGGCCGTTCGAAGGAAGACAGGATCGATCGACGATCAGGCGGCGCGGTAGACCGGCGCTTCGCTTGCCTCGCCGTCGATCTTGAACTGCTGGATGAGACGGCGCAATGAATCCGCCTCGTCGGCGAGTTCGCGGCTGGCGGCGGTTGTCTCCTCCACCATGGCGGCGTTCTGCTGGGTCATCTGGTCCATCTGGTTGACGGTCGCGTTGACGCTCTGGAGCGCATTGGACTGGTCGTGGCTGGCGCGGGCGATCATCTCGACATGCTGGCTGATCGTGACGATCTGGGCGCTGATCTTGGCAAGCACCGTGCCGGTTTCCTGCACGAACTGCGAGCCGGAGCTGACCTCGTTGGTCGACTTGTTGATCAGCCCCTTGATCTCCTGCGCCGCGGCTGCGGAGCGCTGGGCAAGTTCGCGGACTTCCATGGCGACGACCGCAAAGCCCTTGCCGGCTTCGCCGGCGCGCGCCGCCTCGATGCCGGCATTCAGCGCCAAGAGGTTGGTCTGGAAGGCAATCTCGTCGATGACGCCGATGATCTGCTCGATCTGGCGCGCGGCGTCCTCGATGCGGCCCATCGCGTCGATCGCGTTGCTGACGACGACGGCGGAATCGTCGGCGCTGCGCTTGGCCTGGCGGACGATCTGGTCGGCATCCTTGGCGCGTTCTGCCGACGAGCGGACCGTGACGGTGATCTCGTCGACGGCTGCCGCAGTCTCTTCAAGCGAGGCGGCCTGCTGTTCGGTGCGCTTGGAAAGATCTTCGGCCGATTGGGCCATCTGGTTGCCGTTGCCCTGGATCAGTTCGACATTGTCGCGGATCTGGCTCATCGTGGCCTGCAGGCGCATCATCGAACCGTTGAAATCCTGGCGCAGCTGTTCGAGACGGCCGATGAAGGGCGTTTCGATGGTCGTCGAGATATCACCCTGCGACATCCGCTCGAGGCCGGCGGCAAGCTGATTGACCGCGAATTCGATCTGACGATCCATCTCGCGCTTTTCGGCGTCGTTGCGCTGGCGCTCGTGTTCGGCGGCGGCGCGCTCCTCGTCGCTTTGCTCCTCGATGCGGATCTTCGAGATGGCATTTTCCTTGAAGATGCCGAGCGCGCGGGCCATGTCGCCGATTTCGTCGTAGCGCTGTTCGCCGGTGATGCTGGTATCCAGCGCGCCTTCCGCGATGCGGCGCATGGCGCCGGTGATCTGGCTGATCGGGCGCTGCAGCGTCAACACCAAGGCGATACCGCCGAGGATCGACAGGAGAATGCCGAGACCAGTGGTCATTACAGAGATGCTGTTTGCCTGGGTCCGCTCAGTGCCGGCCGTCTGTTTCTGCAACTCGGCGAAATCGGTGAGTTTCGTCCAGATTTGATCGAGCTCCTGGCGGGCGGCGGCATAGGCCGTGACGCGCTCGCCGATCGTCTCCACGATCTTCGAGCCACCGCCGGAGATGGCGTCAAGCGCCGGCTGGATCGCACCTGATATGCCTTCGGCGAAGCCCATGCCCTTGGCGCTGGTGGTCAGCACCTGCATGTCCTTGCCAAGCGTGCCGGTCTGCTGCTGCAGGCGAACGAGATTGTCCTTGCTGGAATTGGCGAGGAAATCAGAAAGGACGATCTGCAGCGAGTAGACGGAATTTTCGAGACGCCGGGTATCCTGAAGTACTGAGTTGGTCTGGGCGATACGGCCCTCGAGTTCGGCAAAGCGCTGCGTCGCCTCGCGCATTTTCTGCGTTGCAGTCAGCTGCGTATAGGTCGAGGTCTGGCGGAAGCGCGAAACGAGGCGGCCGAGTTCGGCGATGTTATCGTCGGTCGGGCTGGGCATCTGGGCGATCGCCTTGATGCTGTCGATGGTCGCTGCCAGCGCGTCGATGACGTTCTTCTGATTGGTTGGAACCGAAATGGCGATGAGGCGCTGGGATTTGATGATCTCAGGCATCTGTTCGTTGATGAAGGCGATCTTGTCTTGCGGCGTCTGCGGCTTGCTGTAGCCGCTGGCGACGGTGCCGAGGAAATCGCCGCCCTTCAGCAGGCGGTCGGCGGTGCGAAGGGTGATGGTGGCGTCGCCTTCGTCGCGCTGGAGCGCGGTCTGCAGTTCCTCGGCCTGATAGGAGACCGTGAAACGGGTGCTGATCAGGCTCTTCTGCGCCGCATCGATCTGCTGGTGCAGCGCCTGCTCCTGCTCATGCAGAGCCCAGAGCTTGTCGACGACGCCCGATATGTCCTTGGTGCGGCTGGACGCTTCGGCAAGGCTGTCGCGGCCGGCTGCCTCATCACCGACCTGATGCAGCGTCGCATCGAGCACGCCTTGCTGGGTCTTCAGATCGGCAGTCAGCTTGTCGCGCGCCTCAGGACTGGTGACGCGCAGGAAATCGTCCATCGAGCCGTAAAGATCTTTGAAGCCGCTCAGCGACTGCAGCACGCTGTTGGAGATTTCCATGCGGCCCTGCAGAAGTCCCGAAGCGTAGAGGCCCGTGAGGCCCACTGCCGAAATGGTGACCACGAAGGGCAGAACGAAGATCAGGACTTTCGTCTTGATCCTGAAGCGGGAAAGAATCTTGTCAATCAACATTGCGTTCCGGGCCTTTCATACACCACTCCTCCCGCAGGCGGCCACATGGCGCCAGCCGGGTGCACATCGAGCTGTTCTTGATTACATTGGGAAACCCGGAGGCCAGGCGGCAGTCATTGCCAGTTCATTTCCAAACAACTTGGAGATGCCCAAATATTCGCGGGCAATTGTGTCAGATTAGATATTAATTTTCGGATAAGCAGAGATGGCGGCTTAAGCCAAGGTGGTGAAATAGTTGAAAATTGTGGGCCGCAGCACTGCTATGCGACAATCACATCCGTCAGGGACGTCACCGGTCTCGGGAAAGGATCAGATGAAGTGCGACAGCAGCAATGCGAGGCTGGCGGCGGTGGCGCCGGCGGCAAGCATCAGATAACGCAGGGCGACCATCCTGGCATTCGGCTTTGCCTGCGCAATTGCGATGGCACGGGCGCGTCGTGTGTTTCTGGTCATCGTCGAAACCTCACTTCTAACTGACACAACAATCCAACAAAACGGCTTGCTGGTAAAGCTTAATCTAGGAAGACCTTTGCAAACCGCCAATTGAGACAGGATGGCGCACCTCTATTAAGAAGTCTTGAATCGCTATTGCTAATACATGCCCCATGGAAGGGTACTACCCTCCTGAATAACGGCTGAGGTAAGGAGCGTCAGGCGTATTCACCCGCGGCAAATCCCGATGCCCATGCCCATTGGAAATTATAGCCGCCGAGCCAGCCGGTGACGTCGACGCATTCGCCGATGAAATAGAGGCCGGGCACGGCTTTTGCTTCCATACTGCGCGAGTCGAGTGCAGCCGTCTCGATACCGCCGAGCGTCACTTCGGCTGTGCGGTAGCCTTCCGAGCCAGAAGGCTTGATCGACCAGCTCTGCGCTGCGGCGGCAAGGCGCAGCAGCGCCTTGTCGGGCAGGTCGGCCATGTTGCCGGCGATTTTTTCGCGTTCCGCCAGAAATTGCGCCAGCCGTTTCGGCAGGATCTCGCCGAGTGCCGTCTGTGGCGACTGGCGGCCGCTGCGCTGCTTTGCCGACTTCAGATGCGCCGCGATGTCGATATCCGGTTCGATCGCCACGGCGATCTCGTCACCTTCGCGCCAATAGGAGGAGATCTGCAGGATGGCGGGTCCGCTCAATCCCCGATGGGTAAAAAGCAAAGCCTCGCGGAACGCGGTCCTGCCGTGGCGGATTTCGGCCGGGGCGGAAATGCCGGCAAGCGGCGCGATGCTTTCGAGCAGGCCGGGATCAAGCGTCAGCGGCACGAGGCCGGGGCGGGTTTCGAGCACGGCCAGGCCGAACTGCTCCGCAAGGCGATAGGCAAAGCCGGTGGCGCCCATTTTCGGGATCGACTTGCCGCCGGTCGCAACAATCAGCGAGGTCGCTTCGTAGACGCCCTGGCCGGTGGAGACGCGGAAGCCCTCGCCTGCCCTTTCGACGCCTGATATCTCGGTGCCGAGATGCAGCACCGCGCCGGCTGTGCGCATCTCCTCCAGCAGCATGCGGATGATGTCTTTGGCGCTATCGTCGCAGAAAAGCTGGCCCAGCGTCTTTTCGTGCCAGGCAATACCGTGGCGATCGACCATCGCGATGAAGTCGGCCGGCGTAAAACGGGCGAGCGCGGATTTGCAGAAATGCGGATTGGCGGAGAGGAAGCTCTTCGGCCCTGCATGGATATTGGTGAAATTGCAACGCCCGCCGCCGGATATGCGGATCTTCTCGCCGGGCGCCCTTGCATGGTCGAGGACCACGACTGAGCGGCCGCGCTTTCCCGCGCGGATGGCCGCCATCATGCCTGCCGCCCCGGCGCCGATGACGATGACGTCGCTTTTGCGCTGCAAACCCGTTTCCCCGATGAAAAATCGCGTCTTCTTTTTCCATCAAAGGGCGAAAGTCAACGTGTGCCACCCCTCGCCAATTGGCAAAGTCTGGTTATGATGGCGCCACGATCAACGCAAACCGGTGTGTCATGTCCCCAAAAAAGACGACGCTGAAGCCTGCCAGAAACGTACCCGCCTCGACGAAAGCTCCCCCGGACCCCGGATCCCTGCGCGGCGTTGCGAACTGGAAGGAAGCAGCGCGGTGGCTGCGGGACAGGGGCATCGAAGACATCGAATGCATCACGCCGGACCTTGCCGGCGTTCCGCGCGGCAAGATGATGCCGAGCTCGAAATTCACCTCGAACACCTCGCTGGCGCTGCCTTCGGCGATCTACCGGCATACGATTTCGGGTGAATATCCCGACGAGACGGAAAGTTTCCGATACGAGCCGCGCGACAGCGACCTGAAGCTGATGCCGGACCTTTCGACGCTGTCGGTCGTGCCCTGGGAAACCGACCCGACGGCGCAGGTGATCTGCGACATCGTCGATTCGGACGGCGGAGAAGTGCCCTATACGCCGCGTAACGTGCTGAAGCGCATCATGAGCCTCTATCATGACCGCGGCTGGAAGCCGATCGTCGCGCCCGAGATCGAATTCTACCTGGTCGCCAAAAACGACGATCCAGACTATCCGCTGCACCCGCCGAAAGGCCGGTCCGGCCGCTCGATCCTTGGGGGCCAGGGCTATTCGATCGCCGGCATCAACGAATTCGACGAATTGATCGACGACATCTACCATTTCTCGGAGAAGCAGGGGCTGGAGATCGATACGCTGATCCATGAAGAGGGACCGGCGCAGCTCGAGATCAACCTGCGCCACGGCAATCCGATCGAGCTTGCCGACCAGGTGTTCCTGTTCAAGCGCACGATCCGCGAGGCGGCGCTGAAGCACGATATCTACGCCACCTTCATGGCCAAGCCGATGCAGGGCCAGCCGGGTTCGGCGATGCATATCCACCAGTCGGTGGTGAACATCGACACGGGCAAGAACGTCTTCTCCAATGCGGATGGTTCGGCTTCGAAGGAGTTCTTCCATTTCATCGGCGGCATGCAGAAATACGTGCCGAGCGCGCTTGCGATGCTCGCCCCCTACGTGAATTCCTATCGCCGCCTGCAGCCGGATATGTCCTGCCCAGTCAACAATGCCTGGGGTTACGACAATCGCACGACGGCCTTCCGCGTTCCGGTTTCCGATCCGCAGGCGCGGCGCGTGGAAAACCGGCTGCCGAGCTCGGACGCCAATCCGTATCTGGCGCTCGCCGCTTCGCTTGCTGCCGGTCTGCTCGGCATCATGAAGGAGATCGAACCGACCGCGCCGACCGAGGATTCGGCCAATGAAGGCTCGATCGACCTGCCGCGCGGCCTGCTGGAAGCGGTGGCGCTGCTGGAAGACGAGCCTGCCTTCGAGGAAATCTTCGGCGCGCAGTTCATCGGCCTTTATGCCGGTGTCAAACGCGGCGAGTTCGAGACTTTCATGCAGGTGATCAGCCCCTGGGAGCGGGAATTCCTTCTGCTCAACGTGTGAGGGGATTGTCATGGCATCGAACGAGATGTGGCAGAGCCCGATCGCGCCGGGATTATCCTGGTATCAGGCAACCGTCGGCGAGCGGCCCACCTATCCCGCTCTCGACGGTTCTAGGACATGCGATGTCGCCATCGTCGGCGGCGGATATACCGGCCTGCAGGCCGCCTACAATCTGGCCAGATCAGGTGTCTCGGTAGTCCTGATCGAGGCCTGCCGCTTCGGCGACGGGGCCTCAGGTCGCAATGGCGGCCAACTCGGCACCGGCCAGCGATGGTGGCCGGAAGAACTCGAAAGGAAGATTGGCTACGAACGCTCGAGAGCGCTGTTCGATCTTGCCGAGGCGGCCAAGCGCCATCTCATCGATTTCTCCCGCGAGCATCAGATCGAGATTGACTATGTGCCCGGTCAGCTCAACGTCGCGCACAAGGCGAGCTACAAACGCGACTATTACGAAAATGCCGAGATTGCGGCACTGCGCTACGGCTATCCGCACATCAGTTTCATGGACGAGAAGGAAACGCAGGATAGGCTGGGTTCGAAGCGTTTCCACTGCGGCGTGCGTGACGTCGGCACCGGCCATATCCATCCGCTGAAGCTGCTGGTCGGGCTGGCGCGGGTCGCCGCCAACGCCGGTGCCGCGATCTTCGAGATGAGCAAGGCAACGGCGATCCGCCAGAGCGGCGGCAAGGTGACGATCGAAACCGAAAGAGGGACGATCACCGCCGAGCGCGCGCTGATCGCCTGCGACGGCTATATCGATGGCCTCGAACCGGTGACGGCAAGCCATGTCATGCCGATCCGCTCCTTCATCGGCGCGACCGCCCCACTCGACGGCCATCCCGATGTACTGCCGGGCAGCGAGGCCGTGGCCGATTCGCGCTTCGTCGTGCGCTATTTCCGCAAATTCGGAGACGGCCGCCTGCTGTTCGGCGGACGGGAGGCCTATACCGCAGACAATCCGCGAGACATTTCGCAGCACATCCGCCGGCAGATCGCCGAGATCTATCCCGCACTCGAGAATATCGAAATCACCCATGCGTGGGGCGGCAGCGTCGGCATCACCATGCCGCGCCAGCCTTTCGTGCGCGAGGTCATGCCGGGTGTCACCTCAATCGGCGGTTATTCCGGCCATGGCGTCATGCTGTCAAACTACTGTGGCAAGCTCTATGCGGAAGCGGTGCTTGGAAAGTCCGGCGATCTCGATCTTTTCAAGTCGCTCGATATTCCGGCCTTTCCAGGCGGTGCCCGAATGCGGGCGCCGTTGCTTTTCCTTGCCTTGTCGTGGTTTGCGCTTCGCGACAAGTTTTAGTCCGTTTGCGGATTTCCTCTTCCGGAAATTCGCTCTAAAACCGGTGCCTGACAGATTCATTGCACTGCACACTGGCTTTTTTAAATCGATTAGATTAAAAGAGCCGTCAACCAAGCCTGATTGAGAGACAAGCTCATGAGCAGCCAAATCATTCCCGTTGAGCCTTTTGATTACGTCGTCTTCGGCGGCAGCGGCGACCTTGCAGAACGCAAGTTGCTGCCCGCCCTCTATCATCGCCAGATCGAAGGCCAGTTCGGCGAACCGACCCGCGTGATCGGCGCCTCGCGCAGCCCGCTGACAGACGAGGAATACCGCAAATTCGCCCGTGATGCGCTGAAGGAACACCTGAAGAAGGGCGAATATGACGACAAGGAAGTGGAGAAGTTCTGCGCCCGTCTCTACTACGTCTCGGTCGATGCCCGCACCGACAGCGGCTGGGATCAGCTGAAGAAGCTGCTCGATGAAGGCAAGGATCGCGTGCGCGCCTTTTATCTCGCCGTCGCGCCCGGCATCTTCGGCGATATCTCGCAGAAGATCCACGAGCACAAGCTGATCACCAAATCGACCCGCATCGTCGTCGAAAAGCCGATCGGCCGCGACCTTGCTTCGGCGCTGCAGCTCAACGACACGATCGGCCGTGTTTTCAAGGAAGAGCAGATCTTCCGTATCGACCACTATCTCGGCAAGGAAACCGTGCAGAACCTGATGGCCCTGCGCTTTGCCAATGCGCTCTATGAGCCGCTGTGGAACGCCAATTACATCGACCACGTGCAGATTACCGTGGCTGAATCGGTCGGCCTCGAGGGCCGCGCAGGCTATTACGATACCGCCGGCGCGCTGCGCGACATGGTGCAGAACCACATCCTGCAGCTGCTCTGCCTAACAGCGATGGAGGTGCCCTCGTCGATGGATTCGGAAGCGGTGCGCGACGAGAAGCTGAAGGTGCTGCGCGCGCTGAAGCCGCTCGACGCCTCCAATGTCGAGCAGGCGACGGTCCGCGGCCAGTATCGCGCCGGCGCATCGGGCAGCGGGCCGGTCAAGGGCTACCTTGAAGAGCTCGAAGGCGGCGTCTCGAACACCGAAACCTTCGTCGCCATCAAGGCCGAGATCAACAACTGGCGCTGGGCGGGCGTTCCCTTCTACATCAGAACCGGCAAGCGCCTTGCCGGGCGCATGTCGGAGATCGTCATTACCTTCAAGCCGATCCCGCATGCGATCTTCGACCAGGCGGCCGGGCGCATCGTCGCCAACCAGCTGATCATCCGCCTGCAGCCGGATGAGGGCGTCAAGCAGTCGCTGATGATCAAGGATCCAGGCCCGGGCGGGATGCGCCTGCGCAACGTGTCGCTCGACATGAGCTTCGCCCAGGCCTTCAACGTCCGCAATCCCGACGCCTACGAGCGCCTGCTGATGGACGTGATCCGCTCCAACCAGACGTTGTTCATGCGTCGCGACGAAGTGGAGGCGGCATGGAGATGGGTCGACCCGATCCTCAAGGGTTGGGAAACGACCGGCCAGCAGGTACAGGGCTATACGGCCGGTACCTGGGGCCCGAGCCAGGCCATCGCGCTGATCGAGCGTGACGGCCGCACCTGGCATGACGATATCTAGGAGGAAATCGATGGCATCGACCCTGCATTCCTTCGCCAGCGCCGCAGACCTCGCCGACAGCCTCGCCGACAAGGTCGCCACCACGCTTTCGGCAGCGATTGCCGCCCGCGGAGCGGCATCCATCGCCGTTTCCGGCGGCTCCACGCCGAAAGTCTTCTTCCAGGTGCTGTCGACACACGACATCGCCTGGGACAAGGTGACGATCACCCTTGTCGACGAACGCTTCGTTCCGGCCGACAATGCGCGCTCGAACCACCTGCTGGTCGATGCCAATCTGTTGCAGAACAAGGCGAAGGCGGCGCGTTTTGTGCCGCTTTACCAGCCAGCGGCCTCTGTCGAGGAGGCCGCACGGCTTGCGACTGTAAAGAGCGCAGAGATTGGCATCCCCTTCGACGTGGTCATCCTCGGCATGGGCGGCGACGGCCACACCGCCTCGTTCTTTCCCGGCGGCAGCAATCTTGCCGAGGCGCTCGACGCTTCGACGCCGCGTGGCATCATCACCATGGAAGCGGAGGGGGCCGGCGAGCCGCGCCTGACCTTCACCTTCTCCAGTCTTCAGGATGCCGCACTCCTGGTTCTCCATATTGAGGGCGAAGGCAAAAAAGACGTTCTCGCCAAGGCGGAAGGCAGCGGTGACGAGGCAGAAATGCCGATCCGCGCCATTCTGCGCCGGGCCACTTCCCCGGTCGAGATTTACTGGGCTCCCTGATACGGCCTGACAGGCCGCCGGAGCCGGCGAACAAACAGAGACGAACCAGAACAAGGCAGGGATATTCCATGTCCGCTCACGCACGCATTGCTGCGATCACCAACCGCATTGTCGAACGCTCGAAGCCCACTCGCGAGCGCTATCTGGAACGCCTGCGCGCCGCGGCGTCCAAGGGTGTCGCGCGCTCTGTGCTCGGCTGCGCCAACCTGGCCCATGGTTTTGCGGTCTGTTCCCCCACCGAGAAGGATGCGCTCGCCGGCGACCGCATACCCAATCTCGGCATCATCACCGCCTATAACGACATGCTCTCGGCTCACCAGCCGTTCGAGACCTATCCTGCGATCATCCGCGAGGCGGCCGCCAAGGCCGGCGGCGTCGCGCAGGTGGCAGGTGGCGTGCCTGCCATGTGCGACGGCGTCACCCAGGGACAGCCGGGCATGGAGCTGTCGCTCTTCTCGCGCGACCTGATTGCAATGGCTGCGGGCGTCGGCCTGTCGCACAACATGTTCGATGCCGCCCTCTTCCTCGGCGTCTGCGACAAGATCGTGCCGGGCCTCGTCATCGCGGCGCTCTCCTTCGGGCACCTGCCGTCGATCTTCGTTCCGGCCGGTCCGATGACGACAGGCCTACCGAACGACGAGAAGTCGCGCGTGCGCCAGCTCTTTGCCGAGGGCAAGGTCGGCCGCGACGAACTGCTGGAGGCGGAATCGAAATCCTATCACGGCCCAGGCACCTGCACCTTCTACGGCACTGCCAATTCCAACCAGATGCTGATGGAGATCATGGGCTTCCATATGCCCGGCTCCTCTTTCATCAATCCCGGCACGCCCTTACGCGAGGCACTGACACGGGAGGCCGCCAAACGGGCGCTGGCGATCACCGCGCTCGGCAATGAATTCACCCCGGCGGGCGAGATGATCGACGAGCGTTCGATCGTCAACGGCGTCGTCGGCCTGCATGCCACCGGCGGCTCGACCAACCACACGCTGCACCTTGTCGCCATGGCGCGGGCAGCCGGCATCCAGCTCACCTGGCAGGACATCGCCGAGCTTTCAGAGATCGTTCCGCTGCTGGCCCGTGTCTATCCGAACGGACTTGCAGACGTGAACCATTTCCAGGCCGCCGGCGGGATGGGCTTCCTCATCAAGGAACTCCTGAAGCACGGCCTCGTGCATGACGACGTCCGCACCGTCTTCGGCCAAGGTCTCGAAGCCTATACAATCGATGCCCTGCTCGGCGAAAACGGTGCGGTCATGCGCCAGCGCTCGCCGGAAAAGAGCCACGATCCGAAGGTGCTCTCCAGCATCGAGACGCCCTTCCAGGCGAATGGCGGGCTGAAGATGCTGCGCGGCAACCTCGGCAAGGCCGTCATCAAGATTTCTGCCGTCAAGCCGGAACGCCACGTGATCGAGGCGCCAGCGATCATCTTCCACAGCCAGCAGGAACTGCAGGACGCCTTCAAGGAAGGCAAGCTCAACCGCGATTTCGTCGCCGTCGTGCGCTTCCAGGGCCCGAAGGCGAACGGCATGCCGGAACTTCACAAGCTGACCCCGCCGCTCGGCGTGCTGCAGGACCGCGGTTTCCGCGTGGCGCTCCTGACCGACGGGCGCATGTCCGGCGCATCAGGCAAGGTGCCGGCGGCGATCCACGTCACGCCGGAGGCAGTCGACGGCGGCCCGATCGCCCGCATCAAGGACGGCGACATCATTCGCCTGGACGCGATCAAGGGCACGCTAGAAGTGCTCGTCGATGCGGCCGACATGGCCGAGCGTGAACCGGTGACGATCGATCTTTCCGACAATGAATTCGGCATGGGCCGCGAACTCTTCGCGCCGTTCCGCCGCGCCGTTGGAGCTTCGGATCAGGGCGCCAGCGTGCTCTTCCACTGAGCCCAGACGCTCGGGGCAAATGAAAAACCGCGGGGCGCGCGAAGCACCCCGCGGTTTTTTAATTTCGTCGGTCCGGTGCTATCCGTCAGGCGCGGATATCGAGGACGTAGTCGCGATGCGCCGGATGGGTGCTGTAGACGAAGATCTTGTTCAGTTCCTTCTGCGTCAGCAGGCGCAGGAAGCGAACTTCCACGGTATTGTTGGCGTTGACCTTCATCAGCAGGCAACCGACCTTGGTGATGCGGGCATCCGGAATATCCAGATAGAACTGCTTCGGCAGGTTGAACTGGGTCAGAATCGCGAGCGTCGCGCTGCTCATCGAGATCCGGACGATATCGCAGCGGCGCGAAGCCGCGTGCATAACGCCCTTTTCCGTATATTCGATGCGCGCGGCGTTCATGGTGTCCTCCATCTTGAACCGCGCCTCGCGGTCATACATGAAGGATTCTTCCTTGCTCAGGAAATGAGATTTTGGCTGTGACGGATTGGAAGCGGCCACTTGCTTATCCCCCTCATAAATTGACTGGGAAAAGGTAGCAGCCGATCTTTAACAGAAAGTGAGAATTCGGCCCGTCCCGCACAATTTCTGGTATTATTACCCCAAAAATGGCTGCCTCATTTCCGATAGGTGTGGCCGCTTGCATCAAAGAGATGCAGCTTCTGCCTGTCGGCGGCAAATCGCATCCTCTGGCCCTTCTTCACATCATAGATGCCGGGCAGCTTGACGACGATGGGCTCACCGGGAACTAGACCCTCGATATAGAGCAGCGTCACTTCGCCGAGCGCTTCGACGATGGAGACTTCGCCCTCGAAAACATAGTCGGCGCCATCGGCGATCCTGAGATCTTCAGGACGAACGCCGAAGCTCGCCTGCTTGCCCTTCTCGGACGCGTTGGTCGCCACATCGAGCGTCACCGACATGCCGCCGGTCAGCGTCACCGTCGTCTCGCTCCCGGTTCCGACGATCGTCGCGGGGATGATGTTCATGGCCGGCGAGCCGATGAATTTCGCGACGAAGAGGTTGGCGGGGCGTTCGTAGAGCTCCAGCGGCGCGCCGACCTGCTCGATGTTGCCGGCGGAGAGAACGACGATGCGGTCGGCGAGCGTCATCGCCTCGACCTGGTCGTGGGTCACGTAGATCATCGTCGTATCGGCCATCTGCTCGTTCAGGCGGGCAATCTCGATGCGGGTCGCGACGCGCAGCGCGGCATCGAGGTTGGACAGCGGCTCGTCGAACAGGAAGACCTTCGGATCGCGGCAGATGGCGCGGCCGATCGCCACGCGCTGGCGCTGGCCGCCGGAAAGCGCCTTCGGCAGACGGTCGAGATATTTGGTCAACTGCAGGCTCTCGGCCGCCGCCCGGACGCGGCGATCGATTTCCTGCTTGCTTTCGCCGGCGATCTTCATGCCGAAAGCCATATTGTCGAACACGGTCATGTGCGGGTAGAGGGCGTAGGACTGGAAGACCATGGCGATGCCGCGCTTGGAGGGCGGCACGTCGTTGACGAGATGGCCGTCGATATACATCTCGCCGCCGGTGATCGCCTCAAGACCGGCGATCATACGCAGAAGTGTGGACTTGCCGCAGCCGGACGGACCGACGAAGACGATGAATTCACCTTGCTTGATATCGAGGTCTATCCCATGGAGAACGTCCACGGAACCGTAGGATTTGCGGATATCCTTCAGCGTCAGTCCAGTCATTTCTCTCTCCCTGTGTTCCCTGGGCCTGTATTCCCTAGGCCTGCGTTCCTTAGGCAAGACGGGCGAAATACGCCCCCCAGGCCGGAATATCGATCTTGTCGCCATAGTTGTTGCTGGTAAAGCCATGGCCCGTCAATGCCTGCCATTCTCCTGCAGGCAGCGTGACGCCGGCTTCGACCGGGCTCATGTTGAAGATGCAGAGCAGCTTCTCATTGCCGTATTCGCGGGTGAAGACCAGGGTATCGCCCTGCTGCTCCTCGAATTCGATCTCGCCCTTGGCAAAAGCCGGATGCAGCTTGCGGAAGGCGATGAAGCGACGATAGTGCTCCAGCACCGAAGTCTCGTCACCCTGCTGGACGCTGACGGCGCGCAGGATATGCTCGACCGGCACCGGCAGCCACGGCTTGACGCTGGAGAAGCCGCCCTGGGCGACCTGGCTGTCCCAGACCATCGGCGTGCGGCAGCCGTCGCGGCCCTTGAATTCCGGCCAGAACTGGATGCCGTAAGGGTCCTGCAGATCCTGATAGGCGAGATCAGCCTCGGTGAGGCCCAGTTCCTCGCCCTGATAGAGGCAGACGGAGCCGCGCAGCGTCATCAGCAGCGAAGCATAGAGCTTGGCGAAGGCGTCGTGATCGGCGACCAGCCCACCCCAGCGGCTGACATGGCGTACCACATCGTGGTTGGAGAAGGCCCAGCAGGCCCAGCCATCGGGTGCTGCGGCTTCAAAATCCTGCATGACTTCCTCGACGCGCTCCGGCGACAGCGGATCGGGCGCCAGGAACTCGAAGGCATAACACATGTGCATCTTGTCGTTGCCGGAGGTGTATTCGCCGACGATTTCAAGACCGCGCTGGCTGTCGCCAACCTCACCGACGGCGGCGATTGCCGGGAATTCCTCGAGAACGGCGCGGAAGCGCTTCAGGAAGGCGAGGTTTTCGGGGCGGTTCTTGTCGTAGAGATGTTCCTGGAAATTATAGGGATTGACCGCCGGCGCCGTCGAAGCGTTGCGCCGTTCGGGCGCGAGCGCCGGATTGTCGCGCAGCAGCGGGTCGTGGAAATAGAAGTTGATGGTATCGAGGCGGAAGCCGTCGACCCCGCGATTGAGCCAGAAGCGCACGACATCCAGCAGACGGTCCTGCACTTCCGGGTTATGCAGGTTCATATCCGGCTGCGAGGTCAGGAAATTGTGCAGGTAATATTGCATACGCGTCGGATCCCACGCCCATGCCGAGCCGCCGAAGATCGACAGCCAGTTGTTCGGCGGCGTGCCGTCCGGCTTGGCATCGGCCCAGACATACCAGTCGGCCTTGGCGTTGGTCTTGCTGGAACGGCTCTGGACGAACCAGGGATGCTGGTCCGAGCTGTGGGAGATGACGAGGTCGATCATCACACGGATGCCGAGGCGATGGGCTTCGGCGATCAGCGTGTCGAAATCCACCAGCGTACCGAAGATGGAATCGACATTCTCATAGTCGGAGACGTCATAACCGAAATCGCGCATCGGCGAGGTGAAGAAGGGCGAGATCCAGATCGCATCGGCGCCGAGGCTTGCCACATGCGGCAGGCGGGCGGTGATGCCCTTGAGGTCGCCGATGCCGTCGCCGTTCGAGTCCTGGTAGGAGCGCGGATAGATCTGGTAGATCACCGCGCCACGCCACCAGTCCTTGTCAACTGTCGAGATCGATGGGGAAGCCACGTTCATGGAATATCCTGTCTGAAGTCACGTTCGAAAATGGTCAGCCTCCCTTGACCGAGCCCGCCAGCAGACCGCGCACCAGATAACGCTGAAGGCCGAAGAAGACGAGCAGCGGCACGACGATAGTGACGAAGGCCGACGCCGTCAAAATCTCCCAGTTGCCGCCGCGCGAACCGAGCAGCGCGTTCAGGCTGCCGGTCAGCACGAGGTGATCCTTGTCGGTGCCGAGGAAGACCATGGCGACGAGCAGGTCGTTCCACACCCACAGGAACTGGAAGATGGCGAAGGAGGCGAGTGCTGGAAAGGACAGAGGCAAAACGATGCGGACGAAGATCTCGAAATCGCTCGCGCCGTCGACGCGGGCGGATTCGATGATCTCCTTCGGCAGGCCGGCAATGTAGGCCCGCAAGAGGTAGATGGCGAGCGGCATGCCGAAGGCGGTATGGGCCAGCCAGATGCCGGGATAGGTCTTTGACGGTTGACCCAGCAGGTTGCCGATCTCGTTGTAAAGGCGCAGCAGCGGGATCAGCGACATCTGCAATGGCACGACGATGAGGCCGACGACAAGCGCGATCATCAGCGCACGGCCGGGGAATTCCATCCAGCTCAAGGCGTAGGCGGCGAAAGCGGCGATCAGGATCGGGATGATCGTCGCCGGGATCGTCACCGTCAGCGAGTTGATGAAGGACTGGCCGATGCCCTCGCCTGTTAGAACCGTGTTGTAGTTCTGCATCGTGAATTGAGGCGGCGCGGAGACGGATGCATAGATGCGCTTCGGGCGTTCGTCGGGCGAGAAGGCCGCGTTTTTCATGTAGCGGTAGCTGCCGTCGCTGTTGATCTGCAGCGTTTCCCCGTCGCCGAGATCGGCAGTCTCGCCGGCCTTGAAGGCCGCCGGCTGCTGCACGCGGTTGCCGAAGGCCTTCACAGAGCGGCCGGTCTGGCCTTCCAGCACATTGCCTGAAATGACGTAGGTGACGCCTTCCTGTTGCTGCTGATCTGAAGTGCCGAGGCGGACGGCGACGGTCTGCGTCGAACCGACGAAGGCTGTCCACCAGCCGGACACGACGATCTGGTCCTTGTCGCGCAGCGCGCTGACGAAGATGCCGAGCGTCGGGATCAGCCAGAGGATGACGATCAGCAGGACGGCGGCGTGAACGAAGAGACGGGCGGGGCCGATCTTGAAGTAGCTTCCGACAGCAGTCATCTCAATGCCCCTTCAGTTCGCGATTGGCGCGGCGCACGTTCCACACCATGATCGGCGTGACGGCGAGCATGATGATGATGGCGATAACGGCGCTTCGGCCGGAATCGCCGCCGCCGCGGAACAACCAGTTGAACATCAGGTTCGCCAGCACCATCGTCTGCCACTGGCCGTTTGTCATGGTCAGCACGATATCGAAGACCTTGAGGACGAGAATGGTGATCGTCGTCCAGACGACGGCGATGGTGCCCCAGACCTGCGGCACCATGATGCGCCAGAAGATCTGCCAGCCATTGGCGCCGTCGATGACGGCGGCTTCGATCGTCTCCTCGGGAATGCCGCGAAGTGCAGCCGACAGGATGACCATGGCAAAACCGGTCTGGATCCAGATCAGGATGATCATCAGGAAGAAGTTGTTCCAGAAGGGAACGGAGATCCACACCTCGGGCGTACCGCCGAAAAGCTGGACGATGGCGTTCAGCAGGCCGATCTGGACGTCGTTGCCGCCGCGATATTCATAGATGAATTTCCAGATGACCGATGCGCCGACGAAGGAGATCGCCATCGGCATGAAGACGATGCTCTTGGCGATATTGCCCCACCAGATGCGGTCGGTCATCACGGCGATGACGAGGCCGAAGAAGGTGCAGGCGGCCGGAACGACGGCGAGCCAAAGGATGTTGTTGAAGATCGACTGGCGGAATTCGCGGTCGCCGAGCGCCCATTGATAATTGGCGAGGCCGACGAACTGCAGGCCCGACCGGTCGTAGAAGGAAAGGACGACGGTCGCGATAACGGGATAGACGAGGTAGACGACGAGAAGAAAGAGCGCCGGACCGACAAACAGCCAGGGCCGGACGAGCGCACGACGGTTGAGATTGCGCGATGCGGCACGAATGTCGCCATCCTTCACCGGGAGAGCGAGATCCAGAATCTTGTTCGAAAAATAGAAATAGGCCGAGCACGCGATAACGGCCCCGACCACGACGCCCAAAGCGGACACAATCTGCAACAGCATTTCGTCCCTCCCCTGCTTCCCCTGATCTTATTCCGACCGGTTCTTATTCTGACGGGTCAACGCCGGTCATCGTCAATCTCTTTGTATTGCCCGACCACAATATATCCTGCGATGGCCGGGCTGTTTGCGAGCCCGGCCAGTCATGCAAGCCATGCCGCCGGCAAGCCGGCGGCATAATTTGAAGGATTACTTGATGCCATCCCAGGCGCTCTGGATCTCGCCAGCAGCATCTTGTGCAGACTTGCCGCCGACGAAATCGACCATGCCCGTCCAGAAGGCGCCGGCGCCGATCTTGCCCGGCATCAGGTCGGAGCCGTCGAAGCGGAAGGTCGTGGCCGAAGTCAGGATTTCGCCTTCCTTCTTCATCTGCGGGTTGGCATAGGCATCGACGTTGACGCCCTTATAAGGCGTCAGGAAGCTCGACTGCGCCATCCAGACTTCATGCGCGATCGGCGTCTTCAGGAAGTCGATGAAGGCACGAGCCGCCTTCGAGTCCTTGGTGATCGAGACGAGCGTACCGGCGCCGAGCACCGGCTTGCCGAGTTCGGGATGCGAAGCATAGGTCGGCATGTAGAAGAAGTCGGCATCCTGACCGAGCTTCGTGCCTTCAGGGAAGAAGGACGGGATGAACGAGGCCTGATGGTGCATGTAGCACTTCGGCGGAACCGAGAAGAGCCCCTTCGGGCTGTCGCGGAAGTCGGTCGATGCCACAGCCGCGACACCGCCATTGACGTATTTCTCGTTCTTGGCGAACTTGCCGAATTCGTCGATCGCGGCAACGACGGCCGGGTCGGTGAACTTCAGCTCGTTGGTCGTCCACTTGTCATAGGCTTCCGGCGGCTGGGTCCGCAGCATGATGTCTTCGACCCAGTCCGTCGCCGGCCAGCCGGTGGCGCCGCCCGAACCGAGGCCGATGCACCAGGGAACGCCACCATCCTTAACGATCTGGTCGGTCAGGGCATGCAGCTCTTCCATGGTCGTCGGGATCTTGTAGCCGGCTTCCTCGAAATTCTCCGGAACGTACCAGACGAGCGACTTCACGTCGGCCTTGAAGGGGAAAGCGTAGAAGGCGTCCTTGCCGTCCTTGCCCTTGTAGGTGCCGTAACCGACCCAGCTGTCGCCGGCGCCGTAATTGTCCTTGAGCCACTTGGAGTTTTCATCGCCGAGCGGCGTCAGGAAACCCTTGCTGGCGAGGTCGGCAAGGAGGCCAGGCTGCGGCAGAACGGCGATATTCGGCGGCGAGCCGGCCTGCGTGTCGATGACGATCTGCTGTTCGTAGTTTTCGGAAGAGGAATATTTGGCGTCGACGCCGGTCGCTTCGGTGAAATAGGCGAGAACACTCAGGAAGAAGGCCTCGTCCTCGCCGCGCCACGGCCCGAAGATCGCCAGCGGCTGACCCTTCAGATCGGCATGGGCAGCCTTGAATTCGTCATAGCTCTTCCAGTTGAATTTGGCATCCTGTCCCGGCGCAAATTTCAGATCGGCGGCGGACGCAGCACCTGCAAAAAGCGCCGCCACGGCAACGCCCATCAAAAATGACTTTTTCATGTGATCAACCTCCCATCACAATCCCAACCCACGCCGAATTCCTTCAAACGGAATTTCAAAGCGCTTTGACAGCTTCACTCATTCCACTTTCGGTGGAATGGAGTCAAGTCATTTCATGAAAACTCGATATAAACATGCAGCTCAGAGCGCCCCGCATCCTCCCGGACGCACAAAGAACGCTCTAACTCCTTGAATCTACGCACCGGGGCTTCCGAAAATCGAATTCGATTTTCAGATCGATGCGCCAGCACCGCTGAGCAGCGCCTATTGGGGAATATGGAGCGATTTTTCTTGAGTCAAGCGCACCAAATGATACATAATTGAAAGCGCTTTGGGCACTGGGAGGCAGCTGGCCCCCAAGCTCAGGCGAGCCGGGAGGAAGCATAGCAGGTGAATCTCAAACAGCTATCGGAATTGCTGGGACTGTCGCAGACGACGGTGAGCCGGGCGCTCAACGGCTATCCCGAGGTCAATGAGGCGACCCGCGAGCGTGTGCTCCAGGCCGTCAAGGAGACCGGGTACCGGCCGAACAAGGCTGCGCAGCGGCTTGCGACCGGCAAGGCAGGCTCGATCGGCCTCGTCATGCCGACAGCGCCCGGCCACCAGTCCGACGTGCATTTCGGCGAATTTCTGGCCGGGCTCGGCGAGGAGGCCGTGCGCCACGACTTCCACTTCGTCATCATGCCGGCCGATCCCGACGACGAAGTGGCCGCGCTCCGGCGCCTCGCCGTCAGCGGCAATGTCGACGCGCTGTTCGTCGCCTATATGCGTGGCCACGACCCCCGGCTCGCCATGCTGAAATCGCTTTCCATGCCCTATGTCGTGCATGGCCGCTCCTTCGGGTCGGAGCCGGACTATCCCTTTCTCGACATCGACAATGAGGGGGCCTTCTACGATGCGACGCGGCTGCTGCTGCAGCTCGGCCATAAGCGCTTTGCGCTGATGAATGGGCCAATGCATCTCGATTTCGCTATCCGCAGGAGGAACGGCGTCATGTCAGCCCTTGCCGAACGTGGACTGGCGCTCGACGAGGACTGCGCGAGCCACGCGCTGATGACCGATGAGCAAGGCCTGCTGGCGATGGAACGCTTCCTGCAGCTGCCGGACCGGCCGACGGCGATCCTCTGCTCCAGCACCGTGCTGGCGCTCGGCGCAATCCGCGCCGTCAACCAGGCGGGATTGCGGCTCGGAGAGGATATTTCTCTGATTGCCCACGACGACGTGCTGCCCCTGCTGAAGCCGGAAAACTTCTCCGTGCCGTTGACGACGACGCGCTCTTCCTTGCGGGCGGCAGGTGTGCGCATCGCCCAGCGGCTGATCGGAACGGTGAAACAGGCCGGGCCCTTCCCCGACCAGGAGCTCTGGAAGACCGAGCTGATCGTCAGGGCCTCGACCGGCCCTGCCCCGCAGCAGCGATAATCAAAACTTCGGCGGCACCTGCCCTGCGGTGCGGTGAGCGGCGATGACGGTGTTGGCCATCAGCATGGCGATGGTCATCGGTCCGACACCGCCGGGAACCGGGGTGATGGTGCTGGCGACCTCAGCGACCTCGGCGAAGGCGACGTCGCCGACGAGCCGGGTCTTGCCCTCGCCCCGCTCGGGTGCCGCCACACGGTTGATGCCGACATCAATGACCGTCGCACCCGGCTTGACCCAATCGGCTTTCACCATCTCCGGCCGGCCGACGGCAGCCACCAGAATATCGGCATTGCGGCAGACCTCGGCGAGGTTCTTGGTCCTGGAGTGAGCGATCGTCACCGTCGCATTGGCATTGAGCAGCAGCTGCGCCATCGGCTTGCCGAACAGGTTGGAGCGGCCGATGACGACGGCACTGAGGCCGGAGAGATCCTCGCCGTGGGTGCGGCGGACGAAGACCATGGCGCCGGCCGGCGTGCAGGACACCAGCCCGGTCTTCAGATCGCCGGTGGCAAGCTTGCCGGCATTGACGACGCTCAAGCCGTCGACATCCTTCTCCGGCAGGATCGACTGGATGATCGGCTCGCTGTCGAGCGGCTTCGGCAACGGCAGCTGCACCAGGATGCCGTGGATCGACGGATCGGCGTTGAGGCTGGCGACGAGGGCAGCCAGTTCCTCCTGCTTCGTCTCGGCCGGCAGCGTGTGCTGGACCGACTTGAAGCCGCATTCCTTGGCCATACGGCTCTTGGAGCCGACATAGGCGTGGCTTGCCGGATCATCGCCGACGATGATGACCGCAAGACCAGTGGTGACGCCGCTGCTTTTCTCCAGCGCGGCCGTCGCAGCCTTCACTGTCTCGATTACGGATGCGGCTACGTTCTTGCCATCGATTACTGTCGTCACGCGTCTCTCCGCCCTGTTTCGCGTCAATCTATGAATAGTCGGCGAGCGTCAATTGCTCACCAACGCCCTATCTTGTCCGAAAGCGGCAACGCAATAGCAAACTTGCAAGGAAATGTTCGGTCAGCGCAGCGGCTGCCGCGCTTCGAGCGCATGGACACGCAGCCGGTCACGCAGACCGGAGATTTCGGAGCGCAACACCTCCATCTCATCGACCGGCGCGGGATCCTGCGCAGGCATCGATGGCAACGGCGCCTGCGGCCGCGATAGCGGCACCTCTCCTCGTACCGGAGCGGCGACAGGCCTGCGCAGCCGCAGCAGGAAAGCCCCGGCAAGGCCTATCGCAAGGCCCACCGCTGCGCCGGCCAGCGAGCGGCCGGTCAAGCCATCCGTTTCCGTTACCCCGGTCGCCAGCGCGGGCTTCAGAAGAACGATGCGACCGTCAGTGGCTGTTCCCGCTGATGCGGACGTCGCGTCTTCCAGGCGCGAGCGGGCGGCATTCGCCTTTTCACGCAGCTCAGTCAGTCGTGACAAATCGACGCCGGTATCCCGGCTCTGGGCGATCAGCGTGTTACGACGATCATTGAGGCCCTTGCGTGCATCGACGGAGGTCTTGGCGGCGGTATTGGCGGCCTGGGCAAGACGGACAAGCTCCTTGCCCATATTCTCCTTCAGGCCGTCGGCTTCGGCCTGCTGCTGCAGCAGGCGCGGATGGCGCGGGCCGAGTTCGGCGGAAAGTTGCGCAAGCGCCGTCTTGGCGACGGCATATTTGTCGCGCCAGTCCTGCAGCGCCGGCGACAGCATATCGGAGGGCAGCGAACCGTCGAGCACATCGGCGAGTTTTGCGGCCTTCAGCCGGTCCGCCTGCGTCTTGGCAGTGAGGATGTTCTGGTCAGCCTCTTTGAGATCGGCATCGAGCCCGTCGATCTGGCGGCGTAGATCGATCGCCACCTTGACGTTGCCCTCGCCGCTTTTTGCCGTGAAGGCGGCAAGCTCGGCCTTGGCGTCGTCGTAGGTCTTGCGCAAGGCGCCGCCGGTTTCAGCGCTCCCGCCAGGCCCATCCCCTGCGGCAACCGCTTCGGCCAGCCTTGCGGCGATACGCATGGACTTGCCGCTCTCGCCGGTTGTCACCCTCACGAGGATCGTGCCGGCGGCTGCATCGGGCAATATCTCCACCGCGTGCTTCAGCGTCGCCTCAGCATGGGAAGCGGGATCGGCGGCAGCACCTGTCGCCGAAAGCAGGTCAAGCGCGACGCCAAGCGCATTGGCGCCGGCACCGGCAAATTCGGCATCGCGATCGAGCTTCAGGGCGGCGACCGTCGAAGCGACCACCCGCGCCGACAGCAATCCCTTCGCCGCAACCTGGGTGAAGGCCGCACGGCTTGCAGCATCCGTCTTTATCGCGAGCGTCGTCTCCGCGCGGTAGAGAGCCGGCGAAGCCGGCATCAAAATCGGTAAGCCGGCGCCGACGATCGTCGCCACGGAGACCATTGCCACAAGACCGATCCCGCGCGCGCTGCGCTGCGACGCTGCGGGCCCGCGCGGGGCGGGTTCTTGATGAATTGCGGCCAGCGGTTCGATCGCCGGTTCAGCGGCTGGTGCGATCAGCTCTTCATTCCGCAGGGGCTCCGGCGAAAGACGAGAACCGATATCGTTGGCAGCGAGCAGGCGATTGCCGAGGATGGTTTCGATACGGTCGACCAGCGGCGCCGTGCGCGCTGCCTTTTCGCGTTGCTCTTCCAGCGCGCGGCCGATGGCGCGCAGCAGTTCGGCCTCGGGCAGCGCGACATCAGGCCGGTTCGATCGGGGCAATCGATCGGAATCGCCAAGGGTGCGCGGCGCCGCGGCTGCGCGATGGTGAAAGCTGCTTCTGGCCCTGATATCGTACATTTGCGCCACATCTCATGCACATGATGGCCGGGTTCGCTCATCCGCACGACGCAGATGATTAAGCGACTTTAAATATTCATGGCAAAGAAATGGTTAACCGCGGCCGGCAAGAAACTGCTACGCCGCGCGTCTTTTCAGGCGCAGCGGACGCTGTGGCACTTCAATCGTCACATGGCGCGTTCCGAAAATAGATCCCGATTTTTCGACCGGTCGCAAACGCTGCACGCTTTTGCGCAACATACGTCGGGATCAGCTTGCCTTCTTACGATCCGCCCGCGGCGGCTGCAGCGCGGCGGTGTGCTCTTCGGGATGGCTGAGCATCCTTTCGCGCCGGCGGAAGCGATAGCGCAGGACATGATAGAGGAAGACCGGGATACCGATGATGTAACGGCGCCAGAGGCGCGTCGGCTCCTGCATCAGACGATAGGCCCATTCCATGCGCATCATCCGCACCGTCTTCGGGGCGCGGGGAACGGCGCCCGAGACGAAGTCGAAGAGCGCGCCTACCGTCAGCACCAGGCGCGCATGGTCGGCGCGGATGTTGTCGTGGACCCATTTCTCCTGAAGCGGCGTTCCCATGCCGACAATCAGGATATCAAGCTTCTGGCGCTCTATCTCTTCGACGACGGGGGCGGAGTTGACCTTGTCGAAGTAACCGTCGGATACGACGACGAATTCGTGCCAGGGCGTGTGCTTGCGAAAACTTTCCGCAGCCGCTTCGACGACCGAACGCGTGCCGCCGATAAGGCCGATGCGGCGCGGAGCCTCCATGAAGGTGAGGAAGGCCGGCACGAAATCGGTGCCGTTCAGGTTGGCGGGAAACGGCCCGCCATGGGCGATCTGCGATGCGATGTTGAGGCCGATACCGTCAGGCAGCACCAGATTGTGCGACATGATCCGGTAATATTCATCGTCGCGCAGCGCCGTCAGCATATTGTGGGCGTTGACGAAGCAAACCACGGTTTGGCCGACCGGGATGGAGGCCAACTCGTTGATAAAAACGAGGGCGTCGTCCCAGCCGAGGTCGCAGACCGGCAGATCGAAAATCGTCCGCCGCGATGCGAGCACCGCGAAGTTAGCAATCAGATTCATTCCAACCTCCTGCCGTGGGTGCTTCATGCCCCGACATCCCGGAAAACGAGCCCATATTTCCGCACCGGAGGTCTCGAAAGGACCGGTCGCGTCGCGCCGGGACGGCGCCGCTCCGATCCCCGGATGCGGCACATGCCCAGCTGTGAGGCCGGTTATATCAGGCGGGTTTCAAACAACCCTTAGGAAAATAATTTGAATTTCAATGCTCGTATAAGTGGTTTATTAACCACACGCGCCCATGACAAACGGCGCCCTCTGGCGCCGTTTGTCATCCTAACTCGCCGAAAGCGTCGCGATCTTTCAGAGTCGCTTGCCACGCTTCAGGTTTTTGATTGCTCGTATGTCGTGATCGCAAAATTGCTACGCACTTTTGCGCGACATGCCTTAATGGGCGGCTGGCACCGGCGCTTCGCCGGCCGGTACGGTCTCGACGATCTTGACCGGCGTGCCCACCTTCGTCGGCTTGCCGGAGGAGTTTTCCTTGACGTCTTCCTTGGAGAGATAGTCGAGCTGCTCCAGCATCACTTCGGCGACGTATTCACCGCCGAGGCGCTCGTTCATGCCCTTCTTGACCTCCTCGCGGAAAGCCTTCGGGTCGAAGGCTTTGACGTGGGCGATATCGACCATCTTGTTGCCGACGAGCAGGCTGAAGAGTTCGTCCGTCGTCATCTCGGCGAGCGGCAGCGTCACACCTTTCAGCATGTCCTTGTTCATCATGAAGGAAACGCGGCCGAGGAAATAACCGGTGACCGCACCGTCGCCGATAATCGGCACCGTGATCGTTTCACCCTTCACCAGTTCGAGCGCGCCCTGCTTGGAGTCCGTTGCCGCAGGCGCCGGCGCGGTCGCCAGGTACACCGAAAAATAGACCGACGCCAAGGTGATGGCACATACCCAGATACCGGTGAGGACGAGCTTGATCATCAGTTTCCACGCGAGGCGAATTGTTCCTGGGAATAAGTGCCGTCGGCATCGGCGTCCTGAACCGCATTCTTCAGGAGGTCGGCCACGGCGCGAACCGCTTCGAGATGCGCCTCGACGCGGCGGGCATTGAGAACCAGCTTCTTCTTCAAGCCATGCAGCTGATCGAGATGAGCAGCGGCAAGCTCGGCCGGATCGGTGTCGCGAAACAGCATCGACAGCTCGTAGAGGCAGCGGCTCTTGTGCGCGTTGGACACCTTCAGATCGAACTGCGGATCGCTGCCGATCCGGGTGTTCTCATTGTCGATGATCATTTCGAGGCGTCCGAGAACGGATTTGATCCTGTATTCGTTCGAAACTATTTCCATTGTACCCTCGGTTATGCGTCGCTTGCGGACTTGGCTTCGGCGGTCGGCGTGCCAAAGGTCTTGCGCTGGAAGTCGTCGATCATGCTGAGCGCCGTGTTACGGTCGCGATCATCAGTCGAAGCGTTGACAATCTTGCCTTCCTGCCGGCGCAGCTGCTCACTGTACATCTGCTTGGCGATGCCGATGCCGTCACCCTTGGACATGACGTTGCCGAGCTGCTCGGCCATCATGCCCTTCCAGATATCACCGGTCGCGCCCTTGCCGTAGACGTCGTCGCTTTCGCTTGGCAGCATGGACTTGACGAAATTCTGCAGAACCATGGCCTCGAACTTCCGGTAGCTTTCCGGAACGTCCTCGGTCTTGGTGCGGTTCTGGATGTTGGAGAGGCCGCTCTTCTGGCCGATTTGGTCGAGAACATCGACCGTATTGGAGAAGCCCTTGCCATTCTCGGCGAGGCTCGTTGCGGCAAAGGCCGCACGATTTGCCTTCAATTTTTCCTGGGCCGCCTGAACCTCTGTGGGGTCGGCAGCTTTGACAACGTCCAGGACCAGATCACTGGGGGGCGAAATAGCCACGTTACAATCCTCTAAATTAAGATCGTAGCGACTATGGTTTTTGAAGCTTGCTGGAGGCTGGCGTTGCGAATTGTTGATCGATCACATCGTAGACGGCATTGTCGTCGGCCTCGCGACGCTCGGCCTCCAGGGCGTCTTTCATGCCTTCTTCCAGGCGATCAGCCTTGGCGCGCTCGCGCATCAGCCACATCTCGTGAACCTGCTGCATGCCGGTCAGCTGCTGGTCCTTGATGGTGAGTCTGCCGAATCGATCGGCGTAATTCTGCGAGAAGGCATGATGGACGGGATCCATCGAGCCGAGCGCGAGGATGACGTCGTCCATCGCCACATTGACTTCGGCGCGCTGGCGGCTGGTTTCGGCCAGATCGTTCTCGGCCATCCTTTCGATATGCCGCTGCACCGAAAGGATACGCTTGAGTTTCTGAGAGCGGTTCTTCTCGATCATATCTGCCTCATCGCCCGATATAGATCGAATCGAAGGATTGAGCGAACTGGCTGACCATCGCCGCTATCGAGAAATAGATCAGGAAAAGCCCGCCGAGCAGCAGATAAGGCGTGGAAATGAAGTAGACCGGGATCTGCGGCGCCAGCTTGTTGATGAAGCCGATCGAGACGTTGAAGATCAGGCCGTAAATCAGGAAGGGGCTCGACAGCCGCAGCATGATGTAGGTGGTCTGTTCCAGCGTGTCGGTGAAGGAGATCAGTGTCGAGCGCATATGCACGAGGCCACCGAAGGGCATGGTGGTGTAGGAATCGATCAGCGCGCGAAAGACGATGTGATGAAAATCCATGATGAAGAGAATCATGATGCCGGCGAAGGTGACAAAGCTCGAAAGGCTGGTCTCCGGCGTGTCTTCGATGATGTCGGCTGAGCCCGGCTGGGTGTAGCCGACCATCGTGGCCAAGATCGAAGCGGCGAACTGCATGCCGAGCGTATAGATTCTCGCCAGCATCCCGTACATCACGCCGATCAGTGATTCGCTGAAGATCAGGCCGATATAAGTTCCGGCGCCCGTATGGACGGCCGGGTAGACGGTATCCCAGAGCAGCGGCATGACGGCGATCGAGAGAGCGGCGGCGATGAAGACGCGCAGCTGTTCGGGCACGCGCGCCGAGGAAAAACCCGGAAGAGCCAGCACACAGCCGCCGATCCGGCAGAAAACCAGAAACAGCGCGAGAACGGTCCCTTGCGGGTCTGTTATCATGAAATGGAGCCCAAAATCTTTATCTCGATGCCCTTGGCCAGTTCGACATGCGACAGGACCGGCAGCGTGGCGAACAGCCGTTCGATGATCATGCGCACATAGGAACGTGTTTCCGGCGACGTGACAAGGGCGAATGGCAGGCCGCGATCCATGAACTCACGGATAACTTTGGTCGCCTGCTCGCTGAACTCCTCCAGGCTGCGGGGATCGATGTCGAATTCGATCACCTCGCCCTTGGCGTCGCGCTTCAGCGCCTGATGGAAGGCAAGATCCCACTTGCTGCCGAGTCTCAGCACGCGCAGCACGCCGTTGTCGGCGAGATCCCCGCACAGCTGCTGGGCCATGCGGATGCGAACGTGTTCGACGATCTGCTCGGTCTTCCTGACATGCGGAGCGAGTTCGGCCACTGCTTCGAGAATGAGGTGCAGGTTGCGGATCGAGACGCGCTCGGCAAGCAAGAGCTTCAGCACCGCCTGCAGGCCGGAATAGGACATGTGCGACGAGCAGATCTCGTCGGCGAGCTTCTTGTATTCGGGGTCGAGGCGATCGATCAGCACCTTGACGTCTTTGTAGGACAGAAGCTGCGGCAGGTTGTTGCGGATGACCTCGCTCATATGGGTAAGCACAACGGAAACGTTGTCGATCGGTTGGAAGCCTTCGCGCTTCAGATCGTCGGCGAAGTTTTCGAGGATCGAGACGGCAGGCATGCCGAAAGCGGGTTCGCGTATTTCATCTCCTGGAATGCTCGGCCGACGGCCGGCGCCGGTGACAACGAGGACTTCGCCGACGCGCAGCAGGTTGGAGGCGACCGTCGTGCCGTGGATGCGGATCTGGTAGGACTTCTCGGCGATGGCGATGTCGTCTGTCACCTTGATTTCGGGCACGACGAAACCGTATTGCGTGGCGAATTTCTTGCGCATCTTGCCGACGCGGAAGGCGAGTTCCTGATGGGCGCCGAGCAGGCGCGTCGAAACCATCTTGCCGAGCGCAAGCTCGATCTCCGAGGTGCGGAGCACCGATTTGACCGAGTCCTTCTCCAGCTCCTTGCTCTGGACGACCTTCTTTTCCTCCTGTTCGCGGCGAAGCTTGTTTTCAGCTTCGACCTGACGCGGGATGAACCAGGCGCCGAAGGCGAGAAGACCGCCGAGGAACACGAAGGGGACAAATGGCAGACCCGGCATCAAGCCGAGAACGAACATCAGCACGGCCGAGACGGAGAGCGCGCGGGGATAGCCGCTCAACTGGTTGACAACGGCCTGGTCGGTGGAGCCGAGCGTGCCGCCGCGCGAGACGAGAAGGCCGGCGGCGAGCGAGACGATGAGGGCCGGCATCTGCGAGACAAGGCCATCGCCGACGGAGAGCTTGACGAAGACGTCGGCCGCTTCGCCGATCGGCATGCCGTGGCGGAAATAGCCGATGATGATGCCGCCGAAAATGTTGATGCAGGTGATGATGAGGCCGGCCACGGCATCGCCGCGGACGAACTTCGACGCACCGTCCATCGCACCGAAGAAGGAGCTTTCCTCTTCGAGTTCCTTGCGCCGGCGCTGGGCTTCCTTCTCGTCGATGATGCCGGCCGAAAGATCGGCGTCGATCGACATCTGCTTACCGGGGATGGCATCCAGGGTGAAGCGTGCGCCGACTTCGGCGATACGCGTGGCGCCCTTGGTGATGACAATGAAGTTGATAGTGATGAGGATCAGGAAGACGATCAGACCGATGACGAAATCGCCGGACATGACAAGACTTGCGAAGCCGGCGATGACGCCGCCCGCCGCATCGTGGCCTTCATTGCCGTGGGACAGGATGACGCGCGTCGTCGCGATGTTCAGCGCCAGGCGGGTCATCGTCGCGATCAGCAGAATGGTCGGAAAGGACGAGAAATCGAGCGGCTTCTGGATCCACAGCGCGACCATCAGGATCAGCACCGAAAGGGCGATCGAAAAGGCCAGTCCCATATCGATAAGAAACGGCGGGATCGGCAGGAAGAGAATGCAGATGATGACGATGATGCCGAGAGCAAAACCGACATCGCGCAGACTCGGGGCGACTTTAGGAAGGGGTAGTGCAGGTGGTTGCGCCATAACGATTCCGTCTCTTCATGAGAGGAGGCGGACATGAATCCGCCCAATTCGGATCGAGGGTTAAATGGCGAAGCTTGCGCGAAGGTGGCTCAGAAGCCTGACTGGATGCGCGAGAAGACCAGATTTGTAAAAATCGAGATCTGCGAGCCTACAAAGGGGGCGGTGACACCGACCGTGATCAGCACCGCGACGATCTTCGGCACGAAGGTCAGCGTTGCTTCCTGCACCTGGGTCAGTGCCTGGATCAGGGCAATAACGAGGCCGACCACCATCGCGGCGACGACGGCGGGACCGGTGGCGACCAGGACGGTCCAGATCGCGGCCTGGAACAGATCCAATGCATCAGCTTCATTCATCCGAAGGCAACCTCATATCGCCTTGAAGCAGCCCCGCTACAGCCGGGCCGCAATTGGTTGAAATCAAACCGGCGCGCCGCGCCGTTCGCATCAGGAGCTGCCGCTCGGAGCCTTGTCGGCGACGGTGATTCCCGTCTGCACGAGTATCTTATCGCCATTCGCGGTCGTCGCAATAATGCCGTCGGAATAAACCTTGACGGAATCGATAACGCCTTTGACGGTGCCGTCGGCGCTTTCCATGTACTTCCCGACGTAGCTGCTGGCCTGGGTGAGGCTCGAGTTTGCCAGAAGCGTGTCCAACTTGGTGTTGGTCTGAATCGTCTGCTCGACCTGCGAGAAGGTCGCAAGCTGCGCCACCTGCTGGCTGGCATCCATCGGAGAGGTCGGATCCTGGTTCTTCATCTGCGCGATGAGCAGCTTAAGGAAGTTGTCGTAGTTCAGCGTCGCCTTTTTCTGGGACGAGCTTGTCGAATCCGTCGAGGTCGACGTGGTCACCTTCGACGTTGCATCTACCGCCATGGTGCGATCTCCCTGCGAATCTGCTCGACCATCGTCGGCGGCAGTTCGTGGTTGTTGAGGATATTGTCTTCGATCGCGTAGAGGCCGCGAATGGCCTTGAGCGCGTCAAAGGCGCGGCCGGTCGAAACGAGCGCATCGATGCGCTTCAGTTCAGCGAGGATCTCTTCATTCTTGAAGCAGGTGAGCAGCATGGTGATCGACTTGCGGAACATCGCCGTCGAATGATCCTTGCCCTCGGGGTTGATGAGGATCATCTGCGCGATGAAATAGAGCTGTCGAAGCGGCGTCGTGGCGCCTTCCGGCTGGAGCACGTGGTTTTCGAGAAGGAACGTCACATCATTCAGGAATTCCAGCGCGACCTTGCGATCGACGCGCAGGACGGCGCCGTTGATGAAGATTCTTTCTCCGGCTTTCAGAGAAATGCGAAGTGTACTTTTCATTTAAGTCCATCCCTGATGATGGTGGTAACGTCGATGATGCCCTGGTAGTTGTTAGACAGACGTTTTCTGATCCTGTCGCATTCCTTCAAGATCCAGATTGCGATCGAGATGAGGTTGGCCCTAAGCTCAATCTCCAGCTGGTTGTCGGGATTTTTCAGATCCTCGATGAAGCTGATCCATACCCGGCGCGTATAAAACAGGGCTTCAATGGCTTCCCGGCCGTATTTTTCCTTGTCGCGCGCCAACGACAGCAGGTCTATGGACCGGTCAAGGACCTGCCATTCCCGCTCTTTCGCGTCGGCCACCGAGTCCTGCATGACTTCGGCATACGAGAACTGATACATTCATGCATCCTTCTTTATATTGCGCGCCTTTGCTCATCAAAGGTAGTTTACGAGACTCAACTGCTGGATCTTCGAAACGATCGTGTAAGCGGTTTCAAGCTGCGTTTCCAAAGTCTTGACGAGGGTCGAAGCTTCATAAGGGTCGACGCCCTGGAGATCGACGAGCTTGTTCTTGATGATGTTGGACTGAGCATCGAGAGCGTCGTTGGATTTCTTGACGCGCTCCTGCGAAAGGCCGAGCTGGCTTGCCTGTGTTACCAGGCCGGTGGTCGCCTTCGTCGTGTAGCTGATCGCCTTGCTGGAGACCTTGCTCATCGCGTCGGCGCTGAGATTCTGCCCGAGCAGCGCCGAGGTCATGACTGAGGCGAGAGCGAAATAGCGCATGCCTTCGGAATTGGCGTTGGTCGAGGATTCGATCACTTCCGAGTTGCTGATGCGGCTCGTCATGTTCTGGTTCGACGCCTGCGACCAACCGGTCGTCGGGTCGGTCCAGGCAGTCTGGTTGAACATTGGCTCGACCTGCGTGGTGATGAAGGTGTCCATTTCGGCGCCGGTCAACTGGTTGACCGGCTTCGTCAGGCCTGCCGCATAGGCATTCAGCTTCGTCACGATGTCCGCGCTTGTCGCGGCCGTCTTGTCGGTCAGCGGCTGCACATCCGTATTGATGCCGGAGAAGAGATATTCGCCGTTCACCATGGTGTTGGCCGTATCCATCATGGTGGACAGGGCGCTGGTCGCCGACTGGATGGCGACGGTGATGCTGCCGGGATCCTTGCTGCCCTGAAGCGCCGTCAGCTTCGAAACGAGGCCGTCGCCGACGTCCTTCATTTTGGAAAGCCCGAGCTGCGAGGACTCCATGCGCGCGTTGACGAGCGAATTGCTTGATTTGATCGAGTCTATCCTGTCGACCTCGCGATTGAAGTCCACGCTCCTGGCAGCGTTGCCGCCAAGGGAGACACCGATATCCGCGTAGACCCCCGTCGTCGCTTCCGTCGAGGCCTTCGTCATCTGGTTCTGCGCCTGACGGATCGTCAACCGCATTGCATTCTGGATGGCCGAACTTGAAATAAATGAGCTCTTCATGGCTTAACTCGCAATATCCAGCAATGACTTTAACATCTCGTCGACGGCGTTCAGGATCTTGGTCGCCGCCTTGTAGGACTGCTCGATGTCGAGAAGCAGGGTCAGTTCCTCGTCAAGGTTGACGCCCGTCTCGTTGGAATAAGCCTCGTCGGAACGCGACAGCGCCGCCGAGGTATTCTCCGCCGCCGTCGTGGCGTTGCTGCGGTACTGCTCGAGCCAACCCAAGGAATTGGTGGCGTATTCCATGATGCTGACGTTGGAGTCGATGCCCGTCGAGGCGTCGAAGCCAACCACCGGCGCCGCCGGATCGAAGTCGATGTCGGAACCCAATGCAGTATAGAGACGATCGAGGTCCGTCGTATACCCGCTAAGGTGGGTGGGATTGTTGACGACGCCGGTGGCGTTGACGCCGCCGTCACGCAAGCGCATCGGGTCACCGCCCTGCGAGGTGATCACGCTGCTGCTGACGGTGATGGTCGCCGCCATACCGGCAACGGCGGTGGCACCGGTATTGACAGTGCCGCCGCTCCAGGTGAAGAGGCCGGGCACATAGGCCGGACCGGCTGCCGTGTTCTGCTCCTTGAAGAGCGAGACCAGGCCGCGGGCGATTTCGTCGAGCTGCTTCTGGAAATTGGGGGCGATCTCGTCGCGGACCTGGAGGAGCGATTGAAGGCTCCCCTGCCCTGTCGTCGTCGATCCGCTGCCGCGCGGAAGCGCCACGCCGTCGACATAGACCGAATTGCCGGTAATGGTGGCATTGTAAACGTCTTGAGACTTGAACGTCACCTTGCGCGGGACCGTCTCGAAGAGGATCGTCCCGTCAGATGTGCTCAGCACCATGTCGTTGTTGGCGCGTGTCGTCGTGTTGACGCCGACGATCTGCGAAATCTGCTTGAGGGCCTTCTCACGCTCATCGAGAGCGCTCGACGCGTCCGCGCCCGAAGCCGTGGCGGTCTTCACCGCATTGTTGGCATTTTCGAACTGGCTGAGGAGCGTATTCAGGCTATCGACCGCCGTGGCGATCTGCTTGTCGGCGCTAGCGCGAACGTCCTGAACAGAATTCGATGCGTTGTTCAGGGAGTTGGCGACATCCTGGGCGGCGGTGATGGCGCCCTGAGCCGCGACCGTGCTGCCCGGCGAGGTTCTGAAAGCCTGCAGTTTTTGCTGGAAAACACCGAGATAGGTGGACGGCGCCGTTTCATAGTCGTTGCCGCCCATGATCGACTTCAGATCCCCGAGACCGCTCAGCAGCGTCTGTTGGGCGCTGTCCTGCGAGGACGACTTCAGATATTGGCGCAGCAGGGCATCTTCCTGCGCCCGGTCTATCTTGACGACCTGCGCGCCATTCAGGGACGTGGTGAGCATCGCCTGCCGGCGCACATAATCTTTGTTGCCGGCATTGGAAATATTGTTCGATACAACACTGCTCTGAGTGCCGGTATTGTTGAATATTCCCTGCGCGGTATTAAGTGCGGATGTGAGCGACATGGCTTACCCGTTACCCTACTTATCTCTTGAGATTGACGAGAACGTCCATGATGTCGGAACCCGTCTGGAACACCTTGGAATTGGCGGTATAGCTGCGTTGCGCTTCGATCATCTCGGTCAGCTCGCCGGCAAGATCGACGTTCGAACCTTCGAGAGCGCCCGATTTGATCGTGCCGAGGCCGTTGGTCTGCGGGAAGCCGGTGACAGTGACGCCCGACTGACCGTTGGCGCTGTAGACATTGCCGCTCATCAGCGTCAGCTTGTCAGGGCTTGCGACGTTGGCGAGTGGAATACGGTAGAGCGGCTTGGTGCTGCCGTCTTCATACTTGGCATAGACGATGCCATCGCCATTGATCGTGACATCCTGGACCGGGGTCGCCGCCTGGCCGTTCGGCGTGCCGGTACCCGAGAAGGCGGCGCCGAGCTGCGTGAAGCCAGAGAAGTCCATGGCGATCGTCTGGCCAGTCACCCCATCAGTGATGTTGATGGCGCCTGTCGAAGTCATCTTACCGTTGGCGTCGAAGGTGAGCGATCCCGTGCCGACCGCGCCACCAGCGCTATAGGGGAACGAGGTGGTGCCGCCCGTCGCTGCATTGGCGTTGCGGAACATCGCCACTTCCCAGGTAGCCGCAGTGGCGGGAGGCGCCGGCGGCGGCGCTGCCGCGACGGCGGTTTTCGTAAAGTAGAAGTCGTACATCACCTTGTTGCCGAGGCGGTCGTAGGCAACCATCGAGACCTTCTTGGTATCGGTCGTCGTGGTGGCCAGGTTGGCGCTCGGCAACGTCGCCGGAGCGACCGGAGCCACTTTAGCGTTCGAATCTAGGTTGCCTTTGAAGGACCCGGATGTCGAAGCGATGGCGGTCAGGCCATCCTGGCTGACGTTGACCGGAACGAGACCGTCGAAGCCGTTGACGACGACAGCAGGCGCGCCGGAGTTGTAGGAATAGCCCATCAGCTGGAAACCGGCGGAATTGACGAGGTTGCCTAGGTCATCCTTGGTGAAGTCGCCGGCGCGGGTCAGGACCGGCGTGCCGTCAGGACCCTGGACGATGAAGAAGCCGTCGCCCGAGATCGCAAGGTCGGTGCCCGATGTGGTGTAGGAAATGTCGCCCTGGTCGGAGACGGCCTGGCGGACGGAGGTCTGAACGCCGCCGGAATTGTAGTTACCGCCCGAGGAGGGCAGAACCAGCGACGAAAAGCTCGTCGACACGGCCTTGTAGCCGGTGGTGTTCACGTTGGCAATGTTGTCGCCGACGGTGCTGAGGCGGTTCGCCTGTGCGTTCATCCCCGATACTGCCGTCTTCATGCTGCCGAAAATGCTCATCTGAAAACCTCGTTCTACCTGTTATGCTCGAGAGTATTTGGCGGGCCTTGCGTGAAGCTGTCTGTCATGGCGAGCTGCGAGGCCGAATATCCAGGTTCAGCCGAGCGCTTCCGCCCGGCTGAGAAAATCAAGCCCAATCAATGCAGTACCCAAGGAAGCGTTTGGAATCGACCGGATCGACGCCGAGTTTCTTGCGCAGCTTCTTGCGCAGCTTCGAGATGTGGCTTTCGACGACGTTTTCCTCGACCTCTTCATCGAAGATGCCGTAGATGGCGTTGAAGATCTGGGTCTTGGTGACCCGGCGGCCGCGATTGGCGATCAAATATTCGAGGATGCGGCGCTCTCGCCGGGGAAGCGCGAAGACCTCGCCGTTGATCTCGGGATCGCGACCATCCGAGAAGACGCGGATCGCGCCGACATCGGTGTAGTTAGTAATCGCCTTCAGCCGGCGCCGGATCGCAGCCGCCCTTGCGAGGATTTCGCGAGGATGAACCGGCTTGCGCACCACGTCGTCGACACCGCAATCGAAAAGCGCAAGGGTGTTTTCGAGCGAGGGCTGATCGCTGACCGCAATCACCGGCGCCATCGACCGATCCCGGATCGCCCGGGGCAGTTCCAGATTGCGCTGGCCCTGGCCGATCAGAAAAGCCTCGACTGCCGCAATATCGGAATCCGCGGCGGTCTGTACCCACTCGCCGAATTCCGCAGGATCAAAGCCGGTAGAGGGAATGCCCTCACGGCCAAACAGAGATGTGTATCCAACTTTCACGAGCTCACGCTCATCAACCACTACGATCATTCGTCCGCCTCCGAATCAGTGTGGCACTTCGATGATCTATGGGTACGAATCGCGCGAATCGGCGACAACTCGTTAAAGTTAATGGCAGAAACTAATAATTGATTAAGATCCGGGTGGCGATTTGATCTACATCTAGTATCCACCCCTGATTATGCACACAAAAATTTCGTGGAAAAGTTAACAGTCTCTTAATTATGACTTGCGCAGGGGATTCATGCCGGATTCCTGCCATATTGTGACACAGTTTCGTCACAATATGTCGCCTCAATTTTTGATTGTATCAATTTCCACAAAAGTTACTCGCATTAGGAGTCCACTTGCCGTAGCCCGTGGCGACCAGATTGGCGATGACGCGACAGACATATTGCTTTTGTGCGGGGTCGTTGTTCGGGCCAGCATGGTATCTGGCTACCGCCATCGTCCACGTCTCATGACGGTCATGCAGATTGCGGAGGAACTTCGCCGCATATTCCACGTTGCGATGCGGGTCAAACATGTCCTCGGCGGAGCTGAAATTTTCGCCGTGATAATAGTGGTTGATCTGCATGCATCCGATGTCGATGAGCTTCGCGCCGCTTCTGCGGGCGACATCGAACTGTTTCATGGCGTCCTGTTCAGAAGGCGGAAAGATCGCTTTGCCTTCGACATTCATGGCGTAAGGATAGAGCGAACCCTTGCGGCCGGTCTCCGTCAGACCGACCGAATAGAGGATACCTTCCGGAATTCCATATTTGGCGGCCGCCGACTGAATTTCGCGCTCACAAGCGCCTGTGGAGGCTGATGCCTCAGAGGTAAACCCCGCCAGCACTACCGCTACCAGTCCTGCCAGCAGAAGCGTCTTCAATACCGGTCTCGCCTGCGCCATTGAAGCCTCCATTCGTCCGCTGCGCCGTCTGATTGTGGCGCTCCCGCGCCTCGCCGCCCTGTCCTTGCTGGGCGAGCGACTGCTGCTGGGAGGTCTGGCTCTGGCTGCCTGCCTGGTTGCCTGCGTCGGAACGGTCGACCGGCGCCATGCTGATGGTGACGTTGTCGACCGCGTAGCCCTGACTGCGCAGCGCTTCGAGAATCTTGCCGTGATCCTCCTTCAATTGCCGGTAGGCCGCGCCGGTTTCGACCTTCAGGTCGACGTTCAGCGCGTCGCCCGACAGGCGCATGGTCGCCGTCACGAGGCCGAGATCGATCGGGTTCATCTGGATCTTCAGCGTATTGACCACCTTGCCGGTGCTCGTCCATTCCGCGGCGTTAGAGAGCGCCGAGCTCGGCTCCATGGCGCGCGCCCATTCGGAATCGCCGGAGAGAGCAGCGGTGACGGCAGCGGAATTCGAATTCTGCGCCAGGCCGATATAGCGGCGTGATTCGAGCACCGAGACATTTTCGACATCGGCCTTCTTCGAGCTGTCCTTCGACCCGGCCTGATCGGCACCGATGTGAACGTCCATCGACACGCCGCGGCCATCGGCACGGCTGATCCTGAACGTCTTGCCGTCGGCGGCGTCGACATTCTCCGTTCCGGGAACCGTGACATCGTCGGGCTTGCCGCTGACGGCCGCCAGGGCATCGGACGCATTGCCGCCCGCCTTGGCGTTGACGCCATCGACTTTCTTGTCGGCCGTTTGCGCCTCACCAGTCTTGGCGGAGGCGAGATGGGTGGCTGCCGCTGCCGGCAAGGCTGCAGTCCCGTCGGCGGGCCCTTGCTTCAGCAGGCCGAGCACATCGGAAACTCCGCCGTCATCGTCCTCGCTGTCTTCCTTGTCGGTGTGGGTTTCCAATGCGTCGGTCTTGGCGTGCTTGACGCCTTTGGCTGCCTGCGCGACCTCCTCAGTGGAGCGGTCCTTCGGATCAAATTTGCCGAAACCGAGATCGGCCGGCATCTTTACCTGATTCTTTGCGGGCTTCCCGGCGACCTTCTCAGCATTCGCGAGATCGGCGATGGTTTCCGGCTGTGCGTCTGCCTGCGCCTTCAACGTGGCATCGCTGAGATCGATCAGTGGTTTCGCGCGGTTGCGGAGCGCCCGCGCCGACTTCTCGGCGCCGTTTTCGACAATCCCGCCCTGACCCGGCTGCGCATCATCGGCCTCGTCGTTGGCGGCGGCGCCGCCCGCCTTGGCGAGCGCATCGAAGAACTCGTTCTTTTGACCGGCGGCATCACCGTTTCCAGTCTGACGTGCCGATTTTGCAACCGCAGCCGTCTCCGCACCAGAGGCTCCGCCCGAGACGCTCATATCCATCATTTTAGTTGCCTTCTTGCGCCAGAAGACCGTCGATCTCGTCGAGCTTGGACCGATTGGTCGTCACAAATGCGTTGAATGAGGGGTCGGTATCCTGGCCCTGGCCAGCCGATGCCACACCTCTCGGAACAGGCTCGGGAAGCGCACCTGGCGCTCCCGGTTGCATGGCTATCGCCGCGGCCTTTTCAGAAGTGATTTCTTGATGATCAGTGTTAGGATTGGAGGCTTGCGTCAGGCTTGCCGGATCGGGAGCGCGCAGGATTTGATCGGCGACGGATCTCGCCGCCTCCTGCAACGCCTGATCCCGCGGCGAAAGCACATTACCGTCGATGCCGCTGACATTCTTCGCCGCCTGGTCGATATTCTCTGTGGGAAGACCGGCCATGCCGCCATAGAAATCCGCGAGCGGGCCGAAGGCATTGTCTGTGCCGGCGCCGAGAGACCGCACGCGTTCGACCGCCATGCGCGCCAACTCCGGCTTGCCGGCGATTGCGGCCGCGCGCGCGATGCGCAGATAGACCTCGCGCTGGCGCGGCGCGTCCATGAAAGACAGGATGTCGACGACATCCTGCGGCTTCACGTCGTGATCGTGACCGACGACGAGCTTGACGAAGAGATCGGCGAACTGGCTGGCATAAGGCGAATGCAGGAAGCGCCTGATATAACGCTGCGAATAGGCCATCCCTCTATCGAGCATGCCCTTGTCGAGGCAGATGGCGACGGAGCGACGCAACGCCGCCTCTTCGACGATTGTGCCCGGCGCGGCGAGCCGCGCCTGGTCGTAGAGATCGAGCGCGTCCGTCGGCTTCGTCGCGATCAGCACGTTGCCACCGATCAGCGCCAGATAGGGGCCGATCTTCTTGTCGCGATATTCGCTGGCCGTTTCCACCAGCGTCTTTGCGACGAGAAGACCCTTGCCGCTCAGATATTTGCGCAGCACATCGGTGACGCGGTTGTCGAAATAGCCGTTGACGTCGTGAGCAACCAGATATTCGAGCGTCTGGGGATTGCCGCCGCTCATCGCATAGATCAGTGCCGCATCGACGTTGCGGTCGTCGTCGAAAATCGAGGGATCGACGGTGCGCAGCCGCTCGTCGATGGTGCCCAGCATGAAGCGCTGCATCTCACCGGCCGAATGATCGCCGGTTACGACGGAATCCTGCACGAATTGCAGCGACCGCAACATCTTGTACGGCGCGAGGTCGTCCGGATCCTGCGCATTGCCTGCAGCAGGCGAAAGCATCGCCATGCCGAGGGCCACAAATCTGACGTAGCGATGCTGCCGACGCGCCATCCGACTATCCTTGATCCGCCTGCACCAGGATCTCGATCCGGCGGTTGGCCGCGTTGAACGGATCGGACGGCAGCTTCAGCCGGCGGTCGGCGAAGCCTGAGACCTGGGAAATACGGTTTTCATCAAGCCCACCGTGTACGAGCATGTAATAGGCGCTCTGGGCGCGGTCCATCGAAAGCCGCCAGTTCTCATTCTGCGCACCCTTGTACTGGCGCCCATCCGTATGGCCGCGAATGGCGACCGCCCCGCCCCTCTCCTTGAGGATCGCGCCGATCTTTTCCATGGCGAGCACCATCTCCTGGCGCGGCACCGCAGAGCCGACATTGAACATCGAATCGTCGTTCTGGTCTGATATGCTGACCAGCAACCCGCCTTCCGATGCCGTCACGGTCAGACCCTCGGCGAGCTTGCCGGCAACGCCGCCGATCTGCTGAGCGATCTGCTGCTGCAACTGCTCCGCCTCTTTCTTCTGCTGCTGCTCGGCTTCCTTCTGCTGCTCTTCGGTCTTGTCCGCATCCTTCTGATGATCGGCGTCCTTCTGAGCTTCGGCTTTCTTTTCGTCAGGCGATTTGCCGGCCGCCACCTTGCCATCCTTGGCCTCGACCGCGCCCTTAGTTTCCTTGGCGGTTTTCTGCTCGGTGGGCAGCGGCTTGATATCCTCGGGCTTCACATTCTCTGCCTTGGCGATCTCGGTCGTCTCGCTCTCCGCCGGCTGGTCGCTCTTGCCCGGAGGCTGCGCTTTGCCCGCAGTCGTGACCTCAACCTGCTTCGTCCAGAAATCCGGATCGAAAGGATCACGATAGGCCTCGCCGCCATCGGCACCCGTGGCCGGTCCGGAATCGGCGGCGCCGCCATCGCCCTTGGCGCTGACATTGGCCTGCTGGCCGACTTCCTGGGCGATCTCGGCGAGAACCGAATAGGGGTTCTCGAAGAAATCAGCTTCGGAATAATTGGTGTGATCGCCTGAAGTCGAAGTCTGGTCGTCACCATCCGCAGCGGATTTGCCCTCAGTCGGATTTTCTTCCTTCTGCTTCGACTTTTCCTTCTTCTCCTCGCCCTCCGCACTGTCGACGGGCTTCTTCACGCCCTTCTCGGTCGGTTTTTCGTCGGCAAGCTTGATCGGGTTGAAATAGGTCGCGACCGAGGCCTTGGTCTCCTCGTTGGCGGCATTGACCAGCCACATGACGAGGAAGAACGCCATCATCGCCGTCATGAAGTCGGCGTAGGCAATTTTCCACGCACCGCCATGGGCGCCATCGTGATCACCACCGCCATGCCTTTTGACGATGATGATCTCGTTCTTGCCGTGGTGATGGTTTTCGCCTTCGCTCATTCGAGAACTTTCTTCAAGCTGGCCGCCCAGGCAGACATACGGGTGACGATCACGGATTCATCGATTTCGACGGCAAGATCGATATCGTCGGTCTCAAAGTGGCGAACCGCGTCGGCATGTTCGCCGAGCTCGGCTTTCAATCTGTCGAAGAGCCGCGCCGGCCCCCTGACGACGATCGGTGCGGCCGCGCCTTCGAGGATGGCGTCGCGCAACAGAGCGGCGAGGCTTTCGGTAGCCTTGGCGGCAAGCGCTTCCGTCATGACGGGTGCGATGACCGCGGCTGCGCCGGCGCTGACCAGCGCGGCGACCTCTTCGGCGATATCATGGATGCGGGATGCAATGACCGACGCCGCCTCGACTTCGTAGCGAAGCTTCAGCTCCTCGATCTCGCGCGTATGGACCTCAGTCAGCATCTGCGTCTCGAGTTCGTATTTCTCGGTCAATTCCGCGGTCGCTGCGGCATGGCCTCGCACATAGGCTTCACGGCGCTCCGCCTCGACGTCGATTGCCGGTTCGCTCGAGATTTCGGGAAAACCATCGCCGGCAAAATCATCCATGTCGATCATCGGTGCCGATGGTTCCGGCTCACCGAAATCCTTCAAATACCGGGAAAGCGAAATGCTCATAAAAACCATCCAGTATTCGGGGACATGCAACATGCCCGCCCCGCTCAAAACGACCTTGCGCTCCGGCATGCCCTTTCGAATCGCGCAAGGGCTTGACCTTGCGCCGGCACGGATTCGGGCGATGCCTTCATGCCGGAAACTAGGAAGTCAAACTTGCGCGAGGATGAATGGCGCTGCCGCCACTCGTGATCGCGCCCACCTTTACTCCAGCAGAATGAGGATCTTGCTTGAAGCCGTGTTGAGGATCGAGATTGCTTCGACGGCCATCTGCTTCTGGGTCTCGATCGCCTTCTGGCGGATGGAAGCCTCGTCCATGTCGGTATCGACCAGGGCGCCGACGCTCTTGTCGATCGAATCCGACAGATCGGCGGTGTAATCGATCTGACCGTCGATACGCGCTTTCATCACACCGATGGAAGCGGCCGTCGTCGTCAGCGAGGAGAGCAGCGAGTCGGTCACATCGAGCATGTCCGTGAGCTGGGCATCGGTCGTATTCTTGCCGATGGCAACCTCCGTACCCGTCGCCGGCGTGGTCGAGTTGGCGTTCAGCAGGTAATAGTTGCGCGGGCCCGTACCGCTCTTGTTGATCGCCTGGGCATCGACCGATTTGCTCAACAGGCCGCCGCTGGCATTGTTCTTATCGATAAGGATGGTCTGCGACGACGGGAAATCGATGGTCCGCGCCTGGTACTCCCCTGTCGGAACGCGCACGAAGCTTGATATGACCGACCATGTCGGCGGCACGGCGGCGTCACCATTCAACAGCCAGTTCTCGCCTGCAAAGGACGTCGACTCGACGACCGTCTGCAGCTGCTGCTTGTATTGGCTGATCTCGGCGTTGACCTTGTCCTTGTCGGTGCCGGGCTCTTTTGCCGAAACCAGCTTGGTGCGGATCTGGGTAATGAGATCGATCGCCGAGGTCATCGCCGTATAGGTCGCATCCACCTTGGCGGCGCCGAGGCCGAGCGCATCTCCGATGGTGCCTAGATTGGTGCTGTCCGAGCGCATGACGGTCGCGATCGACCAGTAGGACGCATCGTCGGCGGCCGTCTCGATACGATATCCCGAGGAAACTTGCTGTTGGGTCTGGTTGGCTTCTTTATTGATGCTGCGCAACACTGCAAGCGCACTCACCGCGGCCGCGCTGGTAATCTTTACGGTCATCGACAGGGTCTCGGAAAGGTGAAAGGGCAGGCCGGATTGCCGGCGGCGACTGAAGTGGCGTCATGCCTCCGGCGATTTCCGCCGGCGCGTCGCAAAAAAAGCAAATCAACTCAATGCAAGGTTAACTCGATATCAACCTTTTGGGCAAGAGCGGAGGAGCGAGCATCGCACGGCAGGCATAGAACCGATCAAGCCATTGATATAAAAAGAAGAACCGCGCCGTTTCGGGCGCGGTCCGGGAGGCTTTTCGGTTGCTGGTGGACGATGACGCAAGATTCGGTCCAGCTTCAACGCCTGATTTAGCTGCGGAAGAGCGTCAGGATGTTCTGGGCGCTGGAGTTGGCAATGGACAGCGACTGGATGGCCAACTGCTGCTGTGTTTGCAACGCCGTCAGCTTGCTCGATTCCTCTTCCATGTTGGCATCCACGAGGCGCCCGACACCTGAGTCAATGGAATCGCTTAGCGAACCGACGAAATTTTCCTGGAGTTCGATGCGGGTCGAAATCGAGCCGAGCTGGGATGCCGCCTTGGTCATTGCCTCCAGTCCGGCCTCGATTGACGTCAGCGCCATAGAGATCTCAGGCGAACCGAAGGTGCTGATGTTCATCGAATAGATCGAGCCGATGGTGCCGTTGGAGGTGCCGATGATGCCGGAGGTCGTCTCGATTGCACCGACCGAGGTCATCCCGAAGAGGACGTTGCCCATGGAGCCGGTGCTCAGCACGTAGTCCGTCGTCTTGACCGAGACATTGCCGTTGCCGTCGCGGACGAAGGTTGAAACGACGCTCTTGGTGCCATCAGCGCCGGCAACCCAGTTCTCGCCGGAGAAGGAAGCCGATTGGGCGATGCTCAAGAGCTGCTGCTGGAGTTGGCCGATTTCTTCCTGAATTTTGGTCTTGTCGACACCCTTTTCCGTGGCGGCGACGATCTTTGCCTTGATTTCGCTGATGACGTTGATGGCGCTGTCCATGGCCGAGTAAGCGGTGTCGACCTTAGCGGCGCCGAGGCCGAGAGCGTCCGAAACGGCCGAGAGGGCCTTATTGTCCGAGCGCATGGTCGTCGCGATCGACCAGTAGGCAGCGTTGTCGGAAGCCTTTTCGACGCGGTAACCCGACGATACGCGGTTCTGCGTGTCCTCAAGGCTATTGTTGATGCCGCGGAGTGTCTGAAGAGCGGCCATCGCCGCGACATTCGTCAAAATGCTGGTCATGAAATGATTGCCCCTAGTTGGCAGATGGAAAAAAGGGACATTCCGGAAGGCTACCGGGAACGGGAAATCAGCCTCATGCCTGTTAACCGGTTTTTAAATTTGGTTAACTCGCCGTCTCGTTAGCGGCAGAAGACAGCATTATGGTTAATCAACAGTTAACGAAAATAAAAAAGCCGCGCTCCATCGGAGCGCGGCTCGATTCCTGGATGCCCGCCGGAGGCCGGCGGGCCGATGTTTGCGCGGGCTATTAGCCGCGGAACAGCGTGAGGATGGTCTGCGAAGAGGAATTCGCAATCGACAGCGACTGGACCGCCAGCTGCTGCTGGGTCTGCAGGGCGCTGAGCTTGGAGGATTCTTCTTCCATGTTGGCGTCGACGAGACGGCCGACACCGGAGTCGATCGAGTCGCTAAGAGCGTTGACGAAGTCTTCCTGCAGTTCGATGCGCTTGGAGATCGAGCCGAGAGCGGCGCCGGCACTCGTCATGGACTTCAGAGCCGATTCAACGTTGGTCAGAGCCGTCTGGATCTGGCCGAGCGTGAAGGTGGTGATGTTCATCGAGAAGACAGAGCCGACCGTACCGTTCGAGGTGCCGAGGATACCCGTGGAGGTTTCAACCGCGCCGCCGCTCATGCCGAACAGGACGTTGCCCATGGAGCCGTTCGAGAGAACGTAGTCGGTCATCACGACCGACACGGCGTTAGAACCGTCGCGAACGAAGGAGGCAACGACGTTCTTCGTGCCGGAAGCGCCGGCAACCCAGTTTTCGCCGGAGAAGGACGCCGACTGAGCGACGCTCAGGAGCTGCTGCTGCAGCTGGCCGATTTCTTCCTGGACCTTGGCCTTGTCGACACCGTTTTCAGTCGCGGCAACCAGCTTGGCCTTGATGTCGCCGACGACGTCGATGGCGCTGGACATGGCGGAGTAGGCGGTATCGACCTTAGCGGCGCCGAGGCCGAGAGCGTCGGAAACGGCGGAAAGTGCCTTGTTGTCCGAACGCATGGTCGTTGCGATCGACCAGTAAGCGGCGTTGTCGGAAGCCTTGCCGACGCGGAAACCAGAAGAAACATGAGCCTGAGTCGTCTGGAGACCCTGGTTGATGCCACGGAGAGTCTGGAGGGCTGCCATTGCAGCGTTATTGGTGTTGATGCTCGTCATAGTTTGCTTGCCCCTTGTTGGCAGATTTTAAACAGGGACATTCCGGATTTTCGGCCGGCCCACAGCGATCAGCATCATGCCTGTTAACCATCTCTGTTAAGGTTAACTCGCCGTTTCGATGGGCCTAGAAAACAGCAAGATGGTTAAGGAAGGCTAAATTCGAAATGGAAATAGTGTAAAAATATCCGACACTTAGAGCTCGTTTTTGTTAACCTTATTTTAAAACATTTCGCGGCCGGGGATGACCCGGCCGCGAAACTTGGAAGACTGTAGTGACTGGTCTTAGCGGAACAGCGACAGGATGTTCTGCGAAGAGGAGTTCGCAATCGACAGCGACTGGATCGCCAGCTGCTGCTGGGTCTGCAGGGCGCTGAGCTTGGAGGATTCTTCTTCCATGTTGGCGTCGACGAGACGGCCGATACCGGAGTCGATCGAGTCGCTCAGAGCGTTGACGAAGTCGTCCTGGTTGTCGATGCGCTTGGAGAGCGAACCGAGAGCCGCGCCGGCGCTGGTCATGGACTTCAGAGCCGATTCAACGTTGGTCAGAGCCGTCTGGATCTGGCCGGCGGTGAAGTTGGTGATGCTCATCGAGAAGATCGAACCGACCGTACCGTTCGAGGTGCCGAGGATGCCGGTGGAGGTTTCAACCTGGCCACCGCTCATGCCGAACAGGACGTTGCCCATGGAGCCGCTGGAGAGAACATAGTCGGTCGTGGTGACCGAAACGGCGTTGGAGCCGTCACGGACGAAGGAGGAGACGACGCTCTTGGTGCCGGTAGCGCCAGCAACCCAGTTTTCGCCGTTGAAGGAAGCGGACTGAGCGATGCTCAGGAGCTGCTGCTGCAGCTGGCCGATTTCTTCCTGCACCTTGGCCTTGTCAACGCCGTTTTCAGTGGCGGCAACGAGCTTGGCCTTGATGTCGCCGACGACGTCGATGGCGCTGGACATGGCGGTGTAAGCGGTGTCGACCTTGGCAGCGCCTACGCCGAGAGCGTCGGAGACAGCCGAGAGAGCCTTGTTATCAGAACGCATGGTCGTTGCGATCGACCAGTAAGCCGCGTTGTCGGAAGCCTTTTCAACGCGGTAACCCGAAGAAACGTGGTTCTGCGTCTGGTTGAGGCCCTGGTTAACGCTGCGCAGCGTCTGGAGAGCGGCCTGTGCGGAAGTGTTCGTGTTAATGCTTGTCATAAGTCTGTCCCCTGGAAACTAGATACAAAAAAGGAGGACATACCGGACTGTAATACCGGCGATGACGGACCAGCTTCATGCTACTCGGCGCCCGCTTGTTTTGGCCCAAACCCGTCATGTCCAGGGCAATCTCGCAGCCAATGCTTGCCAACTCCTTAAAAATACAGGCCCTTTGGCGGCCCCTCACCTCGCATAGTTAATGCCTCCTCACAGTGCATAGTTAATGCTTTCCCTCGCATTCAAATTCGGCGGAAAAAGCGAGCTTTCAAGCTGCCCCGGAGAGCAGACTTCAGCGAGCCACCGGTTTCAAGCAAGCTTCGAATGCCAGTGTGGCAGGAGCCGGGATAGCATCTTCGGGCCGATCCACCCATTTTCGGGAAGGACGGCCCGTGCGCGCGTCGGCGATCGATAGTTATGCCAGAACATTTCCTTCACGGAGTTGGGTTTTGAACAGCAAAGTTTCGTTCTCTGCGGCGTCCAAGGATTACCAGATGGGCCGCTACACACAGTCCCTGGCGACGCTCAACCAGCTCATGGATATCCAGCAGGACGCCAAGACTTACGCGCTGCTCGCCAAGAACCTCGTGCAGCTCGGCTTCAAGAGCGATGCGGCGAAGGCCTATGGCCTCGCCGCCGGCTGCGAAGGGCCCAACTCCTACGAATACGCCAAGCAGGCAGCTAAGCTGCATTACGAGACCGGCAACGAGGACGACGCGCTGCTGATCGGCATGCGAAACCTTGCCAAGGCCCAGGAAGATGCTGACCTCGCCTTCATCATCACGGCAATCTATCTGAAGCGCCAGCAGCGCGATATCATTCGCCCGTTCAAGACGGTGCTGTCGCAGAGCATGAATCCCGATCATCTCAGGCTGGCGGCCATGCTGCTCAGCGACGATCTCAACGACGCAACCAACCAGAAGCTCGCGCGTAACCTCTTCAAGCGCTTTCCGGGCAATCTCGCTTTCCGTTTCCTCCACCTGGTCTTCGCCCGCGAATTCAACGAGTTCGACGAAGCGAGCAAACATCAGGCAATCATCGACGACACGCTTGCTAAAGGCGATATCGAGATCCTGCACAAGGATAACCCGTTCTATCATTTGCATTGGTGCGGCAATGAGGATTTCAACCGGTATGCAACGATCGGCACGACGCCGCTCAACCACGAACGCGTGGCCTTCCGCCGCAACCAGCCGCACAGTTGGTCGGACAAGATTCGGATTGGCTACATGTCGTCGGACTTCTGGGACCGCCACGCGACCATGAAGCTCCTGCAGCGCATCCTCGAACTGCACGACAAGAACCGGTTTGAGGTCACGCTCTTCTGCCATACGGGGCCGGAATTCCTGAAACACAACAATACGGACCGCAGCAGCTGGGGCAGGATCGTCGATGTTCACGGCTTCTCCGACCAGGCGATACTGGAAGCGGTGCGAGAGCACAATATCGACATCATGGTCGACCTGAAGGGCCATACCTCGGGCAGCCGCGCGACGGCCTTCAACCTGCCCCTTGCACCGGTGCATGTCGCCTGGCTCGGCTTTCCCGGTAGCACCGTCAACATCGACCTCGACTACGTCATCGGCGACCACTACGTCCTGCCCGATGTGGCAAAGCCCTTTTACCACGAGAAATTCTGCCGGCTACCGGAGAGCTACCAGCCGAACGACCCGATGCATCGCCCAAAGCCGCGTCCTGTCACGCGCGAAAAGCTCGGACTGCCGGAGGATGCGTTCATCTTCGCCTCGTTCAACGGTAACCGCAAGATTACGCCGGAAACGATCGACAGCTGGTGCCGGATCCTCAAGCGGGCGCCGAACAGCGTACTCTGGCTGATGGCGAATTCTCCTCGCAACCAGGCGAACCTCTTGAAGCAGTTCCAGGCGGCAGGCATTTCCCCGAAGCGGATCATCTTCTGCCCGCGCGCGCCCTACGAGGAACATATCGACCGCCAGCAGGCAGCCGACCTCGGCATCGACACCTTCCCCGTCAACGGCCACACGACCACCTCGGAGCAGCTCTGGGGTGGCCTGCCGGTCCTGACCGTCAAGGGCACCAACTTCGCCTCACGCGTCAGCGAGAGCCTGCTACGCGCGATCGACCTGCCCGATCTCGTCGCGGCCGATCTGCAGGCCTATGAGGATATGGCCGTCGAGCTCGCACAGAACCCCGCACGGATTGCCGAATACAAGGCGCACCTGAAGGAGAAGCGCTATATCGCGCCGCTCTTCGACGCCGAACGCTTCTGCCACCATCTGGAACAGGCCTATGAAATCATGGCCGAGCGCGCCAAACAACGTCTCGCACCCGACCATATGGACATTGCGGCGCTGCCGCCGCGCGCTGAGCCCTTCGCGGCCGAGTGAGGCTGTCACCCCGCATACAAAAAACCATCGAAGCGATCCGGCCGTTTTTCTTATTGGGCAAAGGGTGGAGGGCAGCTAAAGCGCGTCGCGATCTTTCAGATTCGCTCGCGACGCTTCAGGTCTCTGCCGTTGCGATCACAAAACTGCTGCGCACTTTGCGCGATATGCTCAAGCGCATCCGCGCTTTCATCAGCTGAACGAACGCACCAGGCTGCCGACGAGCAGATTCCAGCCGTCGATCAGCACGAAGAAGAGAATCTTGAAAGGCAGCGAGATCGAGGTCGGCGGCAGCATCATCATGCCCATCGCCATAGTGATGGTCGCGACGATGAGGTCGATGACGAGGAACGGCAGCACGACGAGAAAGCCGATCTCGAAGCCTCGGCGAATCTCGGAAATCATGAAGGCCGGGATCAGCACACGATAATCGATCGGATTGGTCGTCTGGATGGTCTGCCCGCGTTCACGCGCCAGATCGACAAAGAGCGCCAGGTCCTTGTCGCGAGTATTGGCCGACATGAAGGTGCGGAAGGGTTCGGCGATGCGCTGGACGGCCTCGGTCTCGTTGATCTGGTTGGCAAGCAGCGGCTGCACGCCGTTCTGCCAGGCCTGATCGAAGGTCGGAGACATGACGTAGAAGGTCATGAACAGCGACAGCGACAGGAGGATCATGTTGGAGGGCGTCGAGGACAGGCCCATGCCCGAACGCAGGATCGAGAAGGCGATGATGAAACGAGGAAAACTCGTCACCATCATCAGGATGCCCGGCGCGACCGAAAGAACGGTCAGCAGGCCGAAAGTGCGGATGATCCAGGCGGCGACCGAGCCATCGACCGGCACGTTCAATAAATTGGTCGGCAGCTGCTGGGCGACCGCCAGCTCCGGTACCGCCATCATGACGGCAAGGAAAACTATGAATCGAATCATTCGATGACAAATGTCCTGAACATCACCTTCGATACTCGCCCTTTCGAGCGAAGGTCAACACGTTCCTGTATGTCATCCTTGAGATATTGAAAGCCCCGCGGCCCCTCGATCTGCTGAAGGGAAACGGTTCTGATATAGGCGAGGATATCCTGATGAATGTCCTCGGAAATCTTGACATCCGGCGGCCCGTTGAAAAGCAGCGCGACTTCGAGTCGGACCCAGTTCTCTGAGGGATAGGCGAGGTTCGAGGTGATCGGCTCGAGCTGGACGACGTTGTTCTCCTTGGTCGAGATACGCGCCAGGCCTTCCTCGGCCTTCTTCTTGGCTTCAGCGTCCTTGGCCTGCTCGGCCTCCTTGGCACCCTTGATGCTGGGCGCGACGATCGTGCCGACCGCCCAGCCTCCGCCGGCGCCGACGAGGGTTAGCACCGCGATGCCGATGATGGTCATCAGCGAGCCGGATTTCTTCGTTTGACCTGCGGCTGCGTCTAGATCTGCCATCGTCGTTCAGCCTCAAAGCGGCGAGAAAAGATCGACGGCCTGTTGGCCGCGCGGAGGCTGCTGCACTTCCATCAGGCGGCCGCGGCCGCCGTAGGAGATGCGGGCTTCGGCGATCTTGTCGTAGGAGATCTGGTTCTCGGCGTTGACGTCCTGCGGACGCACGATGCCGGCAACGTTCAGGATGCGCAGTTCCTGGTTCAGGCGCACTTCCTGCGAGCCCGAGATGACCAGGTTGCCGTTTTCGAGAATGCCGGTAACGACGGCCGCGACCAGAAGGGTCAGCTTATCGGTGCGCTCGATCTTGCCCTTGCCGTCGGTGCTGGTGTCGGAGCCATAGGTCAGGTCGGTCTTGGACTGGGGCGTCCAACCGAAGATCTGGGCGTTGACGTCCCAGTTCATGCCACTCGAATTCTTGCGGCTGCGGTTGGTCTCGTTGTCGAAGGAGCCTTTGTCGTTGATCTGGATATCGACGGTCAGGATGTCGCCCACGTTGAGAGCGCGCGCATCCTTGAAGAGAGCGGCCTGAGAATCGCTCCACAGCGAATAACCTTGCGCGACAGCGCGCGGCTGCTTCGGATAAAGCGCCATCTGCGGCGTCTGGCCGTAGGCAAGGCCGCTGCCGATCGGGCTCATGGCGGGCGCGCGGCCGATCTCGCTGACTGCCGTCGGAGTCTGGCAGCCTGCAAGGAGTGCGAGGGCGGCGATCGCGGCCGGGAAACGCATATTCATGAAGGATCCTTCGACGTATTGGGATCGGACGCACTGGCGATGACACTGGCGATGGCCGCCGCCTTCTGCGGGTCCATCTCGTTGAGGATGAGGCTCGACTGGCGCGGGCCGAGACGCATGATCACGGCGGACGCTACCTCGATCTTCATGTCCTGCAGCTGGATTGCGGCCGCGTCCGGCTTCATCTTCCTGTAGATCTCGGTGAGGCCGGCTTCCGCTTGCTTCAGGAAATCGTCGCGCCGCTTCAGCCAGTCCTGGTATTCGGCCTTGCGCTTGTCCATCTCGGCCATGCGGGCGTCGATATCGGCGCGAAGCTTTTCCAGCTCCTGCTTCTGCAGGAGGTAACGCTGGTCGCGGGCGGGATCGGCGATATTGGTGCAGAACTGCTTGATCTCGTCCTGGGACGTGATGTCGCCCTCCGGGTGCTCCTGCGCGAAGGCGCCGGGGATCGACAGCAGGACAAGGCCTGCCGCCGGCAGCGCCAGCCGGCGCAGGAGTTTCAGGACCGTCATATCTGCATTCATGATCGTCTTCATTGCAGTACAAGCTCCGCCTGCAGGGCGCCCGCCGACTTGATGCCCTGGAGAATGGCGATGATCCCATCCGGTTTCACGCCGATGTTGTTGAGACCGGCGACGAGGGTCCTGAGGTCGGGACCGTCTATGATGGCGACGCGCCCTCCGGTCTGCTGGGCCGCGATATCGGTCTGCGGCTGGACGGCGGTCCTGCCTTGCGAGAAGGGTTCGGGCTGGATGATCTGCGGTGTCTCGGTGACCTGGACCGTCAGGGTGCCGTAGCTGACGGCGACCGGCGAAACGCGGACGTCCGAGCCGATGACGATCGTTCCCGTGCGCTCGTTGATGACAACCTTGGCCGGGGTGTCGGTTTCGACGATGAGATTTTCGATATCGGCCATCAGCCGGGTGAGATCGGCCGTGCGCGGCTTCTGGATCACCACCTCCTGCGAATCCTTGGCTTCAGCGACCGGCCCGCCGAAACGCTGCGAGGCGTAACCGTTGACGATGTCGGCAATGCGGGTCGCCGTGGAGAAATCGGGATTGCGCAGTTGCAGGACGAGATTGACCGAGTCCTTGAAGCGGGACGGCAGTTCACGTTCGATGATCGCGCCGCCAGGCACCCGGCCGGCGGTGGTGACACCTTCGGTCACGGTCGCCGCCTGGCCCTGCGCCTGAAAACCGGAAACGATGGCGGCTCCCTGCGCAACGGCATAGATCTGGCCGTCGGCGCCCGAGAGCGAGGTCATGACGAGCGTGCCGCCGCGCAGCGACGTCGCATCGCCGAGCGAGCTCACGGTCACGTCGATACGGCTGCCGGGGCTTGCGAAAGGCGGCAGGTTGGCGGTGACCATCACGGCCGCCGTGTTCTTGGCGTTGGATTGGCCGCCCTGGGTCGAGATGCCGAGATTCTGCAACATCGCCCGCATCGACTGCTCGGTGAAGGGCGAGGAGCGGAAGCCATCGCCGGTCCCTTGCAGGCCGACGATGAGACCGTAGCCGATCAGCTGGTTGTCGCGGCCGGCCTGAAGGGAAGCGATATCCTTGATGCGGGAGGTCAGCGCCCAGGCGGGCGCGACATCAGCCAAACTCATGGCGAGAACCGCGACAAGGGTCAAGAAACGGAAGAACAATTTCATTTTGCCCTCACATGGACCGTGCCGTCCGCAAGCACCGTGCCGCTGACGATGACACCGGAATCCATATTGCGCGCGCGGATGAGCTGCCCCGTCGCGCCGTCTTCAAGCGGTGTGCCGGCCGCCGAGATCGTCATTGGGCCAAGAGAGACGACCAGGCGAATCGAGGAGCCGCGCGTCACCGTATAGGGCTCGCGCAAGGCCGAGACATCAATCGTGCGGCCCGGCAGCAGCGTGCGCTTGGAGACGAGGCCTTCGACCTGCGAAATCGATTTGGCGTAATCTCCGGCAAGGTTGGGGTTGGTGACCTCGACCTCCTGAAGCTGGCTGCCCGACAATGTGTCGCCGGGGTAGATGATCGTCGTCGGGACGACGGCATAGCCCATGCCGGCGTCCGCGCCCGCGGGCAAAACAATGCCCGCGATTGCGATCGTGGCTGCCGCCACCCATCCTGAGATGCGTCCTGCCCGGCAAAACATCATGTTTCGGCCCTTCCCTTTACTTCAGGTTCTTGCTGACGATGGAGGCCATTTCATCAGCGGTGGTGATCACCTTGGAATTCATTTCGTAAGCGCGCTGGGCCGATATCAGCTCGGTGATTTCCTTCACCGGGTCGACGTTCGAGGATTCCAGGTAACCCTGCTTCATGTAGGCGAAGCCTTCCTCATCAGGGTTGCCGATGACGGCCTCACCGGATGCCGGGGTCTGCTGGAAAAGGTTGTCGCCGATCGGCTGGAGACCCGCCTCGTTGACGAAGTCGGCAACCGTCAGCTGGCCGAGCGTGGTCGGAGTGGTCTGGCCGGGCAGCTTGGCGGACACCTGGCCGGAGCGGCTGATCGTCAGTTCGGTGGAGCCCTGCGGGATGGTAATACCTGGAAGGACTTCATAGCCGTCGATGGTGACGAGCTGGCCCTTGTCGTTCTTGTTGAAGGCGCCGGCGCGGGTATAGAGCGTGGTGCCATCGGTCGACTGGATCTGGAAGAAGCCCTTGCCGATCAGCGCCACGTCGAGGTCGTTGCCGGTCTGGGTGAGTTCGCCCTGGAGATGCAGGTTGCGGACCGCCGCGGTCTGGACGCCGAGGCCGATATTGGCGCCTTCCGGAACGACGGCCTGGTTGGCGCGGTTGGCGACGCCCTTGGCGCGTTCGGTCTGGTAGAGAAGGTCGGTGAACTCGGCGCGGGCGCGTTTGAAGCCCGTCGTATTGATGTTCGCGATGTTGTTCGCGATGACTTCCAGATTGGTCTGCTGGGCATCCATGCCCGTTGCTGCGATGGCGAGCGCTCTCATGTGTTCGTCCTCAAATCAGTTACATCTGCATCTTGGTGACATCGAGAAAGGCCGAGACGACCTTGTCGCGGATGGCGATCGCGGTCTGCAGCGTCTGCTCGGCCTGGAGCATGGAATCGACGACTTCTCGCGTCGTCGCCGTGCCCTTGATGCCGGCAAAGGACATGCTTTCCGCGCCTTTCAGGCTGTTGACCGCGTCGGTCGCCATGTTGCCCATGACCGAGGCGAAGCTCAGGCCGTTCGTGGCGCCCGCCGTGCCCGGCATGGTGGCCGCAGACGACGAGGCGGAATTTTCGGTGTCGACGGCGCCAAGCGCACGGGTCATCGAAAGATTGCTGACATTCTGGACGCTGCTGATCATTTATTATTGGCTCTTCAGAAGATCGATGGTGGACGAAATGAGGTCGCGGGTCTGCTTGATGGTCTGCAGGTTGGCGTCATACGAGCGGTTGGCCTCGCGCATGTCGGCCATCTCCACCAGGATGTTGACGTTCGGCAGCTTGACGACGCCCTTTTCGTTCGCGGCCGGATTGCTGGGGTCGAATTCGGTGCTGAATTCGCCTTCGTCGACGCCGACCTTCTTGACGTCGACGGTCTCGACGCCGCTCGTGCGGTCCATCTGCTGGCCGAAGGTGATCGTCTTGCGGCGATAGGGATCGGCGCCGGGCGTGTCGCCGGTCGAGCGGGCGTTGGCGATGTTTTCCGAGACGATGCGCAGGCGCGTCGATTGCGCCTCAAGCCCCGAACCGGCGATTTTCATAGCTGCTGAAAGCGGATCCATGACAATTACTTCCTGACGGTCATCAACATCATTCGATTGAAGGAACTGACCAGCGAGGTGTTGAGATCGTACTGGCGCTTGATATCACCCGACTTGGAGAGCTCTTCGGCCACACCGACCGTGTTGCCGGATTCCTGGATGCCGATTTCCTGGTCGAGGGCAGCGTCCTTGACGTCGATATCGCCGCTCTCGCTGAAATCGTTGCCGCTGAGATGGGCCGGATTGGTGCGCGCCATGGTGATGTCGGACTTGTCGAGCACCGCGTCGAAGGGCGTGACATCCTTGGCATGGAACTTCGGGGTATTGGCATTCGCGATGTTGCCGGCAACAACCTGCTGACGGATCGTCAGCCATTCCGCCTGCCGCGAAGCCAAGTCGAAAAGTTGGATCGGTTGCATGAGAACTCTCCGTTTTTACTGTCCCGAACCTAGTGAGGTAATCTTGCGTGGGACTTACGGGAATTCAGGCTTTGAGACGCTTTTCGGCGAATGCCGCAGACCGCTAAAAAAACCGGGGGCTCCAGCCGGTTCGCGGCGGAGCCCCTGTGGTCTTCGTTACCTGCGAGCAGGTTCAATTGTTCTGGTAGGTGTCGCCCTTGGAGGTAACGATCACCCATTTTCCGTCGCGTTGCTCAAGAGCCGCAAGGCGGCTTTCGTCGGGCAGGATCGAGCCGATGCGGACCACATACATGCCCGAGGGATCCTCGATCAGCGCCCGGCCATTGGAGACGTGCAGCAGGCGGAAGGGAGACTTGCCCGGGAAGGGCTGATCTTCTATCGCGCCGCCGTCGCGCTCCTTGCCGAGATCGGAGACCGTCGCGGTCGTCAGCGGATCGATCGGTGGAGCCTTTTTGTCTCCTTCGTTCTTGTTGACCATGGCAAGCGGCGAGACGCTGAAGACGTTGCGGGCCGGCCAATCCGGCAATTCGCGCGAATTGCCGCTCGCGGCGACATGGATGCCGAACTTGTCCTCGTTGAAGAAGACGTACCAGGGGAAGAAGGCGGAGGCGCCGGCGAGCGCCAGGCCTGCAAAGGTCAGAAACCGATCCAGCACGGCAGTCTTCCTGCGCTGCTTCAGGGAAGCGATGCGTTCGTCGTCGAATTCAGCCACGTCTATCTCCTCTGGATGGGTCCGCCCGGATTGCCCATACCGGCTGCGGCCTTGAGCGCGCCGGCGAGATCGGCAAAGGCATCGGGCGCGTCGCGGTCGCCCGGCGACTGTTTCAGGACGTCGTAAATGATCGGCACCTGCTTGATCGCCATGTCGAGATCGGGATCGGCGCCCTGGCGGTAACCGCCGATCATGCGCAGGTCACGCGTTTCCTCGAAGCGGTGGATCAGCACCTTTAGCCGCGACACCAGTTTTTCCTGATCCGGTGTCCAGGCCTTGCGGGCAAGACGCGAGATCGAGGCGAGCGGATCGATCGGCGGATAACGCCCTTCTTCGGCGAGACTGCGCTGCAGGACGATATGGCCGTCGAGGATGCCGCGCGTCGAATCGGCGATCGGGTCATTGTGGTTGTCGCCGTCGACGAGGATCGAGATGATCGCCGTGATGGTGCCGGCACCCTCGGGACCGGGACCTGCACGTTCCAGAAGGCGCGGCAGTTCGGTGAAGACTGAAGCGGGATAACCACGCGCGATCGGCGGCTCGCCGGAGGCGGTCGCCACTTCGCGGATTGCGTGGGCGAAACGCGTGACGCTGTCGACGATGAAGAGAACGTTTTCGCCCTTGTCGCGGAAATGCTCGGCGATGGTGACCGCCGTCAGCGGCGCCATCTTGCGCAGCATCGGGCTTTCGTCGCTGGTGGCGACGACGGCGATCGCCTTCTTCATATTGCTGCCGAGCGTGTCCTCGATGAATTCGCGCACCTCGCGGCCGCGCTCGCCGACAAGGGCGATCACCACCTTGTCGAAGGCATCGGCACGGGCGAGCATGGACAACAGCGTCGACTTGCCGACCCCGGAACCGGCGAAGATGCCGAGGCGCTGCCCGAGGCAGAGCGGCGAGAAGATGTCGATTGCGCGCACGCCGGTCTTGAAGCCGGTCTCGACCCGCTTGCGGGTCATCGAGGGCGGCGCGGTATTGGAAATCGAGCGGCGATCGAGCCCCTCGGTGATAGGACCCAGCCCGTCGATCGGCTCGCAGAGCGAGTTGAGGGTGCGTCCGCACCAGCTATCCGACGGTGAAATGCGGAAGGCGCCCTTACGAATGACCGTATCGTGGATGCCGATCGGCTCGCCCGGCTCGATCGGGCAGACATAGATCAATTCCGGCTCGACGCGTACGACTTCGCCGAGATGGATGCCGGTGGCCGATTTATGAGCCACGAACTCTCCGAGGCGAACGTGGCGGGATAGGCCGCGGACGGTATAGTGACCGGCGGCGATGGTCTGCACGCGGCCGCCATGGGCAACGGCAAACTCCGGTGAGACGTATCGGTCGACGAGGTCTGCCAGATGCGCGAGCTTCGGGGAAAGGCTATCCTCGGACAGCAGCGTGGTGTTCATGCTTCAAATCCCGCCCTAAACACATCGCGTGCGGCATCATGCCGTTCTCGCAAACCCGCCGGACATTTTTGGGCGAGATGCATTAGCGGCTGCCCCCGAGCGTCTGGACGGCTTCCTTGAATGAATCCTCGCTATCACGCATCAGCGACGAGACGCTTTCGAAGGCGCGGTTGACTTCGATCAGCTGGGTGATCTCTCGCATCGCGTTGACGTTCGAATTTTCGAGATAGCCCTGTTCGACACCGACATTGAAGCGGTCGACCACGGCCCGCGGCTGCTCGGTGGTCATGATGCCGCTGTTTTCGTAACGCAGGTAACCCTTGCTGACATCCGCTTCGAACAGGCCGAGGGAGGCGACCTGACGGCCGTCCTGATAGATGATGCCGTCGGTGCCGACGGCCGGTTCGCCACCTTTGGTGTTGAGCTGAATAGGCGCGCCGCCGGCGTCGAGAACGGGATATCCCCTGATCGAGACGAGCTCGCCGGTGTCCTTGAGCGTGAAGCGGCCGTCCCGCGTCAGTACCTGGCCGGCTGGCGTATCGAGCGAAAACCAGGCATCGCCCTTGATGGCGAAATCGAGCATGTTGCCGGTGTGCTGCAGTTCGCCGTTCTGCTCGTTGAGGTAGTCGTTGCCCTGCGAAACGAAAGCGACCTTGGTGTTCAGCTTGTTCTTGGTGTTTGCCACCATCTCGTCGAACTTCACCTCGGTGGCGCGAAATCCGGTCGTGTTCACGTTCGCCATGTTGTCTGCGATGGTGTTCAGGCGCTTTTCCAGAGCCATCTGCGACGACAGAGAAACATAAAGACCGGATTGCATGTCGGTAAGCTCCAAGCATTGGCGATGAACGGAACGAAAAGCCGGGCTCGTTTGTCTGGTTCGGCCGGAATTTCGCTGAGGCGGCATCTCAGAAACGGGCGCGGACGCCCATTCGTCTCCTTTAGACTGACGGCAGATGCTTGCGCGAAGCTGGCACGGGCAAATGCCCCGCGACCGGCCTTTTCATCAGCCTCACGCAAGGCAGAAACCTTATCCGTCTCAAAGAAAAGCAACGTTCGGATTGGGCTGACGATGAATATTATTATCGGATTTATTGTTGTCTGCGGCTGTATCGTCGGCAGCTTCATGGCAATGGGCGGCGAGGTGAACGCGCTGTTCCAGCCCTTCGAATTCCTCATCATCGGCGGCGCTGGTCTCGGCAGCTTCATCATGGCGAACCCGATGAAGGTCGTGAAGGACTCCGGCAAGGCGCTCGGCGAAGCCTTCAAGCACGCCGTGCCGAAGGAACGCAATTATCTCGATACGCTCGGCGTGCTCTATTCGCTGATGCGCGACCTGCGCACCAAGTCACGAAACGAAATCGAAGCCCATATCGACAATCCGGCCGAATCGACCATCTTTCAGCTGGCTCCGACCGTTCTGAAGAACAAGGAACTGACCGCGTTCATCTGCGACTACGTGCGCCTGATCATCATTGGCAACGCCCGCAGCCACGAGATCGAGGCGCTGATGGACGAAGAGCTCAACACCATCATGCACGACAAGATGAAGCCCTATCACGCGATCCAGATCATGGGCGATTCCTTCCCGGCGATCGGTATCGTCGCGGCCGTTCTCGGCGTCATCAAGGCGATGGCACATATCAACGATTCGCCCGAGGTGCTCGGTCACCTGATCGGCTCGGCGCTCGTCGGCACCTTCCTCGGCATTCTCTTGTCCTACTGCGTCTGCTCGCCGCTGGTCTCCCAGATCAAGGTCGTGCGCGGCAAGCAGCATCGCCTTTACGTCATCGTCAAACAGACGCTGCTTGCCTACATGAATGGGTCGGTGCCGCAGGTCGCTCTCGAATATGGCCGCAAGACGATCTCGGCTTACGAGCGTCCTTCCATCGATGCTGTCGAACAGGAAATGATGAACCCAGGCGGCGAAAACAAGGCGGCTTAAATGACCATGAGCAAAGCTTCGCACGACAAACCGGCAATGGATCCTGCCCTTCTCGCCAAGCTGACGGGCGGGCTCGGTGACAGAGGCAGGGTCGCCAAGATCTGCAGTTCCTTCGGAGATATCTACAGCGAATTTTTTCCCGACGTCATCAAGAGCGAAACCGGGCTCGACGTGACGGTCAACTATCTCGGCTGCGAGATCGGCTATAAGAACCACCTGATCGACGACCTCAGCCCGAACGTCACGCTCGTCGATGCGACGCTGCGCAATTGGTCGCAGAACATCACCGTCGCCTGCGGCAACGGTTTCGTCATCACACTGATGGAACATCTCCTCGGCGCTACGGCCGACACGATCGAGGAGCCGGCCGACCGGCTGCTGTCGATCATCGAACTCGACCTGGCGGTCATGGTCTTCGACAAGATCGCCAAGGTGCTGCGCTCGGCCGTCAACGCGCCTGGCGGTTTCGAACCGAGCCTTTCGGCCCCGCACGCTCATGAGGCGCGCACCCGGCCGCCGGAAGACCGTCCAGACGAATTCGCTGCCGCCATCAACATGTCGATCACGCTTGCCGGCATCGTTTCGGAATTTTCCCTGATCGTTCCGCAGACGGCGCTGCTCAAGACGACGGTGACGCCGCCGAAACCGAAGCGCCAATCCAGCGGCAAATCTCAGGAATGGACCGAACAGCTCGGCGACCAGGTCCGCCGCTCGCATGTCACGCTGGAAGCCAAGATCAGGCTGCAGGATCTGACGCTGCGCACGATATCGAAGCTGATGGTCGGCGACGTCATTCCGTTCCGCGACCGTGGCGACGTGCACGTCGAGGTCAGCGCCAACAGCAAGGAATTGTATGTGTGCGAGTTCGGGCGTTCAGGCGAAAACTACATGGTCCGCGTCAAGGATACGATGAACTCGGATGACGAACTCATCCGTCATTTAATGAATTAATCGGTTCTCTGGCTTTTGGGCTGCAAAGGCAGTTTGAGGCAAGTTTCAACTGGAATAGTGATTTCATGGCTACGAAGAAAACACAGCAGAACAGTGACTTCCCCCTGGACGTTCCGGGCAGCGAGGCCGATCTCGACCAGGCGATCGACGATCTGCGCGGCGTCCTGAAGAAGGACGTCGACGGCGACCTGCCGCAGTTTGGCGATGACCTGCAGAACGACGCCTTCGCTGCAGGAACGGACCTGTCGCCGTTCGGCGGCGATACCTCGGAAAGCCCTTTCGGCAGCGACGATTTCGGCGGCGACTTCGGCGGTGGCGATGCCAGCCCGGCTGCGGGCATGGATTTCGGCAGCAGCCCCTCCTTCGAGGCCTCGCCGGCTCCGCTCGGCAGCGCCCTGACCTCCAATCTCGACCTGATCATGGACATCCCGATCGATGTCCAGATCATGCTCGGCACCAGCCGCATGCAGGTCTCCGGCCTGATGAATCTCAATGAAGGGGCGACGATCGCCCTCGATAAAAAGATCGGCGAACCGGTCGAGATCATGGTGAACGGCCGCAGGATTGCACGCGGCGAGATTACGGTGCTTGATAACGACGACACCCGATTCGGTGTGAAACTGATAGAAGTTTTGAGTACGAAAAAAGCCTGATCCCTGTGTGGGACGGAGAGGTTAGACCATGATGGACTTTGACGATTTCGGCGGCGCGCTAGCCGGGAAACCGTTGACCCAGGCTGAAAAGGCGGCGGCTGTTCTTCTCGCGATGGGAAAGGGAGTCGCCGGCCGGCTGTTGAAATATTTCACCCAGGCCGAACTACAGACCATTATCTCATCCGCCCAGTCGCTGCGCGCCATTCCCCCGGACGAACTCCTGTCGCTCGTCGGCGAGTTCGAGGACCTCTTCACCGAGGGCGCCGGCCTGATGGACAACGCCAAGGCGATCGAAGCCATTCTGGAAGAAGGCCTGACGCCTGACGAGGTCGACAGCCTGCTTGGCCGCCGCACCGCATTCCAGGCCTACGAGACCTCGATCTGGGATCGCCTCAGCGAGGCGGAGCCGGCATTCGTCGCCCAGTTCCTGCTGCGCGAACACCCGCAGACCGTTGCCTATATTCTTTCGATGATGCCCTCGTCCTTCGGCGCCAAGGTGCTGCTGCAGCTTCCCGACAATCGTCGCGCCGACATCATGAACCGTACGGTCAACATGAAGACCGTCAGCCCGAAGGCCGCGCAGATCATCGAGAACCAGGTCATGACGCTGCTTGCCGAAGTCGAGGCAGAGCGCAACGCGGCCGGCTCGACGAAGGTCGCCGACCTCATGAACGAGCTCGACAAGCCGCAGGTCGACACGCTGCTCACCTCGCTCGAATCGATCAGCCGCGAATCGGTCAACAAGGTCCGCCCGAAGATCTTCCTCTTCGAGGACCTCATGTACATGCCGCAGCGCAGCCGCGTCATGCTGCTCAACGACATCTCGACGGATGTGCTCACCGTCGCGTTGCGCGGTGCGCCTGCCGAGATCCGCGAATCGGTTCTCTCCGCCATCAGTCCTCGCCAGCGCCGCATGATCGAATCGGATCTGCAGAACGGCATGGGCGGCATCAATCCGCGCGAGATCGCCATTGCGCGGCGCGCCGTGGCACAGGAAGCCATTCGCCTGGCCAATTCAGGCCAGATCGAGCTTAAGGAGAAGGCCGGCGACGCCTCGGCGGCGGCCTAATTCTCCGAGACTGTTGACAAATCAGGCCCGGCGAAAGGCAGCGGTTGATCGCCGTCCGACAGGCGACTACCCTTCTCATAATAGGCTGCGCTCTAGAGCGCGTCGCATGGAACTCGGTTCCGCGACGCGCTTTAGGTTTTTGTTTTGATGCATGTCGCCCAAAACCGCTGCATATTTTGGGCGACATGCATTAGCTGCCGCCTCTTTCTTTGACGGAGGGCCGCGACTTGGCAGATGATGACAAGGACAGCAAAACAGAAGCCCCTACCGCGAAAAAGCGAACCGATGCTGCTGAGAAAGGCAACACCCCGTTTTCGCGCGAACTGTCGATCTTCGCGACCATCCTCGCCACATTCATCTATCTGGTGTTCTTCATTCCGGAGAGCGTCGGGCGCATGACCGAGACGCTGCGCGATATCTTCGAGCAGCCCGACCAGTGGAAGATCGAAACGGGGCCGGATATTCTGGCGCTCTTCGTTCGGCTTGGCTGGGCAAGTGCGGCGCTGCTTGCGCCTGCCTTCATCCTGTTCATGGTGTTCGGCATCGCCTCCTCCGTCTTCCAGAACCTGCCGACGCCGGTGCTCGAACGCATCCGGCCGCAGGCCTCGCGCATCTCTCCGGTCAAGGGCTGGACGCGGCTATTCAGCCTGCCCGGCCTCATCGAATTCGCAAAATCGCTGTTCAAGGTCGTCGTCGTCGGGGTTATCCTGTTCTTCGTGCTGAGGAGCGAATATTTCAGCTCGATCGATGCGATGTTCTCCGATCCGCAGACGATCCTCGTGCGGATGATGACGGCGATGCGCAAGATCATCATCGTCATGCTGATCGCCACCGCGATCGTCGCCATCGCCGATCTTTTCTGGACGCGCCATCACTGGTTCACCGAGCTGAAGATGACGCGGCACGAGGTGAAGGAAGAAAACAAGCAGGCGCAGGGCGATCCCTTCGTCAAGAGCCGGCAGCGCTCGCTGATGCGCGACCGCGCACGACGGCGCATGATCGCCAACGTGCACCGCGCGACGCTCGTCATCGCCAACCCGACGCACTATGCGGTGGCGCTGCGCTATGCGCGCGAAGAAAACGACGCACCTGTCGTGCTGGCCAAGGGGCAGGACCTGATTGCGCTCAAGATCAGGGAGATCGCCGAGCAAAACGGCATACCGGTGTTCGAGGATCCGCCGCTCGCGCGCTCCATGTTTGCGCAAGTCTCGGTCGATAGTGTCATACCGTCAGTCTTCTATAAGGCCGTTGCGGAGCTGATCCATCGGGTCTACGCCGCAGACGCCAAGAACAAACGGGTAAGATAAGCCTAATGAAAAAATGCCCTCACTCTACCCAGCGTGAAAAGATCCTCGCAGATGCGATCAGCCCGGTCGCCACGGAACTGCGCCTTCTGGATGCCTCTGACCTTATTTCGCTGCTGCGCTTCGAGTATTACGGCAATCTTTCCGATCTCGTCGCTTCGGCCGCCGAACTTTTCTTTCACCCGGGCACCGTGAATTTCGGTCTGGGCGGAAACTATACGCTGGAATGGGGCGGCAAGCCCGAAGTCGTTCTCGATCTCGAAATCAAGCCGCGCGGCGTCACCATCTATGCGCAGCTCACCCTTGCCGAAGATCACGCCGGCATCGAGATCAACCACATCGCCTTCCAGGATCCCTCGGCCGATCCCGACGCAAATACCGTCTTCCTGGAAAAGAGCCTTCGGGAATCACGCTACAGTTTGAACCAGCCGCCGCAGGCGCTGGCGGGCTGACCTTCTTTCACGACAATGAAAATTTGTGCGCCCTTCGACAACGGAGGACGCACATGGTTTCAGCTGATATAGCCGAGCCGAATCGCCTTGGCGATCGCCTGGATGCGATTGACGGAATCGAGCTTGATGGTCGCCGAGCCGAGATAGGCGTTCACGGTGTGCACGGACAAGCCGAGCTTGTCGGCGATTTCTTCGCTGATGCGGCCGTCGCCGGCAAGCTGCAGACACGCGATCTCGCGTTCGCTGAGCGCCTCGGCGGCAGCCGCGCGGCGCTCGTCGAGCGAGAGCAGATCCATCATGATGTGGCAGCAGCGGCCGTGCAGCTCGACGATCGTATCGCTCGAGGGATCGAGTTCATCGCCGGTGAAAAGGATGAAGCCGTTGCCGACGGCGCCGAGCCGCACCGGAAAGGCGAGGCCGGAGAAAAGCAGGATGCCATCCTTCAGCCGCGTCATGAACGGCGAGAAGTCCGCCGGGCCGGGTGCGGCACGGTCGTAACCGCCGGCCCATGAAAGCGGCAGCAGCGATTTTTCGATATGGTCGAGGAGGATATCGCCATAGGCATCCGTGAACGCCTTGCCGAAACCGGCATTGGACGAACCCCAGTTCTCGAGCTCGCAGACCAGGCGCTGCTTTGCCGGCAGGCCGGAGCCGCTGACACGATAGATAGCGAACCCCTGAGCATCGGCGAGCTTCTGCATCGCGATCAGCCGCGGAAAGAGATCGGATCGGCTGGAAATCCTGTTCACACGCACCATGCGCAGCTGCTCCGCACCGCTCATCGTCCTGGCTGATGGATGCGCCATGGATCCTCCTTATACGAGATTGTTGCGGACGGCGAAGGCAATGGCCTCGGACCGGGTCTTGGTCGCCGTCTTGCGCATCACGCTGGTGATGTAGTTGTTGATCGTATTGCGGGAGATTCCGAGGATCATCGCGATCTCGTCGCTGGTCTTGCCCTCGGCGATCCAGAACAGGCATTCGAGCTCGCGGTCCGTCAATTCGAAATCGCGGTCGACCTTTGTGCCGCCGCAGCGAAGGAAGCTCGCGACATAGCCTGCCAACAGGCCCACATCCCGCAGACGCTCCGGCGAAAGGATGAACCCCTCACCGAACAGGAACATCAGGGCGAGCCGCGACCGGCCGACATTGAAGGTCAACGAACAATATTGGCGGCTGGCGCCATCGGGCACCTCGGCATTGTCGGGCAGAAGACCGAAATTCGGCTGGAAGACCTGCATGCATTTTTCCAGCTCGGTGGAACGAGCATAGCCGCTGACCAGTTCGTTGGCGATGTCCTTGACCAGATCGAAGGGCCAGTCCGAGGAAACGATGAAGTCGAGACCGCTTTCCTGGATCAGGTCGCAGCGCGCCAGCAGGTAGTGAGAAGCACCGACATATTCCGTCAATGCCCGCAGCCCGGACTGCAACCTGCCAGTGTCGGCGACACCGTGCAGGCGCTGGATCAGCTCATCGCGCGGCAATAGAGCCGGCGCTGCCACGCTCATAAAATTCGCCATTTGCCCCTCGCCCCTGCTCGCCTGAAATATGTTCATATCCATTGGCAATTTCCTGCGACTGAGGAACGATCTAACTCGGTGCAACAGCAGTTTTTGTGTAAAGGATTCAATTCAAGTCCCGCTCGAATCCTACTTCGAATCACCTAAGGGTAAGCCAGCCGGTGTAAATCACCATCTCCGACTTCTAGGGATTTACTTTCGCTGCTGCCCATGCATTGATTCGAGCACCAATTGCGCCCCTCAAGATACAAGGGAGGCTAAGATGATTCTGGCTGTACCGCAACTTGATTCGCGTTTTACGCGAGTGACCCTCTACAAGCTTATCCGTCTTTTCTACAGCGCAACGTCAATGCAACTGACATTATATTCCTATTCATGTTCCCGGCATTGGCTATATCGGAAGAGAGCCGTGTAACGTCGCCACGATGTGGCCTCGGCATTTTTCCCGACCATGCGGAACCGCAGTTTTCAACTGGGCAATACTCGTGACTGCGCGACAGACTTTGCATCTATATTCTCGGGACTTCGATTGGGGCAACGCGATGGGTCCTGCTTGCTTCACGGAGGCCGATAACATTCTCGTGACATGAAAAAAGGCCGGTTGCCCGGCCTTCAGACTGCTGACAAACCCCTGGCACCGTCCAGGGGCTTATGATTCATTGGGACATGTTGAAGAAACCTGCCCCCACCCAGACGGCTCTTGAGATGGTGACGCTTGATAGCCTGGTGCCGAAGGATCACCTGCTTCGCAAGATCGACGCGGTGATCGACTTTTC
>NZ_ML133666.1:0-86557 GCF_003985135.1 Rhizobium fabae
ACTTGAGACAATCGCCACAATGAGCGATGATCCCCTCATCAGCCTGCCAGCAGCAAGCTGACACTCATCCGGCCCTCTGGGATGAGCCGTGGTCGTCTAAGCTACACCACGTCCTGGGACATGATCGGGAGGTCCTTCAAAAGCCATTTCAATGATCTCGTCGCGAAGGATGATCGGATTTAGCCGGGCGGCAATGCGGGCTAGGTTTTCCTTATATTCAGTAACGGCAAAGCCTTTCTGCGTCAGAAACCGAGCATCTAGAAGATACGAAACGAGATCGACAACGGTCCCATAAATCGATCGCTTCGAGCAATATAGCACCTCTCCAAGATTGGAGTTATCAACCGAGAGGCTAAGGCGGCTGACATTCGTTGTGACATAGTCAAGCGTCTGTATGGCACCTGCGAACGCTCTGTCCTGTTGTGCCGACTGGTCTGTTTCAATGACCGGCCAGACTTCCTTGGATTTCAAGCTAGTGGCAAACCACAACATGTTGAGGAAGCATGGGCCCAGAGTGTCCTTGGGAGTTGGGAACATCCTTTTGAGTTCCGGCGTCCAATAATATCCGCTACGTACGACGCTCAGTTCAAGATCGACGCATGCCTTGGCGATCTTCTCCAGAAATCGAAGTTTCACGTCATCGGGTCTGTCTGGGAACAGAGACGAACCGTGAATTTGCGGCATAGGTGGAATCGTGTTGGCTGGAAGATCGAGCGCTTCTCCCACGGCTCTATAGAAGCGATCACGAAACTCAGATCGTATTCCGGCCGGAACTAGCAGGCCGGTCAGGGCCACGTACTCCGGCCGGTTCTTGGCCGTCTGATGTTTGAACGTCCGATGATCTGAATAAAACTCATCCATATAGAGAAAGCTGGTTTCCATCTTCCGTCACGTGTTTTGAGGCGATCGTCGGGATGAACGCGATAGTTTCAATGTTACGTGAGAGTCGAGGATTACCGATAGCCTTTGCACATCGACTTTTCAGCGCCCTCCAACGCAAGTAAAGAGAAGCAATCGAAACAGATCCTGTTGCCATTTGATTTTGCGCGCTACAGGGCCGCGAGTGGATGTGAGGCCTTCGCCATCAAGACTGCATTAACCGCCTTTGCGGGTTCCGCAGGCCAATCCGGCGCTTCCCATTCGAAATTCAGCCTCTCTTAAAAGCTTGCGGGCATAGCGGAACATAGGAAAGAGGCCGGGCCGCGAGGGATCGTCATGCAGAATGCAAGCGCAAACGCACTGGTGGCGCGCGAGGCCGCACGCAGTGCGCCGATGGCGGATATCCAGAAGATCGCCCAGCATATGGCGCGCCTGAACGTCGCCGCCCTGCCGCGCAACTACGAACTCTTCCACGAGGCGATCATCGGGCTCAATCCGGGCCTTGCGCAGGATATCGCTGCGCTCGGGTCCCAGCCGCAACAGGCGATGCTCGACGAACTCGGTGTCAAATACCGTCTCGTCGGCCATTGCGGCCTGGTGGGCGAAACGTCACGGAACGAGGCGAGCCGGATGCTGCGCGACGTTGCCGAGCGGCTTGCCGAAGGCCTCAGGCACAAGAACGCCTTTGCCCGCGCCTGCGGCACGATCCTGAAATCCGTCTCCAGTCACGAGGACCAGAGCCTTGCCGCCTTCCTCAGCGAGGTCGACTACCTCTCTGCTTCGCTGACGGCGGTTCTGTCGGCGGAAATGGAAATCGGCGCCAAGCTTCAGGAAGACATAAAGGCGCTTGAGGTGCTGGAACGCGGGATTTCGGCGATGCAATCGGCCACTGCGGCCGACAAGATCACCGGCCTTGCCAACCGCATCGCGCTGAACCGGGTGATATCAGAGCTCTACGAGCGCGAGGAGGGTGCAGCCGGCAGCGCGCTGATCCTAGTCGACATCGACAACTTCGCCGAACTTAAGGACAGATACGGCACGCAAGCCGGTAACAAGCTCCTGAAAAAGCTCGCAGGCCTCTTTCGCAAATCGATCAAGAAAAACGACTTCGTCGCCCGCACGGAAGCCGATGAATTTGCCTTCCTGTTTTCCAATGTCGGCATGCAGGATGCAATGGCGATCGCCGAGCGCCTGCGCGCATCCGTCGAGGACAATCTCGTCTTCGCAACGTCCGACAAGGTCAATCCCGACAGCCTCACCATCTCTATCGGCGTGGCCCTGAGCGCCGATGCGGCAACGCCGGGACAGTTGCAGGCCAACGCACGCGTGGCACTTTTCGCCGCGCAGTCGAACCCGCGCCAGCCGGTGCAGGCTTTCGGCCGCTGAGGCGGAGAAGCCTCTTGCCAGCGCACAAGCAAGCTTGGCGCGGGATAAGTGCTCTTGCCTTGACGGGCGCTTTCGGCCAAAACGCCGGCCATGATCACGATTACCGACATTTCAGCTCGCATCGTCGGGCGCCTGCTTCTCGACAATGCCAGCGTTTCGTTGCCTTCGGGCACCAAGGCTGGACTCGTCGGGCGCAACGGCGCGGGCAAGTCCACGCTGTTTCGCGTCATCACCGGCGATCTCGGCGCTGAGAGCGGATCGGTATCGATCCCGAAGGGCGCGCGCATCGGCCAGGTGGCGCAGGAGGCGCCCGGAACCGAGGATACCCTGATCGAAATCGTGCTTGCTGCCGACAAGGAGCGCGCGGCGCTGCTCACCGAAGCGGAAACGGCCAGTGATCCGCACCGCATCGCCGAAATCCAGATGCGTCTCGTCGACATCGACGCGCATTCGGCTGAAGCACGCGCTGCAAGCATTCTCGCCGGCCTCGGCTTCGACCAAGCGGCACAAGCCCGCCCCGCCTCCTCCTTTTCAGGCGGATGGCGCATGCGCGTCGCTCTTGCCGCCGTGTTGTTTGCCGAGCCGGACCTGCTTCTGCTCGACGAGCCGACCAACTATCTCGATCTCGAAGGCACGATGTGGCTGGAGGATTATATCCGCCGCTATCCCCACACCGTCATCATCATCAGCCACGACCGCGACCTCCTGAACAACGCAGTCAATGCGATCGTTCATCTCGACCAGAAGAAGCTCACCTTCTATCGCGGCAATTACGACCAGTTTGAGCGGCAGAAGGCGGAAGCCGACGAGCTGCAGACCAAGGCCAAGGCGAAGAACGAGGCGGCGCGCAAGCATCTGCAAGGCTTCATCGACCGCTTCAAAGCCAAGGCTTCCAAGGCCCGGCAGGCGCAATCCCGCGTCAAGGCGCTCGAGCGCATGGGAACTGTCGCTGCGGTGATCGAGGATCACGTGCAGCCGATCACCTTTCCCGAGCCGGAGAAGCAGCCGGCATCGCCGATCGTCGCGATCCAGGGCGGCGCCGTCGGCTATGAGCCCGGCAAGCCGATCCTGAAGAACCTCAGCCTGCGCATCGACAACGACGATCGCATCGCCCTGCTCGGCTCGAACGGCAACGGCAAGTCGACATTCGCGAAATTCATCTCCGGCCGACTTGGACCGGAGAGCGGCGAGGTCAGGCTCGCGCCGGGCCTCAAGATCGGCTTCTTCGCGCAGCACCAGCTCGACGACCTCGTCCCGGAGCAGTCGCCGGTGGAGCATGTCCGCCGCCTGATGCCCGGCGCGCCTGAGGCAAAGGTACGCGCCCGCGTCGCCCAGATGGGGCTGGCGACAGAGAAGATGGCGACGGCCGCAAAGGATCTTTCCGGCGGCGAGAAAGCCCGGCTGCTAATGGGGCTTGCGGCCTTCCATGCGCCCAACCTGCTCATCCTCGACGAGCCGACCAACCATCTCGACATCGACAGTCGCCGCGCGCTGATCGAGGCGCTGAACGATTATGAAGGCGCCGTCATCCTGATCTCGCATGACCGCCACCTGATCGAGGCGACGGTCGACCGGCTCTGGCTGGTCAACGGCGGCACCGTCACCACTTTCGAAGGCGACATGGACGAGTATCGCGACCTGATCGTCACTTCGGGCAAAAAAAAAGAAGAAAAGCCGCAGCTAGCTGAAGACGCGACCTCGAAGGCCGACCAGCGCAAGCTCAATGCGGAAAAGCGCGCTTCGCTAACGCCGCTCAGGAAAAAGATCAACGAAATCGAATCCTTGACGGCCAAGCTGGAGAAACAGATTCAGGCGCTTGATGCAGAACTTGCAAACCCTGTTCTCTATGAAAAGACGCCCGCCAAGGCAGCGGAGAAGGCAAAGCAGCGCGGCGAGGCCGCAGCAAAACTCGCCGCCGCCGAGGAGGATTGGCTGATGCTGTCGGCCGAATACGAAGAGGCGATGGCAGGATAGCCACAGGCTTCAAGGAAACGCGGCGAAGTGCCGCGTTTCGGCATAATTCTTGCGGCTCTCAACCGATCGTTAACCATAATTCGAAAGGTTGTCTCAACATTCGTTACCGATTTGTTGAGCCCTTTCAATGTACCGTTTCTTCGTTCTGTCCTGCATCGTCTTCGCCGCAGCACTGTCCGGCTGCAGCACCACAAAACAATCCTCTCCCGATACATCGATCAAGACCTCTTCGGTGATTGCCCCTGAGGGACGGAAACTTGCCTACTCGGCCGATGGCGATGCCGCAGCACCTCTCCTTGCCGGCCCGCATCACCTGGCGGGGCGGACGCTGGAGATCTCTTCGCTCGCCGATCTAAAGCTGCATGACAAGGAAGTGATCCTGAGCTTCGACGACGGTCCGATCCCCGGCCGGACGGACAAGGTGCTGGCGATCCTCGACCAGTTCGGCGTCAAGGGCGCCTTCATGATGGTCGGCCAGATGGCCGAGATGCATCCGGCGCTCGCCCGCAAGGTGGCGATGGACGGCAACACGATCGGCAGCCACACCTACCGGCACGCCAACCTGAATGCACTGAGTTTCGACGCGGCGATGGCCGAGGTGACGAAGGGCGAAATGGCGGTGACCAAGGCGACCGGAACAGATGTCGCCTTCTTCCGGTTCCCCTATCTCGCCGAGAGCCACAGGCTGCGCGCGGCAATCGCCATGCGCGACCTGGTGGTCATGGATGTCGACATCGACAGCAAGGACTATTTCACCACGACGCCAGCCTCCGTGATGCAGCGGACCATGAACCTGCTACATAAGCGCGGCAGCGGCATCATCCTGATGCACGACATCCACAAACGCACCGCGACGATGCTGCCGACCCTGCTTTCGAAACTCGAAGACGAAGGCTACAAGGTCGTGACGCTGAAATTCAGGAAGGCACAGGCGCCGAGCAATCTCGTCGCCTCGGCCGATATCGTGATGACCCGCTGAGGCGGGTTGCCAAGTCGGGATTGGCTGCCTAGACCTGTGCGACGTTCAACAGAACCAAGCAGGTCGGACATGAATCTTCACCTCGAAACGGATGACGATCCGCGGACACGCCGGTTCATCGACGAACACAACGCACTCTCGGACGCGGCGCTCAGAACACCCGAATTCGCCGAGGATCGGGACGCGATCAAGGCGCTGATCGAGCGGCAGGACAGGCTTATCGTCCCGGCGCGGCGCGGCGACTGGTTGTTCGACTTCCGTCAGAGCAAGGACAATCCGCTCGGCGTCTGGCTTCGCTTGCCCGCCGATCAGAATCCTCTGCCTGATGCCGATTGGGAGCCGGTCTTCGATCTCGATGCCTTCTGCGCCAGCGAGGGCAAGCGCTGGAGCTGGCGCGGTGCGGTGACCTGCGCCTGGGAACCGACGCGGGTGCTGCTCAGCCTTTCGGATGGCGGCTCCGACCTCATCCGCCAGGTCGAATTCGATGCCGAGAGCAAGCAGATTGTCGAAGGGGGCTTCGACCTGCCCGCCGTACGATCGCACGCCAATTGGCTGAGCCGCGATGAGATCTGCTATTTCGGCTCCATCGATCGTTTCTCGGCGACCCGCTCGGGATGGCCGCGGGTCGGGCGGCGACTGAAGCGTGGGCAGCGACCCGAAGATGCCACGATCATGTTCGAGGCTGCCGACGACGACGTCTATGGCTTTAATATCGTTATCGACCCTGCCCTGTCGGGCGCTTCGGCGGCTGCCGGAGTGATCAGCATTTTCGGCGCCGCCCATGAGATCGGCGTCGCGAGCGCTTTCCTCGTTGCGAACGACGGCACGCAGCGGCGCATCGATCTGCCCAAAGAGGCGGACTTTCAATTCAATCGCGATCATTGCCTCTGGCGGGCAAAGACCGACGAGCGCGTTGCGACCGGAAGCCTCGTACTGCAACGCTTCGACCCAACCTTTCAGACGATGCTGGGGCCGCAGCGGATCCTGTTTCAGCCTGCCGAGGGCCAGTCCATCTCGCAGATGATGCTGATGCGCGAGTGGTGCGTCTTCATCATCTCCGATCGGCTGCGCCCGCGTCTCATGGTGCTGGATCTGACGAAGCCCGATGCCGAACAGCGCGAGATCGCGCTTCCCGCAGACATGCAGACGGCTTATTTCAGGTCCCTTCACGCGGAACTGCATCTCGGCGACGATACGCTCTACATCGTCGGTCAGGGCTTTCTGCAGCCTCCGACCTGCTACCGCCTGGAGTTGTCGGATCGCCGCAGAGAGGCCGAGCCGATTTTCGTCGCGGCTGCGCCGAGCTATTTCGATGCGACCGATATGTCGTCCGAACTGCTGGAGGCTGTTTCCGAGGACGGAACGAAAGTTCCCTACCGGCTGGTCCTGCCCAAGCAATGGACCAAGGGGGCGCTGCCTGTGCTGCTTTATGGCTATGGCGGCTTCGACGTGCCGCTGTCGCCGAACTATTCCGGCGTCACCGGACGCTGGCTGGAACAGGGCGGCGCCTATGTGCAGGCCTATATTCGCGGCGGCGGCGAATTCGGGCCTGACTGGTATCGCAGCGCCAAACGGCAAGGACGAGACAAGGCCTTTGCCGATTTCGTCGCCATCGCCCGCGACCTCGTCGCTCGCGGCTACACCGTGCCGTCACGAATCGCCTGCCAGGGCGGCAGCAATGGCGGTCTGCTGACAGGCGTGATGCTGACGCGCTACCCAGACGATTTCGGCGCCGTCTGGTGCCAGGTGCCGGTTCTAGACATGATACGCTTCCAACTGTTCAGCGCAGGGCAAGCCTGGATGGACGAATATGGCGACCCTGATGTGCCGGAAGACCGGGACTTCATGCTTAGCTATTCGCCGCTTCACAATGTTGGGCCGGCAAGCGAGGTTACTTATCCGCCGATCTATATCGAAAGCTCCGCCAATGACGACCGCGTGCACCCCTCGCATGCGCGCCGCTTTGCCGCGCGGCTGGAAGAGGCAGGTCACCGGCCGCTCTTTCATGAATTCGGCTCGGGCGGACACGGCGGCGACGGCAATTCCGAAGAGCGTGCCGCCCGCGCGGCGATGGGTTATAGCTTCCTTCGCCAAACTATCATGAGGTAGACGGGCCATCATGCGTTAGGATGCTATAGAATGGCCGAGGAGAGCTTGTCGGCGCTCCTCTTTCTGCTACAAGAAGCTCAATAAATCATACTTTTCACAGGCTCGAGCGAAACACCATGTCTCCTATCAACCTCGCCATCGTCGGCGTCGGCAAGATCGTCCGCGATCAGCACCTTCCCTCCATCGCCAAGAACCCGGATTTCGCGCTCGTCGCGACGGCAAGCCGCCACGGTACGGTCGAAGGCGTCAAGAGCTATACGACGATCGACGCCATGCTGGATGCCGAACCCTCGATCGATGCCGTTTCGCTCTGCATGCCGCCGCAGTACCGCTACGAGGCAGCCTATAAGGCGCTCGTCGCCGGCAAGCACGTTTTCCTGGAAAAGCCGCCCGGCGCGACGCTCAGCGAAGTCGCCGATCTCGAGGCACTTGCCGCAAAACAGGGCGCATCGCTCTTTGCCAGCTGGCATTCGCGCTATGCGCCGGCCGTCGAGGCCGCCAAGGCCTTTCTCGCCGCGACGACGATCGACAGCGTGCACGTGATCTGGAAGGAGGATGTCCGCCACTGGCATCCGAACCAGGAATGGATCTGGCAGGCCGGCGGCCTCGGCGTTTTCGATCCCGGTATCAATGCGCTGTCAATCGTCACCCACATCCTGCCGCGGCCGATCTTCATCACCGAGGCCGTGCTGGAATTCCCCGAGAATCGGGACGCGCCGATCGCTGCCGACATCCGCTTCCGGAATGCCGACGGCCTTCCGGTTCATGCCGAATTCGACTGGCGCCAGACTGGCAAGCAGAGCTGGGATATCGTCGCGGAAACGGCAGCCGGCCAAATGGTCCTCTCCGAAGGCGGCGCCAAGCTTTCCGTCAACGGCGCACTGACATTCGCCGAGCCGGAGCAGGAATATCCCTCGCTCTACCAGCGTTTCGCCGAGATCATCAAGGCCGGCAAATCGGATGTCGATCTCGCGCCGCTGCGCCACGTCGCTGACGCCTTCATGCTCGGCAAGCGGAAATTCGTGGACGCCTTCCACGATTGATTGGTCTGCGCCGACAGATGTCATTGCTCCGGCTAGATGCTAAAATAGTGGTCCTAACACACGAGGGCCGCTTCCATGCAGCAGGAGCAGGATGAATCGTTTGGATTGGGCGTCCGGCATCTGACGGTCAGGCTTTCCGACCCCAATGCGAAATGGCGCGAGGCCTATCTGCTGGAAGAGACCAGGATCCGCAACGCGCTTGGTCCTCTGGCGCTCGACATCCAACATTTCGGCAGCACCGCCATTCCAGGCATCAAGGCAAAGCCGATCATCGACATCCTGATCGGCGCCCCGCGGCTCGAGGATGGGCTTGCCTGCATCGGGCCGATGGAAAAGATCGGCTACGACTATGCCGGCGCGGATATCGTGCCCGACGACCACCTCTTCGGCCGGGGCATCACGGGCGAGACGCGCACACATCTCGCCCACGTGGTCGAATATCAGGGTTTCAACTGGAGGCGGAACATTTTCTTCCGCGACAGGCTGCAAAACGATCCGGCCCTGGCCTTCGCCTATGAAGAGCTGAAGATCGACCTTGCGCAGAAATTTGCCGAGAGCCGCGCGGCCTATACCGGCGCAAAGAAGGATTTCATCGACAAGGTTCTGGCCGAGGCCGGATTGGCCTGACAATCGATGTCAGGCCTTCTTCTCCCATCGCCCTTCCGGCGTCTGCTGCCAGTAGGTGAGATTATGCCCCTCGCCTTTCAGTCTTTTCCAGTGTGCACGGGCGGCTTCCAATTGCTCCTGGTCGTGACCGTCGAACATGAAGACGACGCGCTCATAGGCGTCGACCGGCGGCGGCTCGGCGCCATCGACGATGAAACGCACGGTCGCTGCATTGGCATTGTCCGATGTCACCGTCAAAAGCACCGGTTGGCTTTCGGCGAAATCACCCTCGTCGGTGCCGTGCGGCAGGAAACTCTCTTCGCGAAAAGTCCAAAGATGCTGATCGAGCGCATCGCGCCGCGCCGCCTCACGCGTCTGGACGGCAACGCGCCAGCCGCGCTCGACGCTTTTGTCGATGAGCGGCGGAAGCGCGTCCTCCAGCCTGGTTTCGGTCAGATGGTAGAAGAGGACGTCCGTCATCAGGATTCATAATGGGCGCGAACGAGTTCATCGAGCAGGCGCACGCCAAACCCGGAACCCCAGGACTGGTTGATCTCGTCCTGCGGCGAGCCCATCGCCGTGCCGGCAATATCGAGATGCGCCCAGGGCGTGTCCTGCACGAAGCGCTTGAGGAAGTGCGCCGCCGTGATCGAGCCGGCCTGTCGGCCGCCGCTGTTCTTCATGTCGGCGAACTTGCTGTCGATCAGCTTGTCGTAGTCCTTGCCGAGCGGCATGCGCCAGAGCTTCTCATTGGTCGAGAGGCCGGCCGCCGTCAGCTGGGCGGAAAGCTGGTCGTCGTTGGAAAACAGGCCTGCATGCACATTACCGAGCGCCACGACGATCGCGCCTGTCAGCGTGGCGAGATTGATCATGAACTGCGGCTTGAAGCGATCGTTGCAATACCAGAGCGCATCACAGAGCACGAGGCGGCCTTCGGCATCGGTGTTGATCACCTCGATCGTCTGGCCGGACATGGAGGTGACGATATCGCCCGGACGCTGGGCGTTGCCGTCAGGCATGTTCTCGACCAGGCCGATGATGCCGACGGCGTTGACGGCGGCCTTGCGGGAGGCAAGCACATGCATGAGACCGGTGACGGCTGCAGCACCGCCCATATCGCCCTTCATGTCTTCCATGCCGGCGGCCGGCTTGATCGAAATACCGCCGGTGTCGAAGACGACGCCCTTGCCGATGAAGGCAATAGGGCGATCCTTGCCCTTGCCGCCCTTCCACTGCAGGACCGCGAGCCGCGGCGGGCGTACGGAGCCCTGGGCGACGCCGAGAAGGGCGCCCATGCCGAGGCGGCGCATCTCCCGCTCCGTCAGGATTTCCACTTCGACGCCGAGCTTTTCCAGATCCTTCGCCTTGGCGGCGAACTCGACGGGACCGAGCACGTTCGGCGGTTCATTGATGAGATCACGCGCAAGATTGACGCCGCCGGCGACGGCTTCGGAATCGGAAAACGCCTTCTTGGCGCTACCCGGATCGGCGGTGACGATCGTCACCTTGACGGATTTCGCCGGCTTCTCCTCTTCGTCGCCCTTCTTCGTCTTATAGGTATCAAAGCTATAGGCGCGCAGCAGCATGCCAAGCGCGAAATCGGCGGCGGCCCGCGCGCTCGTCTCAAGGCCAGGCACGTCGATGAAGACGGCGGCCCTGTCGGTATTCTTGATTTTCGATGCCGCGGCGCCGCCGGCCTTCAGCCAGTCATGCGCAGTGAGTTCGGCGGCCTTGCCAAGCCCGATGACGACGATACGCTCGACCGATGAGCCTTCCGGGGCGACGATATCGAGTGCGCTCATGGACTTCGCGGAGAATCGGCCGATCTTCGCAGCCTTGGCGACAACGCCTGCCGGATCGACCGATTCGACGCCCGCGGCGCTCTCGGCATCCGTCGTCTTCAACAGGATCGCCAGGCCGCCATGGAGCTTCGCCGACTTTGAGAATGAAATTTCGAACTTTGATGACATGTCTTCTCCGCAGGGATTCTTTGAAATCCGTCCCTTGCGGATAATTTCGCGTTTGGCGGGTCTGTCAATGGCTTGCGACAATTGTTATGGTCGCCCGCGGCCATCGGGACCCCTCATGTTTTCGTCAGTTTCGTAGATATTCGCGTTGACAGTTTTTTCGAAAAATCGATGGCGGGACCTGGCAATAGGCCTGCCGAAAACCACTTTCGGCGCTTTCGTGCTGTTGTTCTGGACGTGGTGGGCCTTGCTTGTCGTGTTCCGCGCCTTCCCCGGAATAGACATCTATTTTTCCCGGATTTTTTTCGTGACCGCGGATTGCGACGCCACTGCCGCCGCCGGCAGCATCTGCGGCGGATTTCCCTATCGCGACTCGGCGATCCTCGACCTGGTGCGCACCGCCTTCTTTCGCCTTCCTTATATTGTGGCGATCGTGATGGCGTGGAAGCTCATCGAATGCTACCAGCAACACGGCGCGACCTTCAACGCCGAGCGCGCCCGCAAGCTCAAGGTTGCCTTGGGAACGCTGCTGATCGGGCCGGTGCTGCTCGTCAATGTCATCCTGAAGGAACATTGGGGACGGCCGCGGCCGGTGCAGACCGACATTTTCGGCGGCACGTTGCATTTCGCCGAGGCAGGCTCACTTGCCGGCAAATGCGTTTCGAACTGCTCTTTCGTCTCCGGCGAAGCGGCGAGCGCCGGCTGGCTCTTCTGCCTTCTGCTCTTCGTTCCGAAATCCCTGCGCTATGCGCTGTTCCCGCCCATAGCCGTGATCTCGATCCTCACGCCGGCAATGCGGTTATCCTTCGGCGCGCACTATCTTTCCGACGTCGTGCTCGGATGGCTTTCCTCGCTTGTCATCTTCGCCGCGCTGCTGGCGCTGACTGAGTCGCAACAGAGCCAAAAAAATTCTGAAATTTGAATGAATTTTTGACACCAGCTTGTCGCAAAAGCGCGACAAAGAGCGTAGAGGGATTTTCCTGCAAGCCGTTTGGGCCTGCAGGTGCTTTCAAGGGCCGGCATGAAACTACTCGAGACATACATATTGCGGCGCGTCAGCCAGATGTTTCTCGTGGCGCTCCTGCCCGTGCTGGCGATCATTTGGACGACTCAGGTTCTGCAACGCATCAACCTCGTCACCGATAGCGGCCAGTCGATCGGTTCGTTCGCAAAGCTTGCGACGATGATCCTGCCGTCAATTATTCCCGTCGTGCTGCCTTTCGCCCTTGTCATCGCCATCACGCAGACGCTGACGACGATGAACAATGATTCCGAGCTCACCGTCATCGATGCGGCCGGGGCGCGGCGAAGCGTGCTGGTCCGCCCGATCCTGCTGCTTGCCGCCGCCGTCAGTGTCTTTTCCTTCTTCGTCGACAATGTGGTTGAGCCGCGGGCAAAGACCGTGGTGCGCCAGATGATCGCGGAGACCTATGCCGACCTTCTCTCCTCGGTGATCGAGGAAAAGACCTTTCGCAAGCTCGACGAAGGCCTCTATGTGCAGATCTCGCAGCGCATGGCGGGCCGCATGCTGAAAGGCCTGTTCGTCGCCGATGAGCGCGATCCGAACTACGAGCTGATCTATTATGCGAAGGAAGGCGCCGTCGACGACACGGGCACGACCTTGATCATGCACGAGGGCGAAGTGCACCGCAAAACGCCCGACGGCAACGTCTCGGTCATCAATTTCGATTCCTATTCCTTCGACCTCTCTGACATGACCGAGAATCGCGGTCAGGCGACGCTGAAAGCCAGCGACCGCGACCTCTGGTTCCTGTTCAATCCCGATCCGAACGACAAGGACTATACGATCCGGCCGCAGACCTACCGCGCCGAACTGCATCGCCGGCTGACGGACTGGGTCCTGCCCGTGGTATTCGCGCTGTTTTCGCTGGCGATCGCCGGCGACGCGCGCTCGCACCGCGAGGCGCGGCTGCACCCTATGGTCAGCGCGCTCGCCTATGCCTTCGCCCTGCGTTGGGCGGCCTTCTACGCGGCCAATCAGATCGATACCGATCCTGAATATATAGCTGTCCTTTACGCAATTCCGATTGTCAGCAGCGTCGTCTCGATCGTCTTCCTCGGTTTGCACAAACGACTGGTCATGCCTTCGTTCCTCAGGGATCGGATGTCATCTGTCTGGAGGCGGACTCAGGAAAGAGTGCTTTCCGCCACAAGCGGGACCGACGGGGGCACTGCCCAATGATGTTCGGGACATTGTCGCGCTATTTCTTTCGCCGCTACCTGGTGACGACAGGCTGGTTCCTGGTCGGCGTATCGGCGATTGCCTTCCTCCTCGATTTCAGCGAGACGGCGGGCCGCATGTCCGGCCTGCCCGGCTACACGATCGGCGGCGGCGTTCTGATGACCGCCGTGCGACTGCCACTCATTCTGCAGCAGACGATACCCTTCGTCGCGCTCTTCGTCGGCATAACGGTGCTGATCGGGCTCAATCGCAAATACGAACTTGTCGTCACGCGCGCGGCCGGTGTTTCGGTCTGGCAGTTCATGTTCCCCTTCATCATCGGATCGCTGGCGCTCGGCGTGCTGACCATGACGGCGCTCAATCCGCTTGCCGCCTGGGGACAGCGCCAGGCGCTGCTCGTCGAATCCGACTGGCGCGGCGAAAACGCGGTCCTGCGCAAGGCACCTCAGATTCCGTGGCTGCGCCAGATCAGCGGCCGGGACGATGTCATTATCGGCGCTCAGATGGTCCAGGAAAACGGAACCAAGCTGGTCGACGCAGTGCTGATCCATTTCGATTCAGGCGGCCAAGTCATTCTGAGACAGGACGCTTCCACTGCAAAATTGGAAGATGGTTACTGGCAACTTAACAACGTCGTTGAGCGCAAGCCTGGCGAAATCCCCGTGCGTAAAGCTTCGGCTCAACTTCGCACCAATCTGAAACAGGATTTCGTCCAGGAGCGGCTGACAGCGCCGGAAACAATTGGTTTCTTTGACCTTTCCAACCGCATTGCGGCGGCCAAATCCTTCGGCATCTCAACCAAGGCACTGGAGACGCAATTCAACTCCCTGTTGTCCCAGCCCTTGCTGCTGGTAGCCATGACTCTCATTGCTGCAACAGTGTCCCTAAAATTTAGCCGGTTCAACCAATCTCGCTCGGTGATTCTGGGTGGAATCCTCGCGGGCTTCATGCTTTATGTCATCACCGTGCTTGTAAAAGCATTCGGAAGCAGTGGAGTCGTGCCTCCCTTCGTGGCGACGTGGATACCGGTGGTCGTCGCGTTAGCGTTGGGCGCGACTATTCTGCTTCATCAGGAGGATGGCTAGTGGCGGCAGGCGACCGCAAGTATTTTAGTAAACAGTTGGTTGCCCTGCTTGTCGGTGCGGCTTTATGTTCCTATTTCGGCAGCGTCCCGGCTTCTTACGGCCAGGCCACTGCCCCTGAACAAGATATCCAGAAGAAGATTCCCGAAGGCGCCAAGCTTATGCTTTCCGCCAATGAACTCCTCTATAATCGTGACTCCCAGCTGGTGTCGGCGGTCGGCGGCGTGCAGATCAACTATGGCGGCTACAAGATGGTCGCGCAGAAGGTCGAGTACAACCAGAAGACGGGCCGGATGATGGCCATCGGCAATATCGAACTGGTCAGCCCCGACGGCAACCGGATCTATGCCGACAACTTAGACGTGACCGACAATTTCGCCGACGGGTTTTTGAACGCGTTGCGCATCGAAACCTCAGATAATACGCGTATCGCAGCTGAAAGCGGCGAGCGCGTCGGCGGCACGATGATGATCCTCAACAAGGGCGTCTACACAGCCTGCCTTCCCTGCGCCGAAGATCCGAAGCGCGCGCCCTTCTGGCAGGTCAAGGCCAAGCGGGTAATTCAGAACGGCGTGACACACACGATTCGCCTGGAACGGGCTCGCTTCGAGCTGCTCGGCCATCCGATCGCTTTCCTGCCATTTATCGAGGTTCCCGATAACACGGTGAAGCGCAAGTCGGGCTTTCTCTTCCCGACGATGGCCTTGTCGCAGAATCTCGGCTTCGGTCTTTCCATTCCTTATTATTACGTGATCTCGCCGAGCATGGATGCGACGGTCACCGCCACCGGCTACACCGCACAGGGCTTTCTCGTCGAAGGTGAATTTCGGCAGCGCTTCGAAAACGGCACGCATATCCTGCGCGTCGCCGGCATAGACCAGGCAAAGCCCGACAATTTCACCTCCGGCACCAGCGATGCCGAAGCCGGTCAGCGCGGCATGGTGGCGTCGAAGGCCGAATTCCGCATCAATCCGCGATGGACGTTCGGCTGGGACGTCATGATGCAGAGCGACAACAATTTCTCGAAAACCTACAAACTCCGCGGACTGAGCGCCACGGACCGCACGAACCAAGTCTATTTGACGGGTCTCGGGAAGCGCAATTATTTCGACATGCGGGCGTTCTATTTCGACATCCAGGATGCCGACCGGAAGAACACGGCCGAAAAGCAGCAGGCGATCGTCTATCCCTCGCTCGACTACCACTATGTGGCGCCGCAGCCGCTTGCAGGCGGTGAGCTTTCGGCGGACGTCAACCTGACGAACCTTTCGCGCACCCACGAAGACTTCTATACCGTCGACGGCTTCGAGCGCTTTCGCGGCCTGAGGGGGCAGACCTCGCGCCTGACCGCCGAACTGCAGTGGAAGCGCACCTATGTTACGCCGACCGGCCTGGTGATCACGCCGCTTCTGGCCGGGCGTGGCGATGCCTTCGCGCTTAATATGGACGACCCCACCGGTTACACCGGCGGCTACGACGACGGCAATTCTGCGACCCGCTCGATGTTCACGGCCGGGCTGGAGATGCGTTATCCGATCCTGATGACGACCGATAACAGTACCCATATCCTCGAGCCGATCGCGCAGATCTATGCACGTCCGGACGAACAGCTTGCCGGTCGGTTGCCGAACGAGGATGCGCAGAGCTTCGTCTTCGACGCCACCTCGCTGTTCGACCGCGACAAATTCTCCGGCTATGACCGTATCGAAGGCGGCACCCGCGCCAATATCGGCATCCAGTATACCGGCACTTTCGACAGCGGCTACAAGCTGCACGGCATCTTCGGCCAGTCCTATCAGATCGCCGGCCAGAACTCCTTTGCGACCGACGATCTCGTCAACGTCGGCGCGGATTCAGGCCTCGAAACCGCCCGCTCCGACTATGTGGGCCTCGGCGGCATCGAGACACCGTACGGCGTTTCCATGACGGGCTCCTACCGCCTCGACGAAAAGGATTTCGACTTCCGTCGCGGTGACTTGACGACGGCCTACCAGAACGACACCTTCGCCACGCAGCTGACCTACACGCATATCAGCGCCCAGCCAGCATATGGCTTCGACACAGACAATGACGAGATCCAGAGCAACAGCAGCGTCAAGTTCAAGGATTACTGGTCGATCTTTGGCGGCATCGCCTGGGATTTGAACAATGATGTCATCAGCCGCCGGACGATCGGCCTCTCCTATGACGACGAATGCACGATCTTTACGATCGCCTATACCGATACCAGGGACCCCAGCAACGAGTCGGCAAGCGACTGGACAATCGGCGCGCGGCTGACTTTCCGCACGCTCGGCGATATCAAGATCGGCACCAACACCCTCGAATAACGGACGGCGAAAGATGGTCTCAGGTCATTCTTTCGCCGTAAGCCTGTGCAGGACATTGCTGCCAATCGATATCTGAGGCATAGGGGTTTCGCGTCATGTTGGAAGCGAATTCCGCGTGTCTCGCACTGTGGTAAGAACGCCGCGAACCCGTCTCGCGGCGCCATCGGGAGGTCAACAGATGATTGACGCGAAGAAAGCCGTAAGAACCTTCATTGCCGGAGCAGTGCTGAGCCTGCTGGCAGGCTTTGCCGGTCCGGGAGTTGCCGCAAGCGAAGTCAAGGCCGTAGTCAACGGCACCGCTATCACCAGCGGCGATGTCGCCAAGCGCCAGGCCTTTCTGCGCCTGCAGCATACGAAGGCCGATGCGAAGACTGCGGAGGAGCAGTTGATCGACGAGACGCTCAAGCGGCAGGAAATCGCTCGTGTCCGTATGTCGGTTTCACAGCAGGACGTCGACGCGTCTTTCGCACGCTTTTCGACCGGCAACAAACTTTCCGTCGAGCAGATGTCGCAGATCCTCGATCGCGCCGGCGTCGGCGTCGACCATTTCAAGGCTTTCATCGCCGTACAGATGAGCTGGCCGCGTATCGTCAATGCGCGCTACGGATCGACTTCGCGGCTGTCGAACTATGATCTCGTCTCGCGCATGATGCAGAACAACAAGCAGAAGCCGGTGACGACGGAATATATGCTGCAGCAGATCATTTTCGTCGTTCCTGAAGCCAAGCGCAGCGCCATTACCGGAAAACGCAAGAGCGAGGCCGAAGCGTCGCGTTCGAAATTCCCGGGCTGCGACCAGGCAAAGGTCTTTGCCGCGACGATGCGCGACGTTTCCGTGCGCGATCTCGGCCGCATGCTCGCTCCTGAAATTCCGCAGGACTGGAAGCCGCTGGTCGAGCAGGCCAAGGGCAACACGACAGGTACCCGCGTCACCGACAAGGGGGTCGAGTATCTGGCAATCTGCAGTCAGCGCCAGGTTTCCGACGATCAGGCCGCAGAGATGGTCTTCCGCCAGGAGGATCTCGACAAGTCCAAGGGCGACAAGGAAGCGAAGCCGGAAAACGAGAACAGCAAGAAATACCTGGATGAACTGCGCAAGAAGGCGCAGATCGCCTACCGCTGACCGACGATGGCGACACCCTTTTCGCGACCGCTTGCCCTGAGCCAGGGCGATCCCGCCGGCATCGGGCCGGATATCACTCTGATGGCCTGGCTCCGGCGGCGTGAACTCGGGCTGCCGCCTTTCTTCCTGATCGGCGATCCCGATGTGCTGGCACTGAGAGCCCGCCAGCTCAATCTCGCGGTTTCGATCCGTGAAACCCATAAGGCCAGCGAGGCGGCCGGCATGTTTGCCGACGCCCTGCCCGTCATGCCAATACCGGCTGGCATCGAGGTCGTGGCGGGCGAGCCGCACGAGGCGACGGCGAAAGGCACGGTCGCGGCGATCGAGAAAGCCGTATCACTCGTGATCGGTGGCGAGGTGCTCGCAATAGTTACCAATCCGATCTCCAAGGCCGTGCTCTACGACGCCGGGTTCCGCTTTCCCGGCCATACCGAATTTCTCGCCGATCTCGCCGCCAGGGCGACAGGCAAGCCGGTCACGCCTGTAATGATGTTGTCGGGCCCGAAGCTGAGAGCCATCCCTGTCACCATTCACATTCCTGTCCGGGAAGTGCCGCAGGCGCTGACGGGCGAATTGATCATGGAAACCTGCCGGATCGCCCATCAGGACCTGAGGCAGCGCTTCGGCATAGAGGCGCCGCGGCTTGCGGTTGCCGGCCTTAACCCGCATGCCGGCGAAGGCGGGGCGATGGGCAAGGAGGATGAAGCGATCATCCGCCCGGCGATCGAGCGCCTGCGCGACGAGGGCATCGATGCGATTGGCCCCCTGCCCGCCGACACAATGTTTCATGACGAGGCGCGGACGCGATACGACGTCGCCGTCTGCATGTATCACGATCAGGCGCTGATCCCGGCCAAGACCCTCGGTTTCGACGATAGCGTCAACGTCACGCTCGGGCTTCCCTTCGTCCGCACCTCGCCGGATCACGGCACCGCGTTCGGCATTGCCGGCAAGGGGCTGGCGCGCGAGCAGAGCCTCGTTGCGGCGCTGAAGCTTGCAGCCCAGCTCGGCCGCAGCATGGAAAGCCGTCGCTGATGGCAGCACTCGATGGCCTGCCGCCGCTTCGCGACGTCATCCAGCGTCACGGCCTCGACGCACGCAAGGCGCTCGGGCAGAACTTCCTGCTCGACCTCAACCTCACGCAGAAGATCGCCCGCACGGCGGGAGCACTGGAAGATGCGACCGTCTTCGAGGTCGGCCCCGGCCCCGGCGGGCTGACGCGCGCAATCCTGGCGCTCGGCGCCAGGAAGGTTATCGCCATCGAGCGGGACACGCGCTGCCTGCCGGCGCTTGCCGAAATTTCCGATCATTATCCCGGCCGGCTGGAGGTGATCGAAGGCGACGCGCTGAAGACTGATTTCGAGACATTGGCGCCGGAAGGCCCGGTCAAGATCATCGCCAACCTGCCTTACAATGTCGGCACGCAGCTTTTGGTCAATTGGCTGCTGCCGAAAACCTGGCCACCGTTCTGGCAGTCGCTGACGCTGATGTTTCAGAAGGAAGTCGGCGAGCGTATTGTCGCCTGCGAAGACGATGATCACTACGGCCGTCTGGGTGTGCTCTGCGGCTGGCGGACGGAGGCCCGCATGGCTTTCGACGTGCCGCCGCAAGCCTTCACACCGCCGCCGAAAGTGACTTCGACGGTCGTGCATCTGGTCCCCCGCGAAAACCCCATTCCCTGCGCTGTCGCCAATCTGGAAAAGGTAACGCAGGCCGCCTTCGGCCAGCGCCGCAAGATGCTGCGCCAAAGCCTAAAATCGCTCGGTGGTGAAAGCCTGCTCGTCAAGGCCGGGATCGATCCGGCGCGGCGGGCGGAAACCTTATCCGTCGAGGAATTCTGCCTGTTGGCAAACAGCCTTTAAGGCAATTCCGGGAAAGTGCGCAGCGGTTTTGCGTCTGACCGCGAGAAACCAGGAAGTGTGCTAAAGCGACGGCGTCTCTTCCAGCAGTTCGCGGACGAAATCGAACATGCCATGGCGCCGGTCGCGACGCAGGCGTTCGGCCTTGACGATCGACTGAACCGCGTCGAAGGCCGTGTTGAGGTCATCGTTGACGATAACATAGTCGTATTCGCGCCAATGGGCGATCTCGGCGCGGCTATTGGCGAGGCGCGTCTGGATGACCTCTTCGGAATCCTCGGCGCGGCGATGAAGCCGCGACTGGAGCTCGGTCATGGTCGGCGGCAGCACAAAGATCGAGACCACATCGGCCGACATTTTCTCCTGCAATTGCTGGGCGCCCTGCCAATCGATATCGAAGAGCATGTCGCGGCCCTCGGCCATGGCCTGCTCGACCGGCTCGCGCGGCGTGCCGTAAAAATTGCCATGCACCTCGGCCCATTCGAGCAGCGCGTCGCTATCGCGCAGCCGCTCGAACTCGCGCACACTCTTGAAGTGGTAGTGCACACCCTCGACCTCGCTCGGGCGGCGCTGGCGCGTGGTGACGCTGACGGAAAGGCCGATATGCTTGTCGGTCTCCAGAAGCGTGCGCGCGATGGTGGACTTGCCGGCGCCCGACGGCGACGAAATGACAAGCATCAGACCGCGGCGGGCGATCTGCACGGGCGAAGTTTTCGCCGGTTTCATGTCCTACTCCAAATTCTGGACCTGCTCGCGGAACTGGTCGATCACGACTTTCAACTCGATGCCAGCGGCGGTGACGGCCGAGGTATTCGACTTCGAGCAGATGGTATTTGATTCGCGGTTAAATTCCTGTGCAAGGAAGTCCAGCCGGCGGCCGGCAGGGCCACCTTTCACCAGGAGATCGCGTGCTGCGGCGATATGTGCCTTCAGGCGATCGATTTCCTCGCGCAGATCCGCCTTGGTCGCCAGCAGCGCGGCTTCGGCGTGCAGCCTGTCGCGGTCCAGTGCGGCCATGCCGTCCATCAGCAAGGCGACCTGCGCGACAAGCCGCGCTGCGATCTCCTGCGGTGAACGCGAGGGATCGATCTCGATCGTCCGCGTCAACCCTTCGATCGTCGCGACATGATCAAGAAGAATGCGGGCAAGTGCTGCCCCTTCCTGTTCGCGCATCGCTCTTAGATCAGAAAGGGCGGCCAGCAGACCGGCGGCGATATCGGCGTCACGCGTGGCGAGCGCCTCTTCGCTATCCTCGCCTTCGCGAAATTCCACGATGCCGCGTACCAGAAGTAGCGTATCGAGCTTCAGCGGCGCCGGATCGATCACCCCGTCCAACTGCTCACGCATGGCAAGCACAGCTGCGAGCGCTTCCCTGTTCAGCACCGCCTCGAAGCGGTTCTCATCGGCAGTGACGGACAGCGATGCCTGCACGTTGCCGCGGCTGAAGCTCTCGCCGGCAAGGCGGCGGACTTCTGCCTCCATGCGTTCGAGGCCCGGCGGCAGGCGCAGGCGCAGATCAAAGCCCTTGCCGTTGACCGAACGCAACTCCCATGCCCAGCGCCAGCGGCCGCTCGTTCCCTCGCGCCGTGCAAAACCGGTCATGGACTGCAAAGCCATACGAGCCTCCCGAATATCAGTTGATCTTCTTTTTCTTCGGCGGCACGGCAGTCGTGCCATTATCTACTGGCTGCTCTTCCGGTTGGCCGTCGACGACGATGTTCGGGTCCGAGCCCTTGTCGGCCTCGAGCTTACGCCAGCGCTTGACGTTGGCATTGTGCTCTTCGAGCGTGGCAGCGAAAACATGACCGCCGGTGCCGTCTGCAACGAAATAGAGATCTTGCGTCTTCCAGGGATTGGCGACGGCTTCCAGCGCATCCTTGCCGGGATTGGCGATCGGCGTCGGCGGCAGGCCCTTGATGACATAAGTGTTATAAGGCGTGTCCCGCTTCAGGTCCGACTGAAAGATCGGCCGGTCGGCCGGTTTACCCTCGCCACCGAAGAGGCCGTAGATGATCGTCGGGTCCGACTGCAGGCGCATGCCCTTGCCGAGCCGGTTGAGGAAAACGGAGGCGACATGGGCGCGCTCGTCCGGAACGCCGGTTTCCTTTTCGACGATCGAGGCAAGCGTTACGAATTCCTCTTTCGATCGCAGCGGCAGCGAGGAATCGCGCTTGTCCCAGATCTGCTCGACGAGCTTTTGCTGCGCTGCCGCCATCTGGTCGATGATTTCCGAGCGCTTGGTGCCGCGCGAGAATTTGTAGGTATCCGGACGCAGGCTGCCCTCGGCCGGGAGTGCTGCCGGCAGATCGCCTTCCAGCACCGGATCCTGCAGCATGCGGTCGAACATCTGGCGAACCGTCAGGCCTTCGGGGAAGGAAACGGAATAGAGGATGGACTTGCCCGATTTCAGGAGCTCCATGATATCGCTCATGGAGGCCTTCGCCTTGATCTCGTATTCGCCGGCTTTCAGGCTCTCACCGGCCGAAAGATGCGTTGCAGTGAGATAGCGGAAGATGCGGGCATCGCTGATGATTGCGTTGCGCTCGAGGTTCGAGGCAATTTCGGCAAGGCCCGCACCATTGCGGACAATGAAATTGGTGTTGGTCTGCAGCGGACCGGGGCTCCGGTAGGTCGACGTGGCGTAATAGAAGCCCATGAGGGCGACGACGCAGACCAGAACTGCCAGCGTCATGATGAAATTCAGAAAGAGAACAACCTGTCCGCGGGCTTTCTTGGAGCGCTTCGGCGGCTCCGGAACGCGCTCCGGACGCAGGGCTTCGCTCGGAGACTTCGGGATAATCGGTCCCTTCTGCGCCTGCCGGCCGTTCTCGCCCTGCGGGGTATCGTTGCTCTGGTTCGTCGTATCGCTCACCGGCAATCCTCTAAAACTTGACCCTCACTTCGCTATTTCGCGAAGCAATGCGGCAAAAGCAGGTTCTGCCGCCGTTCGCCGACGCCGTTGCCGGTCGTTATGCTTTCGCACAGCTGCCACATAACGCAGAAGACCGGCCGGTCTGCGGCGCGAGGAACACCCGCCACACCGCGTACTGGACGCTTATTGCGCGTAGCGACGCAGCACAAGCGATGCGTTCGTGCCGCCGAATCCGAACGAGTTGGACAACGCCACGTTGATTTCTCGCTCGCGAGCCTTATGCGGAACAAGATCGATCGCCGTTTCACGTTCGGGATTGTCGAGATTGAGCGTCGGCGGTGCGATATTGTCGCGGATGGCGAGCGTGGCGAAGATCGCCTCGATGGCGCCGGCGGCACCGAGAAGGTGCCCCGTCGCCGACTTGGTCGAAGACATGGAGATCTTCGACGCCGTGTTGCCGACCAGCCGCTCGACGGCGCCGAGTTCAATCGTATCGGCCATGGTCGAAGTGCCATGGGCGTTGATGTAGTCGATATCGGCCGACGTCAGCCCGGCGCGCTTCAGCGCCATCGCCATGCAGCGGCCGGCGCCCTCGCCATCTTCGGACGGAGCGGTGATGTGGTAGGCGTCGCCCGACAGGCCGTAGCCGACAATTTCGGCGTAGATCTTGGCGCCGCGCGCCTTGGCGTGCTCCAGTTCCTCAAGCACGACGATGCCCGCACCCTCGCCCATCACGAAACCGTCCCGGTCGCGGTCATAGGGGCGCGACGCTTTCTGGGGGTCGTCGTTGTGCTGGGTCGACAGCGCCTTGCAGGCGGCAAAGCCTGCCAGCGAAATGCGGCTGACGGGAGATTCCGTGCCGCCGGCGACCATGACGTCGGCATCACCAAGCGCAATCAACCGCGCGGCATCACCAATCGCATGCGCGCCCGTCGAGCAGGCGGTGACGACGGAATGATTGGGTCCGCGCAGCTTGTGGCGGATCGAGACCTGGCCGGAGACGAGATTGATCAGGCGACCGGGAATGAAGAAGGGGGAAATGCGGCGCGGGCCCTTGTCGCGCAGGGTATAACCCGCTTCGACAATGCCTTCGATGCCGCCGATACCGGAGCCGATCAACACACCTGTGGCGATCTGGTCCTCATCGGTCTCGGGATGCCAGCCGGCATCGGCAAGCGCCATGTCGGCGGCAGCCATGCCGTAAATGATGAAGGGGTCGACCTTGCGCTGTTCCTTCGGCTCCATCCACTGATCGACATTGAAGGTGCCGTCAGTGCCATCACCGAGCGGGATGCGGCAAGCGATCTTGGCGGGAAGGTCATCGACCTCGAATTCGGTAACGAGGCGGGCGCCGTTCTGACCGGCAAGCAGCCGGGACCACGTCACCTCCGTTCCGCATCCCAAGGGTGATACCATGCCGGTACCGGTGATGACGACACGTCTCATCGCGTGCTTTCCCCCGTCTCTTATGTTCTATGGAGAAATATGCCGATAAGAAAAGGGCGGACTCCAGGCCCGCCCTTTACTCAAATGCACAGGATCAGGCCTGGGCCTTCTCAATAAACTTCACGGCATCGCCGACCGTCAGGATCGAGTCAGCAGCGTCGTCAGGAATTTCAACGCCGAATTCTTCTTCGAAAGCCATGACAAGTTCGACCGTGTCGAGCGAGTCAGCGCCCAGATCGTCGATAAAGCTGGCGCTCTCGACGACCTTGTCGGCATCAACGCCAAGATGATCAATAACAATTTTCTTTACGCGTTCTGCGATATCGCTCATGTCGGTTTCCTCGACCTTATGTCCTGATCGGAATGCCCTTGCGGCACCCCTACCCTGTTTCAGCCTGCGATGTTTTCAGACATCCTCGGCAAACTCGTTTACCCGGCTTCAGAGATGTCCCAGGCTTGCAAAAAGCCCGCCGGTCCGTCTGCTTTCTCGGGACGACTGTTCACAGTCATGGCCCGCTTAACATGCTTTATGCCTGCCGCAAAGCCAGAAAATCAACGGTTCGTGATTGCTCAACATGCTATTGGCGGGAAATACTCCCCCGCCGACAGTTTGTCGTTTCAGATCATCGCCATGCCGCCATTTACGTGCAGCGTCTGGCCCGTCATGTAGGCAGCCTCGGAGGACGCGAGATAGGCGACGGCCGAAGCGACTTCGCCGCCCGTGCCCATGCGCTTCATCGGGATCGCGCCCATGATCGCTTCCTTCTGCTTGTCGTTCAGCTTGCCGGTCATGGCGCTTTCGATGAAGCCAGGCGCCACGCAATTGACCGTCACGTTGCGGGTAGCGATCTCCTGCGCCAGCGACTTCGTGAAGCCGATCATGCCGGCCTTCGAGGCGCAGTAATTGGCCTGGCCCGGATTCCCGGTGACGCCGACGACGGAGGTGATGTTGATGATGCGGCCGTAGCGGCGGCGCATCATCGGATGCGTCAATTCGCGCGTCAGGCGGAAGGTCGCCGTCAGGTTCACTTCGAGAACGGCGTCCCAGTCCTCGTCGCTCATGCGCACGAAGAGGCCGTCCCTGGTGATGCCGGCATTGTTGACGAGGATATCGACGCCTTCGAGTTCGGCCTCGGCCTTCTGGCCGAGCGCCTTGACCTCATCACGGTCGGAGAGGTTGGCGGGGAAGATCTTGACGCGCTCGCCAAGGTCGGCCGCCAGCGCTTCCAGCTTCTCGACGCGGGTGCCGTGCAGGCCGACGATAGCGCCCTGCTTATGAAGAAGGCGGGCGATTTCCTCGCCGATGCCGCCCGAGGCGCCTGTGACGAGAGCCTTGCGGCCGGAAAGATCGAGCATGGAAACGTTCCTTTGTCTGGTGATGCCAATCAGGCCATGAGGGCGGCGACAGCCGCGTCGATATCGGCCGGACCGTTGACGGAGATGCCGTTGATCGTCTTGTCGATGCGGCGAGCAAGGCCGGTCAGAACCTTGCCGGAGCCGAGTTCATAGAGCGTCGTGACGCCATTTCCAGCAAACCATTCCACCGTCTCGCGCCAGCGGACCTGACCAGTGACCTGCTCGACGAGAAGCGCGGCGATCTCCTCAGCATTGGTGACCGGGGCCGCACGGACATTGGCGATGACAGGCACTACCGGATCGGCCTTCTTCACGCCCACCAGCGCCTCGCGCATCGCGTCGGCCGCCGGGGCCATCAGCGTCGAATGGAAGGGGGCCGAAACCGGCAGCAGGATGGCGCGTTTGGCGCCCTTGTCGGTCGCAAGACCGGCAGCCTTTTCGACAGCTGCCTTCTCGCCTGAAATCACGATCTGGCCGCCGCCATTGTCGTTGGCGATCTGGCAGGCGCCGGTGGCGGCCGCCTCCTCGCAGACAGCAACGACATCGGCATGTTCGAGGCCGATGATCGCCGCCATGGCGCCGACGCCGACGGGGACGGCCGCCTGCATGGCGTTGCCGCGAATACGCAGCAGCCGCGCCGTATCGGCGAGCGAAAAGGTGCCGGCGGCGCAAAGTGCGGAATATTCGCCGAGCGAGTGGCCAGCGACGTAGGCGACCTTGGATTTCAGATCCAGCCCCTTGGCCTCCAGAACGCGGACAACGGCGATCGAGACGGCCATCAGCGCCGGCTGGGCGTTCGCCGTCAGGGTCAGCGTGTCCTCGGGACCGTTGAACATGACGTCCGAAAGCTTCTCACCGAGTGCCTCGTCGACCTCTTCGAAAACCGCGCGAGCTTCCGCGAAATTCTCGGCGAGATCCTTGCCCATGCCAACGGCCTGGCTACCTTGGCCGGGAAAAGTAAAAGCGATGGTCATTCTGGTATCCCTGATTGCGCCTCTCAAGGCTATTTTGCCTCCAATTGACATTCTTTCCGGCAGAGTCAAGTGGCGGCCCATTCTCTCCCAGGGCAATCGCCTCAGGCTAAAGGCCCTCTGGATAGCCCGTTGGTTGGCAGTGTGATCGGCAATGGATCTCGTGCGACATCCAAAAGACAAGCATTGCCAAATTCGGGGTGATGCGAACCTGATGGTTCGACTTTTGTAATCTAAGGGTAATCTTTGTCAGCTCACTGGATGAGCGGCAAAAGGCATGGGATCCGGAGACACGCATTGCGTATATTATTATTCGAGGACGAGCGAGAAATGGCGGCAGCGTTGATCGAAGCGCTCAGCCGCCGCGATATTATCGTCGACCATGTGCGCACGATCGCCGATGCCGAACTCATGGCGCGGGTCGGGACTTATGACGTGCTTGTGCTCGACCGTCGCCTGCCGGACGGCGAAGGCCTCGATCTCATCCCCGTGCTTCGCTTCCAGAAAATTACCGCTCCGATCCTGATGCTGACGGCACTTGGTGGCGTCGATCATCGTGTCGAAGGGCTCGACGGCGGTGCCGACGACTATCTCAGCAAACCCTTCGCGATTGAAGAATTGCTGGCGCGATTGCGCGCGCTGCAAAGGCGCTCGCCAACCGTTTCAGCCGAGCGTTTTTCCCTCGGCAATCTGACGCTTGATCCGCGCAGCAACGAAGTTGCCGTTGCAGGCGATTTCATCGACCTGGCGCGACGCGAGTATCTTGTGGTCGAGACATTGATCCGGCGTGCAAATCGCATTGTCACACGGTCAATGCTCGTCGATGCCGTCTATACCATCGACGATCAGATCGAGTCGAACGCCTTGGACGTGCATGTGTCGCGAATCCGCCGCAAGCTGGGCAGCGCGGGTGCATCGGTGGAAATTCGCGCCGTCCGCAACATCGGATACCTGCTTCGGGTCAGCACATGAGACTGCGCAAAAGCCGCTCGCTCAAATGGATACTGACACGGCGCCTGATCGGCCTTCAGGCATGTCTTTTGTTGTTCTTCTTCACCTTGCTTGCCGGGTGGGTCTGGGTCATCGACCCGGAACTTGAGGATACGAATGAATCGATCATCCGCGTGCTTGCAAAACACGTGGAACGCAAAGCCGACGGCACGCTCAATGTCATCGAGACGCCGGAGATCGCCGAATTGACACGCCAGTATCCGGATCTGTGGTTTATCGTCCGGGATGGCGGGAATAATCTCTACCAGCATGGCGTATTTCCAACGACGCTGCTGACCGAACCCTTCCCGATGTCCATTGAAGGGGCAACATTGAAGGGTGGCCCGAGTGCGCATGCGGCGATCGGCAATCGCGACACGCCGATTGGTCGCCTTCAGTTTACCGCGTCGACTGACCGCATCGGCGGGAAAAGCCAGGACGTCAACATCTGGATCAGTCTCGACATCGATATGCCCGAGAGCGGCGGCAATGCGGAAATTTTCTGGCTCAGCGTCGTCCCGGCAACGGGAGCCATCCTGGCGATCCTCGTGGTTCCGATCCTGCTCGTCACCGGTGCAGCAACGGCTATTGTCACGCCCTACTCGATCGGTCGGTCTCTGACGGGCCTGGTCGACACGGCAAACCAGGCAAAAGCGATAGAGTTCGAAACCCGATCGGCACACCTCGATGTTTCGAAAGTTCCAAGCGAGATCATTCCGCTCGTCGACGCCTTCAATCACACGCTTTCAAAGCTTGATCACGGCTATCAGCAACATAGCCGTTTTCTGGCGGATGCCGCACACGAACTGCGCACACCGATCGCGATCGTGCGGACGCGGGCAGACCTTTTGCCGGAGAGTGCGGACAGTCGGCAACTGCTGCAAGATATCGACCGTCTTTCCAGGGTCGCGCATCAACTGCTCGACATGCAGGCTATCGGCGCCGGTTCGCAGACTGCCCAGATGGCCGACCTGAACGAGCTTGTCGGGCGGATCGCGGCCGATCTCGCGCCTGGGGTCATCGATGCGGGCTACGATTTCCTCTTCGAGCCAGCTCCTGCCGAGGCACCCCTCATGATCTATCCCTCGACGGTAGAGCTCGCAGTCAGCAACCTGATCCGCAATGCAGTCGATCATTCAGGATACAAGGGCACGATCGCGGTCACAGTCGATGCGCGAGGTTTCATCGATGTCTCCGATGAGGGTTCGGGTATTCCTCCCGCAGAACGCATCCGCGTGCTGGAACCCTTCTATCGGCTGAATACCCACTCCTCTGGCGCGGGGCTGGGGCTCAACCTGGCGCATAAGGCGGCGGAGCTTCATTTCGGGCGATTGCTGTTTGCCGATACCGACGGCGGCTTCCGGGTGCGCCTCGAAATTGGCGCATTGGGCACCGTCCGTTAGCAACTCTTTTTGGGCGCCGGGTCTGCCCTCAATAGGCTCCATCGCAGCGGCCTTCGCAATCGGTAATCCGCTCGTAATCTTCGCCACGTAGCGAGCGTTAAGACCAACTGGAGCCGCTGCCGTGCATAAGGAAATACCTCAGAAAATACGTCGAATGCATTCGTTACTCGCCTTGGCAGCCGTTGCGCTGCTGGCAAGCTGTGCATCGCAGATCATGAAAAACTACGTCGGAGGACCGGTGGATGCGGTGATATTGGACTATGGACCACCCGACAACGTCATTGAAATCGGTGTTGGTCAAAGAGCGTTCCAATGGCGGCGCATCAACACGGAAACGGTGACGGGCACCACCACTGGCGAAGTACGTCAGACACGCCATGGCGAACGCTACGAGATCTCCCAGTCGCCCGGCTACGTCAAGGAGACGGAGTGCTTCTACACATTCTTCGCGCAGGCCTCCGGGACGCGATGGTTCGTCACGAGTTTCCGCAGGCCGCAGCTCGAATGCGAGTGACCGACCTACCGCAGCCGATGACCGCTACCGGCGCTCGGATTTCATGGAGAGATGCATGTTCAGCCATTTGTCCCGATTGCGGGATGCCTTCCGCCAGAAGCTTCCTGATCCGGATCGATCGGACAGGTTGCTCGGCGCGGTGCTGATTTTCTTGATGTGCCTGATGCTGGTGCTCTTTGCCCGTCATGCAATAGCCGAAGAGGCGGCTCCCCCGGAAATACGGATCCCTGACCGTACGGATATTCTGGCATAGAAACGTAGGGTGCCTGCAGAGCTCGACGGCAAATCCGTCTTGTGTGTGCAAGTCACATATCAAACGCATAAGCTGGCGCAACGCTCAAAGCGTAGCGCCAGTTACAGTGTTGAGAAGGGGCGTCATCGGAACGCACGGCCCGGGAAATGTCTTACCAGCCTTTCCCTGTTACCCACCAGAAATCATTCGTTGGCGGTTGATCACCCTCGCAGACATCTCATCGTTTTTCCATGGAGTATCCACCGGGCTCGACACGTCGGCCTGGGTGACCAGTCGGAACCGCCGCGGCAGTGCATGCGCGCCAGATCCGGATGTTTTTAGGCCAGACCGGCCTAAAATCTGAATCCGCATCTAAATCAAAGAATTAGAGCCTGATATCGCACATTTTCGGCATCATGCTCTAGAAGCGAAGATTTATGCCTGCCTTGATCACATGGCTGTCTATATCAGTACGCGTGGTGCCGGCATTCGTCGTCGTCTTCACGTCGGGGGTCATGACGTAATTATACTCCAGCTTTGCGGAAAGGCCGTTTCCAAAAGCCTGCTCAACGCCACCGCCGACCAAATAACCGCCTTCCCAGCCTGGGCCGCGCCGAACGTTGCTGCCGTTTTCGAATTTGGTCCTCGTATAGCCGGCAGTGCCGTAAACGAGCGTCTTGTCGAGGCTCATCCCGGCCTTCGCTTTGGCGGCCAGGCGCCATTGCTCGTCGAGATTGCCGCCGCGTACGCTCTGATCGGTACCGCCCATGTAGGTACCTTCGAGCTCCGCGCCCAGGACGGCGGAACCAAACTGGAAATTGTATCCGGCCTGTGCCCCCGCGGCGAGGCCCTTGCCGTTGGAAAAGGGATTGAGACGGCTTGAGGCAACACCGGCATGTCCCCCGACATAAGCGCCGCTCCAATCGAACGTGGTCGGCTGGGGGTAAGGTGCCTGGACATAGGAATTGTCCAGATCTGCTGCCGCGGCGGCTTGGGAAAGCAGCACGGCTGATGTAACTGACAAGGCGAGTCTTGTTCTCATCGAAGGCATTTATTACTCCAAACAGAAGCGCGGCGCCCTTCAGCGCGGCGTGAAGTGACCATGAGAGCGAAAAGGAACGCTCCCGCGAAACCTTCGAGAGGATATTCGAAGGATGGGCGCACTCTGCTTGCAAGGATTACCGGTGAATTACGCAAAACAATAAGCCGACCTATCCAGAACGCCGTTGCAAGCCTTGCGCTCGCGCAAAAGCCCGGTTTTGCTCTTGCGCTTGGCCAAATCCGACCTAGATTTGCGCGGACCCTCCCAAGGCTTTCACCTCTCTCCCAAGGTTTTCACATGAAGTACAATTCACTAGGCCGCACCGAGATTTCCGTTTCAGAGATTTGCCTTGGCACGATGACCTGGGGTTCGCAGAACAGCGAAACCGACGCCCATGCGCAGATGGATTACGCCGTCGAAAAGGGCGTCAATTTCTTCGATACCGCCGAAATTTACCCGACCACCCCGGTTTCGGCGGAAACGCAGGGCTGGACCGAAGATTATATCGGCAGCTGGTTCAAGAAGACCGGCAAGCGTGGAGATATCGTCCTCGCCACCAAGGTCGCCGGCCGCGGCCGCGACTACCTGCGGGGCGGCGAAGGTGCGGATGCGAAGAACATCCGCCTGGCGCTCGAGGCCAGCCTGACGCGGCTGAAGACGGATTATGTCGATCTCTACCAAGTCCACTGGCCGAACCGCGGCCATTTCCATTTCCGCCAGAACTGGAGTTACAACCCCTTCAACCAGGATCGCGAGGCGGCTGCCGCCAACATGCTCGACATTCTGGAAACGCTGGGCGCATTGGTGAAGGAAGGCAAGATCCGCGCGATCGGCCTTTCCAACGAAACCACCTGGGGCATACAGAAATATCTGACGCTCTCCGAACAGAAGGGCCTGCCGCGCGTTGCCAGCGTCCAGAACGAATACAATCTGCTCTACCGCCACTTCGACCTCGATCTTGCCGAGCTTTCGCACCACGAGGACGTCGGGCTGCTCGCCTATTCGCCGCTCGCCGGCGGCATCCTGACCGGTAAATATGTCGATGGCATCAGGCCGAAGGGCTCGCGTGCCTCGATCAATCACGACATCGGCGGCCGCCTGCAACCGTTGCAGGAACCGGCGACCAAAGCCTATCTGGAGATCGCCGCAACATACGGCCTCGACCCGGCAGCAATGGCGCTCGCCTTCTGCTTCTCGAGGCCCTTCATGGCCTCGGTCATCATCGGCGCGACCTCGATGGAGCAACTGAAGATCGACATCGGCGCGGCCGACCTGACGCTTTCAGACGAGGTCCTGGTCGAGATCGCCAAGGTGCACCGGCAGTATCCGCTGACGCTTTGATCATATTCTCTTTTGCACCTGCCCGATGCCGGCCATCGGCCTGCGTCGGGCTCGAATGTCCGAATGCGCTTGCCTTTCGCGCAAAAATCCGTATAACCCGCGCTGTTCGTTGACCCGGTCTTCTGGCTGGTGGCTGAACGGAGGGCCGGTTTCCTCTCGGAAATCGTTCGGAACGGAAGCGTTCCAGCCTCCCGTGTCTCCGCTCTCGACCGTCTCGGAAACGCTTTTCTTGCCTGGGCCCGCCCAATCAGGAGCAGTCGTTGAGGCTTAGCCGCCGATTACCGGGTTGAACCAAACGCAAGAAAGGCAAAGCTGTCATGGCTCTTTATGAACATGTATTCCTTGCCCGGCAGGATATTTCCGCTCAGCAGGTCGATGCCCTCGTAGAACAGTACAAGGGTGTGATCGAAGCTAACGGCGGTAAGGTCGGGCGTATCGAAAACTGGGGCCTCAAGTCCCTCACATACCGTATCAAGAAGAACCGCAAGGCGCACTACGCCCTGATGGACATCGATGCACCGGCTGCTGCGATCCAGGAAATGGAACGCCAGATGCGCATCAGCGAAGACGTTCTTCGCTACATGACCATCGCTGTTGAAAAGCACGAAGACGGCCCGTCTGCCATGATGCAGAAGCGCGACCGCGACGACCGTGGCCCGCGTGAAGGCGGCGACCGTGGCCCGCGCCGGGAATTCGGCGATCGTGATCGCGGCCCGCGTCCGCCGCGCGAAGGCGGCTTCGGCGACCGTGAAGACCGTCCGCGCCGTCCGCGCGAAGACCGTGTATAAGGGAGATCTGAGATATGGCTGAAACTTCCTCCGCTCCGGTCCGCCGCCCGTTCCATCGCCGCCGCAAGACCTGCCCGTTCTCCGGTGCAAACGCACCGCGGATCGACTACAAGGACGTACGTCTGCTTCAGCGCTACATTTCCGAGCGCGGTAAGATCGTTCCGTCCCGCATCACGGCCGTTTCCCAGAAGAAGCAGCGCGAACTCGCCCAGGCGATCAAGCGCGCCCGTTTCCTCGGCCTGCTGCCCTACGTCGTCGCGTGATCGGCTGACGTAACCACCTTTGAGGGAAGGCATTCGTGCCTTCCCTTCTCCCTTTCGCGATGGGCGCGGATCGGAACTCCTAAAACCCATGTTGAGACGTTTCAGAATTCGATTCCGGAACATCCTCTAACTGCTTGATGAAGCAGGACAGCGACCTTGAAACGACCGAACCTTAGAACGCTGCTGATCGGCGCACTTGCCGGATTGACCGCCGCCCTGCTGGTGCTGGGCGCGAGCGTGCAGCCGTCGTTTTTCAGCGCGCTTCTCTACACGGCCTCGGCGCTGCCGATCCTGCTCGTCGGCCTCGGTTGGGGCAATGCCGCCGCAATCTCCGCCGTCGTCACGGCGGCAGCGCTCGGCGCAGTTTTCATCTCTCCTTCCTTCGCGCTGATCATGACGTTGGTGACGCTGCTGCCGGCCGGCTGGCTCAGCCATCTCGCCAATCTGGCGCGTCCCGCCTCCGAACTCGGCGGCCCCGACCATCTGCTTGCCTGGTACCCGCTCTCCGATATTCTGCTGCATCTCTGCGGGCTTGTGACGATCGCCGTCATCGTCATCGGTGTGATCATCGGCTACGGGCCGGAGATCACTGATCCGATCGTCGATCTGCTGATCGCCTCGGTCAAACAGCAGCAGCCGGAATTCATGCCCGATCCGGCGGCGACCGCGCAGACCAAATCGCTGATCCTGCTGATGCTGCCGGCCGTGCAGGGCGGCATGTGGGTCAGCATGCTGTTTGCCGCCTATTATTTCGCCGTGCGCATCGTTGCAGCGTCCGGCCGGGGCCTGCGTCCGCGCGAGGACATTCCCTCATCGCTGCGCATGAACCGCAATTCGATCTTCATTTTTCTGGCCGGGCTTGCCGCCTGCTTCTTCGGCGGCGTTCCGGCGCTGGTCGGCGCCACCGTGATCGGCACCTTCGGCGCGGGCTTCATGCTCTCCGGCTTCGCCTCCCTGCATTTCCGCACACGCGGCAAGGATTGGCGCATACCGGCCCTCATCCTCTGCTACCTGGCTTCGATGCTCATGCTTCTGCCAGTTTTCCTCATCCTCGTCCTGGGTCTCAGCGATACGCGCAAGGCGATCGCCCTGACCCCGACGAAAGATGCCGATGCCCCCAAACAATCCGACACGAAAATCTGAGACATAAGAAAGGAAAAGAAAATGGAAGTCATCCTTCTCGAACGCATCTCCAAGCTCGGCCAGATGGGCGAAACCGTAAAGGTTCGCGACGGCTTTGCCCGTAACTACCTGCTGCCGCTCGGCAAGGCGCTGCGCGCCAACGCCGCCAACAAGACCCGCTTCGAAGCCGAGCGCGCGACTCTCGAAGCCCGCAACCTCGAGCGCAAGTCGGAAGCCCAGAAGGTCGCCGACGTTCTCGACGGCAAGTCCTTCATCGTCGTACGTTCCGCCGGTGAAACCGGCCAGCTCTACGGTTCTGTCGCTGCCCGTGACGTCGTCGAGATCCTCGCTGCCGAAGGCTTCAACATCGGCCGCAACCAGGTTCACCTCAACACGCCGATCAAGGCCATCGGCCTGCACAAGGTCGAGCTGCAGCTGCATGCCGAAGTCGAAATCCACGTCGAGCTGAACGTTGCCCGTTCGGCCGAAGAGGCAGAGCGTCAGGCCAAGGGCGAAGAACTCACCTCGGTCGACGCAATCTACGGCGTCGACGAAGACGCGCTGCGTCCTGAGGATTTCTTCGATCCGGAAGCCGACGGCGTCGACGAAGACGAAGCATAATTCTCGCCGGAGTCATCCGCGACAGAAAGCCCGGCCACCGCGCCGGGCTTTTTCGTTTCCACCCATCCTGGCAAGAGGCAGCCCATAGGGTGGTTTTTTAAAGGGGATTTGGGGATGTTTTTGCTGCGGGTCTGATGTCGTCGCGCTAGACTGCGCTTCTCCGGAACGGATGGGCGTGAGTCGCGCCAAACCGTGTCGTGCGGGTGACACTGCCAGTATTTCTCCTTTTCGTCGCCCGGCACTGTGGAGAAGTCGAACAATGGGCACAGCGTTCAGTATTTAGGCAAAGCGAGCCCCGCCCCTTTCGTGGGCCCTTGATTTTCTCCATCCGGAATTGCAAATCCGGAGTTGGAAAAAACAGAACGGATGATGATGAACGACGCCGCTCGAAAGATTGCAGCCGTTGCTCCGTCGGAGCAGCATTATCGCGAAGCACCCAACAATATTGAAGCCGAGCAGGCGCTTCTGGGTGCCATCCTCATGAACAACGACGCCTATTACCGGGTGTCGGACTTCCTGAAGCCGATCCATCTCTACGAGCCGCTGCACCGGAAGATCTTCGAGGTTGCCGGCGATATCATCCGCATGGGCAAGATCGCCAATCCGGTGACGATCAAGACCTTCCTGAAGGCCGACGAGAAAGTCGGCGACATGACGGTTTCGCAATATCTGGCGAGCCTCGTCAGCAATGCCGTCACCGTCATCAATGCCGAGGACTACGGCCGGGCGATCTACGACCTGGCGCTGCGCCGGGCGCTGATCACCATCGGCGAGGACGTCGTCAATATCGCTTATGACGCGCCGCTCGACATGCCGCCGCAGTCGCAGATCGAGGATACCGAACGCCGCCTCTTCGAACTGGCGGAAAACGGCCGCTACGACGGCGGCTTCCAGTCCTTCAACGATGCCGTGGCGCTCGCCATCGACATGGCGGCGGTCGCCAAGGAACGCGACGGCGGGCTTTCCGGCATTTCCACCGGCATCCATTCGCTGGATTCCAAGATGGGCGGGTTGCAGCGCTCGGACTTGATCGTGCTGGCCGGACGCCCCGGCATGGGCAAGACCTCGCTTGCCACAAACATCGCCTACAATATCGCCGCCGCCTACGAAGGCGAAGTCCAGTCGGACGGCAGCATGAAGGCCAAGAACGGCGGCGTCGTCGGCTTCTACTCGCTTGAAATGTCGTCCGAACAGCTCGCCACCCGTATCATCTCCGAGCAGACGGAAGTCTCCTCCTCGAAGATCCGCCGCGGCGACATCAACGATGCCGATTTCGAAAAGCTCGTCGCCTGCTCGATGATGATGCAGAAGGTGCCGCTTTACATCGACCAGACGGGCGGCATCTCGATTGCCCAGCTTTCGGCGCGCGCGCGCCGCCTGAAGCGCCAGCGCGGCCTCGACGTGCTCGTGGTCGACTACGTGCAGCTGATGACCGGCTCCGGCAAGTCAAGCGACAACCGAGTCCAGGAAATCACCCAGATCACCACCGGCCTGAAGGCGCTCGGCAAGGAGCTCAACGTTCCGATCATCGCGCTGTCACAGCTCTCGCGCCAGGTCGAAAGCCGCGACGATAAGCGTCCGCAGCTCTCCGACCTTCGCGAATCCGGCTCGATCGAACAGGACGCCGACGTCGTGCTTTTCGTGTTCCGCGAGGAATATTACGTCAAGAACCAGGAGCCGCGCGATCCGCACGATCCGAAATATCCGGAATGGGAAGCGCTGTTCGATAAGGTGAAGGGCACGGCCGACGTCATCATCGCCAAGCAGCGCCACGGACCGACAGGCACGGTGAAGCTGGCCTTCCAGGCGGAATTCACGCGGTTTGCAGATCTCGCCGATCCCTCCTTCACACAGTACGAGGAACATTGACGCGGTTTTCCGGGTCAGTATCCCTTTAGAAACCTGCGGCCCGCAACAGGGCCACGGTCGCGACGCCGAGGGTGACGCTGGCAAGCATCGGCAGCCGGCGGGCGGCCAGCGCCGTTGCGGCGCATGCCAGTGTTTCCGCCCAGCCGGTCGCAAAGGCGGTCGGGGCTATTACGGCCATCAGCACCGCCGGTGGGATCGCCTCGATTGCCGTTTTCCAGCGCTCGTCCAGCTTTATATGACGGATGAGGACGAGACCGCTGATGCGCGTGGAAATCGTCGCAAGCGCCATCGCGAGGATGGCAAGCAGGGTATTGATATCGAGCGTCATGCGGCCTGCTCCCGTACCTTGCCCTTCCAGAGGGCCATCGCCAGTCCGGCCAACGCGCCGGCTGCGATATACCAGACGCCCGGCACGAAATGATGGGTGGCAACGGCCGCAACTCCGCTCGCGGCCAGGATGGCGCCCGTTTCCGGCCCCTTCCAGAAGCCCATGACCAGCACGACAAAGACGGCAGGAAAGGCGAAGTCGAGACCGATGACCGCCGGATCGCCCAGAAAGGCGCCAAGCAATGCGCCTGCAAGCGAAGAACCGACCCAGGCGGCGTAAAACGGCGTGACGATGCCGGCATACCAGGCCGGCGTCAGCGTTCCACTACCGGCGCGGAACTCCGCCATGGCCCAGAGCTCGTCGGCAAGGAACAGCATGGCGGCATAGCGTCTGATGGTGGAGAAGGACTGCATCTTCGTGCCGATGGAGGCGCTCATCAGCACGTGGCGGATGTTGACCAACAACGCTGCGAAGCCGACGCCGATCCAGCTTGCCGGATGCGTCCATATGTCCATTGCCACGAACTGCGAGCCGCCGGCAAAGACCAGCGCGCTCATCAGCGTTGTTTCCAAGGCCGAAAGACCTTTGGTGGCGGAAACCGCGCCGAAAACCAGACCGATCGGAATCACGGCGATGACAAGCGGAAAGATGGCGCGTATTCCGGCAAGAAATTCGCCGGCCGGCCGGCTTTGCTGCAACATGGCAACCTCCTGATTGAGATCGCCAAGCAGTAGCCCAGCATGACATGGCCGTATTGAACGAAAGTGATCAGCCCGTGCGGAATTGACCAGGTGTTACGCCCGTGCGCGCCTTGAAGTGCCGGGTGAAATGCGCCTGATCGGCAAAACCGCACTCAAGCGCGATATCGGCCGGCATACGCCCCTGCCGCAGCAGCCGGCGGGCCACCTGCACGCGCCGGTCCGTCAGGAAGGCGTGCGGCGTGATGTGATATTCCTTGCGGAAAGCGCGGATGAGGTGAGCGCGGCTCAGGCCCGCCACTCCGGCCAGTTCTTCGAGGCCGACATCGCTGTCGAAGTTCTCGATGAGGTATTCGCGGGCGCGGGCGACGGCGCTTCGCTCCTGCGTATCGACAGGCACGACGATGGTGCTGCCGTGACGCGCAAAGATCGCCGCCAGCACTGTGAACATGCTTTCATCGGACTCCAGCGCACCGGCGCCCCTTTCGAGCGTGCGATGGGCGGCATGAAAGACATTGGCGAGTTGCGGATCGCGTGGAAGCCCGCCTGAGAAAGACGGTGTCGCATGGAAGGCCTTGCCCGTCACATCCTCCAGAATATCGATGAACAGCTTCATGTCGGGATAGATCATGCGGTAGCGGTATCCCTCGCCGCCGGGGGCGCCGTCATGAATGACGCCGGGATCGATAAGATAAAGGTCGCCCGGGCCGGTTTCCTCCCGCCTGCCGCTCAGCGTGGCGATCTGGCTGCCGCTTTCTATCGCGCCGATGCTGAATGTATCGTGCGCATGCGGCGCATATTCATGCGTGAGGAAGGTGGCGCTCAGGCACTCCATGTCGCGAAAGCGGCTGTCCCGCCAGAAGCGGGCCGATTCCACGTTGGCAAGCGGCATGGCCTCCGCCGCTTCTTTCTGCGATACGTTCTGCATCCGGCAAGATTAGCGCGGAAGGCGGCATGCGTCTTGAACAAAAGTGATCATGCAGGCTTCAAACGGCGGTATGTGATCGCCTGCGCTTTCCCTTCGCCACAATGCTCTTTAGACTGGGTGAACTGGTTCTCCCTTCATTTCTTCACGGCGGTTCATGACAGATTTTCCTATCCCCTTCGAAGACGACGATCTTTTCGCTTCCGCAGGCCTGCGGCTGACCGTCGACCTGACCGCGCTCACTGAGAACTGGCGCGACATGGCGCGCCGCTCGGGTGCCGCGCGCGCCGCAGCCGTCGTCAAGGCGGATGCCTATGGCATGGGTATCGAGGACACCGGCGAAGCCCTCTATCTCGCGGGCGCGCGGGACTTCTTCGTCGCGACCGTCGACGAAGGGGTGACGCTTCGCCTTTATGCGCCCGAGGCGCGCATCTTCGTGCTCTCGGGCATATGGCCGGGCACCGAACGGCGCTTCTTCGACAACGATCTGGTGCCGGTGATTTCCTCCGACGAACAGCTCGCCTTCTGGATGGCGGTGCTTGCCGATTACGGCGACTACCCCTGCGCGCTGCATGTCGATACGGGCTTCAACCGGCTGGGACTTCGCGTCGACGATGCGCTAGCGCTCGCCGACGACGTCTCGCGGCCGGCGAGCTTCGCACCGGTGCTCATCATGAGCCATCTCGCCTGCGGCGACGATCCCACGCATGCGATGAACCGGCGGCAGCTCGAATCATTCCGCAGGGTTAGCGCCGCCTATGAAGGCATCGATTCAAGTCTTGCCGCCTCGGCCGGCATCTTTCTCGGCGAAGACTACCACTTCGACCTGACCCGTCCCGGCATCTCGCTCTATGGTGGCGAAGCGGTCAGCGGCATGACGAACCCGATGCGCCCGGTCGCCACGGCGGAAGCGCGTATCATCCAGGTGCGCACTGTCGAGGCCGGTGAGACTGTCAGCTACGGGCGGGCGCTGCAGCTTCATCGCGAAAGCCGCCTGGCGGTCGCTTCGGCCGGCTATGCCGACGGCTACATGCGCAGCCAGTCGAGCGGCGGCGTGCCGCTGCGCCAGGTGGCGCCGCAGGGCGGGCAAGGTTTTATCGCCGGGCACAAGGTGCCGGTCGCGGGCCGGATCACCATGGATCTGACGATCTTTGACATCACTGACCTGCCTGAGAATGCGGTGCGCGCCGGGGACTATGTCGAGCTGTTCGGCAAGAACATGGCCCTCGACGACGTAGCGCGGGCTGCGGGCACGATCGGATACGAGATCCTGACCAGTATGGGGCTGCGCCACGAAAGGCGCTATGTAGCCGAGGAGTAGGGTTCGTCTGTCAGCGGCTGCTGAGCGCAAGGCGGACGCCGAGTGCCACGAAAAGCGTGCCAAGACCACGATCGAGCCACAGACCGATCCTTTGATTGTTCCGGAGTGCGTCGGCAAGGCGCCCTCCGAGCAGGATGAGCGGCGGCTCGATGAAGGCAGCGACGACGATGATGAGCCCGCCATGGAGCATGAGCTGGGCCCATGTCGGCCCTGCCCCTTCGACGACGAACTGCGGCAGGAAGGCCAGGAAGAAGATCGCCACTTTCGGATTGAGCAGCGACACCAGGATTCCCTGCCGGTAGATCTTCGCGACCGGCATTTTTTCGCCGGCAGCTTTTACCAGGCCACTCCCGCCGCTGGCGCGCAACGCCTGGATGCCCAGCCAGACGAGATAGGCGGCGCCGATCCATTTGACCGCGGAGAAGGCGGCGGCGGAAGCGGCAAGCACTGCGGAGAGGCCGAGTGCGGCCATCAGTACATGCAGACACGCGCCGGACCAGACGCCGAACAATGCGGAAAAACCGGCGCGTTTTCCGCTTTTCATCGTGTGACCGAGGATGAAGGCGATGTCGGGACCGGGCGAGAGGTTGAGCAAAACCGCCGCCGACAGAAATGCAAGCCAATGCGTGAGCGAATAATCGAACATCTTCCACCGTTCCAGATGAGCAGAGACAAAGGATAGGCACCGGCGCACTGATGGGGAAATCATTAGTTTTGATCCGTCGTGATAGCCATTATCTCAAGCACCACAATGATTCGATGAAGCGGCGTGTCTGCTTCACTCGGGAACCCGGACTGAAAGAGTAACTGATGGCGAAGGCCAGGACACAATTCATCTGCCAGAATTGCGGCACGATCCATAACCGCTGGGCCGGCAAATGCGAGAACTGCGGCGAGTGGAACACCATCGTCGAAGAAGACCCGATGGGCGGGATCGGCTCCGGTCCGGGCAAGACGCCGAAGAAGGGCCGGCCGGTGGCGCTGACGGCGCTGTCGGGCGAGATCGAAGAAGCGCCGCGCATCCACACCGCCATGTCGGAACTCGACCGGGCGCTCGGCGGCGGCTTCGTGCGCGGGTCGGCGGTGCTGATCGGCGGCGATCCCGGCATCGGCAAATCGACCTTGCTGATGCAGGCGGCAGCCGCCCTTGCGCGGCGTGGCCACAAGATCATCTACGTCTCCGGCGAGGAAGCCGTGGCGCAGGTCCGGCTGCGGGCGCAGCGCCTTGCAGCGGCCGATACCGACGTGATGCTGGCGGCCGAGACCAATGTCGAGGATATTCTGGCGACGCTCGCCGAGGGCAAGCGGCCGGATCTCGTCATTATCGATTCGATCCAGACGCTGTGGAGCGAACTGGCCGAATCCGCGCCGGGTACGGTGACGCAGGTGCGCACCGGCGTGCAGGCGATGATCCGCTTCGCGAAACAGACGGGGGCCGCCATGGTGCTCGTCGGGCATGTGACCAAGGACGGGCAGATCGCAGGCCCGCGCGTCGTCGAGCACATGGTCGATGCCGTGCTCTATTTCGAAGGCGATCGCGGCTATCACTATCGCATCCTGCGCACCGTCAAGAACCGCTTCGGCCCGACCGACGAGATCGGTGTCTTCGAAATGTCCGACAGAGGCTTACGCGAAGTCGCCAACCCCTCGGAGCTCTTCCTCGGCGAGCGCAACGAGAAATCGCCGGGCGCAGCCGTCTTTGCCGGCATGGAGGGCACCCGCCCCATTCTCGTCGAGGTGCAGGCGCTGGTGGCGCCGACCTCGCTCGGCACGCCGAGGCGCGCCGTTGTCGGCTGGGATTCGGCTAGGCTGTCGATGATCCTTGCGGTGCTGGAGGCCCATTGCGGCGTCAGACTCGGCCAGCACGACGTCTATCTCAATGTCGCCGGCGGTTACCGTATCTCTGAACCGGCGGCCGATCTCGCCGTCGCCTCGGCGCTCGTTTCCTCGCTTGCCGGTATTGCCCTTCCCGCAGATTGCGTCTATTTCGGCGAAGTCAGCCTGTCGGGCGCCATCCGGCCGGTTGCGCACACCGCCCAGCGCCTCAAGGAAGCCGAGAAGCTGGGGTTTTCTGCAGCGCTGCTTCCATCCGCCTCCGCCGAATTGCCGAAGGGCTCCGGCGGGCGCTGGAGCGAAGTCGAGAGCCTGCCGGATCTGGTCGCGCGCATCGCCGGGTCGAAGGGAGCGCTGCGTGTGGAAGACGAGGTTTGATCCTTTCATTGCCAAGATTGGTGATGATATAGGAGGCACACGATAAGGCACGACACGGCCGCCAAGCGGCAGTCCTGGAGTTGAATTTACATGCCCATTACGATTTTCGACGGTATTGTCATCGGCGTCGTGCTCTTCTCCGCCGTGCTGGCGATGGTCCGCGGCTTTTCGCGCGAGATCCTTTCGATTGCGAGCTGGGGCGGTTCGGCCGCCGCCGCTTATTACCTCTATCCCTACCTGCTGCCCTACGCGAAGAAATACACCGATGACGACCGCATCGCGACCGTCGGTTCGGCAGCGGTCGTCTTCCTTATCGCGCTCATCGTCATCTCCTTCATCACGATGAAGATCGCCGATTTCATCATCGACAGCCGCGTCGGCGCGCTTGACCGCACGCTCGGCTTCCTATTCGGGGCAGCGCGCGGCGTGCTGCTGCTGGTCGTCGCTGTGGCCTTCTGGAACTGGCTCGTCGACGTCGACCACCGTCCGGCCTGGGTCAATAACGCGAAGTCGAAGCCGTTCCTGGATTCGATGGTCGTGAAGCTGAAATCGGTTCTACCGGAACAATTTGCCCAGATGATCCCGGCAAGCATCCGTGATAAGCTTCAGCCGCAGGCACAGGGCGAAGGCGCCACCCCGCCGCCGGCCGATCAGGCTCCGGCGGAAGACGCGCCGACTGCGCCTGCCGACGGCGCACAGCAGCCGGCGAATTGACACAGTGTTCAAGAGCTTGACCCGCCTTAAGGCAATCGCCATTTGAGCGGGACGTGAAATGAGGGTCCGGCCGGGCATTCCAGCTCAGCCGGGCTTAGCTATTTCTGGAAATGCCGATCCATTCTTGTGAGAGCAGAGGCCCGCAGAAATGAACCAGTCCCATTCCTTCCCGACCGACGATCCGCTCGACGGAGATACGCTGCATGAAGAATGCGGCGTTTTCGGAATTCTGGGACATCCTGATGCCGCGGCGCTGACGGCCCTCGGCCTGCATGCCCTGCAACATCGCGGTCAGGAAGCAGCCGGTATCGTCTCCTTCGATGGCAAGCGCTTCTATCAGGAGCGCCATATGGGCCTCGTCGGCGACCATTATACCAACCCGATGACGCTCGCCCGCCTGCCGGGCGGCATGTCGATCGGCCATACGCGCTACTCGACGACAGGCGAAGTGGCCATGCGCAACGTGCAGCCACTCTTTGCCGAACTTGAGGAAGGCGGCATCGCCATTGCCCATAACGGCAACTTCACCAACGGCCTGACGCTGCGCCGGCAGATCATCGCGACCGGTGCCATCTGTCAGTCGACCTCCGATACCGAAGTCGTCCTCCACCTCATCGCCCGTTCCCGCCACGCTTCCACGTCCGACCGCTTCATCGACGCCATCCGCCAGATGGAGGGCGGCTATTCGATGCTCGCCATGACGCGCACGAAGCTGATCGCCGCGCGTGACCCCACAGGTATCCGCCCGCTGGTCATGGGCGAACTCGACGGCAAGCCGATCTTCTGCTCGGAAACCTGCGCGCTCGACATCATCGGCGCCAAGTTCATCCGCGACGTGGAAAATGGCGAGGTCGTCATCTGCGAAATCCAGCCTGACGGCTCGATCAGCATCGATGCGCGCAAGCCCAGCAAGCCGCAGCCGGAACGCCTCTGCCTGTTCGAATATGTCTATTTCGCCCGGCCGGACTCGGTCGTCGGCGGCCGGAACGTTTATACGACGCGCAAGAACATGGGCATGAACCTCGCCAAGGAATCGCCCGTCGATGCGGATGTGGTCGTGCCGGTACCGGATGGCGGCACGCCTGCTGCTCTCGGCTACGCGCAGGAAAGCGGAATTCCCTTCGAATACGGCATCATCCGCAACCACTATGTCGGCCGTACCTTCATCGAGCCGACACAGCAGATCCGCGCCTTCGGCGTGAAGCTGAAGCATTCCGCCAACCGGGCGATGATCGAAGGCAAGCGCGTGGTGCTGGTCGACGATTCCATCGTGCGCGGCACAACCTCGCTGAAGATCGTGCAGATGATCCGCGAGGCCGGCGCACGCGAAGTCCATGTCCGCGTTGCAAGCCCGATGATCTTCTTCCCTGACTTCTACGGCATCGACACGCCCGATGCCGAAAAGCTCTTGGCAAACCAGTATGCCGACGTCCAAGCCATGGCCAAATATATCGGCGCGGATTCGCTCGCCTTCATATCGATCAACGGGCTTTATCGCGCCGTCGGCGGCGAGGATCGTAACCCGGCCCGCCCGCAATTCACCGATCACTATTTCACCGGTGACTATCCGACCCGCCTGCTCGACAAGAACGGCGAGTCCATGGGCAACAAGATTTCCATGCTTGCCAGCAACGGCTGAGCCGCTTCCGCTTTGACTTTCCCTTGTGAGGGGCCTATTGCGCCCCTCACCTTTCCAAGCACATCCGGAACCGGGACAGATGAACATCAATCTTGAAGGCAAGATCGCGCTGGTCACCGGCGCATCGCGCGGCATCGGCTATTTCACGGCCCTCGAACTCGCCAAGGCCGGCGCGCATGTGATTGCCTGCGCTCGCACCGTTGGTGGCCTGGAAGAGCTGGACGATGCCATCAAAGCCATTGGCGGCTCAGCGACGCTGGTTCCCTTCGATCTCGCCGACATGGAGGCAATCGACCGTCTCGGCGGCTCGATCTTCGAGCGCTGGGGCAAGCTCGATATTCTCGTTGCCAATGCCGGCGTGCTCGGCGTCATCTCGCCGATCGGCCATATCGAGGCGAAGGTCTTCGAAAAGGTGATGAACATCAATGTGAATGCCACCTGGCGTCTCATCCGCTCGGTCGATCCGCTGCTGACCCGTTCTGATGCCGGCCGCGCCGTCATCATGTCGTCGGGCGCCGCCCACAAGTGCCGCCCCTTCTGGAGCGCCTATTCGGCTTCCAAGGCCGCTGTTGAAGCGCTGGCACGCACTTGGGCCGGCGAGACCCAATCGACGCCGCTGCGCATCACCAGCGTCGATCCGGGCGCCACACGCACCGCCATTCGGGCGCAGGCTGTGCCGGGCGAAGACCCGATGACGCTGCCGCATCCTTCCGAAGTCGCGAAGGCGATCCTCCCGCTGCTCGGCCCGGGTGTGACCGAGACCGGCAAGCTGTTCATCGTGCGCGAGAACAAGCTGGTGGATTATCGGCTGCCGGCTTGAGCGACTTTCCGACGTTTCTTTGACGCGAACGGCAATGTTGGAAATGGCTCAGCAACTCCCTTGACCAAACCTCGATCCCGCGCCATAAAACGCGTCATGAAAACGGTTACCTGCATTATTTGCCGGAAGATTATTCGCTAGCCCAAAGCTGGCCTGGCCGTTTTCGTCTCCCAAATGTCCAAGATGCGAAACGCCCCGGCCTGCCGGTGGTGGTATTTTTCTGCATATGCATTTTAGGAGAGTGAAATGGGCGGCACGCCGGAACTGAAGCTGTACAATACGCTGACGCGGGAGAAATCGGTCTTTAAGCCGATCGATGCCGAAAACGTCCGCATGTATGTGTGCGGCCCGACGGTCTACGATTACGCCCATATTGGCAATGCCCGACCGGTCATCGTCTTCGATGTGCTGTTCCGCCTGCTGCGTCATATCTATGGCGAACAGCATGTCATCTATGCCCGCAACATCACAGACGTCGACGATAAGATCAATGCGCGGGCGCTGAGGGACCATCCGGGCCTGCCGCTCAACGAAGCGATTCGTGCGGTGACGGAGAAGACCGAGACGCAGTTTCACGCCGATGTCGCCGAACTCGGTTGCCTCGAGCCGAATGTCGAACCGCGCGCCACCGACAATATCGAGCAGATGATCGAGATCATCGAGAAGCTGATCGGTAACGGCCATGCCTATGTCGCATCAGGCGAAGTGCTGTTCGACACCAAATCCATGGCCGATTACGGCCAGCTTTCGAAACGCCCGCTCGACGAGCAGCAGGCCGGCGCCCGCGTCGCCGTCGATGCGCACAAGAAGAACCCTGGCGATTTCGTGCTCTGGAAACTGTCGAGCCACAACGAGCCCGGCTGGGAGAGCCCCTGGGGCCGCGGCCGACCCGGCTGGCATATCGAATGCTCCGCGATGAGCCAGCGCTATCTCGGCGATATCTTCGACATTCACGGCGGTGGGCTGGACCTGATCTTCCCGCATCATGAAAACGAGATCGCCCAGTCGCGTTGCGCCCACGGCACCGAGGTGATGGCGAATGTCTGGATGCATAACGGCTTCGTGCAGGTCGAAGGCCGCAAGATGTCGAAATCCGAGGGCAATTTCGTCACCATCTATGATCTGCTGCACACGCAGACTTTCGGCGGCCGCAAATGGCCGGGCGAGGTGCTGCGTCTGGCGATGCTGATGACGCATTACCGCGAGCCGATCGATTTTTCGATCAAGCGACTGGAAGAGGCCGAACGTCTGCTCGCCAAATGGCCGGTGACCGAAGCCGGCGATGCCAAGCCCGACGAGGCCGTGCTGACTGCTCTCGCCGACGACCTCAACACGGTCGCGGCGGTGCAGGCATTGCATGCGCTGGCGCAAGCAGCCCATACGGATCCCGCCGCCGGCGCGACATTTGCCGCAACGGCCGCCCTCCTGGGTCTCTTGCCGAAGAAGACGGAAATCGACGCGGCCGTCGCGTCAGCAGTCGATGCGCTAGTCGCCATGCGTCTCGAAATGCTGAAGGCGAAGAACTTCACCGAGGCCGACAAGATCCGTGACGAACTGACGGCGAAAGGCATCCAGCTGAAGGACGGAAAGGATGCGGTGACGGGCGAGCGTGTGACGACGTGGGAGGTTAAGCGGTAGGATGGGTTCGGCGGCGAGACATACCCCCCTCTGCCCTGCCGGGCATCTCCCCCACAAGGGGGGAGATTGGCTGGGGGCGTCCGCTCGTCTTGATCAAAGATCAAAAGTGGCCGAAGCCACTTGGCGCGCGATAAAGATTTCGGGAAGCTGGCGCATCTTGCCGATCTCCCCCCTTGTGGGGGAGATGCCCGGCAGGGCAGAGGGGGGTGTTGCCCGGAGCGAGAGGCAAGACGTGTCGCATACACCAGTTCCCCCGCTACGGCGGGCAAATGCCAAGCGTATGCGCAAAGCCATGACCGATGCTGAACTGAAACTCTGGAACGAGCTTCGTGCTCATCGCTTGATGGGTCTCGGCTTCCGCCGACAGATGCCTATTGCCGGCTACATCGTCGATTTCGTTTGCCCCGCCCATCGCCTTGTTGTCGAAATAGACGGCTCGCAGCACGCGCTTGCTGCGAACGTCTCCTATGACGACATCAGGACTCGACGTCTCCAGGCAGACGGCTGGACTGTTCTGCGCTTCTGGAACGACGACATCCTGCGCGATATCGACAACGTGTGCAGCCATATCATCCGAACAATCGGAAAGGATCTGCCATGATGAATACCTACACCGGCGGCTGCCAATGCGGGGCGATCCGGTTTCGGGCGCGAGGGACGCCATCGGATTCATCGATCTGTCATTGCCGCATGTGCCAGAAGGCGTTCGGCGCGTACTACGCGCCGCTGGTTTCCGTGCGCGGGATGGAATTCGAATGGACACGGGGCCAACGCAAGAAATTCCGATCCTCCAATTTCGTCGAGCGCGGTTTCTGCGGTGACTGCGGCACGCCGCTGACCTATGAGGCGCCGGATGGAATGGCGGTTGCCGCGGGCGCCTTTGACGATCCGTCGCAACTGCCGCCCACCATCCAGTGGGGCGTGGAAGGCAAGATCGGCTTTGTCGATCATCTGCACGAGTTGCCTGGAGAGCGAACCGAGGCGGATCTGACTGCAGGCTCCTTCCTGCACGAACTCGTTTCCTATCAGCATCCCGACCACGATACGCCGGTCTGGCCGCCGGAGGATCGCGCGTGACGGAGACAGCAGCACAGACGGGCGGATGCCAGTGCGGCGCGGTTCGCTATCGGGCCAGCGGCGAACTCGGCTATCCTCATATTTGCCATTGCCGCATGTGCCAGAAGGCCGCCGGCAACTATTTTCTGCCGCTGGCAGCGGCCATGCGGAAAGATTTCGAACTGACGCGCGGCGAACCCAAATGGTTCAATTCATCGGATCTGGTGCGGCGCGGCTTCTGCGGCGATTGCGGCACGCCGCTGTTCTACGATATTCCGGAAACGGACTTCATCAACATCACCCTTGGCTCACTGGATGATCCCGATGCGGTCCGGCCCGTAATACAATCCAACACCGGACGCAAGATGTCCTGGTTCCACGCCCTCGACGGGCTGCCGGTGGAGGCCGAGCCTGAAACGCCCGACCGCGAGAACGCGATCGCGGCAAGCAATCATCAGCACCCGAATCACGACACGAAAAGCTGGCCACTCGGAGAAAGCCCATGACGGATAAGATAAGAACAGGCGGCTGCCAATGCGGCGCCGTGCGCTTCCGCATATCGGGCAAGCTCGGGCGGCCGTCGATCTGCCATTGCCGCATGTGCCAGAAGCAGTTCGGCGGCTTCTTCTCGGCGCTCGTCACCGCACCCGAGGAAGGGATGGAATGGACGCGCGGCGAGCCGAGCTATTTCCAGTCCTCCGTCAATATCGAGCGTGGCTTTTGCAGGGATTGCGGCACGCCGATGACCTACCGTCATCCGGGCGGACTGGAGCTTGCGATCGGCACATTCGACGATCGCAGCGATCTCGCACCGCAGATCCAGGTCAACTACGATGCCCGCCTGCCCTGGGTCGAGACGATCTTCGAGGCTCCTGTTCACAAGGACCCGGATTTCTACTCCCGGCAGGAGGCGATCATCTCCTTCCAGCATCCCGATCACGATACCGCCGTCTGGCCCGCAAAAGGCGTGAAGATATGACTGAAGTGCTACGCACGCTCTATCCTGAAATCGAACCCTATGCCTCCGGCCATCTCGATGTCGGCGATGGTCACGTGATCTATTGGGAGCGCTCGGGAACGCCGGGCGCCAAGCCCGCCGTCTTCCTGCATGGCGGCCCGGGCGGCGGCATCTCGCCGGCGCATCGCCGACTTTTCGATCCCGCTCTTTACGATGTCATGCTCTTCGACCAGCGCGGCTGCGGCAAGTCGACGCCGCATGCGGAGCTCGACGCCAACACGACTTGGCACCTCGTCGCCGACATAGAGCGACTGCGTGAAATGGCCGGCGTCGACACATGGCAGGTGTTCGGCGGCTCCTGGGGTTCGACGCTCGCGCTTGCCTATGCCGAGACGCATCCGGAGCGCGTGTCCGAGCTCATCCTGCGCGGCATCTATACGCTGACCAAAGCCGAGCTCGACTGGTATTATCAGTTCGGCGTCTCGGAAATGTTTCCCGATAAGTGGGAGCGCTTCATCGCTCCCATTCCGCCGGATGAGCGGCATGAGATGATGCATGCCTATCATCGCCGCCTGACGCACGAGGACAGAAATGTGCGCCTGGAGGCCGCGCAGGCCTGGAGCATCTGGGAGGGCGAAACGATCACGCTTCTGCCGGAACCTTCCACGAGCGGCAAGTTCGAGGAGCCGGAATTCGCCTACGCATTCGCGCGCATCGAAAACCATTTCTTCGTCAATGCCGGCTGGATGGACGAAGGGCAGCTGATCCGCGATGCCGGCAGGCTCAAGGATATTCCAGGCGTCATCGTGCATGGCCGCTACGACATGCCCTGCCCGGCAAAATACGCCTGGCTGCTGCACAAGGCCTGGCCGAAGGCGGAGTTTCACCTGATCGAAGGTGCGGGCCATGCCTATTCGGAGCCCGGGATCCTCGACCAACTGATCCGGGCGACGGACAAGTTTGCCGGGAAGCAAGACTGATTGTTGGTGTCGGGGCAGCCCCTCATCCGCACTCCATAACAACCCGCTTGGCGGGAGGAAACGACATGAAAGAACGCATCTACCTCTTCGACACGACGCTCCGGGACGGGCAGCAGACGCCCGGCATCGACTTCTCCGTCGAGGACAAGATTGCGATCGCCGCCATGCTGGACGAGTTCGGCATCGACTATGTCGAGGGCGGATATCCCGGCGCCAATCCGACGGATACCGCCTTCTTCAGCGAGAAGCGCACCAGCCAGGCGGCCTTCGTCGCCTTCGGCATGACGAAGCGGGCGGGCGTTTCGGTCTCCAACGATCCCGGCATTGCCGGGCTGCTGCAGGCAAAAAGCGACGCCATCTGTTTCGTCGCCAAGAGCTGGGACTATCATGTCGCAGTGGCGCTCGGCTGCACCAACGAGGAAAACCTCGAATGCATCGCCGAAAGCGTCAAGGCGGCGGGCGGCGCAGGCAAGGAGGCGATCGTCGATTGCGAGCATTTCTTCGACGGTTTCAAAGCCAATCCGGCCTATGCGCTCGCCTGCGCCAAGACGGCGTATGAGAGCGGCGCGCGCTGGGTCGTGCTCTGCGACACCAATGGCGGCGCGCAGCCGCCCGAGGTGCGCGCCATCGTCGAGGCGGTGATCGCCGCGGGCGTTCCCGGCCGCTGTCTTGGTATTCATGCCCATAACGATACCGGCCAGGCGGTCGCCAACTCGCTCGCTGCCGTCGAAGCCGGCGCCAGGCAGATCCAGGGCACGCTGAACGGTATCGGCGAGCGCTGCGGCAATGCCAATCTGGTGACGCTGATCCCGACCCTGGCGCTGAAGAGCGCCTACAATACACGTTTCGAAACGGCGATCGACGAGGAGCGGCTGCTCAACCTCACCCGGCTCTCGCATGCCTTCGACGAGCTGCTCAACCGCTCGCCGGACCACCAGATGCCTTATGTCGGGGCCTCCGCCTTTGCCACAAAGGCCGGCATCCACGCCTCTGCGCTGATCAAGGACCCGCGCACCTATGAACACGTGCCGCCCGAAAGTGTCGGCAATTTCCGCAAGGTCATGGTGTCAGACCAGGGTGGCAAGGCGAATTTCATCAATGCGCTGAAGCGGCGCGGCATCATCGTTGCCAAGGACGATCCGAAGCTCGATCTGCTGATCTCAATCGTCAAGGAACGTGAATCGATCGGTTATGCCTACGAGGGCGCGGATGCGAGCTTCGAGCTCCTGGCGCGCCGCACGCTCGGCACGATCCCGGAATTCTTCATCATCGAAGGCTTTCGCGTGATGATCGAGCGCCGCTTCGACAGTCTTGGCCGTGTGAAGATCGTCTCCGAGGCGGTGGTCAAGATCACCATCGACGGCCAGACGCTGATGTCGGTTGCCGATGCCGAAGGCCCGGTCAACGCGCTCGACCTCGCGCTGCGCAAGGATTTCGGCAAGTATCAGCATGAAATCGACGATCTGGTGCTCGCCGATTTCAAGGTGCGTATCCTCAATGGCGGCACGGAGGCGATCACCCGCGTGCTGATCGAATCCACCGACAGCGACGGTGTGCGCTGGTGGACGGTCGGCGTCTCGGAGAACATCATCGATGCTTCGTTCCAGGCGCTGATGGATTCGGTCATCTACAAGCTGATGAAGAACCGGCAGCTGGCGGGCAAGATCGCGGCGGAATAAGTCTGTTCCGCCGGTTCCGCGTGGGAGGGTGATGCCGACCTTTGTCGCCATCCTCCGTCCATCGCCTCGTTCTGCTTCAGATCCTCTCACCCTTCATTCAACGAAATGAATTGGCCTATTCACGGCGCTTAAGCTAGGCCGGATCAGAAGAAGAACAAAGATGGAAACACTCGATGTCGACCGATGCATCCGTTCCGTTGGCTAAGAACGAAGACAGTCCGCGCGGTTTCGCCTTCGCGCTCACGGCCTATCTGCTCTGGGGCTTCCTGCCGATCTACATGAAGGCGTTGGCGCATATTTCGCCGGCCGAGGTGATTGCGCACCGCATCGTCTGGTCGCTGCCGCTGGCTGGCATCGTGCTGATCGTGCTCGGACGCACTGGAGATATCCGCGCAGCACTCCGCTCGCCGCGTATGCTGGCGATGGCGGCGCTGACGGCATCGCTGATCACCGTCAACTGGGGCACCTACGTCTGGGCGATCGGCGCCGGCCATTCGCTCGATGCGGCACTCGGCTATTTCATCAATCCGCTGTTCAGCATCTTCCTGGGATCGGTTCTCCTGAAGGAGAAGCTGCAGCCGTTGCAAATCGCGGCGATCGCGCTTGCAGCGCTCGCCGTCGTCGTTCTCGCATTCGATAGCGGCGGCATTCCGTGGGTGGCGCTGACGCTGGCGATCTCCTGGGGTTTCTACGCCCTGTTCCGCAAGACGCTGCCGCTCGGGCCGAACCAGGGCTTCTTCCTCGAAGTGCTGCTCCTCAGCGGACCGGCCCTCCTCTACATCCTCTATCTCGAATTCGGCAGCGGCCAGGGCCATCTCTATCGCACCGGCTTTGCCGACACGGCCTTGCTGCTCGGCTGCGGCCTCATCACCGCCGTGCCGCTGATGATCTACGCAAACGGCGCCAAGCTTCTGAAGCTCTCGACGATCGGCATCATGCAGTATATCGCGCCGACGATGATCTTCTTGATCGCCGTCTTCGCCTTCCACGAGCCGCTCGGCACAGCGCGCATGATCGCCTTCCCGCTGATCTGGGCGGGGCTGTTCCTCTATAGCTGGTCAATGCTGCGGACAAGCCGCGGGCGCTGAAGCCGCGGGCGTCACCAGCCCACCTACATCTTCGAAATCACCTCGTCCTCGCCGTCGCGGTCGGCGGCGAGCTGGGCCGCCTGGGCCATAATCGCCGGAATGATGCCGGAGACCTCGTCGACGATAAGCGGCTGCACCCGGTGGGCGGTGTGCAGGAAGCCTTCATCGGTCATATGGCGCATCAGTTCCATCATCGGATCCCAGAAGCCGTTGATGTTGGCAAAAACCATCGGCTTCTCATGGCGGCCGAGCTGCGCCCAGGTCATGATCTCGACGATCTCCTCCAGCGTGCCGATGCCGCCGGGTAGTGCTACGAAGGCATCGGAGCGCTCGAACATCGTGTGTTTGCGCGCGTGCATGTCAGGGGTTACAATAAGTTCGTTCAGCTGACCGAGCGAGTGGCGAGTCGCTTCCATATCGATCAGGAACTCGGGAATGATGCCCGTGACCTGACCGCCGCCTGAAAGCGTCCCGCTGGCAACCGCGCCCATGATGCCTTTGGTTCCCCCGCCATAGACGAGGCGCAGGCCGTATTCGGCGATCTCTCTTCCGAGAGCACGCCCGGCTGCCATGTGCGAAGGATCGCGTCCCGGTCTGGAGCCGCAGTAAACGCAGATGGATCGAATCGATACAGATTGTTCGGTCATGAGGGCAAAACAACTATTCCATTTCAATGCAGTCAAGAAAATTGACTGAAAAGCAGCGTGCCTAGCTTGCCTAATTGCTTTGAATGCTTGTGGAAAGCAACGGGAATCGCTAGCAATTTTGGTTACTACGGCAAATTGCCGCCTTGGGAGACATAATGATGAAGAACCGTGCCGGCTTGCTGGCCCTTGCAGTGCTCGTAATCGCAATCTTACTGATGGTGTTTTTCGTCATGCCGCGCATCGGCGGGGATGCAACCAAAGTCGGCGACGCCATCAACCAGGCGAGCACGGACCTCAAGAACACGGTTAATGAGTCGGCAAAGACATCGCGTTCCGCCGACTCGGCTGCGGTTGCCGATCAGGTGGGCCGCCTCACCGCCGGTGCGGGCACTTCCCTCAGCGAGCTCAGGACACTGTTTGCCGACGGCAAGGGACCGGCTGCGGATGTGCTCACCGCCTCCAAGACCAAAGCAGTCGGCGCGTTGAAGACGCTAGCCGATTTCGCAATCCCCGAGGGGCTCGATCCCGCCACCCAGACCCTTGCCGCGAAGGCCAAGGACGGCGCGTCCAAGGCGCTCGCCATCGTGCAGTCGCTGCCTGAGAATGTCGCCGATGCGCTTGCTGCGATCGCCAAGGCCGAGACCGCGCTGACCGGCGCGCCCGAACCTGCCGCAGCGGCGAAGGATGCCGGCCCGAAACTTCCCGCCTTCGACGTGCTGCGCGTCGAGCCCGACGGCTCGACCGTGATTGCCGGCTCAGCCGAACCGAACGGCAAGCTCGAGGTGCTCGACGGCGAAAAGGTGGTGACCACGGCCAATGTCGATGCGAGCGGCGATTTCGCTGCCGTGCTCGACGATCCGCTTCCGGCGGGCGACCACCAGCTTGTGCTCAAGTTTACCGGCAAGGACGGCAAGAGCACGCTTTCCGAAGAGGTCGCGACTATTTCAGTGCCGAAGGACGGCAATGGCGCCAACCTGCTCGCCATGGTTTCCAAACCGGGCGCGGCGAGCCGCATCATCACCGCGCCGAAGGGCGGAACCGAAGTCGCCGATGCCTCCAATCCGGCATCATCGCCTGCGGACAAGCCGGCGACAGGCGAATCCGCGGCTGCGCCTACCGCAACCCCTGCCCCGACCGGCGAACTGGCGCTGCAGACGCCAGGCCTGCCCGATGCCTCCTCGGGCAGCGCCAATACCCCGGCCGACAAGACAGTCGCGCCCGATGTGATGGTCAATGCCGTCGAGATCGAAGGCAACAAGATCTTCATTGCCGGAACAACGCGCTCCAACGCCAAGGTCATCGGTTATGCCGACGACAGCCTCGTCGGCCAGGACACGGCCGGCTCCGACGGCCATTTCGTCATCGACGGCGTCGTGGCGCTCTCGGTCGGCGACCACAAGATCCGCGTCGATGTCGTCGATCCCGCCGGCAAGGTGATCGTGCGCGCTTCGGTGAACTTCAACCGCCCGGCGGGCGATCAGATAAGGGTTGCCGCGCAATCCGTTCCAGCCGAGGCAAGCAGCGGCTCTTCGCTGGTGCCGCTCGACGAAGGGGAGCTCGGCAAACGCAAGGCCGAGGCCGGCAAGGCCTTCGGTCTGCTGAAGGGGCTGTTTGCCGACGGTAAGCAACCCGGCGCCGAACAGCTTGCGGCAGCGCGCTCGGCAACAGAATTCGCGCTGCGCTCGGTCGCGGACTTCCGCCCGGCAGTCGATGCCTCCGACGCCTTCAAGCAAGCCTCCGGCTCGGCCTCGCAGACCGCCGCTAAAGCGCTGAAACTGATCCAGGGCCTGCCCAAGGATGCGAAATCGGTCGGCGCTGCGCTCGACCAACTCGGCTCAATCATTGCCGAACTCACCGCGACACCTGCGCCGGCCGCACCGGCTGCAAATGAGGCGGCCAGCAACGAGCCGAAGACGATCGAACAAGCGCCGCTGACGGCAAACAACGCGGCGGTCATCATTCGCCGCGGCGACACGCTGTGGCAGATTTCGCGCCGCACCTATGGCCTCGGCGTTCGCTATACGACGATCTACATCGCCAACGAGGACAAGATCGTCGATCCGGATCGCATCCGCCCTGGCCAGATCTTCGGCCTGCCGAAGGATGCGCTGCCGAACGCCGAAGAGCTGCACCGCAAGCGCCTTTCCGGCCAGCACCTCTAGGCTTCAAAGACAGCATGACGAGGCCGGGCGGCATAACCGCCCGGCTTCTCTTTTCCTCAACCCCGCAACTGTTGTATTCGTCGATCCGGCACCCTATCTGGCGATGGCACCTGCGGGTTGCGGGAAGCGCTTTCGGGCACGTTCCGAGCTCGTGCTTTTGACGGCATCGAAGCGCCGCAACCGCGGCAAGTTTCATCCGGGCTGGAGACACCCATGGCAAACGGCAAGACAGTCTCTGAATCCCACCTGCTGCGGACGCTTCTCAATCTCTGGCCCTATATGTGGCCGGCCGGTCGAGCCGATCTCAAGATGCGCGTCGTCTGGGCCTCGGTCTACCTGCTGATCTCGAAGTTCGTGCTGCTGCTCGTTCCCTATTTCTTCAAATGGTCGACCGATGCGCTGAACGGCAGGATGGATCTCGCCGGCACCGTGCCGCCGCTCCTTGCCGGCGCCATCGCGCTTGTCATCGCCTATAACGTCACCCGGCTGATCCAGCTCGGCCTCAATCAGCTGCGCGACGCGCTTTTTGCCAGCGTCGGGCAACATGCGGTGCGCCAGCTGGCCTTCAAGACCTTCGTGCACATGCATGAACTGTCGCTGCGCTTCCATCTGGAGCGCAAGACCGGCGGTCTCTCGCGCATCATTGAGCGCGGCACCAAGGGCATCGAGACGATCGTGCGCTTCACGATCCTCAATACGGTCCCGACAGTCATCGAATTCCTGCTGACGGCAGTGATTTTCTGGTGGGGCTACGGCTTCTCCTATCTCGCCGTCACCGCCTTCACGGTCTGGGCCTATATCTGGTTCACGATCCGCGCATCCGACTGGCGCATCGCCATCCGCAGGTCGATGAACGACAGCGATACCGATGCCAACACCAAGGCGATCGACTCCCTCCTCAATTTCGAGACCGTCAAATATTTCGGCAATGAGGAGATGGAGGCCAAGCGCTTCGACAAATCGATGGAACGCTACGAGAAGGCGGCGACCGAGGTCTGGACCTCGCTCGGCTGGCTGAACTTCGGCCAAGGCGTCATCTTCGGCATCGGCACGACCATCATGCTGGTGCTGTCGGCGATGGCCGTTCAGCGCGGCGAGCAGACGGTCGGCGATTTCGTCTTCGTCAATTCGATGCTGCTGCAGCTTTCCGTGCCGCTCAATTTCATCGGTTTTGTCTATCGCGAAATCCGCCAGGGGCTGACCGACATCGAGCAGATGTTCGACCTTCTGGAAGTAAAGGCCGAGGTCAAGGACGCGCCTGACGCGGCCGAGCTTCGGATCGGCCAGGGCGCGATCTCCTTCAAGGATGTGCACTTCTCTTATGATCCAGCCCGTCCGATTCTGAAGGGCATCTCCTTCGAGGTGCCGGCCGGCAAGACTGTCGCCGTCGTCGGCCCGTCGGGTGCGGGTAAATCGACGCTGTCGCGCCTGCTCTATCGTTTCTACGATATCCAGAGCGGTGCGATCACCGTCGACGGCCAGGATATCCGCGCAGTGACGCAGAAGAGCCTGCGGACAGCCATCGGCATGGTGCCGCAGGATACCGTGCTCTTCAACGACACGGTCGCCTATAACATCCGCTACGGCCGCACATCGGCGAGCGACGGCGAGGTCTTTGCGGCGGCCGAAGTGGCGCAGATCGCGCATTTCATCGAGATGCTGCCCGAAGGGTTCGAAACGAAGGTCGGCGAGCGCGGGCTGAAGCTTTCGGGCGGCGAGAAGCAGCGTGTGGCGATCGCCCGCACCATCCTCAAGGCACCGCCGATCCTGATCCTCGACGAAGCGACATCGGCGCTCGACACGACGACGGAACGGGAAATCCAGACAGCACTCGACGTGGTTTCGAAGAACCGCACGACGCTTGTTATTGCCCACCGACTTTCGACGGTCATCGGCGCCGATGAGATCATCGTGCTGAAAAGCGGCGAGATCGCCGAGCGCGGAACACATGCCGTCCTTCTCGAAAAGAACGGCCTCTATGCCTCGATGTGGAACCGCCAGCGCGAGGCGACACAGGCAGAGGAACACCTGAAGCAGGTGCGCGAAAGCGACGATATGGGCGTGATTACGCGGCTTGCCCCGGCAAACTGAGTGGGAAGGCCGAAGGCAGCACGGGCTTTTGTTGTTCAGAACCCCGGCGCGGGAACCAGGGCCGGGGCGACGGCATTGCCCCGGGGACGGTTTTTCGCTAACCAGCAAAAAACGACAACGCAAGGAGACCGGCAGCCATGAGCCTGTTCAACACGGTTCGCAACACGATCGTCCCCGTGCATAAGGAGGGTTATCCCTTCGTCGCCGCCTTCTTCCTCGCATCGCTGGTCTTGGGCTGGATCTTCAAGCCGCTCTTCTGGATCGGCATGATCTTCACGCTCTGGTGCGCCTATTTCTTCCGTGATCCGGAACGCGTGACCCCACAGGACGACGATCTGGTGATCTCTCCAGCCGACGGCAAGGTCTCAGCGATCCAGATGGTCACTCCGCCGGCCGAGCTCAACCTCGGTTCCGAGCCGATGCTGCGCATCTCGGTCTTCATGAACGTCTTCAATTGCCATGTAAACCGGGCGCCGATGCGTGGGCGCATCGTCAGCATCAATTACCGCTCCGGCAGCTTCGTCAATGCTGAGCTCGACAAGGCAAGCGAGGACAATGAGCGCAACGGTCTGGTGATCGAAACCCGCCACGGACAGATCGGTGTCGTCCAGATCGCCGGCCTCGTCGCGCGGCGTATCCTCTGCTGGGCCAATGCGAACGAACCGCTGGATGCCGGCGAGCGCTTCGGGCTGATCCGTTTCGGCTCGCGGCTCGACGTATTCCTGCCGGCAGGTGCCGCGCCGCGCGTCTCGCTCGGCCAGACGGCGGTTGCGGGAGAAACTGTCATCGCCGAATTCGCCTCGGCCAAGGGTCCCGTCATCAGCCGCCGCAGCTAGGAACGCCGATATGGAAACGCCCTTTCCGCCCTTCGAGCCCAATGGACCTGATGATTCCGCCCGCGGCCCGCGGCTGCGCGAAATCCCGCTCCGGCTTGTCGTTCCAAATCTCATCACCATTCTGGCAATCTGCGCCGGGCTGACCGGCATCCGGCTGGCTTTCGAGAACCGTTACGAGCTCGCTGTCGCCATGGTGCTGCTCGCCGCCTTCCTCGACGGCATCGACGGGCGCGTAGCGCGGCTGATGAAGGCGACCTCAAAGTTCGGCGCACAGATGGATTCGCTCGCCGACATCGTCAATTTCGGCGTGGCACCCGCCCTCGTCGTCTATGTCTTCGCGCTCGACCAGGCGCGCTCGCTCGGCTGGATCGCCGCGCTGATCTATGCGATCGCCGCCGGGCTTCGCCTTGCCCGCTTCAACGTTATGGCCGAGCGAGAGAACAAGGCGAGCTGGCAGTCGGAATATTTCGTCGGCGTGCCGGCGCCGGCCGGCGCCATGCTGGTGCTGCTGCCGGTCTATCTCGGCTTTCTCGGGCTCGAGACCGACCGCACCTTCGCCTATTTCTCGTCGATCTATATCGTCCTTATCGCCTTCCTGCTGATCAGCCGGCTGCCGGTCTGGTCGGGCAAGTCGGAAGGCAATCGGCTGCGGCGCGATCTCGTGCTGCCGATGATGCTCGGCGTCGTGCTCTACGTGGCTCTGCTGATGAGCTACACCTGGGAGGTGATGGTCTTTACGGTCGCCGCCTACCTCATATCGCTCCCCTTCGGCGCGCGGAGATGGCGTCGAAAATACGGGACGCTGACGATCGAGGAACCCGGCGTCGGCGACGACGATATCGGCCGGCATATCTAGAGCCTCACCCCCGGAAAGGCTCTGCTTAAACTTTCTTCAGTAAGTATTAACCAACGTAGGCTTCAGTTAAGCCTCGCGAATTATGGTGCGCGTTTACAAATCCTGATGGGACGCGTCTCTGTTTTGACGCTATCTGCGACGAAACAACAAATTATAAAATACCTAGGGAAGAACCACGTAAGGAGAGTATCGTGACCTCGAAGAAGAGCAGTACCGGCGAACAGCAGGTGTCCAAGCCTGATCTCGCCGCCAACTACCGCCCGGTCGGTTTGAAGGCTGTTGCCGCAGCATCGTTGATGGCAAAGAACAAGCCGGGAAGCGTCAAGAAGTCCGCTTGAAGCGTTGCGCTTCAAGCCGGAATCACGTGCACTTCGAGTCCGGCTCGATGCATCTCGTCATCCAAAACAAAAGTGCTTTTGGGTGACATGCGTTAGGCACCGCTGACGAAGAAATGACGGGACTTATCACCGGAAGCCTCATGGCGATGCCGATCATGCCGTCCCAACCCGCCACGCGGCGGGTCTGGCGAAGAGCGATTGCAGCAACCCGCCGTCCCCAACCTATCCTCGAAGAACATTAGGAACGAAGCCGATACGGCGCCGAGTGCGGCGGATACAGTTTCAAAAGAAGCTGAGCTGGCCGTCATCGGGCCTTTGCTTTTCGGGTGCCTTTGGCGGCTTTTCGATGACGACCGGCGCCTGCAGGTCAGCTCCCATATTGGCCACCTTGTTGACCTTGTCGGAGACCGGTATCGCCTCGAAGAAATCCTCCTCGACGGGCTGCATCATGTCAGCCACCTCGCGCGGCTCCTGCGTCTTGCAATCGAGCCAGCGCGTGAAATCCTCCGGCTTGATGACGACGGGCATGCGATCGTGGATCGCTGAAATGCCGGCATTGGCTGCAGTCGTCAGGATCGCGCCGGTATCGACCTCGGAGCCGTCGGCCGAGGCCCATGTCTCCATCAGCCCGGCAAAGGCGACAACCCCGCCGCGGCGCGGCCTGATCCAGTAGGCCTGTGGCCGCTCGCCGCTTTCCTTGGAGGGACGATGCCATTCATAGAAGCCGGAAGCGGGAATCAGCACGCGGCGATGGCGCATGGCCGCACGGAAGGAGGCCTTGCCGATCGCCGTCTCGGCGCGGGCGTTGATCAGCAGCGGGAATTCCTGCGGGTCCTTGACCCAGGCGGGCGTCAACCCCCAGCGCACGAGCACGGCGCGACGGTCGGCAACGTTGCTGCCTCGCTCCCTGCCCTCGCCCGAAATGACGACGAGGATCGGCTGCGTCGGCGCGATGTTGTAGCGCGCCGGAAAGTCGTCGAGATCGAGACCGGAGAAGACCTCGCTCACGTCGGCGCTGGAGCTTGTCAGGGCGAAACGTCCACACATCCGCCTGTCTTTGCATCCGGCTTACCTCCGGTCAAGACGACTCAGCCTCTCGGCCCAAAGAGGATGACGCTGGCGCCGGCAAGGCAGATCAGCGCGCCGCCGACATCGTAACGGTCCGGCACGCGGGCTTCGACCAGCCAGAGCCAAAGCAGCGAAGCGAGGATGTAAATGCCGCCATAGGCGGCGTAAGTGCGGCCGGCGGCCTCGCTCGGCACCAGCGTCAGAAGCCAGGCAAAAAGCGCGAGCGACACCATGCCCGGCGCCAGCCACCCGATCGGCTTTTCAAGCTTCAGCCACGCCCAGAAGGCGAAGCAGCCGGCGATCTCGAAAACGGCTGCGAAGGCGTAGATGAGGTAGGTCACGGAAGCACCTTTCGAATCCCGCCGTAACTATCCTCACGAAAACTGGGGAAGCCAAGCCGCCGCGGCATGCAAATATCGGCTCATCGGATAGGATGGGCGATCAAAGCAAGAGCAACGTCATGACCTTCACCGCCAAAGCCGCCTCCTCCGCCATTCTCGAACGCGACGGACGATTCCTTCTGGTGTTGCGGCGCAATCCGCCTTCCGCCGACATGTATGCCTTTCCCGGCGGGCGCGCCGAGCCGGGCGAAACGCCGGAGCAGACGGCGCTACGGGAATTCTACGAGGAAACCGGTATCTCGGTGCGCAATCCGCGCCTGTTTTCGACATATGACCTGAAGACCCACACCGCCGACGGCAGCGTCAGCAGCCATTTCCTGCTGTCAGTCTTTCGCGTCGATGCGGATAGGGATGCAGTCGCGCAAGCTGCCGACGATGCAGCCGCCCTCGGCTGGTACACGGTGGAGGAAATCCGGCGGCTGCCGGTGCCGCAGAGCGTGCTCGAATGCGCGGAGCGAACGGCGAACGGCGAATAGAAGTGGAAATTTGAAAGGGCGCCTTGTTGCAGTCATGCTCAACGTATCAACTAGGAGGCATGATTCCCGTTCGGCGCGTTTTCCTGTCCCTGCTCGTCCTGGCCGGCCCTACGCTGGCGCAAGGCAAGAATGCGCCGCCCGCGCCGGTAGAGGAAACTGCGCCGCCTCCTGCTGTGATCGTGCCTTATGACGACAAGCTGGCGCGGTTCGCCGAGGTGCTGGGCTCGGTTCATTATCTGAGGACACTCTGCAAGGCGCCTGATGGTGACGAGTGGCGAAAGGGCATGCAGCAACTGCTCGATTCGGAGACTAACAACGAGCCACAGCGCAAGGAAAAGCTCACTGCAGCCTTCAATCGCGGCTATCGCGCCTTTGCTTCGGTCTATACGGATTGCACCGCAGCGGCCATCGTGGCAGAAGAGCGCTACCGTAACGAAGGTGCAACACTCGCCACAGAAATTACCTCGCGCTTTGGAAATTGACGTTTAATTAACCTGTTTTCGCATGCGGACGTGTCGTTTTGGGAAAAGGCTGTTAGTGTTGTTAACGGTGCAGTAAGACATGAGAAGTTCTGAGGAAAAACCAATGGAAGCAAGCCTCAACGACATCGACGACATGATCGTCCACGAAAAGATGCAGGCGGCTCTGGAGTACCAGAACGAGGCTTGGGCCGACGGAATGGCCGACGGAATCGAGCCTGAAATCATCGCCGATGCCGCCATTGCGCATGCGCTGCGCGAGACAATCAGATTGCATGGGGAAAACAGCGCCGAAGCCCTGCTTGATTCGTTGCGCGACCGCATGCTTGCCGGCGAATTCTCCGCCAACCGCACCCTGCAATAACCGATATCAGAGAGTTCGATGCGCACCGGTAAAGAGAAAGTTTCGCGAATTCCGCTCGCGCCGGTGCTGCTTGCGTTCAGCCTCGCCGCTGGCAATGTTTTCCTGGCGCCGGCAGCCTACGCGCTTTCCGAACTGCACAAGATCCCCGGCCAGGCCAACGACGCCCCCGCAGCTCCGGGAAGCGCTCAAGGGCAGAGCCAGCCGCAGGGCGGCGCAACACCCAACGTTCCCATGGCCGATCCGCTGGTCAAGAGCCAGAACAACCAGAGCGTCGACAAGACACCGGGTGCTGAGGAGAATAATTCCAAGCCCGTCGAGGTCATCTACGACATCAGCAAGGCGCCCGAACCGGTTCGCAAGATGCGCGAGCAGATCGTCGAAGCGGCCGCCTCCGGCGATCTCGAAAGGCTGCGGCCGCTAATGGGCACCGGCACTGACCAGACGCAGGTGACCGTGGGCGAGCCGACCGACGATCCGATCGGCACGCTCAAGGATCTCTCCGGCGATCCCGATGGAGACGAGATCCTTGCGATCATGCTCGACATCGTCTCGACCGGCTTCGTGCATGTCGGCCAGGGGACAGCAGACGACATGTATGTCTGGCCCTATTTTGCCGAGAAGGATCTGAAATCGCTGACGCCGCCCGAACGTGTCGAGCTGCTGCGCATCGTCACGGCCGGCGATCTCTCCGACATGCAGGAATTCGGTGGATATAATTTCTACCGCCTCGGCATCACGCCCGACGGCAAATGGAAGTTCTTCACCGCCGGCGACTGACGCCTACCTCGCTTGCGCCTTTTGCTTGCTGCATGGCGCTTGCGATCCATCTTGCAAAGACATACCTCTGAGCGATAACCAACGCGACAGGTTCCGCCATGCCAGACGTATTCCTGAAAGACCGCTCATTACTCATTGTCAGCGGTACGGAAGCTCAATCCTTCCTGCAGAACCTGATCACCACCGATATCGTTTCGCTTGAGCCCGGCGTGGCACGGCCCGGAGCACTGCTGACGCCGCAAGGCAAGATCCTGTTCGACTTCATGATCTGGCAGTACGGCGACGGCTACACGATCGAAACGGATGCCGGTCAGCGCGACGGCCTGCTGAAACGGCTGACGATGTACAAACTGCGTGCCACCGTTACCGTTGCGCCGCTTGCCGAAGAGGGTGTCACCGTTTCCTGGGGCAATGAGGCCGATGGTGCCCAAGATGCCGCGGGCAAGCAAGGCGTCCGGGACAGTCGCTTCGTCAAGGCAGGCGTTACGCTAACCCGTCGGGCGGGAAGGCACGGCGGCGACGCGGAGACGCTCTACGACGCGCTGCGCATCAGCCTCGGCATCGTGACATCGGGACCGGATTTTGCCCTGCAGGACGCCTTTCCGCATGACGTGCTGATGGACCTGAACGGCGGACTCTCCTTCAGGAAGGGTTGCTATGTCGGCCAGGAGGTCGTCTCGCGGATGCAGCACCGAGGCACCGCACGCCGGCGCGTCGTCACTGTATCCTGCGCAACGGCCCTGCCGGCGACGGGAACTGAGATCACGGCCGCCGGCAAACCTGTGGGAACGCTGGGTTCGGTCGAAGGCGGCAGCGGACTGGCGATCGTTCGCATCGACCGCGCCGGCGCGGCGATGGCGGCCGGTACGCCTTTGCTGGCCGGCGAAACTCCCGTTTCCCTCACCCTGCCGGGATGGTCCGGCCTTGCCTTTCCTACCAGCGCCGACGAGGCCAGCGCGTGACACCGGAGAAAGCACCGCGTGCCTGGCAACGGATGCTGTCCGGGCGCAGGCTCGACCTGCTCGACCCATCGCCGCTCGATGTCGAACTCGCCGACATCGCCCATGGGCTTGCGCGCGTTGCGCGCTGGAACGGCCAGACCTCCGGCGATCATGCTTTTTCAGTGGCGCAGCACAGTCTCGTCGTCGAGGATATTTTCCGCCGCTTCAACGGCCCCCGGCCGGACGAATGCCTGATGGCGCTGCTGCACGACGCGCCTGAATATGTGATCGGCGATATGATTTCGCCGTTCAAATCGGTGGTGGGTGGCGGTTACAAGACGGTGGAAACGCGGCTGGAAGCCGCCGTGCACTTACGCTTCGGCCTGCCGCCGCATCCCTCACGCGATCTCAAGGAGCGGATCAAGAAGGCCGACACGATCGCCGCCTATTTTGAGGCCACCGTGCTCGCCGGCTTCACGCCCGCCGAGGCGCAGAAATTCTTCGGCCAGCCGCGCGGCATCAACAAGGACATGCTGATGATCCAGCCCCTGCCCGCCGTGGAAGCGCAGCGGCTGTTCTGCGAACGCTTCGCGGCGATCGAGGCCGAGCGGAGGATGGAATCGTGACCTTCATCGTCGTCTCGCCGCTGTCGCGCATTGCCGAAATGGCGGTGCGCCATAAAGCGCGCGACATGATCAGCCTGATCGCCAAAGAGCAGGCCTTCCACCGGCCGGGCGTGATCGCGGCCGACCGTCATCTGACGTTGGCAATGAACGATATCGCCTTCAAGGGCACCGGCGGCCTCGTGGCGCCTGATGAAACCCATGTGCGCGGGATTATCGACTTTGTCGCGTCGTGGCGGCAGGACACGCCGCTGCTCATTCATTGCTGGATGGGCGTGTCGCGGTCGCCGGCAGCGGCCCTGATCGCGGCACTTTCACTCGCACCGGATCAGAGCGAGGAAGCACTTGCGCAACGGCTGAGGGCCGCCTCGCCTTTCGCGACACCGAATACTCGCCTCATCGAGATCGGCGACGCCCTGCTCGGCCGCGGCGGCCGGCTGGTTGCGGCTGTGCGGGCGATCGGGCGCGGTGCGGACGCCGATGGCAACGCACCTTTCGTCCTCGCGATTCGGGATGTTGCGCACGGCTGACACCGCTGCCACCCGCTCCATCTGGCCCTCGACGCAGAAACAACAGGGCAGCCCATGGAAGCAGGCAACGGATCCTCCTCACCACGCGTACCGCGGCGGCAAATCAATCAGACGCCGCGCCGGCAGCGAGACTGCTGGATTATTGAATGACGCCGCAGGCAAGTCTTTCACCGGCATCACCCGACGGCTGGCTGCGGTAATCATCCGAATTGGCGTGCACCATCAATGCGCGGCCACGGATTCCTTGGGTCTTGCCGTCGAGCGTCACCATAGTATCGAAGATCTGCGCCCTCAGCATGCCGTCCTGTCCGACATATTGGTTGGGCATGTCGCCGGGGTGCGGACCCTTGGCGGCAAGAATGCCATGCTCCGCCTTTTCGGGATTGAAATGACCGCCGGCCGATTCATGATGGGTCGCCGCGTCGCAGCGGCCGGTCTCATGAACATGGAAGGCCACCCATTTGTTCGCCGGCAGCCCCGATATCTCGACTTCGATCAGGACGCCGCCATTGGCAGCAGCCGTCAGCTGTGCGCGGCCGTCTTCCTTGCCGTCCTTGTCGACGAAATTGGCGATCGCCGTCTGCTTATCCTGGGCGCCCGCTGGGAATGCGACCGCAAGCAGGCTCAGGGCGGCGATAGTGCGCATGGCTTTCATGGAGATCTCCTTCCGTCCGGTTGTCCTCTTGAACGTGCCAGCCCGGAAGGTGTTCCTGATATCGAACTTCGCAGGACGCTCTGGGAGCATAGCTCTTGCGAAGATCATTCTGATTTTCGAGGTATGCGCAGGGAATACCGCACGAGAAAAGCCGGCCAGATGGCCGGCTTGCAGATCACCTCAATCGAAACCTCGCTCAGGCGACGGCGTCGAAATCGAACTGGCCGTAGGTGTTGCGGTAGAGATCGTCTGACTGATCCCCTGATGTGGGCGCGGTCTGCTGCAATGGATAGGGAACGGCGATGCTGTTTGCCGTGCCGCCGTTACGCGTATCCATCATCAGCGCGACAAGGCTGCCGGAGAATTTCGGCTGCGTCGCATCGCTGGTCTTGTCGTCAGCCAACAGTTCCTTGATGATGCCAGGCCTCTCGTCGGCTGCGCGTTCGCCGCGGCTGAGCACGCCATCGCCATTGGCATCGAGCCGCGATAGCGTCGCCAGATACGCGTATGAAGTGTCTGAAACGGATGTGGTGCGGGTCATACAAACCTCCAGCCACCGCCCTTTGCCGGTGGCGTTTGTACGCAATACGAAGGTGATAAAATCAGGTGTTGAATTGCTGGTTAAACTGATTTGCGCAGTGCGTCAATAAACTGTTAACTTCCCATTAACGATGATTGACAAAGCGTAACTGAACGCCGCTGACCCAGTCTTCCACCTGCGGCAGCCGGGTTCATCAACCGGCATGTCAGCGCTTTTACACATATAAAACAAACGTCTAACGACGTTTCGCGGCGGCTGCGCTGCAACCGAATATTAATCCGGCCCAGACAAGATGGGCTCTACAAATTATCACCAGACAGTTCAGCTTGCAAAAAAGCAATTTCTACATTCATTTTGGAAAGGTTTTCCATGTCCGTCACGATGAGGCACGTTCATCAACCGAAGACGCCTTCTGCCGTCGCAGCCATCCTTGAAGACGCACCCGCATGAAAGCCGAAGTCCTCTTCTGGCAGCAATGCAACCAGGCGGTCACGGACGATGGATCGATCGACGCAGAACGTCTCATGGAACTCGTGATCGCGACCTATCGCGGCCACGAAAGCGATTATGACGAAATCGAGAGAAGCGCGGAAACACTGCTGAGGGAAAACCATGCGTTGAGAGGCAATGTTTCCGCCATCACGCAGGCATTCGACGAACAGAAGAAACTCTTCGAGATCGTTCTCGACAATCTGCCCCTCGGCCTCAGCGTCTTCGACGCCGACCAGCGGCTGAGCCTATCCAACACCCGCTTCCGTCAGCTCTTCGGCCTGAGCCGGGACGATGTTGCCCCGGGCACGACGATTGCCGATCTCATCGGCAAAATACGCGGCACGGAGAGCGTTGGCGCAAAACCCCGCCGGCGGAGCAGGAAACCTTCCCCGGCAACCGCAAAAAGCGGCAGTTTTCGCCGGCGCGAATGGTTGATGGAGGATGGCCGCATCATCCAGAGCATGGTGACGATCCTTTCCGACGGCAGCAATATCGCCATCCACGCCGATATTACCGAGGATCGAAAAGCGGCCGAGCGCATCACCTATCTCGCCCACCACGACCCGCTGACCGGCCTTCCGAACCGCATCCATTTTCGTGAGCAGGTCGATGCGGCACTCGCCGAGCGGAAACCGGATGAGCAGGTCGCCCTCGTGCATCTCAATCTCGACCGGTTCAAATCGATCAACAACACCATGGGCGTTTCGGTTGGTGACAAGATCCTGCAGCACGTCGCCGAGCGCATCCGGGCCTCGGCCGGCCCGGAAAACACGCTGGCACGCCTCGGTTCGGACGAATTCGCCATTCTGCAGACGTGCGGACAGCAGCCATGGAACGTGACGGCGCTGGCCGACCGGATCCGCCGCGAGCTTTCCGAGCCATTCCTCCATGGCGACAAACAGGTGGAACTCGGCGTCTCCATGGGTATCGCAATCGCCCCTGACGATGGCGAGGAAACCGATATCCTGTTGAAGAATGCCGCCGTGGCGCTGTCGCACGTCAAGGCGGACGGACGCAAGCGCGAGCGCTTCTTCACCAGCGAGATGGAAGCGCAGATGCAACTTCGCCACGCGCTGGAAGCAGATCTTCGAACCGCCGTGGAGAACGAGGAATTCGAGCTGCATTACCAGCCGCTCTATGACCTTTCGCTGCAGCGCATCAGCGGCTTCGAAGCCCTGATCCGCTGGAATCACCCGATTCGCGGTCGTGTCCCGCCGATGGATTTCATTCCGCTCGCGGAAGAGGTCGGCCTCATCGTCGATATCGGCCGCTGGGTTTTGTACCGCGCCTGCAACGATGCAGCGCAATGGCCGGAGAGCATCAAGGTCGCCGTCAACGTTTCGGCGATGCAGTTCAGCGGCAGCGACCTAACGCAGGATGTTAGCGAGGCGCTTGCCGCCGCCTCGCTGACGCCATCGCGGCTTGAGCTCGAAATCACCGAGAGCGTGCTCATGGAAAATCTCGGCGAGGTGCTGCCGATCCTGCATGCGCTGAAGGAGCGTGGCATCCGCATCTCGATGGATGATTTCGGCACCGGCTATTCCTCCCTGAGCTACCTTTCGAGCTTCCCTTTCGACAAGATCAAGATCGACAAATCCTTCGTCAACGACATCGTCGACAACAAGGAGGCGCATGCGATCATGCACGCGATCATCCTGCTCGGCGATGCACTCGGCATGCGCGTTACCGTGGAGGGCGTCGAAACGGCCGCACAGCTGGCGCTGCTCGAACGCGAGGAATGCGACGAGATCCAGGGCTATTACATCAGCCCGCCGCGACCCGCGCGTGACGTGCCCCATCTTCTCTCGCTGCCGCCGAAGAACGGCGCGTGACGAGGAGCGGCCAAGATCGCGCTTGATTGCGACTCGCACGGCAAGCCGCTACACAATCGGCTCCCAATAACAGGTGACGCGATGTTCGAGGCCGAAGCCTTCCTTCCCCATGAAACGCTGGCAGCGGCGCTGATCCCATATGCGGCCGAAGGCGACGACGGCTCGCACGACCTTGCCCATATCCTGCGCGTCTTCAGGAACGCCATGCGCATCCATGCGGGAGAAGGCGGAGACGGACGGGTTCTCGCCGCTTCCGTCATTCTGCATGACTGTGTCTCCGTCGAGAAGAATTCGCCGTTGCGGGCACAGGCATCGGCACTGGCGGCGGAGAAGGCATCGGCGATCCTGACGAAACTCGGCTGGAGCAACGGGGACATCGAAGCCGCGGCCCATGCCATTACCGCACATAGCTTCTCGGCCGGGGTGACGCCGCAGACGCTGGAAGCGAAAATCCTGCAGGATGCGGATCGTCTGGACGCGATCGGCATGGTCGGCGTCGCGCGCTGCTTCTATATCGGCGGGCGGCTAGGATCGGGGCTCTATGACCCATTCGATCCGGCAGCGAAGAACCGTTCGCTCGACGACAAGCGTTATGCCATTGACCATTTCCAGACGAAGCTGTTCAAACTGGCGGAAGGGTTCCAGACCGAGACCGGCCGCAGGTTGGCGACCGCGCGCGACAAAAGCCTGCGCGACTTCCTCTCGGCCTTCATGGATGAAATCTAGGAGAATAGCATGCGTGTCAGCGACCTCTTCATCTACCCGCTCAAGAGCGCCCGCGGCATTGCGCTGCCCGCCGCCGACATCGACGCCTATGGGCTTCCCGGCGACCGGCGGGCGATGATTACCGATGCGCAGGGTCATTTCATCACCCAGCGCGAATTGCCGGATCTCGCCCGCATCGAGGTACGGCCGGAGCCGGGCGCCTTCCGGCTGCTGATGCAGGGAAAGTCTGACATATCAGTGCCGCCGCCGGAGCCCGAAACACGCATGGACGTGACCGTGTGGAAATCGACCGTCAGCGCCGCCGTTGCCGATCCAGAGAGCAACCGGCAGCTTTCCGAGTGGCTCGGCCGCGAGGTACAACTGGTCTTCTTCGACGGACAAGCACGGCGGATGGCGAATGCCGAATGGGCTGGCGACGGCACCCCCGTCACCTTTACCGACGGCTACCAGATCCTGGTCACCACGACCGGCTCGCTGAAGGCTTTGAACGCAGACCTCGCCGCCCACGGCGAAGGCAGCGTCGGTATGGACCGTTTCCGCCCGAACATCGTCATCGATACCGACGAAGCCTGGCCGGAGGACCAATGGGCGGCAATCGAGATCTCCGGTATCCGCTTCGATCTCGTCAAACCCTGCTCCCGCTGCATCATGACGACGCAGGACCAGTTGACCGGATCGCGTGACGTGGCAAACCCGATGCCGGCCATGGGCCGCATCCGCATGTCGGCCGACCGGCGCGTGCCCGGCCCGCTCTTCGGCTGGAACGCCACGCCGCGCGGCGGCGGCAGGATCACCATCGGTGACGCCGTCCACATCGTCGAAGAGAGACCGGAAGGCTGGGCGCTCAAACGTCGCGCCGCAGCCTGAGACCATCAGACCCCGGCGAGCGCGGCATCGATGCCTGCCATGGCATCGGCTGACAGCGGCCCCTTTTCCAGCGCGCCGACATTTTCCTCCACCTGGGCGACGGTGCGGAAGCCCGGAATGGGAAGGGTCCGCGGCGAGCGCGCCCAGAGCCACGCAAGCGCTCCTTGGGTCAGCGTGCGGCCGTCCGATGTCAGGAGATCGCGGACAGCATCGAGCCTTGCGGCAAATTCCGGCGCCATGCGCCCGTCCTTGAAATAGACCATCCAGTCAAGCGCCGCGCCCCGGACGTCTCTCGCGCCCACCGCCTTGTCGGCGGTGAATTTGCCGGTCAGCAGCCCCATGGCCAGCGGACCGCGATTGATGGAAATCAGGCCTTCCTTCTCGATCAACGCGACCATCTCCGGCACTGCCTCGAAGACGTTCATCGCATGCTGGACCGAGACGTAGCCTTGGCGGCCGGCATGACGGGCGGCACGATCGGGAGAATCCGTGCTCCAGCCGAACGCATCGATCTTGCCTTCGGCGCGCAGCGCTTCGAGCGTATCGAAGACGGCATCCGACTGTTCCGCCGGAAAGTCATTGATATGGAATTGCAGCAGATCGAGACGGTCGCGCTTGAGGCGACGCAGCGAGGTCTCGACCGAACGGCGGATGAAGGCGTCGTCGGCGAAAGCGCCGGTCGCCTGCTTCGTCTCCGGATCGGTGGCGAAGCCGAACTTGGTGGCGATGACGATTTCGCCGCGATTGCCGATTGCCCGACCGAGCACTTCTTCCGAATGACCGGCACCGTAATTCGAAGCAGTATCGAAGAAGCGGATGCCGAGTTCGATGGCACGATTGATCGCTTCCACCGATTCATCGTCGTCGACATCGCCCCAGCCGAGCGGCGTGTCGCCGGCGAAGAACGGGCCGCCGATCGCCCAGCATCCCATGCCGAGACGCGGAATTTCGCGGCCGTTCCAGAGCGTGATCGTCGTCGATGATGCGGGCTTGGTCAGCATGGGATCCTCCTCGATTGGCAGTCACCAAGACATAGGAAGCGCTTGTGAATGGGTAAACCGCCAAATCCGAAGGATGTTTTGCAGCCGTAAAAAACGAATGTCAGGCGGATATGCCGTTCGGGCTTGAAAGCGTCCTTGAGGCTGGATTAAGCGCCTTGAGCGCCGCCTGAACGAAGCCTTCCCGGGCTACGGCCGCCTCGATACCGCGCGGCTCATAGACATGGCGATGCAGAAAGAATCCTGTCAGACGGAATGCGGCTGAAAGACTGTCGAAATCGGCCGCGTGGTTGCCTTCGACGCCGAGGAACGGCGGCAGAAGCAGCATCTTGTCCGCCCAGGGGGCGCCAGCGCTGCGGCTAACGGCGCGGCCGGATTTGGGCGAGACATAGGCGAGATCGGAACGGGCGCCCGTCGCGGCGCATTCCGCAAGATCGAGGCCATAGCCGAGATCGTTCAGCACCGCGAGCTCGAAACGCACGAAAAGCTCACCCGCATCGGCCGGATTGTGCAGATGATCAAGGATCACTTCAAGCGCATCGAAGAGATGCGGATGCGGGTCGCGCTCCGGCAATAGCCGCAGCAGCGCGCCCATCGCCTGGACGCCGTAGACGGCTGTCGCCGTTTCCATCAGGCGGGCGGCGCGCAGTGTCACCGGCTCGACACGAAATTCGCCGAGATGTTCGTCAAGCCGGGCACGCCAGATGACCTCCACCGCATTGCCTGGCTGCAGCACCGGCTGCATGGCGCGCGAGCGACCGGAACGCACCAGGCCGAGATGGCGACCGCGATCACGCGTCATCACCTCGACGATGACGCTGGTCTCGCCGTGGCGCTTGACGCCCAGAATGATCGCATGATCCTGCCACTGCATCGAAAGAAGTCCTTACGGATGACGAATCCATCCTAATGCAAGGGCTGCCTGATGTCATGGACCCCTTCGGGCCGCGTCAGGCGGCGGCCGGACCGCGTCAGGCAGCGGCCGGGAAAAGCTTCTGCAGGAATTCGCCCATCGCCTTTTCGTCGAAAGGCTTCACCAGAAGCGGTATATGCTGCAGGTCGGGCGGGAAATCGCGCGGATCGGAATAGCCGCTGACGAAGCCGAAAGGGATGCCGACATCGAGAAGATGGCGAGCAAATCCGAAGCTCATGCCCTCGCCGAGATTGACGTCGAGAAGAGCGAAATCATAGGTCTCCGCAGCGATTGCGGCTCTGGCCTGTTCCAGACTACCGACGATATCGATGCTTTCGACACCGGCCAGGTGCAGAATATCTTCTGCCTCCATCGCGATGATCAGACTGTCTTCAAGAACCAGAACACGGGTTGCGCTCATGATTCCATGCCCTTCGTTGGGCGCTTGCCGCAGCGCCCAAGCCATTTCGCCAACATCATTACCCTCTGGTATCCGCATGGCACGCTATCGGTGAATCCCGCCACTATTTCTAAATGGAACATTTTCCGCCCGGTCGAGAAGAATCAAAATCGGAGGAAAGACGACAGCGAACCTTATGTTGCCGCCTGCCAATGCGCATTTAAAAAAGACATGGTGGGGCCGATTGGCTAGATGAACGGGCGTTTGCCTTCACCAAGCCCCTCCCAGCCGGCGATCGCCATTAATTCCTCGCCGTTCAGCACCTCGCAGCCACGCTCCTGCCAGCGGATCAGCCCGCGCTCGCTGAGCTTCTTCAAGGTCTTGTTGGTGTGGACGATGGAAAGACCGAGTGTATCGGCAATGTGCTGCTGGGTGATGGGAATGAATTTGCGGCCATTGAAGAGGTCGAGCTGCTTGCCGCGCTCAAAGAGGAAAGCGATCAGGTAGGCTGCTCGTTCCAGCGCGGTGCGACGGCCAACGCTCAGCAGATGTTCATCCAGAATGCGTTCTTCGCGCGCGGCGATCCAGGTGATGTCGAATGCCAGCGAGGCGTGGTTGCTGTAAAGCGTCATCAGCCTGTCGCGCTCGAAGACGCAGAGGGAAACGGGTGAAAGCGCTTCGACGGAATGCTGCATCTCGCCCATGATGGTTCCCTGGAGGCCGATCAGGTCGCCGGGCATGATGTAGTTCAGGATCTGGCGACGGCCGTCCTCCAACATCTTGTAGCGGAAGCCCCAGCCGGCGAGCACGGTGAAAAGATGAGCGCTGTGCGCGCCCTCGACGAGGATGGTAGCGCCGGCATCGACGGCAAGCTCGCCCTTCTTGAAGCGGGAGACGAATTCAAGTTCATTGCGGCTGAACTCCCTGAAATGCGGCAGGGGCCGCAAAGGACATTGCTCGCAAGGGGTCTTGAAAGAATGGATGGGTTTCGACGTCGCCATGCCTGCCCTTGCGGTCGCAGAATCGATGTTCCACCATTGGCGCACCGTCGAGCAAAGAATGCGCGAGGGCATGGATTCGTTCCGCAACGGGCCGGATTTTTTCCAAGGAAACAAAGGGCTGGCGTCTGCCCGATGAAATCCCTGCCGTGGCTATTTCGGGAAATCGAGACCCATTTCGCGGAACCGTTCGGGGTCGTCACCCCAATTCTCGCGGACCTTGACGAACAGGAAGAGATGGACCGGCTGTTCCAATATCCCAGACAATTCCTTGCGGGAAGCAGTCGAGATCGCCTTGATGGTTTCGCCGCCCTTGCCGAGGGCGATCTTCTTCTGGCTATCGCGCTCGACATAGATCACCTGCTCGATGCGCACCGAGCCGTCCTTGCGCTCTTCCCACTTTTCCGTTTCGACATGCGAGGAATAGGGAAGCTCCTGGTGCAGGCGCAGAAACAGCTTTTCGCGGGTGATTTCGGCGGCAAGCTGGCGCATCGGCAGATCGGAGATCTGGTCCTCCGGGTAGTACCAAGGCCCTTCCGGAAGCGTGCTGGCCAGATAGTCCATGACGTCATCGCAGCCGGAGCCGTTTTCGGCAGATATCATGAAGGTGCGTTCGAAGGCGATCTTCTCATTGGCGCTCGCGGCCAGCGCCAGCAGATCCTCGCGATTGACGCGGTCGATCTTGTTGAGCACCAGGATTTTCGGCTGCTTGACCTCCTTGAGGCCTTCGAGGATGGCTTCCGCATCGCCGCGCAGACCGCGCTCGCTGTCGATCAGGAGCATGATCAGATCGGCATCCTTGGCGCCACCCCAGGCCGAGGTCACCATGGCACGGTCGAGCCGGCGGCGCGGCTTGAAGATGCCGGGCGTATCCATGAAGACGATCTGGGCATTGTCATGAATCGCGATACCGCGAACGATCGCGCGCGTCGTCTGCACCTTGTGGCTGACAATCGAGACCTTGGCGCCGACGAGGCGGTTCACCAGCGTCGACTTGCCGGCATTGGTCGGACCGATCAGCGCGACGAAGCCCGAATGCGTCGGGCCACTGGTTTCGGCGGCGGCTTCGGCCGCGATATCTTCTTCTTGTGTCATCGTCCCGTCAATTTCCGGCAGGCGACTGCTGCCAAATGCCTTCGCGCTCGAGCATCTTCGTCGCCGCGACTTGTTCGGCGGCACGCTTCGACCGCTCTACGCCGGTTTCGGGCTTAATGCCAGCAACTTCCACCGTCACCTTGAAGCGCGGATCATGATCCGGCCCGCTGCGTTCATCAACCCGGTAGATGGGAGTCACGCCGAATTTCGCGTGCGACCATTCCTGCAGCTCGGTCTTGGCGTCGCGCTTGGCGCCGTCGGCCCGCACCGCCCTGCCCTGCCAGTAGCGCAGGATGAACCGGCGGGCGACTTCGAGGCCGCCATCGAGATAGATCGCGGCGATCAGGCTTTCGACGACGTCGGCGCGCACGTTCATCATGCGTTTGCCGGTCAATTTCTTCACGTCTGCGCCGGTGCGGATATAGAGGTGAAGGTTGAGCTCGTCGGCAACCGCAGCGCAGGTTTCTGCGCTGACGAGCTGGTTGAGACGAACCGAAAGCTCACCTTCCCCCGCCGTGCCGAACGTTCGGAACAGAAGCTCGGCGATGCAAAGCCCGAGGACCCTGTCGCCGAGGAATTCCAACCGTTCGTAATTGCCGCCCTTTTCCGTACGGGCGCTGGCATGGGTCAGCGCGCTATCCAGGCGTTCCTTTTCGGCGAAGTCGTGACCGATCAGGGCTTCAAGCTTTGCGCGGTCAGCCGCAGAAAGCGTCTGCGGCTTGCTCATTCAACGACCTTGAAGAGGCGGTCCCAACGCATGTTCGTCGGCCACTTCCAGATTTCGCGGAAGGAAGTGTCGTTGCCGAGCGAGAAGAAGATGACGCTGGCGCGGCCGACAAGATTTTCCGCGGGCACAAAGCCGACGTCGAAGCGGCTGTCGAGCGAGTTGTCGCGGTTGTCGCCCATCATGAAATAATGGCCTTCCGGCACGATAAACTCGCGGGTGTTGTCACCGCGCGAGACGGGGGACTGGTCGAGCGTATCGTAGGTCTTGCCGTTGTCGAGCGTTTCGCGAAAAACCGGCACGTCCTCGCCCGGATCGAGCTTGTAATCCGAGGTAAAGCTGCCGTCCGCCACCTTGGGCACCGGCTTGCCGTTGACGTACAGAACGCCATCGGTGACCTGGATGTGATCGCCCGGCAGGCCGACGCAACGCTTGATGTAGTCGACCTCAGGATTGGGCGGAAAGCGGAAGACGACGATATCGCCGCGCTTGGGATCGGAGCCGAACAGGCGACCGCTGAAGATATCAGGCGAGAAGGGCAGCGAATATTTCGAATAGCCGTAAGCGAACTTATTGACGAAGATGTAGTCGCCGACGAGCAGCGTCGGCATCATCGAACCGGACGGGATCGTAAAAGGCTGGAAGAGCACGGTTCGGATCACCATCGCCAAAATCAGCGCCTGGATGATGACTTTGATATTTTCCCAGAGGGCGTTCGGCTTGGTTTCGACTTTTTCGGACACGCAGTCTTATTCCTTCAAGACGCCGCGGAGGCGCAATTCTTTCTGTCGTTCTCTCTAGCGGCTTCGGTCGGTTGCGGCAATGGCGACAACATCAAAAGCGACGAGAGGTCGCGATCAATCGCTCCGAGGTCACGATGAAACGCTTCCGTGGTCGCGGCCCACCGCTTCCGAGGTCGCGATCAAAGGCTCTCGGGCAACGCCTCGATAATGACGAAGGCCTGCGCCAAGGGATAATCATCCGTTATTGTCAAATGAATGGCGGGCCTATGACCCGCGGGCAGCATCGATTCCAGGACGGCAGCGGCCGCGCCTGACAAAACCATGGTCGGCTTGCCGCTCGGCAGATTGACCACGCCCATATCCTTCCAGAAAATGCCTTGCGCTATGCCGGTGCCGAGCGCCTTGGAGCAGGCCTCCTTGGCAGCGAAACGCTTGGCATAGGATGCGGCGCGGTTTGCGCGCCGATCGGAACGCGCGCGCTCGATATCGGTGAAGCAGCGATGCGTAAAGCGCTCACCGAAGCGCTCGATGGACTTCTCGACACGGCGAATGTCGATCAGATCGCTGCCAATGCCGATGATCATGCCGGAACCTTCCGTTGCTTACGATTCTGCATCGGGCTCATACGCTCGGAATGTCGCTGGCGGGATCCGCAAGGCGCAGGCGCGCCCTCTCCATCAGCCGGGTACGGCGGCGCGTCTGAAAACCCCTCACCGTGTAAAACGTCAGTGCATAGAGCGCAACGGCGGTGACGATCCCCGGCGGGATGGCGCCGAGCAGCATTGGCTCCAGCACCGGCTTCCACAACTCCATGAAGTTCAGCTTATGAAACATGGCGGCAAGATCCACCGCCTGACCGGCCAGATGATCCTCGCGGCTCAACAGCAGATGGCCGATCTCCCAGGTAATGCCCCAGATGAACGGATAGGTCAGCGGATTGCCGAAGGCCGCGCAGCCGAGAGCGGCCGCCACCATATTGCCGGAGAGAAAATAGGTGATGACGAATGCCATGATGAAATGAACGCCGATGAAGGGCGTCCAGGAGACGAAGACACCTGCGGCGACGCCGGCCGCAACTGCATGCGGCGAGGCGCTAAGGCGCAGGATGCGCATTGTCAGATAGCGGATCGGGCGAAGGAAACCTTTACGGGGCCATAAGAGCTCCCGCATCTTTTCCTTAAATCCCGCAGGTTTGCGACGGCGAAACAACATGGCGCGTATTTAGTGTAGCGCATACGGCCATGACAAGAGCGGCAAATGCTACCGTTTGAAAAACAAGCCGCTGATTCTCTCTTTATCGAGGAACCTCTTCACGTCGAGGGGCGTCCGTTATGCATAACGTCCCTCACTCATTTCAAGTATACTCTCAGTATCAGCGATTGCGGAACAGACCGCGGTCGACCTGGCGCTGACGAAACTCGAGATCAATGCGATCGAACGAGCCATTGAGATAAGCCATTTCACGTTCCTGCGTGGTCGGAGCGCGCAAGGCGCGAGCGAATTTCCTGATAGGGTCAAACATTATCTTGTCTCATCTTCTGTGCGTGTTTCGATGACCAGAAGATAGTACCGGCAAAGGTTAATTACCACCACCGCAACATGGAGACAGCCATGCGCCCAGCGCATTGCTTGCCTTTTTGACGTGCCGTTTTGACCATTAAAAGATCACAAAATGTGCAATCTTTCAGTCGAGCCCATGAAGGATCTAAAAAAGCTTAATCGTAGAGCCGCCGGACCGTGGCGATGCAGTCCAACTCTTTCATCTGGGCGAGCAGTTGATTGAGCTGGCGCAGGTCCCAGACCTCGACTTCGATCATCATCTCGGTGAAGTCGGCCGCCACCCGCACAGTATTCAGCAGGCGGATATTGACGTCGAGGCCCGCAACCGTCTGGGCGACCTTGGCCAATGTGCCGGGTTCATTCAGCGCATTCACCATGATGCGGGCCATGAAGCGCGACTTGTTGGCCTCATCGAGATCCCAGCGGACGTCGATCCAGCGGTCAGGCTGATCGTCAAAGCGCTGCAGGCTCGGCGACTGGATCGGATAGATGGTGATGCCGTTACCCTGATCCATGATGCCGACGATGCGGTCGCCGGGCACGGCACCGGTCGTCGCGAACTTGACGTCGACATTGCCGGACAGGCCGCGGATCGGCCCGATCGCGGCATCGGCGTCGATATCCGCGTGGCCGCCGTCGACCCCGGCTTTGGTCTTGCCGGGGATCTTGAAGATCATGCCGGCCGCACTGCGGACATTGAACCAACCGTCGTCGCCGGAGGGCTTCACGGTGACGCGCTCGTCCTGATGATCGGGATAGACGGCGCGCAGCACGTCGAGCGAGGACATCTCGCCGCGGCCGACGGCGGCGATCGCATCCTCGACATCCTTTTGGCCGAGGCGATGCAGCGCCGGCTTCATCGCCTCGCGCGAGAAGATCTTGCCGGCCCTGTCAAAGGTGCGCTCCAGAATACGGTGGCCAAGGCCGGCATATTGTTTACGGATCGCCATGCGGGTGGCGCGGCGGATGGCAGCGCGCGCCTTGCCGGTCACGACGATTTCCTCCCAGGCGGCAGGCGGAACCTGCACGCCGGAGCGGATGATCTCCACCTCGTCGCCATTTGCAAGCCGCGTGACCAGAGGCATGATGCGGCCGTTGATCTTGGCGCCGACCGTGGTGTCGCCGATATTGGTATGCACCGCATAAGCGAAATCGATCGGGGTGGCCCCGCGCGGCAGGGCGATCAACTTGCCTTTCGGCGTGAAGCAGAAGACCTGATCCTGGAAAAGCTCGAGCTTGGTGTGCTCAAGGAATTCTTCCGGACTATCTCCCTCGGCGAGCGCCTCGATCGTATGGCGCAGCCAGGAATAGGCATTGGATTCGCGAGAGAGTATGTCGCCATCGGCATTGCTGGCGCCGTCCTTATAGAGCGCGTGCGCGGCGATGCCGAATTCGGCGATTTCGTGCATGCGCTTGGTGCGGATCTGCAGCTCGATGCGCTGGCTGGAAGGACCGACGATGGTGGTGTGCAGCGAACGGTAATCGTTCTGCTTCGGCGTCGAGATATAATCCTTGAAGCGGCCCGGCACGACGCGCCAGCGTGTGTGGACGATACCGAGCGCGCGATAGCAGGAAGGGATGTCCTCGACGATGAGACGGAAGCCGTAGACATCGGAAAGCTGCTCGAAGGAAAGCGACTTCGACTGCATCTTGCGAAAGACCGAATAGGGCTTCTTCTGCCGGCCCTTGACATAGGCGCTCGTCAGGCCGCTTGCGACCAGCAGATCCCGCAGTTCGGCCTCGATCTTCTTGACGATGCCCTCGTTGCGCTTCGAAAGCTCTTCCAGCCTCTTGGTGACGGTCTCGTAGGCTTCCGGGTTCATATGGCGGAAGGAGAGCTCCTCCAGCTCCTCGCGCATATCCTGCATGCCCATGCGGCCGGCCAGCGGCGCATAGATTTCCATCGTCTCCTCGGAAATGCGGGCGCGCTTGTCAGCCGACATATGATCGAGGGTGCGCATATTGTGCAGGCGGTCGGCAAGCTTGACGAGCAGCACTCGCACGTCGTCAGAAATGGCAAGCAGCAGCTTGCGCAGGTTTTCTGCCTGCTTGGCTTTCTTGGTGACGAGATCGAGCTTCTTGATCTTCGTCAGGCCTTCCACCAGACGGCCGATATCCTCGCCGAAGAGTTCGTCGATTTCGGCACGCGTCGCCGTCGTGTCTTCGATCGTGTCGTGCAGAAGCGCCACCGCGATCGTCGATTCATCGAGATGCATGTCGGTGAGGATGGCGGCAACCTCGAGTGGGTGGGAAATATAAGGGTCGCCGCTCGCGCGCTTTTGCTGGCCATGCTTCTGCATGGCATAAACATAGGCTTTGTTCAGCAGTGCTTCATTGGCATCGGGCTTGTATTGCTGAACCCGCTCCACGAGCTCGTACTGCCGCATCATTCCAAAGCCACTCCGATAAAAATAAAAGCGCGCCAATCAACGATTGGCGCACACATGGGCAATAATATGCCTAAGCAATAAAGGCGCAAGATTGACGATTGGTAATCGTCGTTCTTTTGCATCGCAGGAAACTTTTCCGGATCGCTCGATGCGACCGAGGATCGGCCTGCGCGCTTAGTAGTCGTCGCTCTTTTCCGGCGGCACAAGGCCTTCGATGCCAGCAAGCAGCTCTTCTTCCGACATCTGGTCGAAAGTGATCGTTTCGGGCAGGTCATCCTGCTCCTCGCTGTCGGCTGCGGCCACGCCGCCGGCGGCGATCATGCTTGCCGGATCGGGCTCGGGCTCGTCGACTTCGACATGCTTCTGCAGCGAATGGATCAGATCTTCCTTGAGGTCATCAGGCGAAAGCGTCTCGTCAGCAATTTCGCGCAGGGCCACAACAGGATTCTTGTCGTTGTCGCGATCGATGGTGATCGAGGCACCCTGGGAAATCAGCCGGGCGCGGTGGCTGGCGAGCAGAACCAGCTCGAAGCGGTTCTCCACCTTGTCAATGCAATCTTCAACTGTGACACGGGCCATTGCCTGTCCTTTGCGGTCGTCATTTCGGGATTAGCACGCCCGATACAATTAAAACCGGACAAATACAAGTTTTTCGTTCCTGTTGCCCTCGTCTTTGTCCGCGCCTGATCTAAATTTCCATGGAGAAGGTCACAATTCTACCGATGGTTGCTTGGAATATGCCGAATCGTGCCCTAAATCTTTCATATATGAATAATTCATAAAGTAAGGATCAGATCGAAATCACAGCACAAGCCATTGTTTTTATTGAGTTCTGTGTCGACGGATTTCGATTGCTCTCATTGGATTGGTAAGCGATGTTTGACCCACGCGAAAAAATTGCACTCTTCATTGACGGCGCCAACCTCTACGCTGCATCAAAGAGCCTCGGTTTCGACATAGATTATCGCAAGCTTTTGAAAGCATTCCAGAAACGCGGCTATCTGCTGCGCGCTTACTATTACACCGCCCTGATCGAGGATCAGGAATATTCGTCGATCCGGCCGCTGATCGACTGGCTCGACTATAACGGCTATAAAGTCGTCACCAAGCCCGCCAAGGAATTCACAGATTCCATGGGTCGCCGAAAGATCAAGGGCAACATGGACATCGAGCTCGCGATCGACGCCATGGAACAGTCCGAAACGGTCGATCATCTCGTCATCTTCTCAGGCGACGGCGATTTCACGAATCTTGTCGAGGCGCTGCAGCGCAGAGGCCGCAAGGTCTCGGTGATCTCGACCATGGCGACGCAGCCGCCGATGATCGCCGACGACCTGCGCCGGCAAGCCGACCACTTCATCGATCTCTTGTCGCTGAAGGCTGAAATCGGTCGCGATCCCTCGGAGCGCGCGCCACGCCCGGCCGAAGTCGCCCCGGCGAGCGATTTCGAAGACTAAGCGATTTTACGCTTCGAAGCCGACGTGTTTGTCGAAGCGCGGCCGCCCACTGCATTTCAGGATAGGCGGTACGATATAGCGGCGTGGCGGCAATCGTGACCGATACGCTTAGCCATTGTCCTTCAGCAGGCGGCTCTTTTGCCGGTTCCAATCGCGCTCCTTCTCGGATTCGCGTTTGTCGTGCAATTTCTTACCCTTGGCGAGCGCCAGCTCCATCTTTGCCCGGCCGCGATCGTTGAAATAGATCTTCAGCGGGATCAGCGTCATGCCTTCGCGGTTGACGGCAGAGCGCAGGCGATGGATTTCGCGCCCCGACAGCAGCAGCTTGCGGCGGCGGCGCGGTTCGTGGTTGAAGCGGTTCGCCTGGAGATATTCCGGCAGGTAGGAATTGATCAACCAGATTTCGCCGTCTTCATCCGAAGCGTAGGATTCGGCGATATTGGCCTTGCCCTCGCGCAACGACTTGACCTCCGTGCCCTTCAGCACGAGGCCCGCCTCGTAGGTATCGATGATCTCGTAGTTGAAACGGGCTTTGCGGTTTTCAGCCACAACCTTGTTCACCACGCGCTGGCTGCCTTTAGGGGCCATGACGACATTCCACTATTTCAGAGCACGATGCCGAAAAATGTGAGCGGTTTTCGGGCGACCCATGCTCTATTTCTTTAATGTAGATCCGGATGATTTTAGTCCTGTCAGGCCTAAAATCCGGATCTGAGGCGCTAGAAGTCGCGCCCTCATTCCGTGCCCCCTATGTAAGGGGGTGGTGCTGCCTTGTGAAGACGATCGTTCGGATCAGTTCAGCAAGCCGGCATGGCGCATAGCTGCGTCAATCGCCGCTTCCGTTCCCTGCTCCAGCGTCGAAAGCAGGGGCGAGCGAACATTGCGGCTCATACGACCAAGTCTGGAAAGTCCATATTTGGCGCCGCAAAGACCCGGCTCCATGAAGATCGCCTTGTGCAGCGGCATCAGCCGATCCTGATATTCCAGCGCGCGGGCATAGTCACCGGCCAAAGTCGCTGCCTGGAAATCGGCGCAGAGGCGCGGCGCGACATTGGCCGTCACCGAAATGCAGCCGACGCCGCCATGAGCGTTGAAGCCAAGCGCCGTCGCATCTTCGCCGGACAATTGCCGGAAATCGTTGCCGCAGGTGATGCGCTGTTCGGAGACGCGCTCGATCTTGCCCGTGGCATCCTTGACGCCGACAATATTCTTATGCGCCTTGGCGAGCGCGCCCATCGTTTCCGGCGTCATGTCGACCACCGACCGGCCCGGGATGTTATAGATATAGATCGGCAGATCGACGGCCTCGGCGATCGCCGAAAAATGCGCGATCAGGCCTTTCTGCGTCGGCTTGTTGTAATAAGGGGTGACGACCAGCACGGCGTTCGCGCCAACCTTTTCAGCATGCTGGGCAAGCTCGATCGCCTCGCGCGTATTGTTCGAACCGGCGCCGGCCATAACGGGAACGCGTTTTGCGGCGACTTCGATGCAGAGTTCCACGACCCGCTTGTGCTCGGCATGCGACAAAGTCGGGGATTCGCCTGTTGTGCCGACCGGAACGAGACCGCTGCTGCCTTCCTTGATCTGCCAGTCGACATGCGCGGCGAAGCTGTCTTCGTCGAACAGTCCGGCATCCGTGAAGGGAGTGACGAGGGCGGGAATGGACCCATTGAACATGCAAAGCTCCTCACGACCAAATCCTTGCTTCGGCCGCATTCCATGAATATGAGTTGCGCACCATAGAGCGCCGAAATCATCGCGACAAGCGCGCAGAGTTCGGTTTAGGGCAATTCCGATAGCAGATGTGAATGAATTTTACCTGCAACGGTAAGGTTTCGTTAAGATGCCTCTAGCCAAATGGCAGGGCGTGTTTTCGTTGCGAGATCCCGGATGAAGAGAGCTGTCCTGATTCTGTCCGCCTTCGGCCTCGTCGCCGCTGCGTGGGGCAGCGCCGCGTCGCCGCTTCCCGGCGAAAGCACTCCCGTGCCCGATGTCAAGCCGCTCGGCTTCATTCCCGAGACAGCCATTCCGGAATCGATCACCACAGGTGCCATTCCACGCAATCCGGCAATCGCTCCTGTCAACAGCGACCTGAAGGCCGGCCTCGATGCGCTTTCCGACAAGAACCCGCAGTTGGCGGTTTCGATCCGGGACAGCATGCGCGACGGCACACTCGACCGCCATATCCTCACCTGGGCGATCGCCGTTTCCGGGCTGAAGGGCGTTCCTTCCTATGAAATCGCCAGCGCGTCGCAGGAACTCAAGGGCTGGCCGGGCCTTTCGCGGCTGCGATCCTATTCCGAGCGCGCCCTCTATGATGAAAACCCCGCCCCTTCCGCCGTGCTCGCCGCCTTCGGCGATACAGCACCCGAGACGGTACAGGGCGCCGTCATCCTCGGCCGGGCGCTGGTTGCGACAGGCAAGCAAGCACAGGCAGCCAAATATATCCGCAAGGTCTGGCGCGGAGAAGCTCTCGACAAGCCGACGGAGGACAAGATCCTCCTCGAATTTTCCGCTCTGTTGACGCTTGCCGACCATAAGGCGCGGATGGACTATCTGATGTATCGCGGCCGGGTGGCGCAGGCCAAGCGCTTCGGTGACATGGGCCAGGCGCAGTCACTCTATAAGGCCTGGGCCGCCGTCGATGCCAAGGCGGGCAATGCCGGCGTGCTGCTCAATACAGTCGATGCGAAATGGCGCAGCGATGCCGGCCTGCTATTTGCGCGGATCGAATATCTGCGCAAACAGGACAAATATGCCCAGGCGGCAGCGCTTCTGGAGCAGATGCCGCGCGAGCGCAGCGAACTCGTCAACTCCGGCGAATGGTGGAACGAGCAGCGCATCGTCAGCCGCGGCCTCGTCGACCAAGGGCAGTTCAAACCTGCCTATCGCATCGTCGCAAACTATGCCGCAACGAGCCCGACGGATATCGTCGAGGCAGAGTTCCACGCCGGATGGTACGCACTTCGCGGCCTGCAGGACGCGGAAACGGCGGAAAAACATTTCCGCAAGATCCTCGAGACGTCCAACGGGCCGATCTCGGTTTCCCGCGCCTGGTATTGGCTGGGACGGGCCGCAGAAGCCGGCGGCCCCGGCAAATCAAGCGAATTCTATGCGAAGGCCGCGAATTTTCCCGGCACCTTCTACGGTCAGCTCGCGGCCGAAAAGTTGGGACGAAAGACGTTAAACGTCACCTATCCCTCACCGAGTACGGCCGACCGGCAAAGCTTCCAGGCACGCGAAGCCGTGCAGGCAATCGCCCGGCTGGAGGCAGCAGGCCATGGATGGCGGGCCGACATCCTCTATCTCGCGCTGGCCGACCAACTGCAGAGCCCCGGTGAATTGGCGATCCTTGCTGCACAGGCCGAACAATCGGGCGACCATCATCTCTCGCTGCAGGTCGGCAAGGTCGCGTATGGACGCGGCATCGATGTGGCGGCACTCGCCTTCCCCGTCGGGGTGATCCCCGCGAACGCCAATATTTCGGGCTCCGGCAAGGCGCTTGCCTACGCCATCGCCCGACAGGAGAGCGCCTTCAATCCGGCTGCCGTTTCGGCAGCGAATGCGCGGGGCTTGCTGCAGCTTCTGCCGGGAACGGCCCAGGCGGTGGCCAAGCGCCACAACATCACCTATTCGAAGGACAAGCTGACCGCCGATGCCGGCTATAACGCGACACTCGGCGCGCATTATCTCGGCGAGCAGATCGACGCCTTCGGCGGCTCCTATATCCTCACCTTCATCGCCTACAATGCAGGGCCGAAGCGCGTGCCGGAATGGATTGACCGCTACGGTGATCCACGCGGCAAGTCGATCGACGAGATCGTCGACTGGATCGAGCGTATCCCCTTCCCCGAAACGCGCAACTACGTGCAGCGGGTGATGGAGAATTACGAAGTCTACAAAGCCCGCCTCGGTCAGCCGACCGATATCGAGCGCGATCTCATCGGCGGACGCAGCGCCTCCTGAAGCTGTTTGGCGCGGCTCGAAAAGCAAGCTACATCTTCGAGATCAAACAGATCTCGAGGAATGCGATGCCGGATACTTACGCAAGCGACTTCCAGGAACGATTTTACACGTCTTCCGATGGGCTGAAACTTTACGCCCGGGACTACTGGCCTGAAGACGCAGCAGGGGCCGTCGGACGGCTGCCGGTGATCTGCCTGCCGGGTCTGACCCGCAATACACGGGATTTCCATCCGCTTGCGCTGCTTCTCTCCCGGGACACAATGATGCCGCGCAGGGTAATCGCGCTCGATTCGCGCGGCCGCGGAAACTCGGCTTGGGATGAGAACAAGGCGAACTACAATCTCGCCATCGAAGCGGGCGACGTCATTGCCGCCTGCGCTGCGCTTGGCATCGAGCGCGCCATCTTCATTGGCACCTCTCGAGGCGGCCTGATCCTGCATCTTATCGCGGCAACACGGCCGGATCTTCTCGAGGCCGTCATCCTCAACGATATCGGACCGGTGATCGAGGCCGAGGGGCTGGCGCGGATCCGCGATTACCTCAACAGCGGCAGGAGACCGGCGGACTGGTACGAGGCGAATGCTATGCTGAAGGAAATTCACGGCGCAGCGTTTACTGCACTTGGAGACCCAGATTGGCGCGAAATGGCGCACGCCCTTTACCGTGATGTCGACGGCAAGCCGGTCGCAGATTTCGACCCGGCAATCGCCGAGGCGCTAAAATCGGTCGATTTCACCCAGCCGCTGCCTGATCTCTGGGTACAATTCGAAAGCTTGAACCGATTACCGCTCATGCTGATTCGCGGTGAAAATTCGTCGTTGCTCTCGAAGGAGACAGCGAATGAAATGGCCCGCCGGCATCCAGGTCTGGTTCTGCATACCGCGCCAGAGCAAGGGCACGCGCCGCTTCTGCATATGGGGAGCATTCCAGCTGCTATTCAGGATTTTCTCACCGGTTACCGATAGGCGTCGCTTTTCGTGCTTTGTCTATCGAAACAGTTGCTCAAAAGCAGAAAGCCCGGCTCATAAGCCGGGCCTTCCGTATTGCCTAATCAGATCAGATTAGAACGAACGCTGCAGACGGAAGTAGCCCGTCGTGGAGTCGTCGCCATCATCCGGATCGAGGTACTGAACCGAAGCCTTGGCGTAGAAGTTGTCGACGATCTGGTAATCAACCGTCAGACCGA
>NZ_ML133667.1:0-74121 GCF_003985135.1 Rhizobium fabae
AGGCGCTTTACGCAGCCGCGACAAATCCCAACAGGATTTGCGCTGGACGCGGGGTGGAGCAGCCCGGTAGCTCGTCAGGCTCATAACCTGAAGGCCGCAGGTTCAAATCCTGCCCCCGCAACCAAATCTTGCCACATACACACCAGAGCGATATCGCTGGCGCGAAGACTTCATCTTCGCTGGCGATGGTAGCTCCTCGTCCTGCGGACCATAACCTGAAGGGTCCGAAGGACGGTTCAAATCCTGCCCCCAGAAACCAACGAAACTTGCGATCCCACCAAGCCCCTGTCATGCACGGGCTTTTTGCGTTTCTGGGTGCCCAGTCACCCCAGACGGCCCATCAGCTCCCCAAGAATTGTCGTTTCCGCGCGTAAGGTCGGGTTCTTCCGCTGTGCGTAAAACGCTGCAACGGTGAGAGAAACAGAGAAATCACTGTGGAAAGTTGTCTTAGCCGCCGGGCTGCTGGGGGCTTGTTTCGCTGCGCCTGTCTTCGCGGAACTGCTCTCCGACTAGAATGGCTGATACTGGATTCGCTCCTTTCGACTCCGCCCGCCGGTAGCGCCACGGCGCCGCATGTCACGCCACCGGGTTCCGCAGCGTGAACATCTCTTGTTTTTCGACAGAAGTGTCCATCATAAGATGCCCGTCTTGACCGCGACCTGGCGGTATGCGGCTCCCGCGGTGAAGCCACCGTCGATGACGAAATCCTCACCGGTGATGAAGCCGGAGGCGTCGGACGCCAGGAACAGCACGAGTTCTGCAATTTCCTCCGGTTTTCCGCTGCGGCGCATCGGAGTCATCTCGATCATCGGCTGGAGGTGCGGGCTGCTGGCGTTGAGTCCGGTCACGACAAGGCCGGGGCAGACGGCGTTCACCCGTATCCCCTTTCCGACAAGCTCCATAGCGGCACTCCGCGTGAGGCCCCTGAGCCCCCATTTGCTCGCGGTATAAGCAGGGTCGTAGTGCCCGGAAAAAGCACTGTTCGAAGAGATGTTAATTATCGAGCCGCCGCCACCTTCCGCCATCAGCGGGGCGACGGCCTGGATCCCGAGGAACGCCCCCGTCAGGTTCACCTTCAGCACCGCTTCCCATGCGTCGAGCGCAGTGGTGGAAACCGTCGATCTGTTGATGATGCCCGCGTTGTTCACGAGGATATCGAGGCGACCCTTCCAGGCTCGAGCCATGTCGGCAACTTCCTTCCAGTTTGCCTCGTTCGTGACGTCCAGGCTGACGAACCTGGCCTCGAGGCCCAGTTCTCCGAGTTCGTCCACGAAGTCCCGGCCCTCCTTCGCCAGCACGTCGGCCACGATGACCGACGCCTCCTTTTCGGCGAGCAGCCGGCTTTCCGCTGCTCCTTGTCCCCGGGCTCCCCCAGTGACCAAGGCGACTTTTCCATGTAAATCGGCCATATCAGTTCCTCGCTTCCACTGTTTGCTGCTTCTGGCTGCCAAGTCCTGCGATCCCCAGGGTGATGCTCTGGCCGGGCTTGAGGAACACCGGATTGGGCTTGATGCCCATACCGACGCCCGGCGGCGTACCCGTGGCGATGAGGTCGCCGGGTTCCAGCGTCATGAACTGGCTGATGTAGCTGACGAGGAAAGCGACGTCGAAGATCATGTTCGCGGTCGTTCCCGTCTGTCGGCGCACGCCGTCGACGTCCAGCCAAAGTTGCAGCGCTTGGGGATCGGGCACCTCGTCCCTCGTGACGAGCCAAGGCCCGATCGGACCGAAGGTGTCGTGGCTTTTGCCCTTGGTCCATTGCCCGCCACGTTCGGACTGGAACGCCCGTTCGGACACATCGTTGACGACGCAATATCCTGCGACATGCGCAAGCGCGTGCTCCTTGCTCAAGTATTTCGCGCGCTTGCCGATGACGACGCCGAGTTCGACTTCCCAATCGGTCTTCAATGACATCATGGAGATCTGGATGTCGTCGTTCGGGCCGACGATCGCGCTGGTCGCCTTCATGAAGAGGATGGGCTCGGCAGGCGGTTCCTTGCCCGTTTCTCTTGCATGGTCGATATAGTTCAGGCCAACGCAGATGAATTTGCCGACCCGGCCCACACATGGGCCGACCCTTTCGGGCGCCACCGCGGGCAGGGTGGCGGGATCGATACGGCGAAGCCGCTCGACGGCTTCGTCCGACAGGGTGGCTCCGTCGATGTCGGCAATGACCCCGGAGAGATCGCGAACGATTCCCCGTTCATCATGAAGCGCGGGCTTTTCGGTGCCCGGCAAACCATGACGGAGCAGCTTCATTCGGCGCGCCTGAAGCCTTCGAGGATCGAATCGTCAACGTCCGGGAGGTTGATCACGATGTTGTCCGGCGTGCGGGTCGTCAGCCAGACAAGTTCCTCGGTCGTCGACATATTGACTTCGATGTGTACCCAGTTCGGCGGCACGAAGATGAAATCGCCTTCTTCCATGTCGAGATATTCCCGGTAATTCTCGCCGAAATAGATGCGCGCCTTGCCTTTCAGAACATAGCCGCCTGTCTCCGCCTTGCCGTGGTGATGAGGATATGAGCGGTAACCGGGGTCGTTGCTAACCTTGCCGAACCAGATCTTCGTCGCGGGCGTATGCTGCGGGCCCACGCCACTGACGCGGATGCATCCTCCGGATTGCAGGGTGTTGTTGTCTTCTTCGCCCTTGCGGGTGATGACGGGTCTCACGTCGCTGAACATGTCAGGCTCCTTCGGTTTCGACGGTTTCGGCTTCGGGGGGCAGATATCTCGTTAACCCGGTGCGGATGTCATAGGGCCAGGGTCGGGACTTGTGATCTTCGGTCGAAGTCAGCACGATGCGCTGCTTGACGGTCCAGATCGTGTCGCTGCGGACCCTCACGTCTGTCTCAAGATCCAAGGAAGAGCGGCCGATCGCCCGGACATTGACCGTGAAGTCCAGAACGTCGCCGTACATCGCGGGTTTGAAGAAACGGAGATCGAGAGAGACGGTCGGCAAGCCCATCCGGCGCTCGAACATGATCTCCTTCCAGGTGATGCCGAAGGAGGCGAACATCGCTTCGTTGACGTCAACGAGCATTGAGAGATAGGCGGGGTGATAGGCGATCCCGGTCAGATCGCAGTCACCGAAACGCATGGGTTTGGATATCGTGAAGGGCATTTCCCTGCCTTTCGATTAGAGAATTTCCTGATCAGGGTCCGGCGAATGCCTTGGTTAGCGGGTGTTCGGGATCGCTTAGCCCGTCGATGACGTCGAAGTGGTGACGTCCCGCTTCGGCGACCAATTCGGTTTGACGTCCCCTGCGTCCCCAAGCTTCGACGATCAACGCCGACTGGCGGAGGAATTCCGGCCGTTCGCGAGCCCCCACCCATGCCACAAGTTCAATGCCTTGACGCGGTCTGCGGAGCACGGCGCTCTCCGCGGCGGCCTCCGCTTCGCCCAGCCGCAGCTGCTCGTTCATCGAGTGAAGCCGCAGTGGTCGAAGATCGTGAAGGCCGCTGATGCTGACGACACGGGTGATCGCATCCGAAGTGGCCTTTGAGAGTGGGCTGTCGTCGCAGACCATCCGGCTAACGAGGTGCCCACCGGCCGAATGGCCTGCCAGCCGTATCGGTCCGTCGACCCGCTCGGCAGCGGCGCCGATGGCCCGGCCGATCTCGCGCGTGATCTCGTTTATCCTGGCGTCTGGCGCGAGCGTGTAGCTCGGCAACGCTACGGCCCAGCCCATCGACAGGGCGCCCTGAGCAAGATGGGACCAACTGGACTTGTCGAAATCCAACCAGTAGCCGCCATGAACGAAAACCGCGAGGCCCTTGGGCGAACCGGACGGATGAAAGAGATCGAAGCGTTCGCGAGGACTGTCCCCATAGGGAATGTCCAGCTCGCAGGACGCTTCCTTCCTGAAGGCTTCAGCCTTGAGTGCCCAGGATTCGGGATACGCCATTCCGCCTTCTATATAGGCGGCATTCGCGAATGCGTCTTCCCAGTCGATGCCATGCACTTCCGTCATCTTATCCACCTCCTTCTCGGTCTGCTGGACCGCGGCCTGCGATCAGCGCGCGGAACCGCTCTGCCGCAGGGCGCATCCCATCCGGCGGAAGCGCGACATCGGCTCGCTCCTTGAATGTTTATGCTTATAATATCAAAATATATACATTTCAAGCTTGAACTATTAAAAATACTGGGTTATGGTTGGCCTCAATCGCAAGCGGCGAGTCAGGGTACAGGGAGTGACACATGCGGATTGCGTGCCTGGGCGGTGGCCCCGCCGGTCTTTATTTTGCGATATCGGTCAAGCTTCGCGACCCTTCGCACGACGTCGTGGTATTCGAGCGCAACAAGGCCAGCGACACCTTCGGGTGGGGCGTCGTGCTTTCCGACGACGCGCTGTCGGGCCTTCGGAAAAACGACGCCGCAAGCGCGGACGCGATCCGCGAAAACTTCGCATATTGGGACGACATCGCGGTGATCCGCAACGGCGTGCGGACGGTTTCGGGCGGACATGGCTTCGCCGGGATCGGCCGTAAGCAGATGCTGATCCTGCTGCAGCAGCGCGCCCGGGAACTCGGTGTGGACTTGCGGTTCGAGGCAGAGTTCTCGAGCGCAGAGGAGTTTCGCACAGACTACGATCTGGTGGTCGCCGCAGACGGGCTGAATTCCCGCGTCCGTTCCGAGTATGCCGAGCATTTCAAGCCGCAGGTGGATGTGAGGCCGTGCAAATTCATCTGGCTGGGCACCCACCAGAAGTTCGACGATGCATTCACCTTCATTTTCGAGAAGACCGAGCACGGCTGGATCTGGGCGCATGTCTACCAGTTCGATGCGGACACCGCGACCTTCATCGTGGAATGTTCGCATGAAACCTGGGCGAACTTCGGTTTCGAGGCGATGTCGAAAGAGGAGATCGTCGCGACGTGCGAGAAGGCGTTCTCTGCGCATTTGGGCGGCCACTCACTCATGTCGAATGCCGCTCATCTCCGCGGTTCGGCGGTTTGGATCAACTTCCCGCGGGTTCTCTGCGAAAACTGGCATTACAAGAATGTGGTCCTGCTCGGGGACGCTTCGGCGACTGCGCATTTCTCCATCGGCTCCGGCACGCGCCTGGCATTCGACAGCGCAATCGCATTGGCTGACTACGTGCACACGGAGAGCACTCTTGAGGGCGCCTTCAAGCGTTACCAGGAAGAGCGGCGCGTCGAGGTCCTCCGGCTGCAGTCCGCCGCGCGCAACAGCCTCGAGTGGTTCGAGGAAGTGGAACGTTACCTCGGCATGGACCAACTGCAGTTTGCTTATTCGCTGTTGACGCGCTCGCAGCGCATCAGTCACGAAAACCTTAGGATGCGCGACGCCCAATGGCTGACGACGGCCGAGCGGTGGTTCCAGGAAAAAGCGGGATCGCCCGCGTCTTCGCCGCTTCGGGCTCCCATGTTCGCCCCTTTCAAGCTGCGTGGCATGGAGCTGAAGAACCGCGTCGTCGTCTCTCCCATGGCCCAGTACAAGGCCATCGATGGATGCCCCACCGACTGGCATTTCGTGCATTACTCGGAGCGCGCCAAAGGTGGCGCGGCGATGGTGTTCACCGAGATGACCTGCGTGTCGCCGGCAGGGCGCATCACCCCGGGCTGCCCCGGTCTTTACGCGCCCGAGCATGAAAGAGCGTGGAAGCGGCTGATCGATTTCGTGCATACGGAAACGTCAGCTAAAATTTGCTGCCAGATCGGTCATTCCGGGCGGAAAGGCTCGACGACCGTCGGATGGAAAGGCGTCGATACCCCCCTGGACTCCGGAAACTGGGATCTCGTCTCCGCTTCGGCCATTCCACTGTCGCCGAACAACACAACCCCGCGCGAGATCACGCAGGCCGAGATGGAAGAGGTGAGGGGCCAGTTCGTCGCCGCTGCGCAAATGGCCGATCGCGCAGGCTTCGACATGATCGAATTGCATGCAGCGCACGGTTACCTGCTCTCGTCCTTTATTTCGCCCGTGACCAACATCCGCTCCGACGAGTACGGAGGCAGCTTCGAGAACCGAATGCGTTTTCCGCTCGAAGTCTTCAAAGCGTTGCGCGAAGTCTGGCCCTCGCACAAGCCCATGTCTGTCCGCATTTCGGCTCATGACTGGGTCGGTGAAGACGGCATCACCCCGTCCGACGCAGTGGAGGTCGCCAAGGCTTTCTCAGAAGCTGGTGCCGACCTGATTGACGTTTCGTCGGGGCAGGTTACGAAGGACGAGAGACCGGTCTATGGGCGTATGTTCCAGACGCCGTTTTCTGACAGGATCCGTAACGAGGCCAAGGTCAAGACCATGACGGTTGGCAATATCTACGAAGCCGATCATGTCAATTCGATCCTGATGGCGGGCCGCGCCGATCTCGTGGCGGTGGGCCGGCCGCACCTGGCGGATCCCTATTGGACGCTGCATGTCGCGTCCGCGATTGGCGACAGGCACGCGGCGTGGCCCGACCCCTATTTGGGCGGCCGCAACCAGGCGTGGCATCTGGCCGATCGTGTTGCGGAGGCTGTCGGCAAGGTATGAGTCTCTGGGGCAAACATATCGTCGTCACCGGCGGTGGTAGCGGAGTAGGGGCCGAGACTGCGAAGGTGCTCTCCCTTGCGGGAGCGTCTGTGACCATTCTGGGACGACGCGAGGCGCAACTGCAGACACAGTCCCTGCCATACCAAGTCTGTGATGTCACCGACGCCGCCGCCGTACGCGCCGCGTTTGAAGCGGCGAGGAAGAAGAGCGGACCGATCGTCGGCGTCGTGGCGAACGCGGGTGCCGCGGAGAGCGCTCCCTTCCAGCGAACGGATATCGAGGCCTTCAGGTCGATGATGGAAGTCAATCTCCTGGGGGTAGTGAATGTCTGGCAGGCGGCGCTGTCGGACATGAAGGCCGCGGAATGGGGGAGGATGATTGCCATCGCATCGACGGCGGGCCTCAAAGGCTACAGCTACGTCTCCGCCTACTGCGCTGCGAAGCACGCGGTCGTGGGACTGACAAGGGCGCTCGCGCAGGAACTCGCAATGACTGGAATAACGGTGAACGCGATCTGCCCGGGCTTCATTGATACTCCGATGCTTGATCGCTCGATCGACAACATCGTAGCAAAGACACGCATGTCAGGGGACAAAGCCCGGCTGTCGCTGGCGTCGGTCAACCCGCAGAATCGTTTCATTCAGCCGACGGAAGTCGCTCAGACCGCGCTCTGGCTTTTTTCCGAGGCTGCGAAATCCGTGAATGGCCACGCGCTCGCACTATCCGGAGGTGAAGTATGACGCCCAAAACAAAAGAGGAAATCGTTCAGCAGCCGATTTCGAAGAAGCGATTGCGCCTCTGGCTGCGACTGCTCAAAGCCACGCGTTACGTCGAGGACGAGGTCCGTCGGCGTCTGCGATCCGAATTCACGTCCACCTTGCCGCGGTTCGACGTGATGTCCGCCCTATCAAGGTCGCCGGAAGGGCTGAAAATGAACGAGATATCCAAGCGGCTGCAGGTATCGAACGGCAACATCACCGGCATTGTCGACAAGCTGACCGAGGAAGGCCTCGTGCTGCGGATCACGCCTCCGGGGGACCGCCGGTCGCAGATCATTCGACTTACGCTAAAGGGCCAGAAGGAATTCGAACGGAACGCACGAGCCCATGAAGCCTGGATCGACGAGATCTTCGGTGGGCTGAACGAAGACGATGTCGACGGGATGATATTCAGATTGGAGCATCTGACCGACAAACTCGACGAGCACGGCGAAGGCGGCTGAAGACGCTCGGAGCGTCGAGCCATCCAGGGAGGTTAGGGGAAATCACATGCTGAAACCGTCCGCGCATCAAGATCACTTCGCCCGCGAGAATCTGCCGCCGCCGGGAACATGGCCCGATATTCTCCTCGAAGGCTTTGAATATCCCGACCGGATCAACGTGGCGGTGGAACTGACCGATGCCATGGTGGCGAAGGGCTTCGGGGACCGTACGGCCCTGATCGGAAACGGTCGTCGGCGGACTTACAAGGAATTGACCGACTGGAGCAACAGGCTCGCCCATGTGCTTGTCGACGACCTCGGCGTGAAGCCCGGCAACCGGGTCATGATCCGTTCCGCCAACAATCCGGCCATGGTCGCCTGCTGGCTGGCCGCCACCAAGGCCGGTGCGGTCGTCATCAATACGATGCCGATGCTCCGGGCGGGCGAGCTCAAGAAATACGTCGACAAGGCCGAAATCACCCACGCGCTCTGCGACATGCGGCTCATGGAGGAGCTCGAGGCTTGCGCGAAGGGCAGCCACTGCCTCAAGACGATCATCGCTTTCGACGGAACCTGCAACCACGAGGCGGAACTCGATCGCCTAGCTCTCGAGAAACCCGTCAGTTTCAACGCAGTCGCCACTTCGCAGGACGATATCGCTCTCATCGGTTTCACGTCGGGTTCCACGGGCGAGCCAAAGGCTACGATGCATTTCCATCGCGACCTGCTCATTATCGCGGATGGCTATGCGCGGGAAGTGCTCGGGGTCAGACCCGAAGACGTCTTTGTCGGCTCACCACCGCTGGCTTTCACCTTCGGTCTCGGCGGTCTGGCCGTGTTTCCATTGAGGTTCGGTGCCGCCGCCACGCTTCTCGAGACCGCTTCGCCGCCGAACATGGTGGAGATAATCCAGAAGTACAAAGCCACGGTGTGCTTTACGGCCCCGACGGCATACCGCGCAATGATGCGCGCCATGGAACGTGGTGCGGACCTATCCTCGTTGCGCGCGGCGGTTTCCGCAGGGGAAACCCTTCCCGGGCCGATCTACGAGGAATGGATGGCGAAGACCGGGAAGCCGATGCTCGACGGCATCGGCGCGACCGAGATGCTGCATATCTTCATCAGCAACCGGTTCGACGATCACAAGCCCGCATGCACCGGCAAACCGGTTTCCGGATACGAGGTCAAGGTTGTCGACGATTCGGGCAGGGAGCTCGCCGCGGGGATGCCGGGTCGCCTCGCGGTCAAGGGACCCACCGGCTGCCGATATCTTAAGGGAGATCGCCAGACCGAGTATGTCGAGGGGGGCTGGAACATTACGGGCGACACCTTCATCCGCGACGAGGATGGCTATTTCCATTTCGCCGCCCGCAACGACGATATGATCATCTCGTCCGGCTACAACATCGCCGGCCCGGAAGTGGAGGCTGCCCTGCTCTCGCACGAGGCGGTCGCGGAATGCGCCGTCGTGGGCGCGCCGGACGAGGAACGGGGCTACATCGTCAAAGCCCATGTCGTCGTGAAACAAGGCTTTGAGCCGGACGACGACCTTGCGAAAAGACTGCAGGATCACGTGAAGGCGGTGATCGCTCCCTACAAATATCCACGCTCAATCGTATTCCAGACCTCGCTCCCGAAGACTGAGACTGGAAAGATCCAGCGTTTCAAGCTGAGGAATAACTGATGTCAAATCAACCATACAATCCAGGTGTCGATGGCGCGAAAATGACGTTCGCCGGCGCGATGTCCTATGGGGACTACCTGCATCTCGACGGCATCCTGACCCAGCAGCATCCGCTCAGCACCGCCCATGACGAAATGCTCTTCATTGTACAGCATCAGACCAGCGAACTCTGGATGAAGCTCGCCATTCACGAAATGGCCGGAGCGCGGGCTGCATTGCGGGCTGGAGACACACCTAATATGTTCAAGATGCTCGCGCGCGTTTCGCGTATATTCGAGCAGCTCAACAACGCGTGGGACGTCCTGCGGACGATGACTCCCGCCGACTACACCAAGTTTCGCGAGGCACTCGGCCCGTCCTCGGGGTTTCAGTCCTATCAGTACCGCCTGATCGAATACATTCTCGGCAACCGCAATCCGAACATGCTCGGGCCTCACGAACACGTCCCTGCGGTCCACAAGATGCTTTCCGACGAACTCGACCGCCCCAGCTTTTACGATGAGGTTATCGCCTACCTCTACCGCGAACTCGACGGATCTGATGAGAATGCCCCCGCTCCGCAGCTCCGCTCGCCACATGCGCCGCTGCCGGAGGTGCAGGCCCTATGGAAGATCGTCTACGAGGACGTGGAGCGCCATTGGACGCTCTATGAACTGGCGGAGAAACTCGTCGATCTCGAGGATTATTTCCGCCGATGGCGCTTCAATCACGTCACGACCGTCGAAAGAATTATCGGCTTCAAGCGTGGCACCGGCGGCACCGCGGGCGTGCAGTACCTGCAGAAGATGCTGAGTGTCGAACTCTTTCCTGAAATCTGGCGGCTGCGCGGAGAACTCTGAACATGAGTGCATCGAACCTGCCCAAGAAAGAGCTTTTTGAGCTTCCCGAAGGCGTCATCTACCTCGACGGCAATTCGCTCGGGTGCCTTCCCAAGGGCGTCGTCGACCGTGCCTCTGAGACAATCGAACGCGAGTGGGGTGGCCAGTTGATCCGTGCCTGGAATTCGGCCGACTGGATTTCGCTGCCGCGGCGTGTCGGCGATCGAATTGCCCGCCTTGTCGGCGCTGCCGAAGGTTCGATTGCAACGGGTGATACACTTTCGATAAAAGTGTATCAGGCCGTAGCGGCGGCGCTCAAGATGCGTCCCGGCCGCAAGGTCGTCCTGTCCGACAGCGGCAATTTTCCCACGGACCTCTACATGGTCCGAGGTCTGCTGCAGACGCTCGACGGTGGCCATGAACTCCGGACGCCTGAACCGGAGCAGGTAGCAGACTCGATCGATGAGTCGGTTGCTGCCGTCCTGCTGACCCAGGTCGACTACCGGACCGGGCGCACGCATGACATGGCCGAGATCACGCGGCGCGCGCATGAGGCGGGTGCGGTCATGATCTGGGACCTCGCGCACAGCGCGGGAGCGCTTCCCGTCGACCTCGCTGGCTGTGGCACGGAATTTGCGGTCGGCTGCACATACAAATACCTCAACGGCGGCCCGGGTGCCCCGGCATTCATCTATGTGCGTCCGGACATCGTGTCGGGGGTGGAACCCGCGCTCGCCGGCTGGATGGGCCACGACGCGCCCTTTGCCATGGAATTGTTCTACCGGCCCGCGATGTCGACCGAGCGGCTGCGGGTCGGCACCCCGCCCATTGTGCAGCTTGCCATCCTCGACGAAGCTCTCAACGTTTGGGAGGGCGTCCGGCTCGAGGATATCAGGAAGGCGTCGATCGAGCTTTCCGAACTCTTCATCGCCGAAGTGGAAAGACGTTGTCCTCAACTGACGCTCGCGTCACCTCGTGACGCCGGAAAGCGCGGTTCCCAGGTGTCGTTCGCCTTCGAGAACGGCTACGCCGCCATGCAGGCGCTGATCGACCGCGGCGTAATCGGCGATTTCCGCGCACCCAACATCATGCGCTTCGGCTTAACGCCGCTCTACCTTGACAATGGCGACATCATGTCGGCGGCGGAAGTGATCGAAGAGGTGATTTCGGAGGAGCTTTATCGAGATCCGAAATACAACGTGCGCTCAAGGGTTACGTGATGAGTGCAGCCGTTATCCAGGCCGCGCAGGCGGCCGCCAACAGTGACGAAAGGACGGGCGTGAAACCGCAAATAATCCACCCGGAAGGCTGGGCTAAAGCCTTGGGATACGCGAACGGCATGCTGATGCCCGACGGGACACTCCACATTGGCGGCCAGATCGGCTGGACGAAGGACAAAGTGTTCATGGCCAAGGACTTTGTCGGGCAGATGGAGCAGGCTCTCGTCAATATCGCCGAGATTGTCAGGACCGCCGGAGGCGAGGTCACCGATATCGGCCGCCTTACCTGGTTCATCAAAGATAAGACCGCGTATCTCGCCCAGCAGAAGGAAGTCGGCGAAGCCTATCGCCGTGTCTTCGGGAAGCACTTCCCCGCTATGTCGATGCTCGTCATCAACGATCTCGTAGAAGACGAGGCTCTCGTCGAGATCGAAGGAACAGCGTACATCTCTTCGTGAAATATGTGCGGGCGGACTCATACGGCGTGTCGTAAAGGCGATACCGATCGCCCAAAATTGGCGTCAAGGACAACGCGATTGAGGAGGAGCCGGGATCGGCGGGTCTGAGGTCCCGCTCTCATGGCCCATATTTGCGGATGAAGTTCGAAAATGTATTGAAATTACAATCCTCTGTGCGATCAAGCCCTCGCAACCAAATCTCACAATATAAACTCGCAAAGCCTGCCACCCTCGGCAGGCTTTTTTGATTCCAGGTGGAAGCAGACATCGCGATAATTGCGGCGCCCGGATCTCTGGTAAATCATTGGCAAGGCCGTCGGAGCCGCCAAAAGCGCGCCTCACTTTCACCGAGGCAGGTCTCGATGTTTCAAGCCCCTCCCTCTCGCGGTCAGTCTGCCAGGAGTGGTAGTCGTCAGGCCGGCTACTCGGATCGTTACTGGCATGCCTTTGTATGTCGGCGTGCCGGACCTCCTGTCGTAGTCAATTGGCTTGATAACCCTGTTCAACTCGGGATGGAACTCCACCGAAATTCAGAGGTTCCTAGCTGCACTCAATATTAATTAACTAACTGGTACAAACATCTTGACAGCTGTTAACCGTCTGGTACAAAGTTGCCGTAGTGAGTGACCCGCTCCCCTGGAGCGGTTGGGCAACTGCCGCTTGAGGAGGCGGCCGGGAGGGATTAATGGGCTATGTGCTCGACTTCAGCGTCGTCTATCAACGGCTGCCTGAATTGCTGCTGGCGGCCTTGTCGACCGTCGGTCTTGCCGTCGCCGGCATGTCGCTTGCGACCCTGATCGGCATTCTCGGCGTCCTGACACGCACATCCAAGTCTCGCATCCTTCGCATTCCAACCATCGCCTTCGTCGAAGTCATCCGCAATACGCCGTTCCTGGTGCAGATCTTCTTCATCTTCTTCGCCTTGCCGCAGTTCGGGGTCCGCTTGAATCCGACGGCGACAGCCATCATCGCACTGGCGGTCAATGGCGGTGCCTATGCGATCGAGATCATTCGCGGCGGGGTCGAAAGCATCGGCAAGGGACAAATCGAAGCCGGCTTCGCACTCGGGCTGCACAAGGGGCAAGTGTTCCGCCATATCGTGCTGAAACCTGCTTTCCGGGCGATCTATCCTTCGCTGACCAGCCAGTTCATCATGCTGACGCTGACGACATCGGTGTGCACGTCGATCGCGGCTTACGAACTGACATCGGTTGCCCAGCGGATCGAGTCGGACACATTCCGATCCTTCGAGGTCTATTTCAGTATCACACTGATCTATCTCGCCATTTCCGGGCTGATGATGACGCTGTTCTCGGCAATATCCAGGCTGCTCTTCAGCTATCCGGTTCGGTGAGGAGGGGCATATCATGGCAAGTATCGGTGTAAACGAACTGCTTTTCCTGCTTCAGGGCTTGAAATGGACGATTGCGCTGGCAGCGATCGGCTTTGTCGGCGGCGGCATATTCGGCCTCGGGGTTGCGCTGATGCGCGTGTCGACCCATGCCGTGCTCTGGCGGAGTGGCGCGGCCTATATCGCGGTCTTCCAGGGAACGCCGCTCTTGATGCAGCTTTTCGTCGTTTATTACGGCATCGGTCTGCTCGGGGTGAATGTCGACGCGTGGATTGCCGTCGCCATCGCCTTTACCCTGCATGCAAGCGCATTCCTGGGTGAAATCTGGCGCGGCGGCATTCAGTCGGTTCCCAAGGGGCAGACTGAGGCCGGAAAGGCGCTCGGATTGCACTATGTCTCGCGCATGAAGGATGTGATCCTGCCGCAGGCACTGAAGATATCCCTGCCTGCGACCATCGGTTTTCTGGTGCAACTCGTCAAGGGAACGTCGCTCGCCGCGATCGTCGGCTTCGTTGAGCTTTCCCGCGCCGGCCAGATCGTTTCCAACCAGACTTTCCGGCCGCTGATGGTCTTTGCGATCATCGGAGCCATCTATTTCGCGCTTTGCTGGCCGCTCTCTTTGTGGGGCGCAAGCATGGAACGTCGGCTTGCCAAGGCCGCGCGGTGAAGAATTTGCAGAGCTTTGTTGAAGAGGAGGAAAACATGATCAACAAATTGAGACATGCCTTGCATCGGAGAAGCGTCCTTATTGCCGCGGCAGGAGCAATGCTGCTTCCGCTGGTGTCAGCATTGCCGGCGCATGCCGGAACGCTGGAGCAAGCCAAGGCGGCGGGCAAGGTCGTCATCGGCATCCAGGGCGACAATGCTCCCTGGGGCTTCGTCAATTCGAGCGGCGTTCAGGATGGCCTGGATGCCGACATCGGCCGCGCATTTGCCAAGGAACTCGGCGTCGAGGTCGAATTCGTGCCGCTTGCGGTCGCCAATCGCATTCCATCCCTGGTGACCGGCAAGGTCGATGTTCTGTTCGCCACCATGGGCATGACCGCCGAACGGGCGAAATCGATCCAGTACAGTAAGCCCTATGCCGGCAACGTGCTTTCTGTCTATGGGCCGAAGACGACGAAGATCGCCGACTATAAGGATCTCGCTGGCCTGACGATTGGTGTGCCAAAGTCAAGCGCTATGGACACGTCCATCACCGCCGGCGTCGGCGACAAGGCGACCATTCTGCGCTTTGACGATGATGCCGCGACCATCCAGGCACTGCTGGCAGGCCAGGTCCAAGTGGTCGGCGGTAACCAGTTCTACGGCGACCGGCTCGATGCGGCCAGCGCGGGAACCTACGACACCAAGTTCGACCTCAAGACTCTCTACAACGGCGCCGGCACGCGCCTCGGCGAGAAAGACTGGAACGAGGCCATCAACGCCTTTCTCGACAAGATCATGGCCAATGGCGAACATGCCAAGATCTACGCCAAGTGGATGAAGCGCGAGGTACCGAAGTTCCCGGAATCCATGCCTGATATTCCCTACACCGTGATGTGATCGAAAATCTGAGGAGGACGTCGCCATGCCGAATAATCAATCCGGCTCCGAACAGGCGCTGATCGCGCTCGAGGGTGTCGAGAAATGGTATGGCGCCTTCCATGCCCTGAAGAATATCAACCTCTCGGTCCGCAAGGGGGAGAAAATCGTCCTTTGCGGGCCGTCAGGCTCCGGCAAGTCCACCTTGATCCGGTGCATCAACCGGCTGGAAGAGATCCAGAAAGGCAGGATCGTCGTGGAAGGCCTGACCTTGGACGACACGACCAAGACCGTCGATGCCATCCGGCGCGAGGTCGGCATGGTGTTCCAGAACTTCAACCTCTTTCCGCATATGACGATCATGGAAAACTGCATGCTCGCCCCGATGCGGGTGAGAGCCATGTCGAAGGCGGATGCACGGGCCGTTGCCACCCGGTATCTCGGCAAGGTGCGCATCGGCGATCAGGCGGACAAGTATCCAGCGCAATTGTCGGGCGGGCAGCAGCAGCGGGCGGCCATCGCCCGGGCGCTATGCATGGAGCCGAAGGTCATGTTGTTCGACGAACCCACATCGGCGCTCGACCCCGAAATGGTCAAGGAAGTGCTCGATACGATGATCGGCCTGGCGCGCGACGGCATGACGATGATCTGCGTGACGCATGAAATGGGGTTTGCCAGGCAGGTCGCCGACCGCGTGATTTTCATGACCTCGGGCGAGGTGATCGAAGAGGCACGGCCCGAGGAATTCTTCCGCAATCCGCGGCACGATCGCACCAAGGCCTTTCTCGGCGAAATTCTTGCTCACCACTGATCGTCGCAATCGGGTTCCTGGGTCTTTCGGAGCGCGCGAAGACCGGCCTATCTGCTTCTGGAAATCAAATGACGGACAAACGCACTGTGCTTGTCGGGCTGATCGGCTCCGACCTCCAACTTTCCAAGACGCCGGCACTGCATGAGCGCGAAGGCGCCTGTCATGGGCTCGACTATCGCTATGAGCGGGTTGATATCCATGAGCGCGATCTCCCCGCGAGCGCACTGCCGGACCTGCTGCGAGAACTCGAGGAGCGCGGCTTTTCCGGCACCAACATCACCCACCCGTTCAAACAGGCCGTGCTGCCGCTTCTCGACGACCTGTCGGAGGACGCCCGCATGCTGGGAGCGGTCAATACGGTAGTGCTCCGCGACGGCAGGCGCTTGGGGCACAATACGGACTGGTACGGCTTTTACGAGAGCTTCAGGCGCGGCCTGCCGGATGCGCGCCGTGATCGTGCACTGCTACTCGGGGCGGGCGGCGCCGGCGTCGCCGTCGCCCACGCGGCGCTCAAGCTTGGCATCAGCAAGCTGGATATTTTCGATCGCGATCCAGCTCGCGCCGTGCAGCTTGCTGACGACCTTAATGAACGTTTCGATGGACGGCGCGCTACGCCGACGGACGATCTCGCCGGTTCCATGGCGGCCTCGGATGGCTTGATCCATGCGACGCCGACGGGGATGAAGAGCCATCCCGGCATTCCCATTGAGGAAACGCTTTTGGAAAGCCGCCATTGGGTGGCGGATATCGTCTACATGCCGCTGGTCACGGAACTGCTGGCGGCCGCCTCGCGCCGAGGCTGTCGCATTCTGCCGGGCGGTGGGATGACGGTCTTCCAGGCGGTCGGCGCGTTCCGGCTTTTCACCGGCCTCGAACCCGACGCGGAACGCATGCAGCACCATTTTGCCGAGCTTATTTGACGGAGCCGGAGAAGAGGAGACTCAGCGGTCACCTCTTGCGGCCAAAGCCTCGGGTTTTGCGACATAGCGCAGCACCATCGTGGCAACATGGTGCGATAATATGTCGTGCGTGCCATCGGACCAGAGAGACTGGCCGAAAATATGCGAGAAGGTCGCCCGGTTCGAGACATTGAAGAACGACAATGCGCTGATCTGCCAATGCAGTTCAAGCGCGTCGATATCAGCCCGGAATACGCCATCCTGCTGCCCGCGGGCGAGCAAGGACTGCAATTTCTCGATGGCTGACCGGTTGAGTTCCCGGATGGTCTGCGAGCGCTCGAGATATTGCCCGTGATGGATGTTTTCGATCATCACCATGCGAATGAAGGCCGGGTTCTGCCGGTGGTGATGAAAGGTGAACCGCGCCAGACGGTCCAGCGCCTCGATCGGATCGAGCGTATCCAGCTCGAGATCGGCCTCATCGCCGCGGACATGGCGATAGGCTTCTTCCAGCACGCGCGTGTAGAGCCCTTCCTTGTCACCATAATAGTAGTAAATCATCCGTTTGGACGTTTTGGTCTTGGCGGCGATTTCGTCGATTCTGGCGCCAGACAGGCCGTTTTCGGAAAACTCTTGCATGGCAACGCGCAGGATGTCTTCGCGCACCCCCTCAGGATCCCGTTTGCCCTGCGGCTTGATCACCCCGTTCTCCATTTCCTCTTCCAAAATCTTAACCAGTTGGTACAGAAGAACCACGGGGAAGGCAAGCCGGCGGACCATTGGTGCCGCCGTGGGCGGATTTGGCCCAGCATCGACGATCTGCATTCATATTACTATTTACTAATTAAGATTCTGGTATACCGTCGGTGTGCGATCGGCACCTATGCCACACGTCGCTTCGCGACGGCCCTGGAGGGAGCGCGCATGCGGCCGGCCGTAAGTCGCGAACGGGCCCTCGCAACCGCGGCCCTCGGGAGGAGTGCTATGAAACAGCTGAAACGGAAAAATGCAGCCTTGTTCTTTGCCGCATTGATGCTGAGTGCGGCGCCGATGGCAGCATCACATGCGGCCGACAAGCCGACACTCGCATTCGTCGTCAATGGAGCGTCCGACTTCTGGAAAGCCGCCGAGGCGGGGGTCAAGAAGGCGCAGGGCGAGATGCCCGACTACAACATGGAACTGAAATATCCTGAGCAGGCGGCTGTCGCCATTCAGCAGCGTCTCATGGAAGATCTCGTCAGCGCCGGCGTCAAGGGGATCATGGTCTCCGCCGTCGATCCCAAGACCCAGACGGACGGGCTCAACAAGATCGGCTCGCAGACGGCTCTCTTCACCACCGACAGCGACGCGCCGAAGACCAACCGCGTCGCCTATATCGGTTCTTCGAACGTCGACGCCGGCAAGCAGGCCGCCGAAATCGCCAAGAAGGCGATGCCGGACGGCGGCAAGTGCATGGGCTTCGTCGGTCTGCTGGGCGCCGATAACGCCCGCGAACGCATCGAAGGGATGAAGGAAGGGCTCAAGGGCACTAAGATCGAGCTTGTCGATGTTCGCGGTGACGACATCGACCAGACGCGCGCCAAGAAGAACGTGGAGGATGCGTTGGTGGCCAGCCCCGACCTGACCTGTATGGTCGGCTTCTACTCCTACAACACGCCGCGCATCTATGAGGCGCTGCGCGACGCAGGCAAACTCGGCCAGATCACCGTCGTCGGCTTTGACGACGATCCGATCACACTCGGCGGCGTCAAGGAAGGCACGATCGCGGCAACCGTCGTACAGCAGCCGTTCGAATGGGCCTATCAGGGCATGAAATTGATGGCCGCCTACCTCAAGGGCGACAAATCAGGCGTTCCTGCCGATGGCTTGATCATCATCCCGACGGTGATCATCGGCAAGGATGACGTTGACAAGTATGCCGCCAACCTCAAGGCCATGGCTGGAAAATAGCCTCTTTCGCGGCGGCGGCACTCACCGCCGCCGCGAAAGGCGTTTCATGCCGACAACATCAGCAGCCATGGACAGGCGATGAACCACAGTTCCGACATCCCGTCACCGGGCGCGCCCGCAACGCCATTCCTTTCGCTGTCCGGCGTTGGCAAGACCTATCCAGGCGTCGTTGCGCTCGAAGGCCTGTCATTGGACATCATGCCAGGCGAGGTCATCGGCCTTGTCGGCGAAAACGGGGCTGGAAAATCGACGCTGATGAAGATTCTCGGCGGTGTGATCGCACCCGATCGGGGCACGATCCTGCTCGACGGGGCGGAGCTTCGTTTCCTCACCGTGGAATCGAGCATCGCGTCCGGTATCGCCTTCGTGCATCAGGAACTCAATCTCTTTGAGAATCTCGACGTCGCTGCCAATATCTTCCTGGGGCGCGAACCGCTGAAGGCGGGACCTCTTAAGCTCATCGATCGCGATCGACTAAGGGACATGGTGAAGCCGCTTTTGAGGCGCGTGGGCGCGCATTTTTCCGCCGACACACCCGTGGCGTCGCTTTCGCTGGCCGAGCAGCAGATGGTGGAAATCGCCAAGGCGCTGTCCATCAACGCGAGGCTCGTCATTTTCGACGAACCCACGTCCAGTCTGCCGCTGGCTGAAACCGAGCGGCTGCTCAGCATCATCAAATTGCTGAAGGCTGATGGCATCAGTGTTATTTTCATCTCGCATCGGCTCCACGAGGTTGAGCGCGTGGCCGACCGGGTCGTCGTACTCCGTGACGGCGCGCTTGTGGGCACGCTCGCCAAGAGGGACATCGACCACGACCAGATGGTCAAGCTGATGATTGGCCGAATGCTTGCGGCCCGTACCGCAAAGCCGCAGCGCTCACCCGGCTCAGTTGCGCTGAAGATAAGTGCCGTGCGCACCGAGGCCTATCCCGGCCATCCCGTCGATCTGGAAATCAGGTATGGAGAAATCCTGGGACTTGCGGGCCTCGTCGGGTCCGGCCGTACCGAGCTTGCCAGGGTGCTCTTTGGCATTGATCGCAGTTACGGCGGAGTCATCCTGCAGGACGGGCAGAAAATTGCAGTCCGTTCCGCGCGGGACGCCGTTGCTCGCGGCATTTTCCTGGTGCCGGAGGATCGAAAGCGCAACGGTATTCTTCTTGATTTCCCGATCGCCCAGAACATAACCCTTGCCGATCTCCCCATGCTTGCCAGCCGCTTCATGCTTTCCGCCGAGCGGGAGACGGCGGCGGCCGAAAAGCAGCGCGTTCGCCTCGGCATCAAGGCGCCCTCTGTTGCGAGCCGAACCGGCACGCTGTCAGGCGGCAACCAGCAGAAGGTGGTGCTTGCCAAATGGTTGTCGATGAGCCCGAAGGTGATGATCTTCGACGAGCCGACACGCGGCATCGATATCGGCGCGAAGAACGAGATCTACGGCCTGATGCGGGCACTTGCCGATGCCGGTGTCGCGATCCTGATGATCTCCAGCGACATGGAAGAGGTGATCGGCGTTTCTGACCGCATTGCCGTCATGCATGAGGGCCAGATCGCCGGCATTCTCGATGAGGACGAATTCAGTCAGGAAAGCGTCCTTTTGCTTGCTGTCGGCAAAGGCGTAAAATAGCCGCGGCGCCAATAGGATTAGATGTCGGGGAATGGATCTCGAATGATCAAAAAAGATCTTGGACTGCTGCTTTTGATCGTTGTTGTCGGCATTGTCGTCGCCATCATCAATCCGCGGTTCCTGCTGCCGATCAACCTGGCAAATACCGCCAACCTGATCGGCCTGTTCGGCATCCTGTCGATTGGCCAGGCCTACGTCATCATTACAGGCGGTATCGAACTTTCCGTCGGTTCGCTCGTCGCGCTTCTTGGCGTGCTGTTTGTCGATTTCGTCGCGGTCCAAGATATGCCATGGATGCTGGCGCTACCACTCATTCTGGTGCTCGGCGCGGCCATAGGTGCCATTCACGGCTGGCTGATCACCCGGCTGAACCTGCAACCCTTCGTCGTCACTCTCTGCGGCCTCCTTATCTATCGCGGGGCGGCGCGCTTCTATACGGCCGACGGAACGGCCGGTTTTGCGTTCGGCCAAAATTTCCCGGACCTTGAGTTCCTGACTGCCGGACGGCTCTACGGCGTTCCCAGCACCTTCATAGCGCTCGTCATCATTTCCGTGGTCATGTGGGTGGTGCTGCATCGCTCTGTCTTCGGGCGTTATCTCTATGCGATCGGCAAGAACGAGGAGGCGGCCCGCTATTCCGGTATCCGCACCGGCCGGATGGTGATGTCGGCCTATATCATCTGTGGACTGCTTACGGCGCTCGCGGCAATCTATTTCGCCATGTACACACGCTCGATCTCGCCGGCCAGCCATGGCCAGTTCTATGAACTCTACGCGATTGCCGCTGCCGTACTCGGCGGCTTTTCGCTGCGCGGCGGCGAGGGATCGATCGTTGGCGTCGTGCTCGGAACGGTCCTGCTCCAGGAGTTGCAGAACCTTGTGAATCTGCTTGGCATCCCCTCGTCGCTGAATTTCGCCGTCATGGGTGGCGTGATCCTCATTGGCGTGCTGATCGACCAACAATGGAACGCGATCCGCGCACAGCGCCGGCTCGTCTCTGCCGCCCGGCAGACCGAAGCCCGTGTTCCGGACGAAGGCAAATTGCCGGTGGTTGCCAATCAGGACCAGGTCGGTGGATGAGACCAGTGTCAGGCTGCCGTTAGTAATAGGCCGACCCATTCGGTTCGTCGCGTTTCAACAACTTCGTCCTGAGAGACAGCTACCCTCCAAGCTGCGATCTCCGAAGCGCTGGCCCAATACGACATCTAGTGTTGGGCCGCGCTCGGATTTCTGCCGCCTGCTTTTCTCAGAAGGGATAGTGCTGCGCCGGATCTTCGACGGTGATCCAGCGCAGGTCGGTGAATTCGGCGATGGCGGCCTTGCCGCCAAAGCGGCCATAGCCGCTGCCTTTGACGCCGCCGAAGGGCATTTGCGCCTCATCGTGCAGGGTCGGGCCGTTGATATGGCAGATCCCCGTCTCGATGCGGGCCGCTACAGCGAGCGCCCGCTGGATATCGCGGCTGAAGACTGCCGAGGACAGGCCGTATTCGGTGTCGTTGGCGGTGCGGATCGCCTCCTCCTCGCCGGAGACGCGGATGATCGGCTTGACCGGGCCGAAGGATTCTTCCGCATAGACCCGCATCGCAGGCGTCACGCGATCGAGCAGCGTCGCCTCGACCACGGTGCCTGAGCGCTTGCCGCCGGCGACGAGCTTTGCGCCCTTGGCCGTGGCATCGGCGATCAGTTCCTCCATTTTCTTCGCTGCGTCGAGGCTGATCAGCGAGCCGAGCACGACATGGCCGCGGGGATCGCCGGCCGGTAACTGGCTGGCGCGGGCGGCCAGCTTGGCGACGAACTCATCGGCGATCGCCTCGTCGACGATGATGCGTTCGGTCGACATGCAGATCTGACCTTGATTCATGAAGGCGCCGAAGATGGCGGCATTGACGGCGCCGTCGATATCGGCGTCGTCGAGAATGACCAGTGGCGCCTTGCCGCCGAGTTCGAGAAGGGCAGGCTTCAAATGCCTGCCGCAGGTCTCGGCGATGATCTTGCCGACCTTGGTCGATCCGGTGAAATTCACGCGCTTGACGGCGGGATGGGCAATCAGCGCGGCAACGATTTCAGGCGCATCTTCCGGCGCGTTGGTGAGCACATTGATGACGCCGGCGGGCAGGCCCGCTTCGGTAAGAGCCGTGGCGATCAGACGATGCGTGCCCGGGCATTGCTCGGATGCCTTGAGGATGACGGTGTTGCCGCAGGCGATCGGCATGGCGACAGCGCGGGTGGCGAGGATGACGGGCGCGTTCCAGGGGGCGATTGCCAGACACACGCCGGCGGCCTGGCGAACGCCCATGGCGAGCGTGCCGGGCTTGTCCGAGGGAATAATCTCGCCGGCGATTTGCGTCGTCATGGCGCCGGCCTCGCGCAGGATGTTGGCGGCGAACATGACGTTGAAGCCCGCCCAGGGGGCGGTTGCGCCGGTCTCCTCGATCATCAGCCGGGTGAATTCGCCGGCCTTGGAATCCATGATGTCGGCAGCCTTCATCAGGATCGCGCGGCGTTGGCTGGGGCCAGTCTTCGACCAGGCAGGAAACGCCGCCGATGCAGCGTCGATTGCTGCCGTGACATCATCGGGGCCGGCCGCCGCAGCCCGGCTTGCAAGCTCTCCGGTGAAGGGATCCACGCGGTCATAGGTCCGGCCGCTGGCGGCGGGACGATCCACGCCGTTGATGAGAAGGGAAATAGTCATGTCTGTCTCCTGATGAAAACGAAAACTAGAAACCAAGAACTGAGGCGTTGATGGAGGCCTCGAGGCCGCCGTCGGTGGCGAGGTTGGTGCCGTTGATCCAACGTGCGCCATCCGAGCAGAGGAAGAGAATGGCGGGAGCGATATCGGCCGAGGTTCCGGCGCGGCCAACGCGGGTAATGTCGCTGTCGACACGTTCGTCGCCGAGGACCGCACGAAATTGCCTGAGGATAGGTGTTTCGACCGGGCCGGGGCTCACGGCATTGACGCGGATGCCGCGCTCCTTGAACAGTGGCTGGTGGGCCGCGCGCATCGTCCAGAGTAGAAGCAGTTCCTTGGAGAGAGGATAGGCCTCCTCGTCCTTCAGGCCATGCTTGGCAGCGAGGCTTTCGATGCCTGGGAAACCCTCGATGGCGGTTAATGTCTTGGCCCGCTCGAGATTTGCGCGCCAGCCATAACCGGCGATGGACGCGACGTTGACCACTGCCCCGCCTTCGCGAAGTCGCGGCGCCACTGCTTCCGTCAGTGCGCGCAATCCGTAAAAATTCACGGCCAGCGTCGCCACAACACCGGTGTTGCCCGACAGGCCAGCGACATTGGCGAGTGCGTCGATGCGCTTGGGCAACTGCTGGACAATCTCAGAGACGCCGGAGGCCGTCGATATGTCGCCTTTTATGAAGGAGGCGCCCCCCTGGGCCGGCTCACTGATGTCAACGCCGACGACATCTGCGCCCATTTGCCCTGCCAGTTCCGCGGTGCGTGCGCCGATACCAGAGGCAACGCCGGTGATCAGAATAGTCTTTCCGAAAAGCATGATTTGTACCTTTCTCAACGGGATCGGAAAATCCGCCAGCCGCTATCGTTTGCCTTTGAGAAGATCCGGGAGCGTCAGTCGGTAGCCGATCGGCAGCAGTTGCAGGCCGAAGCGCCGTTCAATCTCACCCCAAAGGCCGTGCGGCAGGTAAAGGGAGAAGAGGACGGCCGTCGCGCCGAGGCCGATCAGATACCAGACGCCGGTTCCGCCGAAGATGGTCTCGATGACGAAGAACAGGATTGCACCGAGGATCGCGCCTTCGAACTTTCCAATGCCGCCGACGAGAACCATGAAGATCATGTAGGCGGTCCACTGGACGCTGAAGTAGGTCTTCGGCTGGAAGGTGGTGGCCGCCGCCAGCCAGAGGCCGCCCGCAACAGCAATGCCGAATGCCGCGAGCACAAAGAGTAACCTCTTGGTGGCGATGACGCGCACGCCGACGGAGGTTGCCGCGTCCTCATTGTCGCGGATGGCTTGCATGGCAGCCCCGGCGCGGCTGCGCATCAGCGTGAAAAGGGTGCCGAGCAGGGCCGTCATGGCAACCAGCGACAGCCAGTAGATGATCGCTCGGCGGGTGGCGCTGTCATAGACGTTCAGCGAGATCAGTGATGTGCCGGTCTCGCCCTGGATGAGGCGATCGAGATTGACGAGAAGGTGGACGAGCTCGGCCACGACCCACATGCCGATGGCGAACTCCCCGCCCTTGAGCCGTAGCATGAACAGCGACAGCGGGATGGAGAGGGCACCGGTGACGATCGCGGCAACGAGCAGTGCAACGAAGGGATTGAGCCCGGCATCAGCGAACCGGATGGTGAAATAGGCGCCAAGGCCGAAGAATACCTGCTGGCCGACCGAAACGAGCCCGCCGAACCCTGCCAGGGCATTCCACATGGCCGCAAGGATCACGTAGATGAACAGGGCCGTCATCCGGTCGATCATGCCGGCTCCAAGGAATGCTGGAGCAAGCGCCAGGACTGCGATTGCCGCTGCCATGGCGGCCAGCATTAGCCGTGACGATCTTGTCCAGCGCTCGATGGAAATGTCGTTCGAGAGGAGGGTCATGCCGGACTCCGAAGAAATGCGCGAATTTTGCCGAAGGCCGGCATGCCGGACCGGAAGAGCCGCAGGAAGACGACCAGCAGGAAGACAACATGTCCACCGATCAGGAAGCCCTGCGGATGCAGCTGCGCTCCAAGCGATTGGGCAAGCCCGAGGACGATGCCGCCGACCAGCGTGCCCCACAGAGAGCCGGCGCCGCCGATGACTGCCGTCTCGAAGGCAAAGAGCAGCTGCGGCGCGCCCGCATAGGCGCTGAAAGTGGCCCGCATGGCGAGGAACGCCCCGGCGATCCCGATGGTGACCATGGTGATTGCCGTTGCCGTCGCATTCACTCTGCGGGCGTCGATGCCGACGAGACCTGCCGTATCGGGGTCTTCCGCCGTGGCGCGGATCGCGCGGCCAAGAGCGAAGCGGCTGAGGAAGAATTGCAAACCGCCGAGAATGATAATCGCCGTCGCCATCATCATCACCGCGAGCTTGCCGACGAAGATATGGCCGGGCAATTGCCAGGATGCGTAGGACAGGTTGCCGATAAAGGGCGCCAGCGATCGCGTGTCCGCGCCGAATTGCTCAAACAGCAGGTTGTCGATGACGATAGCTAGGCCGAAGGTGGTGAGGATCGGCAAAAGCGCGCCGCCGCTGGCGCTACGCTCGAGAACGAAGCGCTGCAGCAGCCAGCCGAAGGCCGCCATTACAGGCAATATGATCAGCAGCCCGGCAAAGGGTGAGATGCCGAACTTGGAGGCCAGCAGCCAGAGGCCGTAGGCCGCCGCGACCGCCAGGCTGCCATGCGCCAGGTTGATGATGCGCATGACCGAGAACATGAAGGACAGGCCGCAGGCGATGACGGCATAATAGCCGCCGAGCAGGATGCCCTGGAGCAAGGTATTGATCACGATGCGCTCCTGTCTTCGTCGGCCCGATGGTGCAGCCCGAAATAGGCATTGGTGATTTCGTCGCGGGTAACACCCGTTGCCGGCCTGTCGAGGACGACACGCCCCTCCAGCATGCAGATGACGCGGCTGGCGACGTTCATCGCGCGTCCGAGATCCTGCTCGACGAGAACGATGGTGGTCCCCGAGGAGAGTAGCGCCTGTAGCTGCGTATAGACGCGATCGACCACGAGCGGCGACAGGCCAAGCGAGACTTCGTCGAGCAGGAGAATATCGGGATTGCTCATCAATGCCCGGCCGATAGCGGTCGCCTGCTGTTCGCCGCCGGAGAGATGGCCGGTCTTGGCACGGCGGCGGGGCTTCAGGTTCGGAAATGCATCGAAAACCCGCTCGATGGTCCAGTCACCTTTGCGGCCGGTGGTCTTGCCGAGCAAAAGGTTTTCCTCAACGGTCATCTGCGAGAAAAGGCGCCGACCCTCCGGCACCAGGGCGATGCCCATGGCGATCCGCTTGTGGGAGGGCACCGCCGTTATATCCTGGCCGCCGAGAAACACCTGGCCGGCAGCGGGGAGATGGGCGCCGGCGATCGATCGCAGCAGCGTTGTCTTGCCCGCGCCGTTGGCGCCGACCAGGGCCAGCACCTCGCCTTCGGTGATATCGAAACTGACGCCGCGTACCGCCTGCAGCAGGCCGTGACGGACGTCGAGGTCGCGGATGGAGAGAAGGCTCATGCCGGCGTCCCTCCGAGATAGGCCTTTACGACTTCGGCGTCGCGCATGACCGCCTTCGGCTCGCCGTTAGCGATGATCTTGCCGGCGTCCATGCAGATCAGTCGTTCGACCACCTGCAGCAGGATGTGGACGATATGCTCGATCCAGACGATGCCGATGCCGCGCCGTCGCAATTCGAGGATGGTATCAACCAGTTCGCTGGCCTCGCCATCGGTCAGGCCGCCGCCGATCTCGTCGAGCAGCAGCAGTTTCGGCTTGGTTGCAAGCGCCCGTGCCAGCTCCAGCCGTTTTCGGTCGAGTAGGCCAAGCGTATCGGCGCGGCGATTGGCAACTCCGAGCATGCCGCACAGCGTCAGCGAATCGACGACACGCTCATAGGCCTCGTCGCGGCTGGCGGCGCTGCTGTGCGAGGCGGCAACGAAAACGTTCTCGAAGGTGGTCATGCCGCTGAAGGGTTTGGGAATCTGATGCGTGCGGACCAGCCCCGACCGGCAGCGATCGGCCGCCGATAGCGCCGTGACATCGGCGCCATCGAAAGTCACTGTCCCGGCGGTCGGCGGAAAGGCACCTGCAAGCACGCTGAGCAGCGTCGTCTTGCCCGCGCCGTTTGGCCCGACAATCCCCACCGCGTCTCCAGCGCCCATGGAAAAATCGAGGTTTTCGAGAACCACAAGCGCGCCGAAACGCTTGTGGATTCCCTTAGCCGAGAGAAAGGCCTCGTCCGGCCGTCCTTTTTGATCCCGTTGCTGCACGGTGCCGTTATCCATTGTAGGGAATGAGCTTGGCACTGACCGGAACATTCGGGTCGGTGGCATTTTCGGTCGCGACGTAGTCGAGCGCGAACTTGGAGCCTTCTGGCGCCTTTACCCATTGCGTTCCGATGACTGGTCCAGGAGAAACGTTGGCGACCGGACCGCTGGTGAAGTCGACCTTGCCGGCAATCGTCGTGGTCTTCAGCGTGCTGATCGCCTTGGCCACGGCCTCCTTGCTCTTGACGTCGGTGCTGGCCTTCAGGGCATCGAAGCCGGCGTCGAGAAGCGAGAGGCTGGCGCCGAGCTGCTGCGTCCACTGCTTACCGCTCGATGCTTCGTAGCCGTCCGCAAGCTCCGTCCCGGAAACCCCTGTCAGCGTCGATTTGTAAGGGAAGGCCTTATGCCAATAGGCGGCGCTGCTGATGTTGACGCCGAGGTCGCCAAGCGACTCGATGTCGGAGGGGAAGAGCCCGGTCTTGGCGACCTGGCAGATCTTGATCTGCTGGGTCAGACCCTGTTGGGCCGCCTGACGCCAGAAGGCGGCGAAATCCGGCGGGATGGGAAACGAGTTGAAGATCTCCACGCCTTCCTGCTTGAAGAGGGCGATCTGCGCCGAGAAGTCGGTCGTGCCGGTTTCATAGGCGCCCGGATCGACGATGGTGAAGCCGGCCTTGGAAAGGGCCGGGGCCAGATGGGCGCGGATGGCATTGCCATCGGCATCGTTGGGATACATGACGCCGACCTTTTTGTTGGTCTCGATCAGGTTCCACTGTGAAACATAGGTTTTCAGGAATTCGCCGACGCCGAACCCGAAATGGTAGGTCCATTTGAACGGCGAGGGTGCGCCCGGCTTGGCGCCACGACCGAAATACCAAGCTTCCCAGGGCATGACTGTCGACAGACAGGGAACGCCTGCCGCCTCGCAGGCATCGGCCACCGGGTTGATCGTTTCCGGAGTAGAAACGACCAGCATGAGGTCGATGCCCTTGTTGTTGATCAGATCCTTTGCCAATTGTCCGGCGCGGGACGGATCGGACTGCGTGTCCTGATCGAGGATTTCCACCTTCCAGGTCTTGCCGCCCGCCTGCAGGCCGGCCGCCAGCGCCTTGCGCGCCAGTTCCAGCACATAGCCATCCGTCTCGCCGAAGCCGCCAAGCGGTCCGGTGCGCGGGCTGATGAAGCCGACCTTGATCGTATCGTCGGCTGCGAATGCCGCCCGTCCACCAAGCGCCAGTGCCGTGCTACTGGCTGCCGTAACAGCCATGAACGAACGGCGCGTCAGCGATGCGGCGTTGATCCTCGTTCCCATGAGATTGTTGGTCATGCAATCGTTCCTCCCTTTACGGAGCCCTCTCGCCCCGATGCTTCTTCAGTCTTGCCAGTCGAGCGCCGTCATGCTGCTCAGATCGGGTAGTGACGCGCGCCGGATGCCAATGTGATCCAGCGCAATTCGGTGAACTCGTCGATCGCGGCCTTCCCGCCGAAACGGCCGTAGCCGCTTGACTTGACCCCGCCGAAGGGCATTTGCGGCTCATCGGAGACGGTCGCCTCGTTGATGTGACAAATGCCGGTCTCGATGCGCTTGGCGACGGCCAGCGCCTGGTTGATGTCTCGGCTAAACACCGCCGAGGACAATCCGTATTCATTGTCGTTGGCGATGGTGACGGCCTCGTCTATACTTCCGACGCGGATGATTGCCGCCAGAGGTCCAAAACTTTCCTCCCGATAGAGGCGCATGGCGGGTGTCACGTGATCGACGACGGTCGCGTCCATAAGCATACCATTCCCGTGCCCACCGCAGATGACAACCGCGCCCTTCTGCAAGGCATCCTCGACCAGCGCCTTAATGCGCCGCACCGCCTCGGCACTGATCATGGTTCCGAGCGGTGTATTTCCATGACGCGGATCTCCGGCCACGAGCGTTGCAGCCTTCGCCTTGAATTTCTCGACGAATTCATCGGCGATGGCATCGAGCAGGATAACGCGCTCGGTGGACATGCAGATCTGCCCCTGGTTCATGAAAGCGCCGAAGGCCGCGGCGCGGACAGCCTCGTCGATATCGGCATCCGCAAGCACGATGAAGGGCGCCTTTCCGCCGAGTTCGAGCAGGCAGCGTTTCAGATGCCGTGCCGATGTCTCTGCGATGATCCGTCCGACGCGCGTCGAGCCGGTGAAGTTGACCCGGCGTACTGCTGGATGGGCGATCAGGGCCTCCACGACGATTGCGGCATCCTTCGGGGCATTGGTGACGACATTGACGACGCCTGCGGGAAAGCCCGCTTCGCGCATGACCTCTCCGATCAGACAATGCGTCTTCGGGCAGAGTTCGGAGGCCTTGAGCACGACCGTATTGCCGCAGGCAAGCGGCATGGCGATTGCCCGCACGCCAAGAATGATCGGCGCATTCCACGGCGCAATGCCGACACAGACACCGGCCGGCTGGCGCACCGCCATGGAGACGTTGCCGGGAATGCCCGAGGGGATGATCTCGCCGGCGATCTGCGTGGTCATCGAGGCCGCCTCGCGCAATATGTCGGCGGCAAGATCGCAATTGATCCTGGCCCAAAGGGCGGTCGCCCCGGTCTCTCCGATCATCGCCGCCACGAAATCCGCCGATCGCGCAAGGAGAACATCTGCCGCCCGATTGAGCATGGCGCGGCGTTCACCGGGCCCTAGTTCCGACCATGCGGGAAAGGCAGCTGCGGCGGCGTTGGCGGCCCGCGCGGCATCCAATATCGAGGCCGCCGGCGCGACGGTCGCGACATCGCCGGTAGCCGGATCAAGGCATTCGAAGGTGGATGCATCTGACGCATCCACCGTCTCGTCATTGATCAGAAGCTTTGCCACAAACATCGCGATCGTCCCATTCTCCACAGGTCGCCCTTGCATCCCGCTCAACGGGAGAAAGCGCACACGGTCGAGCGTGGCCGGGATATGGCCTCGCAGCTCTGTATCTGTTGTGTGGAGTCCTCCTCCCAGAGGCTCATAAGATCAGACTACGCCATTGCAATTCGGAAGGAATGTGTTTTTCTGGGTTAATGTTGTAATTATCTGGCATTGCCGACGGCGCTATCGCGATGCCGGCAGGCGGGGGGCTTCATGGTTTCCGATGGCGGCATCCATCATCATGCACACGGCGAGTGGCGGGAGCCATCGCTGTCTCACCGCACGATCCGTTTCCAGAAAGGCATCTATGCCGACTTCCACCATCTGTTTCTGCTGCAGGCTGGAACGGCTGCCTTATTGTTCGAGCCGGAGGAGCAACGATCGCTGCAAGGGCCGGCGCTCGCTTATCTGCCGCCGCAGGAACGGTGCGAGCTGCGCATGGCTGCGGGTGCAGCAGGCTTCCTGATCGGCGCGTCGCCGCAGATCATGGTGGACGCGATCGGCGACCAGGCGGAATCCTATGCGCTGCGGACTTTCAGCGAGCGGCCCTGGCTGACGGACGAACCGAAGCCGCATGCCGTCGAAGAGACACAGCCGCTGGTGGCGGGCTTCGTGCGGGAGCTTGGCGATCCCTCGCGCGCCTCGTGGATGGTCATCTCCGCCTATTTGCGGCTGATCCTCATGGCGCTGTGGCGCACCGGCGGCAGTGAGGCGGCCGAGCAGCGCGGCCGTGGCGGTGGTGCCTCGATCCTGCAGCGATACCGACAGCTGGTGGAGATCTGGTTCCGGCAGCACCGGCCGATCAGCGACTATGCGCGGGAGCTCGGCGTCACCACCGACCGCCTGCATTCCATCTGCAGCAGCGCGCTCGGGCGATCTCCCGTCCAGCTCCTGCACGAGCGCGTCGTCCAGGAGGCGAAGCTGCGGCTGGAGCGCTCCGCCAGGACCGTCCAAGAGATATCCGACAGTCTCGGCTTTCGCGATCCCACTTATTTCAGTCATTTCTTCAAGAGAAAGACCGGATTTTCACCCGCCACCTACCGCGATTTCGCCAGGAAGGCGGAAGTCGCCCGCAGCGACATGCTCTCGTCGGGCTATTCGGACTGGCCGTGACCAGATTTCGAACGAGCAGGCTTTGCAGCTCAGGTGCGGGTAAGCTCGGGTGCGGTCAGCATCAAGGCATCCAGCGCCACCGCACCTTCGCCGTCGGGATAAATCACGACGGGATTGAGGTCTATTTCCCGGATCGCCGGTTCGGCCAGCAGCAGGCGGCCGAGTATGGCGATGATGCGGGCGGCGGCGCCCACATCGAGCGGCGGTGAGCCACGGAACCCGTGCAGCAAGGGCGCATTCTTCAGCCGATATAGCTCGCGGATGATAGCGTCATCAGGCAGATCGGGGGTCAGAATGCGGACATCCTTCAGGATCTCCGCTGTAACGCCGCCGAAACCCGCCAGGATCACAGGCCCCCAATCGGGATCGTTGCGCGCGCCGATGATCAGCTCGATGCCGCGTTTGCCCATGGCTTCGATCAGCACGCCGTCCAGGGTGAGGCCTGGGCGATGGTGCGCGACATCGGCGTGCAGCTTGGCCCAGCCCTCCTTGAGGCTGGCTGCGTCCGTCAATCCAATGACGACACCGCCCGCATCGCTCTTGTGGCTGAGATCGGGTGATTGCGCCTTGAGCACCACCGGATACCCAATTGCGGCCGCCGCCTCGAGGGCTTGCTCGAGGGTCGTTGCCAGGCGGCCTTCGGGAAAGGGAATCCCGAGTGGCGCCAGGATTTGCTTGGCCCGATATTCGGGAACGACACCTCCCTGCGAAGGGAGACATGTAATCGCGACCGGCGGTGCGGTGGACGTGGTAATGTCGCGCGCCGCGAATTCGTCGATGCGCTTCAGCGCCCGGAAGGCGCGTTCGGTCGATGGGAAATAGACGATGCCGAGCGCACGCAACTGCGCGATATAGTCGGCCGGGATAGGGGCACCCTCATCGAGCCCGGCAAAGATCAGCGGTTTTGCAGGCTTGCGCTCGCGCACCGCTTTCAGGATCGGCGGCAGTTTGATGGCTGAGGTGATGGGGTCGGTCTGGATGATGCAGGCGACAATGCTGGCAAAACGGGTATCGTCGAAGAGTTCGGTGAGCGTTTTGTCATAAAGGTCCGGCTCGACAAGGCCCTGTGCCGTCAGGTCCAGCGGATTGCTGACGCCGACGAAGGGCGGCAGGACAGCGCGCAGCACTGGCGCGGTCTCGTCGTTAATCGGAGGAAGATCGAGCCCGAGTTCTTCGCACAGATCGAGCGTCAGCGCCTTGAATGCACCGGACTCGCCAAGGACCGCGGGCCCGCCGGCGGGAAGCGCCGGGCATCGCAGGGCGATCTCGGCGATATCACCGAGTTCCTCGAGCGTCTCGGCCAGAATGACGCCGGCACGCGCGACCTTGGCGCGCATGACCTGATAGTCGCCGGCCATGGCGCCGGTATGGGTCGCAGCGGATTCACGCGCCGCACTGCTCCGGCCGGGATGAAGAAGGACGATCCGTTTGCCCTTCGCATATGCTTTGCGTGCAGCGGCAAGGAAACGGGCGGGCTTGCGGAACTGTTCGACGATCATCGCGATGACGCGTGTGGAGGCGTCCTCCACCAGAAATTCCACATAGTCTTCGACGCCGCTTGCGGCTTCGTTGCCGGTGGAGATGGAATAGGAGAGACCGAGATCGCGGCTGGCGAAGGTCACGCCGAGGACGGCAGCCATGGCGCCGCTCTGCGACACGATCGCGATGCCCGGCCGATCGCCTAGTGCCTCTGAATCAGTTTCGATGAAGGTCAGGGGGATGCGGTCAACATGATTGACCATGCCGAGGCAATTCGGCCCCTCGATCACCATACCCACCTCAGCCGCTATGCGGGCGATCTCGCGCTGGTCGGCCAATCCTTCCTCGCCGCCCTCGGCAAAGCCCGCCGAAAAGATAACGGCCGCGCCAACACGGCGGCGGGCAAGCGCCTCTATGGAAGGAAGCACGGCCGCGCGCGGAACGGCAAGAACCGCCGCATCCACGCCGTCCGGCAAGTCATCGATCGAAGCGAGGCAGGGCCGGTCGCCGATCTCGGTCCGCTTGGGGTTTATGAGATGAATGGCGCCGGCGTAGCCGCTGCGGTCGAGATTGGACAGAACCGAAGCGCCAAGCGCGCCGGGCTTGTCGGAGGCGCCGACGATCGCCACCGATCTCGGGCGCAGCAGCCGTTCCATCGAACCGCTGGGAAGAACCTGTGGGCGCGCGCTAGTGGTCTCGACCGTCATGGTAGGGCGCTCCTCAGGCCTGGTGCTTGGATTTGTCGTAGGCACCAAGACCCGGTTTATAGGTCTTGTCGTCGATGAACTGCTTGATACCTTCCTTGCGCCCCTCGTTGTCATAACTGTTGGCCGCTTCCTGGGCGCGGACCAGGTAATCCTCCGCATTGTCGTAGGTCATCTCCCGTACGCGGCGGATGGCATCCTTGGTGGCTTTGAGAGCTACGGGGTTCTTTTGCAGCAGAATGTTGGCGACATCGGTCACGCGGGCTTTCAACTGCGCAAGCGGCAGGGACTCGTTGACGAAGCCCCACTCGGCCGCCTTCCTGCCGTCGATGTTCTCGCCGGTCAGTGCGTGATACATGGCGTTGCGGAAGGATGTGAGTTCGGCCGCCACCTTGGCGGCGCCACCGCCGGGCAGAATGCCCCAGTTGATCTCGCTCAGCCCGAATTTGGCTTCATCGGCGGCAAAGGCGAGGTCGCAGGCGAAAAGCGGCCCGTAGCCGCCGCCGAAGCACCAGCCGTTTACCATGGCGATGGTCGGCTTCTGATACCAGCGCAGCCGGCGCCACCAGCCATAGCTTTCACGTTGTGCCTTTCGCGTGCCCTGCAGACCGTGGGCCTCGGTCTCGCGGAAATATTCCTTGAGATCCATACCCGCCGACCAGGCAGTCCCCTCGCCGGACAGAACCAGTACACCGACATCGGCCCGAAACTCGAGCTCGTCCAGAACCTCCATCATGCGTCGATTGAGCGTGGGGCTCATGGCATTGCGTTTCTCCGGGCGGTTGAAGCTGACCCAGGCGATACCTGCTTCAACGGTAAAGGCGACGGTATCTTTTTCGGAATGTTCTGTTGTCATGATGGTGTCCTTCTTGCCGTTCGGGCCTGCACATCAAAAGGGACGCGGCCGCAAAGTCGCGACCTGCGTTGAAGACAGTAAGCCTCACCAAGGCCTGGTGGGCCGCAGTGAAATCCAAATGAAACGCCTCACGCCAGCCGGCGCGAATGCGCAGGGAGCTGTTGCGTCGTTGATCAACGGATCGCGGCGCATCTGCCGATATTCTAAAAGAAATTCCTCCAATACCGGCATATGACCTCCTCACCGGTAATGTTATGTCTCATAGCATCATTTGATTGTTATGCGCAATAGCATTATAGCCGGATTATGGATATCGACTCCCGCACATCGAAATTGAGCGACCCCCTCGAGAGCCTGCTTGGCTATCAGCTGAGGAGGGCATCCAATGTGATGATGGCCGACCTGGGCTCAAGGCTTCAGGCAATCGAACTCAGGCCGGTCGAAGCTTCCATTCTGACGCTGATTGATGCCAATCCCGGCTGTACCCAGAGCGATCTCGGACGCAGCCTCGGCATCCAGCGCGCCAATATGGTTCCCCTGATGGTCGGGCTGACCAAGGCCGGGCTTGTCGACCGGGCTCCGGTCGGCGGCCGATCGCAGGCTCTTCGCCTGACGAGGACCGGTATGGAGAGGGCGGAGACGGTGCATGCCATCATCGGGGCACACGAGGCGCGGTTTCTGCGCCTTTTCGCGCCGGAGCTGCGGGAGGCGGCGTTGGAAGTCCTGCGCAGCATCCGCCAAGAGGGCGAAGGGGTCCCTCGCCAGGATAACCCCGAACTTCCGACTGATGATTGATCGGCCGAAGCCAAACAGCCGGCCTCCGCAGCGTCAATTGAACTGCGCATCTTTCCGGACATGCGTGGATTATTCTGCCGCGGTGAGGTCGGGGCGATAGCCGGTATCGATGACGATCCGTCCGCCACAGGCCCGCGAAACGCAGGCGCACATGCGTGAATTTTCTTGCCGCTCGGCTTCGGAAAAGAAAACATCGCCGTGGTCGATCACCCCATCCGCTTCCACGATGTTGACGGCACAGAGCCCACATTCGCCGCGGCGGCAATCGAAAACCATGTCGACGCCGGCCTCCACCAACACGTCGAGCATGGACTGGTCGGCCCGAACCCGAACACGGGCACCGAGCTGGGGGACTTCGACATCGAAGGCCTGCTCTGCAAAGCGACCATTATCGCCGAAGACCTCGTAGCGCAGTCGGCTCATGGAGCGGCCGCTTTTCTGCCAAGCCTGCCGCGCCGCCTCAAGGAGGCCGAGCGGGCCGCAAATGTATGCCTCGCCATCCGGAGGCAGGGCGGCAAATTCGGAGTCGAGATCGAGAGCCTCGCCGTCATCCTGAGCAAAAACCTGCAGCCGGTCGCCGAGCAGCGCGGCAAGTTCATCGACAAAGGCCATCTGGTGACGGCTCTTCGCAGCATAGGCCAGCCGGAGCTTCTGCCCGCGCGAGACGAGTGTTTTCGCCATGCCGTAGATCGGGGTGATCCCTATGCCGCCGGCGATCAGGAGATAGCGGGAGGCGCGCCACGAAAGCTCGAAACGGTTTTCGGGCTCGGTCAGTTCTGTCTCATCACCCGGCTGCAGCTGCCAGATGAACACCGAGCCGCCACGGCTGTTCGGGTGAAGTTTCACGGCGATGGAGAGCGTGCCGGGCGGTCCAGGTAGAACGGTATAGGTGCGGATCGCCGGATCACCGTTTATCTGAACTCTGATATTGGTATGTGAACCGGGATCGAAACCGGCACGCAGGCCTTCGACGGCAAAGGTCACCGCCCGCACATCCTCGGCGATCGTCCGTGCCTCAATGACCCGCGCTTTGCGCCACTCCAGCCTGGACCGCATATTTTCCTCCCTTTGAATCTCGATGATCTGCCGGTCATCCGGTATAAAAGGCCGCCGCCCGAAGACTTCTCGCCGCTTCAACTGGACATCAGCGCCAGTGCCAGCACCTTGCTGCGCAGATCCGGTTGTTCTTCCATGACGAAATCCAGGTTCTGCCGCGCCAGCCGTGCATGTTCGCGCGCCAGCGCTTCGGCGCGCGTACCTTCGCGCAGTTCGATTGCGGAAATGATTGCCCTGTGTTGCGTCTGGGCTATTACCAGCGTGCGTTGAAAGGCCGGCACATCCGCCTCCGTGTTGACGAAGGCATTGGGGCTGGCAAATGGCAGGCCGGTGATCCGCTCAATCTCTCGGCTCAGCACTTCGCTGCCGCTCAGGGCTGCGAGTTGCCGGTGGAAACGTTCGTTCAGCATTTCATAGAGCCCGAAATCCATCGCGCCCGGTCCTGGCTCCACCACACGGTCGAGACTTGCGACTACGTCCAAAATTGCCTTGAGCTTTACCGGCGGTACGCCGCGTTCGGCCGCCAGCCGGGCAGCGGTGCCCTCGAGAACGCCGCGAAGTTCTATGGCGTCGATCACGTCTTGGCGGCTGAAGCTGCGGACCGCATAGCCGCCCGAGGGAATCATGACGACGAGTCCCTCCTGTTCCAGCTTTTGCAGGGCGGCACGCAACGGCGTGCGAGACACTTTGAGCCGGGCGGCGAGCGCTACCTCCGAGAGCCGCTCCCCATGCAGCACCTCGCCTTTAAGCACGAGATCACGAAGGCCCGTCAGGGCCTTTGCCGTCTGCTGTTTCGGCGCGCCGTCCCGTTCTGCCGCCATGCTTTACTCCGCCGCCACCGCCGTGGCGTTTCGTTCTGGACTGATTTCCCGGTCGATCATCCGGTCGATAAGCTTGCGAGCCCACATCGTGCCCGCATCGATATTGAGATTGTAGAACTGATGATCGGGGTTGGCTTCGATCGCGATCTGCTGTGCTTGAAGCACCGCCTCATCCTCGCGGAAAACAGCCGCGACGCCCTCGCGCAGTTCATGAGTACGGGCCTGATTGTGTAGGTCGTAGTTCCGGGCGAAGGCCCAGAAATACAGACAGGTATTGTCCGTCGATGGCGTGATCGTGTTCAGGACGTAGCCGTTCACGCCTTGCGAGCGGTCGCCCTGCTGCGCGCCGGTACCAGCCGCTGCGACGCCGACATCGATGGTAACAGTGCAGGGAGCCTCGAAACGGATGATCTGCCAACGGTCCACTTTGCCCGGCTTGCCATACTGCTTGCGCCAGAAGGGCGGTGGATCGATGTCGTGCATCCACCTTGTCACATAGGCGAAGCGATCGGAATGATTTGCTTCGAAGGGAGATTCAGCCACAGCACGATCGCCGATCGACGAACCGTGCACGAAGGTCTCGTGGGTGAGATCCATGAGATTATCAACAACCAGGCGATAGTCGCATTTCACCTCGATCAGCTTGCCATCGGCGGCCCAATCGGGGTCGTCGTTCCAGTGCATGTCGGGAATCAGCGCCGGGTCGGCAAGCGCCGGCTCGCCGGGCCAGATCCAGACGAAGCGGTGCTTCTCGGCGACTGGATAGGATTTAACGCAGGCCGATGGATTGATCGTGTCCTGTGATGGCATGTATACACAGCGGCCGGTCTCGTCATATTCGAGGCCATGATAGCCGCACACCACATTGTCGCCATCGAGCCGGCCGAACGAGAGCGGTACCAGCCTGTGCCAACAGGCGTCCGCCAAGGCCGCGGGCGTGCCATTTTCCTTGCGATACAGCACAATTGGCTTGTTGCAGATGGTGCGCGGCAGCAGTGCGCGCTTCAGCTCCACATCATAGGCGGCGGCATACCAAGCATTCAGGGGAAACGTTGGTCGCTTCATTTCATCTGTCCTCCTCAGATGGCTTAAGAAGCGCACAATGTATACATCGCGTCAAGACGGAAGGTGAAAATCCTAAAAATACGACACTCTCGGCTGCACTCACTCGATCCCTGTATACAGTCTTTTCAATTCACCAGGCCCGGCTTCTTCAGCCTGTATTCCAGCTTGGCGCGGGTAAGGCCAAGGTTACGGGCGGCTGCAGAGACATTGCCGGCGGCGGCCCGTAGCGCTTCTTGGTAGAGTGCGTCCTCGGCGGCGACGAGATCGGCAGGCGAGGTGATAAGGCTAGGATGTATCACGGGGAGCGGCGCATTTTTCGGCTTTATCCGCCCATCCCGGCTTAACGCCTGCGGAAACGTCGGCGAGGCTTCGCCGCCGGTGAAGAGATGCTGGATATCGATCAGACCTCCGGGCTCGGCAAAAATTACGCCGCGTTCGATCAGATTCTGCAGTTCACGGATATTGCCGGGAAAGTCATAGGCCAACAGTGCGTCGATCGCTCGTCGCGACAGGCCGATGACATCACGGCGGTGGCGATCGCGGAAAATACGCAGGAAATGGTCGATCAGCATCGGAATGTCGTCGCGCCTGTCTCGCAGCGGGGGAACGACGATCGGGAAGACACAGAGGCGGAAATAGAGGTCCTGCCGGAACCGCCCGGCGCGCACTTCGCCTTCGAGGTCGACATTGGATGCCGCCACCACCCGCACGTCGGCTGGAATGGTGCGGATGCCGCCAACCCGCTCGATCTGCCGCTCCTGGATGGCTCGGAGCAGCTTTCCCTGAGCCGCGTAGGCAAGCGAGGCAATCTCGTCAAGGAATATGGTGCCACCGGCGGCCCGCTCGAAATATCCCGGCCGGGATGCGATTGCGCCGGTATAGGCTCCCTTTTCAACGCCGAACAGCTCTGATTCCACGAGGTTTTCGGGGATTGCGGCACAGTTGATTGGCACGAACGGGCCACCGGCCCGGCCGCTCAACCGGTGAAGCTGCTGGGAGAACAGCTCCTTGCCAACACCGGATTCTCCGATCAGCAGCACGGTGGCCTCGGTATCGGCAACCTTTTCCACCATCAGCCGGGCTCGCAGGAAGTTTGCCGACACGCCGATGACCTGGCTGGAACCAGCGATTTCGGACGGAACGGGCTTCGCCGGCGGTTCGGTTGACTGCACTGCCGGATCGGCGGCGCGGCGAGCGGTGCTGCGGCGGGACCTTGGCCATTCGAGCCCAAGGTAGGCGCGCTCCGGCGCGTCTTCGCCCCACTCCTCGGCATTCTGGCCGATGACCTTGCAATGGGGGGCGCCCATCCCGGCGCATTCGACTTCGCGAAAGATGACGGGGCGTCCAAAGAGCGTGCTGGTGTAGCCACTGGGATAGCCGGTCTGCATCCAGCAGACCGGGGCGCTGGCAAGGCCGTGGTGGGCGATGTGTTCGGCAGCTTCGGAGGAATCGTGCCAGTCGAACTCGCCGAAGTAGGTGCCCCGGGCGCTGTCGAATTCGAAGTGCCGGGTGGTGACCTTGACGAAACCCTCGAGGGTGTGGACCCGCGGGCCGGCCGCCAGGGCGTGGGTCAGGTCCTCGTTCGGAAACCGTTTCTGGATCAATTCCGCATCGCGCACGCCCTGCATGTAGCCGACCCGCATGAACATGGCCGTGGCGATCTCGACGCCGAAGGCTTCGATGATCTCCTGCCGAAGCCGGCCCAGAACCTGCGACTGCATCAGCACCATGCGCTGATCGTTCAGCCAGATGCGGCCATCTCCCAGTGCAAAGTGCAGGGCCTCGGTCAATTCGGTCAATGTTGGCGACGCGCCGGTGTCGAGCTCGCTGTATGTGCCGCGCGACAGCATCTTGCCTGTACGTTTGGATGCATCGGCGAGCGAGATCAGGTGCGGCGGGACTGTGCGCTTTGGCATGATCGTCTTTCATGAGATTCTGAAAATCATGAAAGTCTTTATCATTTTATGAAATTCGGCAAGCCCGTTTCGGAACCTGACTTGATCTCCAGATCCCCCGAAAACCAAGTTGGTGGAAGCGTTTATCTGCCTTCGCCGGCATCCAGCTGGGCAAAAATGAAAACTGGCACGCGCTTTGCGACGGAAAGAGCGGCCGCTTGAGGAGCAGCGGCCGGGAGGATTGCAGCATCGACCATAGCCGACGTCGGCCGAACTGTGCGGACCGTGTAATGGCGAAGCGATGCCTTCTCTCATGACAAGAGGATCTGAGGAGGCCCACACCATGAACATCCAAACTCACACTTTCATAGATGCCGGGCGCTGGAACGGTCGCGCCTTCTTTGGCGGCTGGGATCGGACCGAAGCGGGAACGATCAATGTCACTGATCCGGCCAACGGAACGGTTCTCGCCTCCGTCGGCCTTGGCGGACCAGCAGACATCGCCCGCGCCGCAGGCGAGGCCCGTGCTGCCCAGAAAGCCTGGGCGAAAATGCTCGGTGCTGAGCGTGCGCGCATCCTCAACAGGGCCGCCGACTTGCTGGAGGCAAATGGTGCGGAACTCGCCCTGTGGATCATGAAGGAGTCGGGCTCGATCCATCAGAAGGCGATGATCGAGATCGAGCACGGAGCGTTGTTCATCCGCCATGCGGCAACACTTGCCACGGCTCCGTCCGGCATGTTCCTTCCTGGCATGGACGATCGCGAAAATTATGCCCGGCGAGTGCCGCATGGCGTCGTTGGCGTTATCTCGCCGTTCAACTTTCCGCTGGTCCTTTCGGTTCGCTCCATTGCTGCGGCGCTGGCGGTCGGCAATGCCGTCGTGCACAAGCCAGATCCACGCACGCCGATCTCGGGCGGCATCATCATTGCCCGCATTTTCGAGGAGGCCGGCCTGCCGGCGGGCATTCTGCAGATCGTGCCCGGCGGTGCCGATGCCGGCGAAGCCCTCTGCAGCGATCCAAACGTGGCGATGATCTCCTTTACGGGTTCCGCACGCGGCGGCGTCAAGGTTGGCGAGATTGCCGGCAGGAACCTGAAGCGTGTGCAACTCGAACTCGGAGGCAAGAACGCGCTGATCATTCTCGATGACGCCGACCCTGACGTGGCGGCCTCCAATGCAGCCTGGGGCGCGTTCCTTCACCAGGGGCAGATTTGCATGGCAACCGGCCTGGTTCTCATCGACGAGAAGATCGAACAGGCGGTGACTGACCGGCTGGTCGCAAAGGCGGCGCACCTGCCGGTTGGCGATCCTTCAAGCAATCAGGTGGCGCTCGGGCCAATTATTTCCGATGCGCAGGTGACGGCGATCCAGGCGATTGTCGACGATGCCGTCGCAAAGGGCGCGCGACTGCTCGCCGGCGGGCGCAGCAAAGGGCGTTTCTATCCGGCAACCGTCCTTTCTGGCGTGAAGCCCGGCATGCTCGCTTTCGAGGAGGAGGTTTTCGGCCCTGTCGCCTGCATCGTTTCCTTCCGCAGCGATGAAGAGGCCATCGCGCTTGCCAATCGATCCGACTACGGCCTCGCCGCCGGGGTCATTTCCGCCGACATCGGCCGGGCGATGGCTGTTGGAGAAGAGCTTGAGGTCGGCCAATTGCACATCAACGACCAAACGGTGAATGGCGGTCCGTATGCCCCTTTCGGCGGACGCGGCAAATCGGGCAACGGCACGCGGGTAGGCGGGCCGGCGGATATCGAGGAATTCACCCAGTGGCAGTGGGTTTCGGTCAAGAAAACCGCAACGCCGTATCCGTTCTGATCAGCCAGTACTTTTGCGCATTTTACCGGTCCGGCCGCGGACCGCTGGCTGGACTCCACGCTTTCTAGGACAAGGATAATACCCATGAACCTTCACGGAAAAACAATCGTCATCACCGGTGCGTCCTCAGGCATTGGGGGCGAAGTCGCCCGCCTGGCGCGCTTTCATGGCGCACATGTTATCGGCCTCGATCGGAATGATCCTATGCTGACGCTTGACGGCTTCATCAAGGCCGATCTGAGCGATCCCTCGGCAATCGACAGTGCCGTCCGCTCACTTCCCGGGCAGGTCAATGCGCTGATCAATGCGGCGGGCGTGCCGGGAACCGCCGACCGAGCTCTCGTCGCGAAAGTCAATTATCTCGGGCTTCGCCACCTCACCGAAGCGCTGGTGGCGCGGATGCCCAAGGGGGCATCGATTGTCAACTTCGCCTCCATCCTTGGCGCCGAGTGGCCTAAACGTGTCGAAGCTCACGGAGCGCTCGCTGCGACAAAGAATTTCGCCGAGGGACTGGCTTGGCTGAACGACAATCCGGTCGCACAGGAGACCTGCTATCAGTATTTCAAGGAGGCGCTGATCGTCTGGACGCGTGCGCGCAGCTTCGATCTGTTCATGCAGCACGACATCCGCATGAATTCGGTGGCGCCGGGGCCGGTTTTCACGCCGATCCTCGGCGATTTCGTCACCATGCTGGGCGAAGAACGGGTGCAGCGAGACGCGGGCTTAATGAAGCGCCCTGCCTTTGCCGACGAGGTCGCCGGGCCAACTCTCTTCCTTTGCTCCGATGCCGCTCGCTGGGTGGTAGGCGTCAACCTGGCGGTGGATGGCGGCCTCGCTGCGACCGCCCCCTGATGACTAAAGGCCTGAGTCTTGGTTGCGTAAGGCACCTGGCGACAACCTGCTTGCCCTTCTTGCTGAGGCGATCGAACGACAATTGCTGCTGGCCAGAGATCTGCCAGGCACGGTACCTGCGTTCGACAATCTCGCGCGGGAAGGAAAAAGACGGTAGCGTTCTCACCATCGAAGCGTACCACAAGCTGGTATCGGATCGACTGCTTCGACAATAGTCTGTCGAAGCAGAAATCTCTGTGCGATCAGGCCCCGCAACCAAATCTCACAAATACAAACTCTCTCAAAGCCTGCCGATCCGGGCAGGCTTTTGCGATTCCAGGCAGCGCACGAGTTATCGTCGGCGCGGGTTGCGCGCGAGCGACATTGCCAGGCGCGCTTTATCAGTCTGACGATGAAACGGGCGGGGGCGGCGGATCGGACTCGAAACGTGCCTGGTAAATGTCGACCCAGTGCTTGCCGTCGTCAAAATCCATCATCATTGCGCCGTTACAGCATCTTGCGACCCAGCGGTTCGTCGCCGAACTGTTTAGCTGTTTCATCTGTTGCAGGTGATCGCGCCCGTGGAGGTCGCGGATGCGATCCCTGCGGTACACGATGAGTGGCGTTCCGCCATCATTGCCGCGAAAAGGCGATGCGCCGGGCATTCTCTCGATCCGCTGTCCCGCGGTCTGGCAATCGTCGCAATAACAGACGACGCCGACGATCGGCCGCCCCAGAGCCTCGATCCCGACGGCCCCACATGCGCAGCGAATGCTCGTTCCGACCAGCCTCATGCTGCTGATCACGATGCGATTTCCCTCGCTGTCCTCTATTTCCGCGACGGTTCTTTCGGGAGCATAGGGTGCCGGTCCGACATTTGTGAGGACCGCCATCCGTCAGCTCGATATTGTCCTGGTGCCGCGTATTCGGCTTCGCCGTCTGGTGATTGGCGAGGTTACGCGCTTTCCCGAACTTGGTGTTGTTCTCTATTCCGGCGGACCGGGCCGCGCGATCGAGTCGCTCGCCGCCACGTTCGATCGGCTTGCCGCCCTCGGGGCGCTGTCAATTGCCGACACAAAGCTTGCTGCAACTCAGTTCAACTGGCTTGGTATGTCAGCGCCGCTCAACCGGGCGATGCTGCTTGGAGACGCGGCGATCCCGGATGCGTCAGCTTTGCGGACCCACGCCTCGAACATGTCGCGCGAAAGGGTGCGACGGTTTTGCGGTCGAGATATACAGCAAACGAAGAACTTGAAGTGCTGCCGGCATATCCGAAAGGTTGTGCCGTGCTTTAGATAGTTGCTAAAATAATAATATTCCAATATATGTAAGTCAGGCGCTTCTTATATTTTCATAACACTTAGCAACGTCCGTCCATTCTTGGCGGCGCCTGTTGTCCTATTCAGAAGGGCGGTTCGATTTCGTGAAATAGATCAGCGAGTTATAGGGGGAATAATGCGAAAACGGGCATCTTCTCTGCTGACGCCTCCGTCTCTGAGACGTCGTCCTTTGTCGGCAATATCGGGGTTGTCAGTGCTTTGCGCAATGGTGCTCTTTGCCGGTGTCGCTTCGGCGCAAGCGCCGACCGACGAGCAGCGCAATGCGATCAGGGCGGAATGCCGCTCCGATTTCATGGCGCAATGCTCTGGGGTGACACCTGGAGGCATCGAGGCGCTTACCTGCCTGCAGCAGCATAGCGCCACGCTTTCCGCGGGCTGCCGGAAGGCGGTGTCGGCGATAAGCGCCAAGCCCAAGTCGACATCCGCGGAGCCCGCCCCGGCTGCGCCTACAACGACCGGGGCGACGACTCCGGCACCCGCGACCGGCACGCCCGCGCATCAACCGACGCAAGCACAGCGCAATGCGGTCAAATCGGCCTGTCAGCGCGATTTCATGGCACAATGTTCCGGGGTGACGCCGGGAGGCGCCGAGGCGCTCAGCTGCCTGCAACAGCACAACGCCGCTTTATCGCCGCCGTGCCAGCAGGCCGTTGCGGCACTGGGGGGATCGGCCCCGGCATCCGGCAATACTGCCGTCACGGCCCCGAGCGCGCCGGCTGCCGGAGCCATGATGCCGGCTTTCTCTCCACGCGAGGAGTTGATGATCCTCAGGGAAACCTGCGGAGCGGACTTCCGCGCCTTCTGCCGCATGGTGCCTCTGGGCGGAGGGCGGGGTATCGCCTGCCTGCGGGACAATCTGCAACGCGTGTCGCCGGCCTGTCATAAGGTCCTGACCTCGGGGTTGTAGCGCCCGTTCGAAACCTGCTCCTCGAAAGAGGCTATCGCGCTCCGGCGGGAAACCCGATGGGCGCGATACCGCCAAGGCAGGCAAGGCCCTTCGCTTGCCTGCCTGCATGTTTCACATCTCATGTCCGGCTACGGCAAGCCCGGAGCCGTCATCTGTAATTCGATGAAATCAATGACGACACGAACGAAAGGCATTGCCATGTCATCGACTTTCCCTTTCCCGCGATTGAAGCGGATGTTCATATATGCGTCGGTTTCCGCCAGCTTGGCGTTGCCGACGAGCGCCTGGGCGGATGATGCAAAGGAGCTGCTCAAGAAAATGTCCGATTTTCTGGCGGCGCAGAAGGCGATATCGTTTACCTACCAATCGTCACTGGAAGCGGTGACGCCTGATTTCGAGAAGCTCCAGTTCGTCAGTTCCGGCACCGCCAACCTGACGCGCCCCGACAAGCTGCGTGTCACGCGCACCGGCGGCTTTGCCGACGTGGACGTCAGTTTCGATGGCTCGTCGCTGACGGTTCACGGCAAGAACCTCGACGCCTATGCCAAGATCGATGGCAAAGGTTCGCTCGATGATCTGATCGACAGGATGATGACCGCAGGCGTGGAGGCGCCGGGCGCGGATCTGCTGTCCTCCGACGTCTATGACGTGCTGATGACCGATGTGACTGAGGCGAAGCACATTTCCAGCGCTTTCGTGGACGGCGTCGAGTGCGACTACTTAGCCTTCCGAACGCCTGAGATCGATTGGCAGATCTGGATACAGGCCGGTTCGCAGCCCATACCGCGCCGTTACGTCATCACCAGCAAACATATCGTCCAGGCGCCGCAGTACACACTCGAAATCAGCGATTTCAAAAGCGGGGCGGATGTCGCGGCTGCTTCCTACAGCATCGAGATTCCAGCCGGCGCGAAGACGGTCGATCTCAGCGAGTTGCAATCGCTCGATGAGCTTCCGGCCCCTGCCGATACGGGAGAAGTGAAATGAACTGTAACAAGCTGCTGCTCGCTCTCGGCCTTGCCGGGGTCCTGACATTCACCGACTTTCGCATCGAGGGGCAGGGAGCCGTTCCGTTGTCGATCGGCTTTGCCACGCCGGCGGGCGCCGTCATCGGCCGGCCGCTGACGCCGCTCTCCTATGCGGGTGTTGCCCGCCGGACGACGCGCCGGGTCGTGCGGACGGCGACGACGATCGCCGTGCTTCCGCCGGGGTGCCTCTACGGCCCTTATTACGGCGGTTACTACTATCGATGCGGCTCCCTTTATTACGCCAAGAGCGGCAGCGTTTACGTGCAGGTGATCGTGCAGTAGCGATTGCGGCGGTCCTACCCCACTTTCGATATTTCGGTCTCCGCTACGTCTTCGGTCTTCGGGCGGCGCTTCCAATATTCCTCGAGGCGCTGCAACAGGACGTAGAAGGACGGCACGAAGAGCACGGCAAGGCAGGTCGAAGCGATCATGCCGCTGAAGACCGATATGCCGATCGACTTGCGGGCCGATGCGCCGGCGCCCGTCGCCAGCACGAGCGGCAGGACGCCGAGGATAAAGGCGAAAGAGGTCATCAGGATGGGCCGGAAACGCAGGCGCGCGGCCTCGACCGCCGCGTTGAGAATTTCCATGCCTTCCGCCCGCTTTTCCCTCGCATATTCGACAATGAGAATGGCATTCTTGGCCGCGAGCGCAATCAGCAGGATGATGCCGATCTGCGTATAGAGATTGTTGGCGGCGCCCACCGCCATCAGCACCGCCACCGTGCCGAGGAGAGCGAGCGGCACGGCTGATATGACCGCCAGCGGCAGGATCCAGCTTTCATATTGGCCCGCAAGGACGAAATAGACGAGGAGCATGGCGAGCGCGAAGGCGAAATAGATCTGACCGCCCACCGCCTTCTCCTGGTAGGAGAGCGCCGTCCATTCAAAGCCGGTGCCTGGCGGTAGCGTCTGATCGGCAAGTTGCTCCATGACGTTAAGCGACTGGCCGGAGCTGAAACCGGCGGCCGGTGCGCCAACGATGGTGGCTGTGGGATAGAGATTGTAGAGGCTGATCAGAGAGGGACCTTGCGTTATGCTGACATCGACGACCGTGCCGAGCGGCACCATCGTCCCGTCACCGGCCTTGACCTTGAGGTTGCGGATGTCTTCGGGGCTGACGCGAAAATCCGAAGCGGCTTGCACATAGACCTGGAAGGTGCGGCCGAATTTGTTGAACTGGGTGACATAGCTCGATCCGACATAGCCGGAGAGAGCGGAAAAGACCTGGCCCACCGCAATTCCCAGCGTCTCGGCCTTGATGCGATCGACGGAAACGGCGAGTTGCGGCACGTTCGAGCGGAACGGCGTGCTCAGCCTCTGCAGAGACGACTGCGCATTGCCGTTCTTGACGATCGTGTCGGCAAGCGATTGCAGCAGCGGGTAGTCCGATACGCCGTTCCTGATCTCGATCTGCATGGTAAAGCCGCTGGCGTTGCCGACGCCCTGGATCGGAGGCGGTACGAGGACAAGCGTCTTGGCGGACAGCACGCTTTGCAGCGCGCCATTCAGATGCTGATAGATCGACAGCAGATCCTGCTCCTTCTCCTTGCCGCGCTCATCCCAATCCTTGAGGACGACATAGGCCACGCCGGCATTCTGCAAGCTGGCATTGTTGTCGAGAACGGAAATGCCGCTGATAGTCAGAACCTGATCGACGCCGGGTGTGGCTTCGGCGATCTTGCCGACCTCCTCCATGACGGCATCCGTCCTTTCCTTCGAGGCGCCGTCGGGCAATTGCGTGCTGATCAGCACATAACCCTGATCCTCGATAGGCAGGAAAGCGGTCGGCAGGCGCGTGAGCCCCCAGACGGCGACACCGATCAGCGCGAGTGCTGCGATGGCCATGATGCCGCTGTGGCGGGTCATCGATCCAATCAGGCCGGCATAGTGGCGTTCGCCCCAATCGTAGCCCCTGTTGAAGCCGCGGTAGAAGACGTTGCGTTTCTCTAGCGGGACCGGCGCCCGCAGCCAAAGGGCGCATTGCGTCGGCTTCAGCGTAACGGCGTTGATGGCGCTGATCAGCGCAGTAGCGGCGATGACGAGTGCGAACTGCCGGTAGAGCTGTCCGGTCAGGCCGGGCAGGAAAGCGGCCGGAATGAAGACAGCCATCAGGACCAGCGTGATGCCGATGACGGGACCGAGCAGTTCCTCCATCGCCTTCTCCGCCGCCTTTCGGCCTGACATGCCCGCTTCGATGTGCCGAGCGACGCCTTCGACGATGACGATGGCGTCATCGACGACAATGCCGATGGCAAGAACGATGGCAAAGAGCGTTGACAGGTTGACGGTGAAGCCCAATGCCGCCATTGCCGCGAAAGCGCCGATGATAGTGACCGGAACCGTGGTCGCCGGCACGAGCATCGCGCGCCAATCCTGCAGGAAGACGAGGATGACGATGAGAACGAGCACGCCCGCCTCGATCAGGGTAACGTAGACCTCATCGATGGAGGCCTTAACGAATTTCGTCGTGTCGAACGGCAGATGATATTCGAGGCCCTGCGGGAAGCTCTTGGAGAGTTCCTCCATCTTCGCATTCACTGCCTGCGCGACGGCAATGGCGTTCGCCTCCGGCAGCTGGAAAATGCCGATGCCGGCCGCGGGTCGGCCGTTCTGCATGAATGACTGGCTGTAGGTCTGAGCTCCGAGTTCGACGCGGCCGATATCGCGGACCCGCGTGATGCGGCCGCCCTGTCCGGTTTCAACCTTGACGATGATGTTCTCATAGTCAGCCGCATCGTTCAGCCGGCCGTTGACATTCAACGTGTACTGGAAGACCTGCCCTTTCGGCACGGGCGGGATGCCGATCTGGCCGGCGGCGACTTCCTGGCTCTGCTGCTGCACGACGTTGACGACATCCTGCGGCGTCAGGCCGCGTGCCTGCAGCAGGTTCGGATCCATCCAGATCCTCATGGCATATTGGCCGGCGCCGAAAACCGTCACGTTGCCCACTCCGGGCAAACGAGCGAGTTCGTTCTGCAGATTGATGACGGCATAATTCGACAGGAACAGGCTGTCGTAGCGGCTGTCGGGCGAAGTCAGGGTGACGAAGCCGAGGATCGCCGTCGATTTCTTCTGGGTCGTGACGCCCTGAAGCTGCACCGCCTCGGGAAGCGACGACATCGCGATGGCGACGCGGTTCTGCACCAGAACCTGCGCCTGGTCCGGATCCGTTCCGATGGCAAAGGTCACGGTTAGGGAGTAGGTACCGTCGCTGGCGCTTGTCGACTGCATGTAGAGCATGTCCTGCACGCCGTTGACCTGCTGCTCGATCGGCAGCGCGACGGTATCGACGAGGGTCTGCGCGCTGGCGCCGGGAAAACGCGTGGTGACCTGCACCGTCGGCGGAACGACGTTCGGATATTGCGCCACGGGCAGTTGAAAGAGGGCGACCGCGCCTATGAGCACGAAGACCAGCGCCAGGACATTGGCGAGTACCGGTCGCTCGATGAAGAAGCGCGAGATCATGCTGTTGTCCTTGGACGTTCAGATGAAGCCTGGTGGCGAATTCATTGCATCGTGGTCGTGGCCTTTGCATCGCCGGCAGCACTCGCTGCCGGGTTCATTTCCGTCTTCTCCGGCGTAACCTTGCTGCCGGGGATTGCCAGCTGGATACCTTGGATAACGACCAGGTCAGCCGGGTCGAGGCCGGACTCGATGACGCGAAGCGGGCCTTCTTTCTGGCCTGTCTTGACCTGTTTCTGCTCGATGACGTCATCCTTGCCGAGAGCGAGCACGTAGCTGCCCAGCTGGTTGGTTCCGATCGCGTCGTCGCGCACCAGCAACGCCTTGTCGTTATGGCCGACCGGGACCCGAACCCTGACGAAGAGGCCGGGCAACATGGCGTGATCCTTGTTGTCGAACAGGGCGCGCACCTGAAGCGTGCCTGTGGAGGCATCGAGCTGAGGCGATACGTAGTCGAGATGTCCCTTGTGCGGATAACCTTCTTCGGTCTGCAAGCCGAGCTCCGCCGGTATGGTTGGAAGGTCCGTCTGCCTGAAGGTGCGTCCCTGCTTGGCCAGATCTGCCTTGATCATCAGCACCTGCGTCTCGCTGACGTTGAAATAGGCATAGAGCGGATCGGTCTGGACGATGCTGGCGAGTTTCGTGGGGCCGGATATGCCGACGAGCGCGCCGATATCGACGAGGTGATCCGTGACGATACCGTCGAAAGGGGCAAGAACCTCCGTATAGCCGAGGTTGATCGTCGCGAGTTCGAGATTGGCCTGGGCGTTGAGGATGGCTGCATTCGCCTCGTCGAGTGTCGCCTTGGCGCTGTCGACTGCGGTCTGTGTAGTGACCTGCTGCTTCATGAGATTGAGCTGCCTGTCATATTCCTGCTGCGCGCCGACCTGAGAGGCCTGCTGCGAGGCGAGTGACGCTTTTGCCTGATCCAGTTGCGCCTGATAGGTGTTGCGCTCGATGCCGAAGAGCTTGGTGCCCTTCTTCACCATCATGCCGTCCTGATAGTCGATGGATTGGATATAGCCCTGGACGCGCGCCTCGATATCAACCGAATTGAGCGGTGCGGTGTTGCCGGTGAGTTCGAAATAGAGCGTTATCGGCTGCTGGACCGGCTGCGCGACACGAACCGAAGGCGGGGGAGGGGGAACATAGGTGTTGCTGCTCTCCTCGCATCCAGCGAGAATTGCCATGCCGGTAAGCGCTACAAAAAGTTGCAGACCCTGATACACTCTCCCACGCATTGCCGCCGCCCCGACATTCACGAGCCCCAGTGTTCATGCGCGCCTCGACGGCGACCCATGGGCCTCCGAAGGTTCAAGGCATGTGATATTATGTCGCGGCATTGCTAAAAATTGCAATAGCCCTTGGTGCGCAATTAATCTGTGTTGAAGCGAGGCGACGTCGCTACGGTTTCCCAAGCCGCTCGATGGCGGATTGCAAAGGCGCGTCCGAAACGCGGACCAGACCGATATAAGGATTGGCCATATCCGAGATCAGGAAGACCGCGCCCGCGACGGACAGGGCGCAAACGAACAGAATTGACAGCACCGTCGGGTTGGGCGGCGCCTGCAGTCCGAAGGTCGCAAAAAGCAATCCGAGCCAACAGACGAGAACGGTGAGGAACGCCCAGGGCAAGCCCTCGCGACCAGATTCCACCAGCAGCCAGTGAGTTTCGGCCAGCATGCCGCTCACCTCCAGCGCACGCGCCTGGAGGGAACGTTGCACGGCATCCTGCGGCGACAGAGAGCGAAGATCGCCCTGAACCGTCTCGATATCCTGATATTCCCCCAGCTGCTGGCCGGACGCCTCGTCGGTGGTCTCGGCGGTCCAGCCACGGCTCAGCCGCTTCTCGATGAGTTCACGCAACAGCTGACGCGCGTGATCAGTTTCCGGGCCGTAATGCGCCATGACGCGGTCCAGAAGGAGGATCCGTGCCGCCGCGGTTCTCATCTCCGCTTCGGCGTTGTCATAGGAGGATTTGGCGGATGCGATCAGCAGGCCGAGCGCCAAGGCCGATAGCGTTCCCACCACCGCGGTCGCGAGCCTGATGACATCCTTGGATTCCGAGTTGAGATGGTGGTCCGGCAAGCGGGCGCGAATCATCATTCCTATCGATGTTGCCGCCGACAGAAAAACAAATACAAGCCCGCCAAGCAGCAGTGAGCTCAAGTCCGGTCTCCGTATCGTCGCGTCAATCCCGCAGGTGCCGCGATTGCCGGCAAGAAGCGTGATAGTTCCCGGGATCATAGCGGAAGACAGGCGAAGCGTGGAATCTTTACTTTTCTATTCTCCTGCAGCCGCAGGACGATGACAAGACATTGCCGCGGAGGTCATTGCTGGAAAATAAGCAGCACATAAGCCAGGAAAAGCACCAGATGAACCGCGCCTTGCATGAGGTGCGTGCGGCCGCTGGCGAAGGTGATGATGCTGACCGCAAGAGTGAGCAGGAGCATCACCAGATCCCCGTGTTCCAGGCCGAGCGTGACCGGGTGCCCGTAGAGACGGCTGATGACGAGCATCGCCGGGACGGTCAGCCCGATCGTGGACAGGACCGAACCCAGAAAGATGTTGATGGAGCGCTGAAGATTATTGGCGATGGATGCGCGCACGGCACTGATCGCCTCGGGTGTTGCGACGAGGATGGCCATGACGACACCGCCGAACGCGGCCGGGGCGTGCAGGGTTTCGATGATGTAATCGATTGGCAGTGCAAGCTGTTCGACCAGAAAGACCACGGGGCCCATATAAGCGAAAAGCAGAATGGCATGAAACCAGATCGGCCCGCGAGAAGGGGCACGTTCGCCCCGACGTTCACGACGGTTGCCGTCGTCGGCGAAATAATCCTGATGGCGGCCAGCCTGAAGGAACAGAAACGTGGCGTAGAGGCCGACCGATATCACGCCCAGTATCAGTTGCCGCGGGGCTGATGGATGTTGCCCGTCCGGACCGGCAAGAAATGTCGGCATGACCAGGCTGAGCGTCGCCAGCGGCACGATGACGCCGAGATAGGCGTTGGCGCCTTGAAGATTGTGCTGCTGTTCGGGCCGCCGCCAGGCGCCGAGCAGCAACGACAGGCCGACCATGCCGTTCAGGATGATCATGACGACGGCAAAGAGGGTGTCGCGTGCAAGCGTGGGGTTGTTCTCGCCGTGAATCATCACGGCTGAAATCGCCATCACCTCGATCGAGGTAATGGCAAGCGTCAGAATGAGCGTGCCGTAGGGTTCTTTCAGCCGTTCGGCCAGATAATCCGCGTGCCGCACGACCGACAAGGCGGAGCCGAGAACGACGGCAAACAGCCATCCGAAAAGGAGGGTGAACCAAAGCGGCTCGGAAAGATGCTGGAAGAGCCCGGGGTGGGCAATGAATGTCAGGCTGGTTGCGGTGCTGACGCCGAGGAACCATTCCCTACGGAGGCTGGTTTCGCCGACGCTGTGCAATGCCGGCCCGTCAGTCATCGGAACCGCCGCCATCGGGCAAATTTCGCCGCACTGCGATCATCAACGCCATCGTGTCCCGCCCGCTGTCCTGCGGCCGCCGCATGAAGGGGCCGAGCGAAGCCACCCCGATTGCCTTCATGCAGAAAGCCTCCCGCGTTTCCCAGAATATCAAAACGACTGTACCTCATACCAGAGGCCTGTCACGAATCCTTCCGCTATTCCAGGCCGGTTGCCGGGATCGCTGCGCCGGTGACGACGGCTGCGGCCGGCGAAATCAGGAAGGCGACGAGGCGTGCGATCGATTGCGGCGATACCCAGCCGTCCGTCTTTGCGTTGGGCATGGCCGCGCGATTCTCAGGCGTGTCGATTGTTCCGGGCAGGATGCAGTTGGCAGTGATGCGGTCGTCGCGGCATTCGGCGGCGATCGCTTCGGTCAGCCGGATGACGGCGGCTTTCGACGCGGCGTAAGCGGCCTGGTTGGCGCCGGCCTTCAGGCCGGGCGCGGCGGCGATGTGAACGATGCGACCGTAGCCGGCGGCCTTCATCGTCGGGAGAACCGCGGCGCTGATCGTCAGCGCAGTGCGGGCATTCGCCGTCATCATCATATCCCATTGCACGGGGGCATCGGGTCCGACCGGTCCCATCCGGAAACCGCCGACGGTGTTGACCAACGCGCTGATGCCGCCGAAGCGCTTGACCGCCCGCGCGACGGCGGCGGCGCAAGAGGCGTAATCGGTGAGCTCCGTTCCAGCGATCGACAGAAACTCAGCGGAAGCGGGAAGCTCGCTGGCCAGAGCTTCCAGCTCTTGGCTCGAACGGTTCATGCAGACGAGTTTGGCGCCGGCTGCGGCCAGTTCACGAACAACGGCACTGCCGAGATTGCCGCCGGCTCCCGTGACGATCACGGCTTTCTGGTCGTTCATGGCTCGATCTCCCGGCTGTGCCTGTCTTGGACGATGCCGCGCATTGTTGATCCAGGCCGCCCGGCAGCGCAAGCCCGGCGCCCAAGACAAGGTCAAACATCTTGCGGAACTGCCCGCGGAGCTATCCGCGGGCAGTTCCGTTCGTCATCGTCCGATGGACCTGTCGGGCTGGCATTCAGTGATATCTTGCTCGTTCGCGGCTGAGGATGACAGGCGCGTCGAGGTCTGCGATCGGACGGCTAAGATCCGCCGGGATGTCGCCGGTCAGCTGCAGGTCGAGATAGCGGGCGCAGCAGACCCGTAGGAAGGACGTGAAGTTGCCGAGATCGTGGCCGACATCGATCGATTCATGGTGCAGGCGGGTAATCAGCTGGACCACATTCATGCTGTCGCGCCGGGCGATTTCCTCCAGCTTCGACCAGAAGAAATTCTCCAGCCTGACACTGGTGACCATGCCGTCGATGCGCAGCGACCGGGTGGTGCTTTCCCAGAGCAGTGCATCCGCCTTGATGAACAATTCGCACATGTCGTCCTCCCCCGGTGTCGCCCTCCTCAGGCGGCGGTCGTTTCCAGCAGAGCCGCGGCATCGAGCACGGCCATGAACTGGCGCAGCCATGACGGATGGGCCGGCCAGGCCGGTGCCGTGACCAGGTTGCCGTCCGCGACCGCGTCGGTGATCGAAATATCGGCGTAGATGCCGCCGGCAAGTTCGACTTCCGGCCGGCAGGCGGGATAGGCCGAGCAGGTGCGGCCCTTCAGTACGCCGGCGGCGGCAAGCAGCTGTGCGCCGTGGCAGATGGCGGCGACGGGTTTTCCGGCATCGAAGAAGTGCCGGACTGACTTGATGACGTCGGCATTCAGGCGCAGATATTCCGGCGCGCGGCCGCCGGGGATGACGAGGGCATCGTAGTCTTCGGCGCGTACGCTCTCGAAAGTGGCGTTGAGCGTGAAATTATGCCCCCGCTTTTCGGAGTAGGTCTGGTCGCCCTCGAAATCATGAATGGCGGTGGCGACGGTGTCGCCCGCCTTCTTGCCGGGACAGACGGCATCGACCGTATAGCCGCAGGCGAGCAGCGTCTGGAACGGCACCATCGTTTCGTAATCTTCGGTGAAGTCACCCGTGATCATCAGGATTTTTGAAGCTGGCATCGGATCCTCCTTTGAAACCAACTGGCGGAGATTAGCAAAATGCGGCGGTGAGAAGGTACTATGGGAATACTACAGGTGAAATTCCCACCTGAAACTACGCGCACGAGACCGATGCTATGCAATGTGCTTCGGGGTCTCGCATGTTGCGGTCCCAAAACCGCTGCACAGTTTTGAGTGGCCTGAATTAGACCGTCTTGACGGCCACACCCGGCACGGCGCAGGCGTCGCCGCCGCCGAAGAGGCGGGAGCGGGTGAGGAAGCGTTTCTCCCGGCCGTTGTCGAGCGAGAACATGCCGCCGCGGCCGGGCACGACATCGATGATAAGCTGGGTATGCTTCCATGCCTCGAATTGGCTGGCGCTGATATAGACCGGCACGCCGCCGATTTCGCCGAGCCTGACGTCGCTGTCGCCGATCATGAATTCATTGGCAGGATAACACATTGGCGAGGAGCCGTCGCAGCAGCCGCCGGACTGGTGGAAGAGGATGTCGGGATGGTCGCGCCTGATTTCGCCGATCAGATCGAGGGCTGCATCGGTTGCGAGAACGCGCGGTTCGCCATTGACGGTGGTTTCCATGGTTCTTCCTCCAAAGTTTCGGGATTCCCCTCCCCAACCCCTCCCCACAAAGGGGGAGGGGTTACGATGCCGCTCCGTCAGCTTGCCTCATCTAAATTCCAGCAAGGAGATCCGTGATTTTAGAATGAGGCGGTTCAACAAGTTAAACCCCTCCCCCTTAGGGGGAGGGGTTGGGGAGGGGCGTTGAGACTCCCTCCCGCCAAGTTAGACGCTTCTCAGAAGAAACCGAGCGCCTTCGGGCTGTAGCTGACCAGCATGTTCTTGGTCTGCTGGTAGTGTTCGAGCATCATCTTGTGGGTTTCACGGCCGATGCCGGACTGTTTGTAGCCGCCGAAGGCGGCATGAGCCGGGTAGGCGTGGTAGCAGTTGGTCCAGACACGGCCGGCCTGGATCTCGCGTCCGAAACGGTAGCAGCGATTGGCGTCGCGGCTCCAGACGCCGGCGCCGAGGCCGTAGAGCGTGTCGTTGGCGATTTCGAGCGCCTCCTTCTCGTTCTTGAAAGTCGTAACCGAAACCACCGGTCCGAAGATCTCCTCCTGGAACACGCGCATCTTGTTGTGACCCTTGAAGATCGTCGGCTTGACGTAGTACCCGTTCGCCAGTTCGCCGCCGAGATCGTTGCGCGAGCCGCCGGTCAGAACTTCAGCGCCTTCCTGCTTGCCGATATCGAGATAGGCGAGGATCTTCTCCAACTGCTCCGTCGAGGCCTGGGCGCCGATCATCGTCGCGGTGTCGAGCGGGTTGCCCTGCTTGATCGCCTCAACGCGTTTGACGGCCTTTTCCATAAAGCGGTCGTAGATCGATTCCTGGACGAGGGCGCGGCTCGGGCAGGTGCAGACTTCGCCCTGGTTGAGGGCAAACATCGCAAAGCCTTCGAGTGCCTTGTCGAGGAAATCGTCGTCTTCGGCCATCACATCGGCGAAGAAGATGTTCGGCGATTTGCCGCCGAGTTCCAGCGTCACCGGAATGAGGTTCTGGCTGGCATATTGCATGATGAGCCGGCCGGTGGTGGTCTCGCCGGTGAAGGCGATCTTGGCGATGCGCGGGCTGGTCGCCAGCGGCTTGCCGGCCTCGATGCCGAAGCCGTTGACGATGTTGAGCACGCCGGGCGGCAGAAGATCGCCGACGAGTTCGGCCCAGAGCAGGATCGAAGCCGGGGTTTGTTCGGCGGGCTTCAGCACGACGCAGTTGCCGGCGGCAAGTGCGGGCGCCAGCTTCCAAGTGGCCATCAGGATCGGGAAATTCCACGGAATGATCTGGCCGACGACGCCGAGCGGCTCGTGGAAGTGATAGGCGACCGTGTCATGATCGATCTCGCCGATCGAGCCTTCCTGGGCGCGAATGCAGGAGGCGAAGTAGCGGAAATGGTCGATCGCCAGCGGAATGTCGGCGGCCATGGTTTCGCGGATCGGCTTGCCGTTGTCCCAGGTCTCGGCCTGGGCGAGCAATTCCAGCTTGTCCTCCATGCGCTGGGCGATCTTCATGAGAATATTGGAGCGCTCGGCGGCAGAGGTGCGGCCCCATTTTTCCTTGGCCGCATGGGCGGCGTCGAGCGCCAGATTGATGTCCTTTTCGTTGGAGCGGGGAATGTCGCAGAGCTTTCCGCCGGTAACGGGCGTCAGGTTTTCGAAGTATTTGCCTTCGACCGGCTCGCGCCATTCGCCACCGATATAGTTGCCGTATTTCAGCTTGAACGGCGACTCGACGATTTTTTGATGAAGCATGTCATCCTCCCATGATGATCCAGGTTCCCAAGCGAACCAGTGGGAGGAAAATGTGCATGTTTTGCCGGAGGGAATAGGGCGCGGCATCAATACCGCAGCGCACACTGTCGCAGAGATGCGACAGGATCGCGTCATGACTGCAATGTTCGTGGAACTCCGCGACAACTGCCTAATGCAGGTCGAACTTCTTCATCTTCCGGTGGAGCGTGGCGCGGCTGATGCCAAGGGCGAGCGCCGCCTGCGAGACGTTGCCGCTGGTGCGCGACAGCGCCCGCAGCAGGGCTGCCTTTTCCGCTTCGACGATCTCTTCCTGCTGCGAGACGCTCGCTTCCTGGAGGGCATCGGCGGCAGGGATACCGGCGGCAATCCGCTTGTCGTCCAGCTGCAGCGCGATGCGGGCGGCGCGGGTTGCGCCAAGCACGAGGTCGTGCCTGTCGACGGCAAGCAGAGCGGCCGCGGAATTGGCGCCGGCCGGCACCATCAGGAAGCGGGCGCCTGTAAAGGCCGAACGGAACAGGTTGAGTTCGATGCGCATCGCCGCATCGCGCACGGTCTGCGTCAGGATCGCCAGCGTCATTTCGCTGACGTCTTCGCGGCAAGTGGAGATGTCGAGGGCGGCGGCAACCTCACCGCGATGATCGCGGATCGGTGCCGTCGTGCAGCTCAGCCGGATATTCGAGCAGAAGAAATGCTGGTCGCGAAAGATGGCGACGGCGCGCTCGTCGGCAAGTGCCGTGCCAATGCCGTTGGTGCCGATGCTCGCCTCGGTCCATACCGAACCGGTCCAGAGGCCAAGTTCGCGGAAGTCCTTGTCGTCGCCGACAGCGCCCCGGCGCTCCAGCGCAATGCCGTTCCTGTCGGTCAGAAGGATACAGCAGCCGGCCTTGCCGACTGTGGTAAAGAGGCGGTCGAGCTCTTCGGTCGCACCGGCGATCAGCCGTTCGGACTGCTCGCGAGCATGGTGGAATTCCTCGTCGGTAAGGCGCAGCGGCGCACGTTCATCTTCCGGGGCGAGCTGGTGCATGGTCATGCAGCGCCGCCAGGAAGCGACGATCGGAGAACTCGCGGCGGCGGAATTATTGCGCTGCGCAGAGGTATAGACATGCTCAGCGTGCGCTGACTGTTCGTGCATCTGCTCCTCCCACGGAACTTCAGCATAGTCTGATGGAAAAGCGGCCGGTTTGCAATCGGCCGGCACCGGCGGCCGCCTTCTACCTTGGGCTAGGTTTCCCCACCTTGGCGTCGCAGCCAGGCTTCAATGCCGCGCGCGGCCGCCCGGCCAGTAGCAAGGCAGGCGGTGAGGAGGTAGCCACCGGTCGGTGCTTCCCAGTCGAGCATCTCGCCGGCGACGAAGGTGCCCGGCAGCGCCTTCAACATGAAGCCTTCGTCGATACTGCTCCAGCGGATGCCGCCGGCCGAGGAAATTGCCTCGCCGATCGGCCTTGTGTCGAGAACAGGCACCGGCAGGGCCTTGATCATGCCGGCGAGCCGTCCGGGGTCAGTCCGCTCGCGCTCGGGCAGGAGTTCCCGCAACAAGGCTGCCTTGACCCCATCGAGACCGGCGCCCTTGCGCAGGCGGTTGGAGAAGCTCGATTTGGCGTCCTGCCGCGCAAGATCACGCGCCAGTCTTTCGATCGGCCGGCCAGGTGCCAGGTCGAGCGTCAGGACGGCGCTGCCATGGCTCTGGAGCCGGTCGCGCAACGCGGCGGTATGGGCGTAAACAAGACTGCCTTCGATGCCGCTTGCGGTGACAACGAATTCGCCGGGAAACGTGCCGGCATCGGATGTGGCGGTGACCGACTTTACCGGTTCGCCGGCGAAACGCTCGCTGAAGCCTGCGCTCCAGCCGACCACGAAGCCGCAATTGGCGGGCCGGAAGGCATCGATCTCGACGCCTCTCTCCAATAGCAAGGGTAACCAGCTGGCATCGGAGCCCAGGCGCGGCCAGCTTGCGCCGCCGAGCGCCAGCAGGGCTGCGTCGCAATGGACGATGGTGCGCCCTTCCGGCGTTTCGAAAACATGGCCGCCGTCGACAAAACCGGTCCAGCGATGGCGGGTGCGCAGCGCAACGCCCTGGTTTTCCAGCCGCCGGAGCCATGCACGGAGCAGAGGAGAGGCCTTCATCACCGTCGGGAAAACCCGGCCGGAGGAGCCGACGAAAGTCTCGGTCCCGAGCCCTGCGGCCCAATTCCTGATTTCATCGGGGGTGAAGGCATCGAGAGCCGGGCGCAGACGGCCGGAAGCCGCGCCGAAGCGTGCGGCGAAACGCGCATAATCCTCGGAATGGGTGATGTTGAGGCCCGACTTGCCGGCCAGCAGGAACTTGCGGGCGAAGGTTGGCATGGCGTCATAGACGGTCACTGCATGGCCGGAGAGTGAAAGCAGTTCGGCAGCCGCAAGACCCGCCGGGCCGCCGCCGATGACTGCAATCCGCTTCTGGTTCATTGGTGTCTCGCCCGATTCTGTCTGGGGCAGTTTTGGGCCGGGCGCGCATCACCTGCAAGGGCGCAAGCCGTCAATGATGCGAATGCCTGCACTGGCCGTGATCGGCGAGGACCTCGATGACGCGGCATTGGTCGACGCGGCCATGACCACAGCCTTCCACCATCGTTTCCAGCTCCGCCTTCAGCGCCATCAGGCTGCGGATGCGCTGCTCGACCTCGATGAGGCGCGCCTTCGCGATGGCATCGGCCGATGCACAGGACTGGTTCGGATCGTCCTGCAGGGTCAGCAGCGTGCGGATCGCCTCGATTTCGAAGCCGAGCTCGCGGGCATGGCGGATGAAGGCGAGGCGGCTGATGTCGGCGGGCACGAAGGAGCGCTGGTTGCCTTCGCTGCGGCTCGGCGCCGCAAGCAGGCCGATGCTCTCGTAATAACGCACCGTCGGCACCTTCACGCCGCTCTGGCGGGCGGCTTCGCCGATCGTTATCTTTTTCATGATTTTCCTCTTGCACCTCTAGTCGCTAGAGGATGTAGGAGAGATGCTTCTGTTTAGCAAGGAAGCGACGATGGCTGAGACGAGCGAGACACGATACCGGGTCGGCGGCATGGATTGCGCCGCCTGTGCAACCAAGATCGACACGGCAGTCAGACGCGTGGCTGGCGTCGCCGATGTTTCCGTCTCGGTGATGGCGGGCACGATGACCGTCCGGCATGACGGCAGCAGTGACCTCAAGGCGATCGAGAAGAGGGTGACGGGGCTCGGCTATTCCGTCGCGCCGCTTGCCGGCGTCGCGGCGCCTGCGTATGAACACGGCTCGCACCATCGTCACGACCACGACCACGACCATAATCATGACCACGATCACGGCGATCACGCGGGCCACGACCACGATCATGCGAGCCATGATCACGATCATGAGGGACATGATCACGCAGGTCACGACCACGCCCATGGCGAGAAGGAAATCGAGGGCCTGCACGGGCACGACCATGCGCCGATGACTGGCCCCTGGTGGCAGAGCAGGAAGGGCCGGCTGACCATCCTCTCGGGCGTGGCGCTCGTTGCCGCCTATGCCATCGGCCATCTCGTGCCGGCGGTTGCATCTTATGCCTTCATCGTCGCCATGCTGGTCGGTCTGGTGCCGATCGCACGGCGGGCGGTCATGGCGGCTCTCTCGGGCACGCCGTTCTCGATCGAAATGCTGATGACGATCGCGGCCGTCGGCGCCGTTATCATCAATGCCGGGGAAGAGGCGGCAACCGTCGTCTTCCTGTTCCTCGTCGGGGAGATGTTGGAAGGTGTCGCTGCGGGCAAGGCGCGCGAAAGCATCCAGTCGCTGACGGCCCTGGTGCCGAAGAAAGCGCTGCTCGAAGACAATGGGCAGACGCGCGAGGTGCCGGCGGAAAGTCTTGCTGTCGGCGCGATCATCATGGTTCGTCCGGGTGACCGCATCTCGGCGGACGGCATCATTGTATCAGGCGAGAGCGCGATCGACGAGGCGCCGGTGACAGGTGAGAGCACGCCGGTGCGCAAGGGCGTCGATGCCGTCGTTTTTGCGGGAACGGTCAATGGGGATGCGGTGCTGAGGGTTCGCGTCACGGCGGCCGCCGCTGACAACACCATCGCGCGCGTCGTCAAACTGGTGGAGGAAGCGCAGGAATCGAAGGCGCCGACGGAGCGCTTCATCGACCGGTTTTCGCGCTATTACACGCCGGGCGTGGTGGTGGTCGCGGCACTCGTCGCGACCGTTCCGCCGCTATTCTTCGGCAATTCGTGGAGCGAATGGATCTACAAGGGTCTTGCCATACTGTTGATCGGCTGCCCCTGCGCGCTCGTCATCTCGACGCCAGCGGCAATCGCTGCTTCGCTGTCGGCCGGCGCGCGGCGCGGGCTCTTGATGAAGGGCGGCGCGGTGTTGGAAACGCTCGGCAAGGTGACGATGGTCGCCTTCGACAAGACAGGCACGCTGACGGCAGGCAAGCCTCAGGTGACCGACATCGTTGCCTTCGGGTTGAGCGAGGCTCAGATCTTGTCGCGCGCGGCGGTGCTGGAGCAGGGCTCCAGCCATCCGCTGGCGCTGGCAATCCTCAACCGCGCCAAGGCGGACGGCGTTCCCGTGCCGTCGGCCTTCGAACTCGAAGCGCTGCCGGGCAAGGGTGTCAGCGGCAAAGTCGGCGGCGAAACGTTGGACCTGCTGTCGCCGCCTGCGGCCCGCGAACGCGGCGCGCTCGGCGCGGAACAGGACGCTCGCATCACAGCATTGAACGATGAGGGCAAGAGCGTGTCGGTGCTGCTCGTCAACGGTGCGACGGCCGGCCTGATCGCCATGCGCGACGAGCCGCGCGAGGATGCCAAGGCTGGTCTCTCCACGCTCAAATCGGCGGGCGTCAAGGCGATGATGCTAACGGGCGACAACAAACGGACGGCAGCCGCCGTTGCCGGCATGCTCGGCATCGACTGGCGCGGCGAGATGATGCCTGAGGACAAGCAGCGGGTCGTCGGCGAACTGAAGCGTGAGGGCTTTATCGTCGCCAAGGTCGGCGACGGCATCAATGATGCTCCGGCGCTAGCGGCCGCCGATATCGGCATCGCCATGGGCGGAGGCACCGATGTGGCGCTGGAGACGGCGGATGCCGCCGTGCTGCACGGGCGTGTCGGCGACGTGGCGCGGATGATCGAGCTTTCCAAGCGGACAATGCGCAATATCCTGCAGAATATCACCATCGCGCTCGGGCTGAAGGCGGTTTTCCTGGTGACGACGATTGCCGGCATCACCGGCCTCTGGCCGGCGATCCTCGCCGATACCGGCGCCACGGTACTGGTGACGATCAATGCGCTACGGCTGCTTCGAATAAAGGCATGAATGTTCCTTGACTGTGATTGAGACCCGACGATTCGGGCCTGATCGGGAATCGAAAATCGCGGAGCCGGCTGTTGGAGCGCCGTGCGTCCTTGCGGACGCACGAAGCACATGCGTTAGGCTGGCTCTCTTTGCTGGGACCTTCTCCACAGCCTCATGTCTTTAAGCTTTGGTTATCCATGTTTTTCACAGGAATGCAGTGATTTCAAACCTGCCGTAACGCAATGCACAAACCATCCGTTGACGTGAATTCCGATTCGCGTACTATATCTAGTGTTTGAGGTTCCTTCGATTCGTGAGGATCGAGGGCTAAGACGGGAATACGGTGCGCTTCGCCATCATGGCGCGGCAATGCCGGAGCTGCCCCCGCAACTGTAAGCGGCGAGCAACTGTCTGATTTCAGGTCACTGGAGCATGATGCTCCGGGAAGGCTGGGCAGGGTGCTTTGACCCGTGAGCCAGGAGACCTGCCTCGAACAAAACGTCCACGGGCGGGGTGTCCGGAAGGTCGCGTTGCATGGCTGCCGATCATGTCCGCAGCGCGTTTCGCAGGCCCGAACCTCCGCATGAGCCATTTCGGGGTGAAGTCATGTCGAACATATCAAGGCCGCCGCCCGCGCAAGTCCCACAAGGGATCGTATCCGGCGTTTAAGCGCCAACTCTGCCAAATCATTATCAAGCGTTGCCTGGACGCCGCGAGACGCCCCGATCCCAGTCCTGCGTCCTGAATTCATTGACATCACGAGGAACATGATGAGCGTTACCGTTTACAGCAAGCCCGCCTGCGTTCAATGCACTGCTACCTACCGCGCTCTCGACCGGCTCGGCGTGGATTACGACATCGTCGACATTTCGCAGGATGCCGAGGCGCTCGACCGCGTGCGCAGCCTCGGCTACATGCAGGCTCCTGTCGTCATCGCCGGCGAGCGCCATTGGGCGGGCTTCCGTCCTGACATGATCAGCGCGCTTTCCTGATCGGAAAAGCGATGGGCCTGATCGTCTATTATTCCAGCCGGTCCGAGAATACCCATCGGTTCGTCGCCAAGCTCGGACTGCGCGCGGCGCGCATTCCGGCAGGTGGCGCAGACGCGTTCCATATCCGCGAACCCTTCGTGCTTGTTGTGCCGACCTATAGCGGCGACGGCGGCAAGGGGGCCGTTCCCAAGCAGGTGATCCGTTTCCTCAACGATGCGGAAAACCGAGGACACATCCGGGGCGTGATCGCCGCGGGCAACAGCAATTTCGGCGAGACATACGGGCTCGCCGGCGACGTGATCGCGCAGAAATGCCAGGTGCCTTACCTCTACAGGTTCGAGTTGCTCGGCACGGAAGACGACGTCGCCAACGTCAAACACGGAATGGAACGGTTTTGGACACGGGAACAACTCTGACGCGGGATGCGGGCGCAAAACCGCATAACACTTTTGCTCATCCCGCCGGCGAACGCCCCTTGAAAGCGGCGGAAACGCTCGACTACCACGCGCTGAACGCGATGCTGAACCTCTATGACGATCAGGGGCGGATTCAGCTCGACAAGGATCGAATGGCTGCCAAGCAGTATTTCCTGCAGCATGTGAACCAGAACACGGTGTTCTTTCACAATCTCCGCGAAAAGCTCGATTACCTCGTGACCGAGGGCTATTACGAGCAGGAGGTTCTCGACCAATATTCCTTCAATTTCGTGCGCGACCTGTTCGACCAGGCCTATGCCAAGAAGTTCCGTTTCCCGACCTTCCTCGGCGCCTTCAAATACTACACCAGCTATACGCTGAAGACTTTCGACGGAAAGCGCTATCTCGAGCGCTACGAGGACCGCATCTGCATGGTGGCGCTGGCGCTGGCGCGTGGCGACGAGGGCCTTGCCCGCGACATGGTCGAGGAGATCATTTCCGGCCGTTTCCAGCCGGCGACGCCGACCTTCCTCAATGCCGGCAAGAAGCAGCGCGGCGAGCTCGTCTCCTGCTTCCTGCTGCGCGTCGAAGACAATATGGAATCGATCGGCCGGTCGATCAATTCGGCGCTGCAGCTATCCAAGCGCGGCGGCGGCGTGGCCCTGTCGCTGACGAACATCCGCGAGGCCGGCGCACCGATCAAGCAGATCGAGAACCAGTCCTCCGGCATCATCCCCGTCATGAAGCTCTTGGAAGATAGCTTCTCCTACGCCAATCAGCTCGGTGCGCGCCAGGGCGCGGGTGCGGTCTATCTCAATGCCCATCACCCCGACATCATGCGCTTCCTCGATACCAAGCGCGAAAATGCCGATGAGAAGATCCGCATCAAGACGCTGTCGCTCGGCGTCGTCGTCCCCGACATCACCTTCGAACTCGCCAGGAATAACGAGGACATGTACCTGTTCTCGCCTTATGACGTGGAGCGCGTCTATGGTGTGCCCTTCACTGAAATCTCGGTGACGGAGAAATATCGCGAGATGGTGGCGGATGCCCGTATCTCGAAGAAGAAGATCAAGGCACGCGAATTCTTCCAGGTAATTGCCGAAATCCAGTTCGAGAGCGGCTATCCCTACATCATGTTCGAGGACACGGTGAACCGGGCGAACCCGATCGCCGGGCGCATCTCCATGAGCAATCTCTGCTCGGAGATTCTCCAGGTGAGCGAGGCGAGCGACTACAATGACGACCTCTCCTACAAGCATCTCGGCAAGGACATTTCCTGCAATCTCGGCTCGCTGAACATCGCGGCGGCGATGGATTCGGCCGATTTTGGCAAGACGATCGAGACCTCGATCCGGGCGCTGACAGCCGTTTCCGACATGAGCCACATCTCCTCGGTTCCCTCGATCGAGAAGGGCAATGACGAGAGCCATGCGATCGGCCTCGGCCAGATGAACCTGCACGGCTATCTCGCCCGCGAGCGCATCTTTTACGGCTCTAGGGAAGGCGTCGATTTCACCAATATCTATTTCTATACGGTGACCTATCACGCGATCCGTGCCTCGAACCTCCTGGCGGTCGAGCGGGGCACGAGCTTCAAGGGCTTTGAAAATTCGAAATATGCCTCCGGCGAATATTTCGACAAATATACGAACCAGGAATGGACGCCGGCGACCGAGAAGGTGCAGGGGCTATTCGATGACGCCGGCATTCATATTCCGACGCAGGAAGACTGGCTGGAACTGAAGAAGGCCGTGATGGCCTCAGGCCTCTATAACCAGAACCTGCAGGCGGTGCCGCCGACGGGGTCGATCTCCTACATCAACCACTCGACCTCCTCGATCCACCCGATCGTGTCGAAGATCGAGATCCGCAAGGAAGGCAAGATCGGTCGTGTCTATTATCCGGCGCCGTTCATGACCAACGACAATCTCGATTATTATCAGGACGCCTACGAGATCGGCGCGGAGAAGATCATCGATACCTATGCGGCGGCGACCCAGCATGTCGACCAGGGTCTGTCGCTGACCTTGTTCTTCCGCGATACGGCAACGACGCGCGACATCAACAAGGCGCAGATTTATGCCTGGAAGAAGGGCATCAAGACGATCTACTACATCCGCCTTCGCCAGATGGCGCTGTCCGGCACCGAGGTGCAGGGCTGTGTGTCTTGTACGCTGTGATTTGATTTCGGGTTTCGAACCTTTGAGCGAATGGCCCCCTCATCCGCCTGCCGGCACCTTCTCCCGATGGGGAGAAGACATCTGCGGCAGGCGCGACATCCCCTCTCCCCTCGGGGAGAGGGCAGGGTGAGGGGGCTTCGAGCGCCATCAGATATTGGAAGGACATCATCACTATGAACATCGCCGTAAAGCCAATCAGCCGTGTGCGCGCCATCAACTGGAACCGCATCGAGGACGATAGGGATCTCGAAGTCTGGAACCGCCTCACGGGCAATTTCTGGCTGCCGGAAAAGGTGCCGCTTTCCAACGACATCCCCTCCTGGGCGACGCTGACGGCGGCCGAGCAGCAGCTCACCATTCGTGTCTTCACCGGACTGACGCTGCTCGACACGATCCAGAACGGCGTCGGCTCCATCAGGCTGATGGAGGATGTGGCGACGCCGCACGAGGAGGCGGTGCTTTCCAACATCTCCTTCATGGAGGCGGTGCATGCTCGCTCCTATTCTTCGATCTTCTCGACGTTGTGCTCGACGCCCGATGTCGACGATGCCTATCGCTGGTCGGAGGAGAACGAATTCCTGCAGCGGAAATCGACGCTGATCATGGAGCAGTACCGCTCCGGCGATCCGCTGAAGAAGAAGGTCGCGAGCGTCTTCCTCGAAAGCTTCCTGTTCTATTCGGGCTTCTACCTGCCGATGTACTGGTCGAGCCGGGCCAAGCTCACCAATACGGCCGACATGATCCGGCTCATCATCCGCGACGAGGCGGTGCACGGCTATTATATCGGCTACAAATTCCAGCGCGGGCTGGAACGGCTTGGCGATGAGCGGAAACAGGAGATCAAGGATTTCGCCTTCGACCTGCTGCTCGAGCTCTATGACAACGAGGCCAGGTATACCGAAGCGCTCTATGACGGTGTCGGGCTGACCGAGGACGTCAAGAAGTTCCTGCATTACAATGCCAACAAGGCGCTGATGAATCTCGGCTATGAGGCGCTTTTCCCGGCTGAGGCCTGCAAGGTCAATCCGGCGATCCTGTCTGCGCTCTCGCCGAATGCCGACGAGAACCACGACTTCTTCTCCGGTTCGGGTTCCTCCTATGTCATCGGCAAGGCGGTCGCGACCGAGGACGAGGACTGGGATTTCTGAGACTTAATTTCAGCCTCCCCTTATCATTTGCTTCTCGATCGACCACATTCAGCGGAAGCTGAATTCGGTACTCGCCAATGGTGTGGCTTAGCGGGAGTTTCTGATGTCGTCTCTTCTAAACAGGACCAAAGTTGCCGTTGAAACGGACGAAGGCATCTGGCCGATCCGCCGGAGGCGCATTCTCGACTGGCTGGTGAACGAAACGCGCAACGAGCGCTTCATCGACAACATCCTGGTGGAAATGTGCGGGAAGCTTATGGCGGCAGGGGTGCCGGTGGCGCGCGCGACATTGCATTTCAGGACGAACCATCCGCAGTGGATCGGCGCCCGCATCCTCTGGAAGGAGGGTCTGACGGAGGCGAAGATCGACACTTTCGCCTATGGTGTCGAAAATACCCCGGAGTTCCTGACTAGCCCCATCAATGCGATCCATCAGGGTGCCGAAGAGGTCCGCAGACAGCTGGAAAACATAGCCGACGGTGACGAGGATTCATTTTATCGGGAACTGCACGACAGCGGCCTCACCGAATATATCGCCTGGCCGGTCGAGCATACTTTCGGCAAACGGCACGTCGTGACATTTTCCACCAGCCGGCCGGGCGGTTTTACGAGCGAGCACGTCGATTTCCTGCGTGATCTCTTGCCGGCACTGACCCTTGTCAGCGAAATCAGGCTGAAGAACATCATGGCGCGGACGCTGCTGCAGACCTATGTGGGCCCGCATGCGAGCGAGCACATCCTGTCGGGTGCGACGACGCGCGGCAGCGGGGCGACCGTCGGCGCGGCGATCATGATCTGCGACCTGCGCGACTTCACGGCGATTTCCGATCTCTGGCCGCGCGATGACGTCATCCATCTGCTGAACGATTATTTCGATGCGATATCGGACCCGGTCGAACGGTATGGCGGCGAGATCCTGAAATTCATGGGCGACGGATTGCTGGCGATCTTCCCTCTCGCCAAGGAAACGGCCTGCCTCGATCTGCTGCAGGCGATCCGTGAGGGGCAGGCGTCGATGGCGCAATTGAACGAGGAGCACGTTCGCATGGGGCGCGACCCTCTGCGCTATGGCGTCGGCGTGCATGTCGGTGATGTCATGTACGGCAATATCGGCTCGCGCCGGCGTCTGGATTTCACCGTCATCGGCCCGGCGGTCAATATTGCTTCACGGCTCGAAAACTTGACCAAGGAGGTCAAGCGCCCGGTGCTCCTGTCACGGGCTTTCGTCGAAATGGCGGGCTGCGCGAAAGACATGGACAGCCTCGGCACCTTCCCGCTGCGCGGGCTTGGCGAGCCTGTCGATGTCTTCGCTTTTCCAGAGGGGTAGCGTCAGGCAGGCTCACACGCCCCGTTTGTTTCCCCAAAGCAGCACATGCAGTTGCGGCAGTACGCGGACTGAAAACCATCGGTCGGCCGTCACTTTGTCGACGAGCCAGTGCATCCGCTCCATCACGCCGTCGATATCGACGCGGGTGTCGTCATCATCGGGTGGCGGCGGCGTATGGTTGCCCGGCTGGAGGAAGAGGGGAGCGTAGGGATAGCGTTGACCCGCCTGTTGGGCGAAGACATAATCGGCATCGTCGAAGACGACGATTTTCAACGCGATCTCCGGCCCGCCGGCAGCCAGTCGAAGACAGTTGTCGACCTGCTCCCAGTCGGTCGACATTCCGCTTGACGGCGGCTTCGGGCTCAAGACCAGCATGTCGAGATCGCGAAACCAGTCCCGCGCCACGCTTCCCTGTGTTTCCAGTGCGAAGCGGTATCCCTGGGAATGGCCGAGCTCGATCAGTGGCCCGAGGGGCTGGATCGCCGGATTGCCGCCGGAAAGGGAAACCGTCATCGGCTTGTCTCCGGAGAGCTTCTTGACCTCCAGCCAGATCGCCTCGGTGGACATCGGAATCCATTGGTCCCGGAACGCGCTGTCGACCGCGTGAAGGCTGTCGCACCAGGAGCAGCGGTAGTCACAGCCGCCCGTCCTGACGAACACCGTCGGCAGCCCGATCAACGCGCCTTCACCCTGTATGGTCGGGCCGAAGATCTCGCTGACGCGAATGGTCTCCGCGCTCATGGCTTGTACTCCGCCCAGGTCTTGGGCGTCTCGCTGATGCGCACCGACGATGTCTCGGGGAAGCGCTGCTTGCACCAGTCGTAAAAATGTTTGGCCAGGAACTCGGACGTGACCTTCGAGTGACCGAATACCTCGTTCAGGTGACGATGATCGAGGGTTTCGTCGATGTAGCGCTTGAGCGGCGAGAGATCGTGGTAGTCGCGAACGAAGCCATCGTCATTCAGGCTTTCGGCAGCAAGCTCGACGACCACGACATAGTTGTGGCCGTGGAGCCGGGCGCATTGATGGTCGGCAGGAAGGTGATCCAATTGATGCGAGGCGGAGAGATGAAACTCCTTGGTGATGCGGTACATCAGCGCGCCTCCGTGGCGGAATATCGCGAGATGGCCGCTTTCCAGAAGTCGCGGTCTTCGTATTCCGTCGGATCGGTGACGTCGGCAAGATGGAAAGCCTCGCGGCGCTCCACGCAGGTTCCGCAGCGTCCGCAATGGAGCTTGCCGCCCTTGTAACAGGACCAGGTTTCCGCGAAGGGCGTGGCGTATTTCGCGCCGTCCGCCACGATCGCCGCTTTGGAGACATGGACATAGGGTGCAAATAGCTTGACGCTGGCATAACCGTCCAGCGCTTCGTTTTGCATGCGCTGGAACGCATCGATGAAGCCCGGCCGGCAGTCCGGATAAATAAAATGGTCGCCGCCATGCACGGCGACGGCGACGGCATCCGCCTTTTGCGCAGCCGCCAAACCGAATGCGATTGCCAGCATGATGGCATTGCGGTTGGGCACCACGGTGGCCTTCATGGTCTCCTCGGCGTAGTGACCGTCGGGAACCTCGACATCGTCGGTCAGGGCCGATCCGCTGAGATGGCCGCCGATGGCGGCGATGTCGATGATGTGGTGTGGAACCGCGAGCCGTGCGGCACATTTGGCGGCGAAATCGAGTTCCTTGCGATGGCGTTGGCCGTAGTCGAAGGAGACGAGACCGATAAGCTGTTCTTCCGCCGCTATCTTGTGGGCAAGCGAAACGGAGTCGAGTCCGCCGGAGCAGACGACGATGGTTTTCATATTTTAGATTCCCTTGTTTTGACCGGGTGGGCTGCGACCGGATTACGGCGTGCTTTTAGGACAAATCACGCGCGAGGGAAATAGTTTTAAGATGCCGGCCTTCCGAGCGGGTCTAACCGATCGGAAAATTGATCTGCGGCGGCAACAGAAGATGCAGATCTGCGGCGTCTGGATTGTTGATGCGCTGCAGCAGCATGCGGCCAAGATCTTCGCCGGCCGCCGTCAGATCCTCGTGGATCGTATCGACCTTCGGCTGCAATTGCGTGAGAAGACGGGACGTCTCCTTGGCGACGATATCGTAGTCGACCGCGAGGGTGCGGCCGGCATCGCTCATGCCGCTGATGGCGGCGAGCGCTGAAACCTCGCCGGGACAGATGAAGCCGTCAGGCGCCTCCGGGGCGGCCGCGCGGGCGCTAATGAAATCGCGCAGCAAATCTGCCGGCGTATCGAGATCGATTGCTTCGGGGATTTCATAGGCGATGCCGGCCTCCCGCACTGCCGTCATGAAGCCGTGCAGGATATGCTGGCAGAAGGTCAGCCGTTTCGGCGGCAGGATCACCGTGATTTTTCGACGGCCCTTCGCGATCAGCCGGCGCGTCGCCTCATAGGCGAAGGTGAAATTGTCGTAATCGACATAAGGGTGTGGCGTCGAAAATTCGGTGCGGCCGTGACAGATGAAGGGAAAACCGGTTTCGAGCAGCAGGCGGACGCGGGCGTCGAGTGGTTCAGTCCGCGTGAAGATCAGCCCGTCGGCCAAATGATTGCGGACGATGTATTCGGCTGCCTCGACATTGGTCGTCGACAGGAAGTTGGGGGCGACGACAAGATGGTAGGAGGTCTCTTTCAGCGCCTTGGCGATGCCGTACATGATCGAGGTGCTGAAGCCGACCACTTCCTCATGCGAATCGAGCAGGATGGCGATGACGTTGGTGCGGCCTGTCTTCAGCCGCTGCGCGGCCCGGTCGGGAAGATAGCCGATCTCGCGGGCGATGCGGTGCACACGTTGGCGGGTCTCGAGCGAAATTTGCGGCGCATCGGAGAGCGCCCGCGACACCGTCGTCACCGCAAGGCCGGCGATCGTGGCGATCGTTCGCAAGGTCGGCTTGCCGCGCTTCGGCATGATATCGAGGTTGTCGCCGCGCTGCGGCCGGGACGATTCGCTCACTCTGGCTTTCCGTGCTGGAATTGCCGGTACAATAACACGATGAGACCGGTGCGCAATCGACGAATGAAAACGTTTTAAATTTTGACATTTTATTAGTCGTTTAAAAAATATATATAATATTCAATAGGATGATGAAATAACCATATTTTTCTCGGGAGCCGAGAAAGAGCTTGACGATCAATGCTTTATAACGTTTTAAATTAGCAACCGCGCGGAGGAGCGCGGCCGTATGCCGACCGCCGAATGGCGGGACGCATCGGGCGGCAGGGAGGTCCCGCCGCCGATTTCAATGGGAGGAAATTCATGCGCAAGTTTTTAAGTTCGGCGGCAATTGCTGTTGTGATGATGGCTGGTCTTGGTGGGGCGCAGGCAGCCGACGTGAAGGAAGTGCAGATGCTGCACTGGTGGACGTCGGGCGGCGAGGCTGCGGCTTTGAACGTGCTGAAGCAGGATCTGTCGAAGGAAGGTTTTGCCTGGAAGGACGTTCCGGTGGCCGGTGGCGGCGGTGACGCGGCGATGACGGCACTGAAGGCGATGGTGGCGGCGGGTACCTATCCGACGGCCTCGCAGATGCTGGGCTATACCGTGCTCGACTATGCCCAGGCCGGCGTCATGGGCGACCTGACGGCGACGGCGAAGAAGGAAGGCTGGGACAAGTCGGTGCCGGCGGCGCTGCAGAAGTTCTCCGTCTATGACGGCAAGTGGGTGGCAGCCCCCGTCAACGTCCATTCGGTCAACTGGCTGTGGATCAACAAGGCTGTCATGGACAAGATCGGCGGCAAGCAGCCGAAGAGCTTCGACGAGCTGATCGCCCTGCTCGACAAGGCCAAGGCTGCAGGCGTCATCCCGTTGGCGCTCGGCGGCCAGAACTGGCAGGAAGCGACGATGTTCGATTCGATCGTGCTGTCGACCGGCGGACCGGAGTTCTACAAGAAGGCCTTCAACGACCTCGACGAGGCATCGCTGAAGTCCGACACGATGAAGAAGTCGTTCGACAACCTCGCCAAGATCGTCAAATACGTCGATCCGAACTTCTCCGGCCGCGACTGGAACCTCGCCACCGCCATGGTCATCAAGGGTGATGCGCTGGTGCAGGTGATGGGCGACTGGGCCAAGGGCGAATTCGTCGCCGCCAAGAAGAAGCCGAACACCGACTTCCTCTGCTACCGCTTCCCCGGCACCGAAGGCAGCGTGATCTACAACTCCGACATGTTCGGCATGTTCAACGTCCCCGACGACCGCAAGGCGGCGCAGGTGGCGCTGGCAACGGCAACGCTGTCGAAGAGCTTCCAGTCAGCCTTCAACGTCGTCAAGGGTTCGGTGCCGGCCCGCACCGACGTTCCCGACACCGACTTCGACGCCTGCGGCAAGAAGGGCATCGCCGACCTGAAGGCCGCCAACAAAGGCGGCACGCTGTTCGGTTCGCTGGCCCAGGGTTACGGCGCGCCTCCGGCGATCGCCAATGCCTACAAGGATGTCGTCTCGAAGTTCGTCCACGGTCAGATCAAGACCTCCGACGAGGCCGTCAAGCAGCTCGTCCAGGCGATCGACGACGCCCGCTAAAACGATAGTGCATGCCTTCCCCGGTCCAGTCGGCCGGGGAGGGTCCTGATGCCGATGACTTTCCGGAGATGAGCCAATGAGTTCTGTTGCGACCACAGAACCCGCGATCACAACGCGCGGGACAAGAGCGTCCATTCGCGGGCGGCTGCAGGATGCGCTGCCGAAGATCGTGCTGGCGCCAAGCTTCCTGATCACCGTGATCTTCGTCTACGGCTTCATCGTCTGGACGGCCTATCTGTCCTTCACCAATTCCAAGACCTTCCCCTCCTATGCGCTGACCGGCACACGTGCCTATGAGCGGCTGTGGCGCTGGACCTTCGAGAGCGATCCGCCGTCCTCCTGGTATACCTCGATCACCAACATGGCGATCTTCGGCTTCCTCTATGTCGGCATCTGCCTGGCCCTCGGCCTGCTGCTTGCCATCCTGCTCGACCAGAAGATCCGCGGCGAGGGGCTGCTCCGGCCGATCTTCCTCTATCCGATGGCGCTCTCCTTCATCGTCACCGGCGTTGCCTGGAAGTGGTTCCTCGATCCGGGCCTCGGGCTCGAACAGACGCTGCATCACTTCGGCTGGACGAGCTTCCACTTCGACTGGATCAAGAACAAGGACTTCGTCATCTACACCGTCGTCATCGCCGGCGTCTGGCAGGCGTCGGGCTTCGTCATGGCGATGTTCCTCGCCGGCCTGCGCGGCATTGACGGCGAGATCATGAAGGCGGCGGAGATCGACGGCGCCTCGCCCTTCCAGCTCTACCGGCGCATCGTCATTCCGCTGCTGCGGCCGATCTTCCTGTCGGCCTTTATCGTGCTCGCCCATATGGCGATCAAGTCCTACGACCTCGTGGTGGCGCTGACCTCGGGCGGGCCGGGCGGCTCGGCCTGGCTGCCCTCCAACTTCATGTACGAATACACCTTCAAGCGCAACGAGATGGCCGTCGGCTCGGCCAGCGCCATCATCATGCTGATGACCATCTCGGCGATCATCGTGCCCTATCTCTATTCCGAACTGAAGGAGAAGGCCCGATGAGCAGCGTGACCTCTTCAACAGGAACCTCGGCAGCAACGCTTTCGCAGGCCAGCGACAGCAGGAACAACAATGCCCGCTGGATCGGCCGCATCGTCATCTACGGCCTGCTGGTGATCTTCGCGGTCCTCTACCTGATGCCGCTCTTCGTCATGCTGACCACTTCGTTCAAGACGATGGACGAGATCCAGAACGGCAACATGCTGGCGCTGCCGCAGTCGCCGACCTTCGATCCCTGGGTGAAGGCCTGGGGCGAGGCCTGCGTCGGGCTGACCTGCGCCGGCATCAAGGGCTACTTCTGGAACTCGATCAAGATGGTGGTGCCGGCGGTGGCGATCTCCACCATCATGGGGGCGCTCAACGGCTATATCCT
>NZ_ML133668.1:0-45338 GCF_003985135.1 Rhizobium fabae
GAAACTCGCAAAGCTAATCCCGACGCCGATGCCGAAACCAGCATAAAGGGAGCTACACCTTGGCGCGCCAGCCGCAATCCAGAGCTGCCGCACGATCTCGACGCGACTTTATCAACGGTATCGGCCCTTTGCGGACTTCTTTCGTTGCCTTTGACCAGTTGCTATGGTCCCGCGAAAACGAGAGGCCGAACGCCATAAAACTTGCTCACATCAACTTGGTAGCTCACGATGCGGAAGCACTTGCAGCGTTCTACATGCATGTCATGAAATGCGAATTGCTTCGCGCTCCTTAAGTCTCGCGAGGTAATGGACTGCCGAATTCGGAGATTTACACCATCTGGCTAAAATTTCCCGCACTTGAACGCCCTTTTCTCGAAATATATCAGCATACGACCACCCACCATCGTGATCAGCCGAGGGTCAACGAACCGGGCCTCGGGCACCTTTGTTTCCAGATGGACAACATCAACGACGCGCTTTCGAAGATCATCCAAGCTGGTGGGGCGCAGATCGGCCAGATTGCGGATTTCGGGACGAACCTCCGGTGTAATCACGTTGGCTGGTGGACCGCTGGCGATGATCTCCCCTCGATCGAGGACCGCAAGCTGATCGCATTTCCGGATCGCCAGGTTGATGTCGTGGATCGTGATGACGCCGACGGGACTGGTTTGCTCGAGCATCCGCCGTACTGCCGAACCGGCGCAGATCGAGGGCACTCGCTCCCGAACGTCAAAAGCAGACCAATTGAACGGCGGGGCTTCAGGTTCGATTCGCATCAAGAGCGGAGACTACGTCCTCGCGGGGCATCTTGAATCATTCGCCGAACAGTTGGGCGCCATAGTCGGTGGCGCCATGCAGGATATGGATGATGACCAACTTACCGGGTTCAACGCGATAACAGATCAGGTAGTTTCCGTGAACGCGCCGACGGATACCATGGTTTTCGTAGCGCGGGACGAGGGCACAGCCATTCGGGTTAATGACCAGATCTTCACACTTTCTCCGCAGCTCCTGGATGAATGAAATAGCGCGACTTGCATTGTGCTCGGCAATGTAATCGGCGATCTGCTCAAGATCGCTTTCGGCCTCGCTGGAAAACTCAAGGATCATGCCGATTTTTCGGCCTTGTCAGCCATCGCACGGTATTTAGCGTCAAGACGGCTGAATACATCGCTTGCCGGCTTGGTCCGGCCGGCGTCCGCATCGGTAATGCCGCGCATTATGGAAGCATCGAGCGCGGCTAGTCGAGTCTCACGGTCCTGGACCAATCGCACACCTTCACGCAGCACTTCGCTTTTTGAGCCGTAGCGACCTGTATCCACGAGCTGCTGAATATAGCTTTCTAGCTGCTTTCCTAAATCGGCACTGATCATGCAGTCCTCCATCTAAGGTAACGAAAGGAGCCTAGTTGCTTTATCAACTATTATCAAGCGTGATCATCCGGGTTTCTACTGTTCACCTCTGGAGAGTTTTGGCGGAAATGCCATTTAAGGCCCAGTTTTGTGACCATGAACCACTTCACGTTCAAGGATCGGCCTTATTGCCTCGTTTTCCGAGACGAAGGCTTATCATCGGCCCCCGGTGACCCTACTACACAGGCGAAGTCCATTTCTTCGCGGGCGAACTGTCTGTTGCGAAGTTCGATGTCACCAAGGATCTCATGAAGGACTATTCCGAGTGGCAATTCTCCGACGTGAAGGGCTTCAGGGCCGGTGATTGGATGCAAGACGTCCTCGACATGGCCGCCCAGATCGAGACCCATCGTCAGCGCTCAATGAACCAGTTCGTCGACGATCGCGCCCGCAAGGCCGCCGACGAGATCGATTTGGGATGAAGGCGGATCCAGAACGATGTTGAGGTTCCTTGCCAACCGTTAAGCCACTGACAACGTGACATCGCCTTCCTGAGAGGCGTCGAGCTCTTTCAGGCCGCCGATCCAACTCAGCAATTATTCTTGTGAGTTCCACGTCAGGAAGGTCTCTGGTTTGACGCCATCCGTCCGCGCCTTCTCGATCAGCGGTCTGAGGGTGTCTTTGGCGAATTCTTCCATTGTCGTGCGCAGCGCCGGACGATCATCGCGAAACTTCACACGCCCATCGTTAAGAGCAGCCAAGGTGTTGTTATCATAGACCCACCGTTCGAGAGTTCCGAACCTCTCCCGGAATACCGTTTCGACCTCGCGATCGCTCGTATCGACGAAGCGATAGTCCACCTCTCTACCGAGTGCCCGGCCGATAATCGCGGCGATCTCAGGCATCGTGTAATCGATGCCCAGTTGCTTTACGGATCGGTGCCGGTCAGTGGGCGTGTCGAACTCCTTCGCCGCGAAATCCGCGATGTCTTGAATGGCAACCCAAGGAGCTTTGACGTTGGGGTCAAGCGACCAGCCGATCCTATCGTGCTGCGCGATCGAATCGACCCACCTGGACAGGTCCTCCATGAACCAGCCACCCTGCAGGTGCACCAAGTTGATGTCGCGTAGTCGGTTGAGGATCTGATCCAGGATATGGAAGCCCTGAAAATGGCCGGTGTTCCCGCTGACCTCGGATCCCATTCCGGTCAGGCTCACGGCAAATTTCACTGGGGAATTCCGAAGTGCGTCGAAAAACCGAAGCGCTACCGTAGGGTAGTGCCCATGAAGGTCCTCCGCCTCCCAAATGGTTTTGACCATTAGGAACGCAGCGTCAACGTCTTCGAGGAACGTGCCAAGCTCACCAGCACCTGTGTCGAAGCTACCAAGGAACGGTTCTGCTCCTTTCGCGACAAGTACATCGAGCGCGGGCCCTCCTCTCGAAAGAGCTTTGACTGAATGGCCTTTGGCCAAGAGGTTCTCGGTAAGTTTGGCACCGATCCTGCCGGTCGCGCCAACCACGGCAATACGCATGGCTAATCTCCTAGAGTTATTTGACCAACATCCTAAAGGTTTGCATCACGAGCAAAATTGGAGATAATGCCATATGATCTCGAAATCGGGCCAATCGTCGAATAAGCGACCTCCCTGCAGTACCGCTTGCGATCTGAGCCTCTCGCACGGGCCGGCGATGGCAATCAGGATGGACTTCGCCGACTATGAAGCCGAGGGACTGCTGCACCAGCACCGGCAGGGTCAACTGATCGTGGCGCTCCATGGCGCGGTTACCTGCAGAGCGGAAAGTGGGGTCTGGATCGTTCCGCCCGACTGCGGTTTTTGGGTACCCGGTGGCGTTCCTCACAGCAATCAGGTCACGTCCAATGCTCGTCTAACATACCTGTTTGTCGAGCCCGGCGCGGCCATGCTTCCGGCTGAATGCTGCACGCTTTCGGTATCGCCGATGCTTCGGGAGATGATACTTCGGGTAGCGGAACTATCAGAAAGTGATGCGCGCGACGCTCATGTCGATCGCCTCGTGCGGGTCATGCTCGATGAACTCGCGCTGATGCCACGTGAGGGGCTGGAGCTACCTATATCTGACCATCCGAAGATCGCCTTGATCGCTGCGGCTCTTTTGGCAGACCCGAGCGACCGCCGTACTCTCGGCCAATGGGCTGAGCATGTCGCCGTCAGTGAGCGATCGTTGAAGAGGCTTATGGTCCAACAGACAGGATTGAGCTTCGGCCGTTGGCGGCGCCAGCTACATCTAGTCATCGCGCTGCGGGAACTTGCCGGCGGTGCAACAGTCCAAAAGGTGGCAGGCGACTTAGGGTACGAATCCACGACGGCCTTCATCGTCATGTTCAGGAAGGCGCTTGGGACCACGCCATCACGCTATTTTGCCGATCGGCTTTTGAGCGCCGAGCGCGCGTGAGACGTTGCCCATCTGAAGTATCGACGGCGACACTCCTAAGTCTACTTTCTGCCTGAAGCCGGAGTGAGGTGGGGATACTCTTGAATCAGGATAATGTCGGCGTCCCCGTATTCGATACCACCCTGGGTCATTGCAAGGCTGCGCTTCAGGCTGCTCTGCAATGAGATGCCAGGCATTTTGACTATGCGACGCGCTCGCAAAGAAGCCTCGGGGAATGGTCAGATCTGTTCTCCGAGGTGCTGTTGAACCCATTTCGCCTCTTCCGACGCCGTGCGCCCGAAATGCCGCTTAAAATCGCGGCTGAACTGCGTCGGGCTGACATAGCCGACTGAAGCCGCCACCGTCGCGATCGTCCCACTTTGGCGGGCGATCATAAGTCTCGCCTCATGGAGCCGCATCGCTTTTACGTATTGCATCGGACTCGAGCCGGTCAGGTTCTTGAAATGAACGTGGTAGGAAGGAACACTCATTCCCACGTCTCGAGCCAGATCCGCGACCGCAATTTCGGAGCCGTAGTTAGCCCGCAGCCACGCCACGCTCTCAACAAGTTTTCCGGACGTTCCTTTCCGCTGAAGGGCCGCAATCACCGCGCCGCCTTGCGGGCCGACCATGACGCGGTAGTGCAATTCGCGCAGGATCGAGGTGCCGAGCACAGCGACATCAAGCGGGCTGCCGAGGGCCGTCAGTAATCGCAGCAAGACGTCTTCGATGCCGCTATCCATTTTGCTCGAAAAGAGACCTCTCGGCTCGGCCTTTTCGGGGCCGGCGTATTGTTCGACCTGCAAGTCAATCTCGGCCGCCATCTGCATATCGAACTGGAGATAGACGGCCAGCAGTGGCCGCTGTGGACTGTCCAGGGCTGAGCTTTTACGGTGCGGGGCGACGAAAAGATTTCTGACTGCGGAAAAGACCGAGATGAAACGTTGCAAGCCTTCGACAGATCGGAAACCCTGCATCACCCGCTCTCGGAGCGGCAGATGGGGATTTTCCGCGCGATTGCAGGCCTTTGTGCGATCGATGTTCGACAGCGGACATCACATCTCGCTTCGCCGCCGCGTAAGAGCGCAGTTTGTCGGTGACTATGCACTTTGACGGCAGGCCTTGCTTCTTCATCAGTCTAATCAACAACCGCTTGGCCGCCTTTGTATCGCGACCGAAACGCAATGTTCTCCGCGATGAGTTGCCATGATTTGCCGGCTGCTGTTGGTGCGTGGCGCGCGCGATACCGCACCATACATCGTCTTGTCTCCTAGTGCGAAGAGATGAGCGGTAGATGATTCGGAATGAGGAGGATCATTTGATTTTTTTGTCAAAGTGCTTTCCTTGCTTTGTCATAAATCGTGTCGAGTGGTGGATATCCACATGCTTCATCGTGTCGAGATCGAGAATTTCTACTCAATCCATGATCGCCAGGTCATCGATTTGACGGTTGCTGCGAACGCGCCCGATGAGCCCGGTCGCTTTGCTCCATTATGGAGGGGATCTAATGAGAAGGCGCCGAAAGTCATTGCGCTTTTTGGTCCGAACGCCTCGGGAAAATCGACGGTCTCAAAGGCCCTTTCTTTCATAAAATGGTTTGCGAAAGACAGCTTCTCCGCGCCTCGGGGCAGCCGTATGCCTTTCGATCGCTTCAACAGCGAAGAAATGCTTGTTGCTCCGACGCGGATCGCGATACAACTTTCAGGCATCGAGGATATTGAGAAGGTCGATGACCCGGATGCAGCGCAGTGCCGATATGCGTATGAATTTGTCATTGGCGGGCGCGATGGTCACCAGACGGTTGACCACGAAGCCCTTTACTATTGGCCGTCGACGGCGAGCCGCAAAGTACGGTTGTTTGAACGGAATGCCGCCGGCGAGGTAGCTGCGTCGAAGCCATTCGGGCTGTCAGGATATCGCCAGGCGCTGGAAAAGGTATTGCGGCCGGACGCGAGCGTAATTTCCACCCTTGCACAGCTAGATCACCCCTATGCGAAGCTACTGTGGCAGACAGCCAGCTTGGTCGTGTCGAACATCCTAATTGAGAAGTTCGATGGCACCGATGACACTGCCGTAAGACATTACGCTGGTAACCCCGATCTGGTAGCTGTCTTCAATCGAGAGATACAACGAATTGACGTAGGAATACGTGAGATGCGGATCGAGCAGGGTCACAATGGCCCGATAGCTCTTTTTGAGCATGAGGGACTGGCCGTTCCCATGCCTATCATCTACGAGAGTCACGGAACTCGACAGTTCATCCGGTTGTATCCATTCATTCTCGGGGCGCTGCAAAGCGGCGGCATTGCCGTTCTCGACGAACTCGACGCAACCATACATCCGCTCCTTTTGCCTGAGATTCTTCGGTGGTTCTACGATTCTGAACGCAACCCCCACAACGCGCAGCTTTGGATGAGTTGCCACAATCCCTCGCTCTTAGAGGATTTTCTGAAAGAGGAAGTTCTATTCTGCGATAAGGACTACCAGGGCAGAACCACGGTCTACGGTCTTCGCGACATCCAATCCGTGAAGCGATCAGACAACTACTATCGCAAATATCTGGGAGGCAGCTTTGGAGCTGTCCCAAAAATAGGATGAGGCGGCGCGTCGTTATTCCAAAATGGAAATTTGCAACAGAGCCGGTTTGACTCCGTTCAAGGCGAGGGCGTTCGTCACGCAGCCACCCGATATAGCAAAACCCTAGAAGTCGGCATCAATTGCAGCAGGTAGTCAAAATCGCTCACATTCGCGGTTAGAACCGCCAAGCCGAGCTTTTGTGCCTGGAGGAAAAGAACGCAATCGTGAAGCGCTCTCAAGCGTGCGTCATACTGATAGCCCTGAATTCGGCATAAGATACCCGAGAGCATTGCGCCGCGGCCGAGAACATCGGCATCCGGTGTGAAGATGCGATGCTCAGGCATTGCGGCGATGGTTGTTTTGATCTGCCCAATAGCTGTCTTTGTTCCCGGATGCCCCGGATCCAGAACACCAATGGTGTGCATCAACTCCTGGATCGCGACGGTTGAGTGATTGATCTGGCGTATGTCCAAGAGGTCTGCCACTACGTCAGGGGATCTGCCCTGCATTCCATCGATATAAACGCAGGTATCCAAAAGAAGCTCGTTTCCAGCTTCTGCTGTGTCCGAAATGAAAGGGAGGTGCTCGTCTGCTCGTCGGGCGAGCGTCCTTCCTGGATCGAGGCGCGCCCATCGAAGCGCGGAGTCGACATCGAAAGCTGGCAAGTCAGAACCCGAGCTTTAATGCGGGATCGACGGTGCCGCGCGTCTTTCGAAAGGTTTCGGCGAATTTATCCTCGAGAGCAACACTGGCGAGGGCAAATTCGATCAGGTCGGTGTCCGTCTCGATCCCGGTGTGCTTCTTAGCCTGCTCAACTAAAGCTGAGCTAATGCGGCCGCCAATGCGTTTGCTCTTTTCACCCAGTAGCCCGGAGTGCTCAGCCGCTTCCATAACGGCACTAATGCGTGCTTTGACGGTCACGTCCCCCGTACGAGCCTTTCGCGCTGCTGTCGCGGCGACACGCGGTGCTGCCGGAATGATTTTTTCTGTTGGAGTTTTCTTCATGATCCGACGACTGCCGTTGTCTAACAAAATGCGATTTTGTCTAACATATCACTAGTTGGCCAATTTTCAAGCTGTCGAAGCTGCCAACCTGCCGTATCACCAGAGAAGTGCCGCTCTCCATTTTCAGTCGCGCGTTCAACCAGCCGCAAACCTGAGCTCTTTATCAGGAGGTGCGCTGCGTCGATGTTCGCTCCATGGACGGTCTCCCTTATATGACTTCCGGCAGCCACACTTTGCACATTGCGATGCCGGGAGCGGAGGCGTCCACCAGATCAGGGCAACATCGATCCGAAGGAATGGCTGGGCGATGTTCTCGCCCGTATCGCCGACACGCAGATGTGGGTAATTGCAAACTTCACCGGAATCTGGCTCCAGTCGAGAACGGTCTTGACCGCGATCACCACGCAAGTGCGCGACCTCGGCAACTGCAATTCGATCGTCACGTGGCCCTTCTCGGGACAAATTGAGCATATGAAAAAGGCAACTGCGGGCGTTACCGCGCCTAGGCGTCGGCAAGGCCTGCGACTCGGCAGTCAAAGAGCACCGGTCGGTCCGCGTCGATCATCTCCTCTATCCTGGCATCGAGTTCGCTGGGGTTCTCGCAACGAAGGCCGATGGCGCCATAGGCTTCCGCGAGCTTGGAAAAATCAGGCAGCGAAGCCGCATAAGCGCGGGATCGATGATTGCCATCTGCAACCTGACCCCATTCTCGCGCCATGCCCGGATGCTCATTGCGCAAGATGAAAATCTTGATCGGGGCTTGATGCTGTATCGCCGTCGACAGCTCTTTCATCGTCGTTAGCACCGACGCGTCGCCGGCAATATCGATGACAAGACGGCCGGGATTTGCGATTTGCGCCCCGAGCGCGGCGGGAAGGCCGAAACCCATAGTCCCCAGCCCGCCCGAGGTAATCCAGCGATTGGGTTTGTCGAAACCGAAGAACTGCGCCACCCACATCTGCTGACCGATCTCCGTCGCGATGATGGGGTCGTGCGGCTTTGTCAGCGCATGCAGGCGCTTCAGGGCATGTTGCGGCGTAATTGCATAGTCCAGCCGCTCGTAGGAAAAGGAATGGTGGGCTCGCCAATGATCGATCTTTGTCCACCACGCCCGCAACCGCTTCTGGTCGGGCATATTGGGGAGCGACCGCCAGGCATGGATCATATCAGCCAGCACATGCGCGGCGTCGCCCTGAATGCCGATGTCGACGAGAACGCGTTTGTTGATCGATGACGCATCGATATCGATCTGGATTTTCTTCGAGCGAAGTGAAAACTCCTGGGCACGCGAGGTCGCAAGGTCGTCAAAGCGCGCGCCGATGGCGATCATCAGGTCGCAATCGCCAATGGCCATATTGGCTTCATGCGATCCGTCCTGTCCGGCGACTCGAAGCCAGTTCGGTCCGGTGGCGGGGTACGCTCCAAGCCCCATGATGGTGGACGTTACGGGAAAGCCCGTGAGGTCCACGAACTCGCGCAACAATCTCGACGCCTCCAGTCCGGCGTTGATAACGCCGCCGCCGGTATAGATGATCGGGCGCCGGGCTTCGGCCATCAATGCGACAGCCGCCTGGATCGCGTTCTGATCGTCTTGCATTGCAGGCTGGCAGCTCGGCAGCAGAGCCACCTTGTCACGTGAGACGTAGGTCCCGCTGGCGAAGAGCACGTCCTTCGGCATGTCGACGAGAACAGGACCGGGTCGACCGGCCGCCGCGATCCGGAAAGCCAGATGTATCGTTTTGGCCAGATCGTCGATGTGTTGGACCAGGAAATTGTGCTTTGTGCAGGGGCGGGTGATGCCGACCGTATCGCATTCCTGAAAAGCGTCCGTGCCGATCAGATTTGTCGGCACTTGACCGGAGAGGCAGACGAGCGGAACGGAGTCCATAAGGGCATCCTGCAGCGCCGTGACCGCATTTGTAACGCCCGGTCCCGATGTCACCAGCATGACGCCGACCTTTCCCGTCGAGCGGGCATAGCCTTCGGCTGCGTGTCCGGCGCCTTGCTCGTGGCGCACCAGGAAATGTTTGATGTCCTCCTGTTGGAAGATTTCGTCATAGATCGGCAGCACCGCTGCACCGGGGTAACCGAAAATGTGTTCGACACCGTTGTCGCGCAACGCTTGCAGAACGATCTCGCCTCCGTTCATCAGCGCATCGGAGGCGCTGCTAGAAAAGGAATTAGCTTTACCGCTGGTCATATTAGGGTCCGTCATGGTGAAAGATGAGGTGTGCGACGGGCATAAAAAAAGGCCCGTCAGGGACCTTGTTTTCGGCGCACGGGCGGCAGCTGCCGGACGGTTACACCGTCCTGCCCATGCGCGACATCACCACTACGAGAACCGTTGCGATTACCATGAGTGGCAGAGTTACTTGCAAATCTACACGTCGTCAACGTTGCTTCTACGCAATACCACCATTGATGGAAAATAGTGAAATGAGGTAACATCCTGCGGGACATTTGAACCTCCATGTGAAGCTAGGGCCACATCATGAGACTAACCCTAAGGGCGAAAGCCATTTCAGTCTGCGACGAAAAAATCTCAAAAAGGGGTGAAGGCGTTGGCCTGTCATTCTATGCATTCTTTGCAAACAAGAACGACGACCCCGACCTCCTTATGGAAGCCGCTGAGTGGTGGATTAAAACCCATGCTCTCGATCATTTCGAGAAGGCGACTAAAATTCGTGAGATGATTAGATCTGGGCAGTAGGTGATGACCGCTTTCAGAATCGTGTCTGCCTGCGTTAAACACCTGCAATGGGGTCAATTGCGGTCCAGCCCCTCCCTGCTGCCAGTGTGCTCAAGCAGGGGTCTGCGATGATGGTGGGCAACGGCCTGGCAGCCTTTGGGTGGCTGCTCAGGGGGAAGCTGTCCTTCATCTGCGCTAAGTGATCCGACAGTTGTCGGTCATACAGGGCGTCGTCCCTTTGCTTGTCACCGGCTTTGGGTCGATCTTTCGTATTGCTCAGAGGCCGAAAAGGGGGTGGGCAGCCGCTCGGCTCAGGTCGCGCTATAGTAGACGGCGAAGATACGAATGAAGTCACTGTTTTGACGTGTGTTTGGAGGCGACCAAAAAAAGCGGTGGACTCGGTGATTGCTGCTTTCCCCAGCTAGATACGGCCGGGGTGAAGCAGCGGGGCTAGTGACAGCTTGAGAACTGCAGCGATAACCAGCATCCAGACTGGAACAGTGAACCCCCCGGTGCTGTCGCGCGCCACACCAAGCAGGAATGGACCCAAAGCTCCTGCGAAGTAGCCGATGCCCAGAACAAAGGCTGTCCAGGAGTTCGCTTCGTTCGCATCCCGAGCGTGGTCGAGCGGCAGCACCATGCCAAAGGTAAAGGAGCCTCCGACGCCAACGGCAATCAGGGGAATGAAAAGATACGGCATCATCGACGGCATAAGAACAATCGCTAAGATGCCGAACAGAGACGTAGACGCGAACAGGGCAATTAGACGCCGCCGATCGTTGTTCCGACTGATGAAACCGGCAAGCGGATTTGCCATCGTGAATGCAGCAGTGAAACTGGCGAGGAGTAACGCCGCATCCGCGCCGCTCATGCCGCGCTCGATATACATGGGCGCAGTCCAGGCGACCAGACCAAAGAATAGGAAGTTGTTAAGCGCGAAATAAGACGCGGCCAGCCACGCCATTCGGTTGGTGAACGGGAGCGAACTACCCTTCTGGGGCGCAAACGTGCCCGACTTAACCGTCCCGGCTCGCCGCTCCGCTCGCGCAATGACCATCCAGGCGCCGATCGCGATAAAACCAGGCAGGGTGAAGATGCCCGCACCAATTCTCCATCCGCCGCTTGCTTCAGCCAGATGTCCAGCCAGCGCAGCAGATATTGTGCTCCCCAGCCCGAGCGCGGAAGCATAGATCCCTGTGAACAGTGCCACGTGACGCGGATAGTTCTTCTTGATGAAGCCGGCGACCAAAGCCCCAGCAACGGCAATTCCCGCGCCCACACCCGCTGTGGCGGCGAAAAGTGACGTAACATTGTCCGCGAACGCACGCGCGAGCGTGGCGATGGCGAGGGTGGCGAGCGCAACCAGCATCACCTTGTCGCGCCCGAAGCGACGGGCAAGCCATGGTGTCGGGAAAGCGAACAGCCCCATCAACAGTGCAGGGATTGCGGTCAGCAACGATGCCTGTGCGTTCGAAATCGCAAACTCGTCCCGGATAGAAGGAAGAAGCGGACCGATCGACACGATGGCCGGTCGCAGGTCGATAGCAACCAGCACCATACAGGTGATGGCGACCGACATGGTCAATTCAGAGAACTTGGGGTCGCCTTCCTTATCGCAATCAGCTCCATTCATTTGCTTTCTCCCGAGATTGATGACCTGCTTGCAGGATGCGCGAAGCCGTTGACTGGTTGGTCCAGTCTTCGAAGCGCGACGAGTGGTTGATTTGATGACTGAGCGAGGGCGCTGGGCTCTTTTCGGAGACAGGCGCTCGCCGGAAATTACGAGGAGGCTGCCGAGCCGGCCTCGGCGATGGCGATGTCTTCCGCGACGGTCCCGCCGCTCACGCCAATTGCGCCGATCGTCCGCCCTTCAAATCGGATGGGAATGCCGCCTCCAAAGACCACGACCCTTCCACCATGCGAATGCTGGATCCCGTAGAGTTCGGCGCCAGGCTGCGCCAGTGCATTCAGCGCGTCCGTCGGGTTGTTGAAAAGGTGAGCGGTAAAGGCTTTGTCGATGGCAAGCGCCGCTGAGCCTGCCATCGCCCCGTCCTGGCGAATAAAGGACAGCAGGTGCCCAGACGAGTCGACGACGGCGATTGAGCAGGCAAGATCCAGCGCGCGGGCGGCGGCGATCGACCTTTCGATCATCTGTTGGGCGTCCGACAGCAATATCGTTGCAACGGTAGTGGACATGGCAAACTCCAGTTTCTGAAGGTGATCCGCCGACACAAGCCGTCGGCAGATCACGGTGTTCCAGTTTGTTCAGGCGGTCTTGACCTTCCTCTGGCTCAAAGCGCCTAGCAGCGCCTCCGCTGCCTCGCTCGATGACGCCGGGTTCTGACCGGTGATAAGCTGGCCATCGACGACTGTGTGCACGCCCCAGTCCTTGACCTTGGAAAAGACCGCACCGAGGCCGATTAGTTCGTCCTCGACCAGGAACGGCACGACCTTCGTGAGACCGACAGCCTCTTCCTCGCTGTTGGTGAAGCCGGTGACGTAGCGTCCTTGAACGAACGGGGTGCCGTCGGCATTGGTCACGTGACGCAGGACGCCCGATGCATGACAGACGAGGGCAATCGGCTTGCCGGCCTTGACGAAGGATTCGATCAGCTTGAACGAGTTCGGATCTTCGGCCAGATCCCACAGCGGTCCGTGGCCGCCGGGGTAAAAGACCGTATCGAAGTCCTTCTGGTCGACGCTGTCCAGGCGCACAGTTTCTGCAACCTGCGCCCTGGCAACCTCGTCGGCATTGAAGCGCCGCGTAAGGTCGGTCTGGAACATCGGCTCGTCGCTCTTCGGGTCGAGCGGCGGCTGGCCGCCCTTTGGCGAGGCGAGGGTGATCTCGGCGCCTGCGTCCTTGAAGACATAGTACGGCGCTGCCAGCTCCTCGAGCCAGAAGCCGGTTTTCTTGCCGGTGTTGCCGAGAGTATCGTGGGAGGTAAGCACCATGAGGACTTTCATTGTCGGATCCTTTCGTCAGATGATGCCGCGCCATGAGGCGTCGTGCCGGTTGATTTGGAGTCGACCAGCTGCAGCGGCTTGTCGATGAGCTCATAGTGACACCTGCCCACATATTTCAGAAATTTACTTCTTTGATTTTAGATATTCATATGGAATTATATCTCGATGAGATACGATCTGAACCTGCTCCCGGTTTTCCTGGCCCTGATGGAAGAGCGGAGCGTGACACGGGCTGCAGCGCGACTGAGCATCACCCAGCCGGCGCTGTCCAATTCGTTGAACCGCCTGCGCGATACCCTGCGGGATCCGCTGTTCATCCGGGAAAGGTACGGCATAAGGCCGACGCAACTGGCCGAGGAGATCGCTCCGACGATCGAAGCAGCGCTGGCTCAACTGGACGATCTCATTTTCAACCAGCAGGAGTTCCAGCCGCAAAGCGCCGAACGTCTGTTCACGCTCGCGCCCAATAGTTATGTCGAGCTCGTGCTGATGCCTGCCCTTGTGGCGCGGCTTCGGGAGCATGCGCCAGGAATTAAGCTCCGTATGACACCATTTGGGAATGACCTTGCCGAAACCGGGGTGATCTCTGGTACCACCGCAATGGTGCTTGGCCGGATCGTCGATCCGCCCGACAATCTTGTCGTCCAGCATCTGATGGACGACGGACTTGCCTGCGTGGTGCGCAAGGACCATCCTGACGTTCGAGACCGTATTTCACGAGAACAATATGAAGGCCTCAAGCACGTGAACGTGCTTCCGCCGGGCCGGCTGCGCGCCGGCCTCTTCCAGGCATTGGGGCAACAAAACCTCAAGCGAGAGGTTGCCGTTTCTGTCACGCACTTCCTGGCCGTGCCAGAGATGCTTGCCGTCACGGATTACTGCGCAACGCTGCCGAGCCTGATCTGCCGCCGCCTTGAGCGGGATCCGCGGCTGAAGATACTAGCGACTCCCGTTGATCTCGGCACTTTCCCGGTCCAGATGGCTTGGCACGTTCGCTACCGCCACGACCCAGCCCACAGATGGTTGCGGTCGATGATCGGCGAATTGGCAAAAGAAATGACTTCTGAGACCTAAGATGGCCTAATTGTATTCGCGCTGATGTCCGCAAAGGCCAAACCGTGCCATTCATCGTGCCGTATGCCGATCGCCGGCTTCTGACTTGCCCGAGCTATCAGCAAGCAGCTTCAATGGCCCAACCCCAGACCTTGGCGCCGAACGCTTTAATGTCTGCTTTTCGCGTTGCGTGTCCTGGCAGTGAACTGTCTGCGGTCGGCCCCCACTGACGAGAGCCCGGGGGCGTAGATTTCGATTTTAAAGCAATTAGACGTCCCGACGCTTGCGAAACCCTCGAGTCTATCGGTCCCTTAACATCCCAGGTCCGTGGTCCTTTCGATGAGAAGGACGCAAAGACTATCTATGTTTAAAAGTAGAAGTGACCATTTGATTGCCCCAAGTCCGAAGGAGGCTGAAAGATACAACGTAATGGATGCCGCCTAGTCTACAATATCGCCCAGTAAAGCCGTTGACGGGCCTTCGATGATGGGGTCGGACGAACGTACATCATTTTTTACTTCGCACCTGCGGTAATTGTCATACGATTCAAAACGCTAAATAATAACAAAAATCAGTTGCTTACTCGAGGTTTCTCGACTACGTTTTTTACAGAAGAGTTCCGAAATAACCGGCCTTCGCCGGCGGTACTCAGCGGTCGTTTGACCTCGCTTGAGGAGGATGATGACGTTGTTTGTCCGACTTCGTTTCTTCGCAATGGTGCAGCGCGTGCGTGATCTCGTCTCGATCCGATACCGACCTACGACGGCAATCTGACGCGTCGTAAACCCTTTGTTCCACTTTTCTAAGATGGTGCTCCCGTGTGGCGCGCCCCGAGGTTTGTTATGCAAAAGCAAGCTGTCGTATTCAACGGTCAGGAAGTCGGGATCGCGGTCCCTGTCGAAAACCGCCTCAAATTCATCGCTGTCCGCTTCAATGTCATCGACTTGGACAACAGGCTCTTCGACACGGTCACCGAAATCCGGCGCGCCATTACAGAGCATCTCTCGTCCAGCGGTCGTGCGATCACCTCGCACTGAATGGCAGGAGATATTCTTCTGATGTCCGATTGAGGTTCCTTGGGCCCAGCAAGCTGATCGGCCAGGGCTCAGGGCTCTTGCGTCCTACTCGCGAACTTCAAGCTTATCGCCATATTTCAAGGCAAGCCGACGGCAATCCTCGCAATTCAACGTAATGCCCTCCGCAACGACACTCGCGGCGGCGGTCGTGCAAACCGAAGCGTCCAATCTCGCGACATGCAGAATTGCATTACCCAGTAGCATATCGCAGGGCGCAGTCTCGACTTCGGCCCCGCCCACGCTATGCGCAACGACGCCGCGCACGGTCGCCAGCATTCCGCGCTTTCTTAATATGGTTATGTCGGCATCCCTTGCCATGACGATCTCTTCTGCCGCCCGAGGCGCAGGATGTCCCGCCCGATACACCGCATCTGCAACTAAACGGCCGCGAGACACCGAAGTTCCCATCACCTATCCAGCGGACATTCCAGGAAGAAGCGACGCAGATTTTCGTTCTTCACATCCTGTTCCACGCATCAGCGGACGAAATATCGGGGGGCTGCGTGGCGTGGTCGCGTATATATGCTTCGACGTAGTCGAACACCTCGACTGCGCCGGCATCCGTCTCGATCGGGCGACGGCCGCCGAGATGCGTGCTCTCCCTGCGCGCCCATTTCAGGACTTCGCCTTCGGTGCGCAGGTTGCAGGGCACCCTCAACTCAACAACCACCCACCGGTTCGTCCAATATATGCGTCACGGTCTCTTGCAGGGCCGGGGACTTCGATATCCAGTGCACCGAGAAGCGTGCGCATATTGGAGGCGATGAGGTCGGCAAGCGGCTTTTGTCCGCCCTTCCCAAGCCGGTCTAAATGTCCGGCAAGCTTGGTGGCAATCTCTGTGGCGTATCTTTTCGAAAGGCGCTGGCGCGCCGCGGCGCTCGAAATGCCAACAGTCTGGAGGAAGAGATCAAAATCTTCTCCACTTATCTCGTCCAGCGTCGTGGCATCACCAATTCGGTAAGCAAGTTCATCTGTGAGTGTATCGTCAAGCCGTGTAGGGAGAATGTCGTAACGGGGTGAAGTACGGATCCTCCCACCTGGCTCATGGAAAAGCGCGAAGTTCTTTGCGTGACCATCCACGTTTCCCACGAGAAGGTCAAAAAGCGTCGCTTGAATAAAGAGTTCTCGTTCTCCCGCAGGATCGTCTGTCGCATCGAGAATTCGCCGGACCGCGTCGACATCGAAACGCCGGCCGGGAGCCCCTCGTCGTTCGTATTTGAGCGCCGAGGGAAGACCAAGGGCTTGCGCAAAGTCCTCCTGGTGAATTCGTACAACGCGGCCGTCTCTGTCGAGCGCGCGGTCAAACCGCGTTACCAAAAGCACCTCGATGCCAGCGAGTGGAAGCAAGGAGACATCGGCTGTAGAAAATCCGACCGCGTGGGACAGTCGCATTGCTTCATATTCAAGAGAGCCGTCATGAATATGCTCTTGGTCGGGAACTTTCAGGATATGTGTCGTCGGCGCACCAGAACCGGGCAACGGCCCCGCGAGGGATCCGTCCGGCAGGAGAGTGAGAGCGGTTTTGCTTTGCATGCCAGCAAGGGGGGAGGGGTCGTCCGTGCCGGCGGGCAATCGCCGCCGCTTGTGAAGCGAGTCGACGATCGCGATCAGCCGGTCGTCCTCGAGGCGCTGATAGTCTTTCTGATAATCACCAGGAACCTTGGTCGGAGGTGAGCCAGCGGGCAGAACCGAAAGCGCTCCTGCACAATCCTTGCCCAGATGAAACAACAAGCCTGCGATATCATCACGCGCTATACCTTCGCGAGCCATGATGTCGGAAAGCGCTCCATCACGCTCTTGAAGCAAATTGTCAAAGAAGGGCCGGGCAACCGCTTCCTCAAACGGCTCTGCCGTTAAGGGCAGGGAAAGAGAAAGGGAGATCGCCCCCGGCTGTGACACATAAGCTCTGTCGTAGGCGAAGGCCAAGCCGCCGCGTTGATCGCGGACGAGCACGCCCACCGGGTTTTCCGAACTGTCCAAGCGGACATCGAGAGCGAGTATTTCCATTATGACCGGTCGCGCGCAAGGAGGGATATCCCGGCCGCCTGAGCGACTTGAAGAACTTTTGCGAATTCCAAAGTCGGCTTGCCGTTTTCAAGTTCAGAGAGGAAGCGGCGTCCAACGCCTGCCAGATCTGCAAATTCCTGCTGCGATAGTTTTCGACTTTCCCGTAGGCGACGGACCATGTTTCCGAGATCTTTGGTGCTATCGAGTTGGACTTCCGCTTGTGCAAAGGTCTCTGGACTTGCTTTTTGTATGGCAACCGGGGCATTTTCCGCTGCCTCGGCGGAGAAATCCGCCAATTGCTTGGGCAAGGATGCCATTATCGTTGCGGAAACGTTCGGTAGGTTCAGTTTAATCTTCGGCAACGTTTCGGTTAATTTGGCAGCCAGATCGGAATGGTGCGATAATCGCCTTGCAATGTCTGAGGCAGACTCGATCGACTTGATTAGGTCGTTGTTCGACGCAAAACTCTCATTGAGAGCGTTCAAGGCTTTTGCCGGGGCGTCGATCGAGGCAAACGTGCGGGCCAGCTCGATTGCCGGACTGGCTTGGTTGACCAGTTTCTGGATGTCTCTTGGCGAATCGAGCGTTTTCTTGGGCAATATCACACCTTTTGCTCCCGATCGGGAACATATCAACTTCAGTAGGTCATTGCAAGCCAGCTTGCACCCTTACGGGATCAGAGTGCGGGGGATGTTACCGTACGGGCTCAGCGGGCTGAGTATGCCTTATTTAAAGTCATTTCGTTACCGCTCGGGAGCAGAGCCCTATGGCCGGTGGTCTCAACGACGTCCGTGCCCCACGCTGGCACGGGCGTGGCTTCGTGTGCTGAAATGCGGGCCAACACTTGGTCGCCGTGCTGAAAGATGGCGCTGAGCGTTCCCCAGTGTGAGTTTCGGTGTGCGCTTTGTCTCAAAAAGTTAGGGCGGGCGCGATTTGGCGAAAATGACCTGTCGGAGGCCGGACAGCGAATGTTGCGGGCCAATCTCGAGGAAACATGGTTGGGAGACGGCCAATATGAGCGTGCGGCCACATGGTTGAAGATCGTCTATTGGGACCGCGACCAGACCTGACGCCAATGGAGACCATCCTTAAAGCCTACGACAACATGCCAAACGTCCAATCCCAAATGCTCACCTCACAGCTTGGGTACTCAGGCGCCATGGCCGGATTCTCGTCAGATTGAGCAGGACCTTATTATTTCCCGCGCTCTTTGCGACCTTTTTTCGGCGCCAAAGCTTAAGGGCAAAATCGCATTTCGAGGCGGAACCGCAATCAACAAGCTGCTCTTTAAACGGCCCATGCATTATTCCGAGGATATCGACCTCGTTCAGATCACGGCCGAACCCATCGGACCAACAATCGACGCGATCCGCGGTGCTCTTGCCTGGATTGGAAAGTGCAAAGCGGAGCAAGCGGGTCATTCTGCGCACCTCGTTTTCCGCTTTGCGCCCGAGGCCGAGCCTGGAACGTCGCTTAAGCTCAAGGTCGAGATCAACACACGCGAACACGCGTCGTTGTATGGCACGCAAGGATATCCATTCAAGGTGGAGAATGGATGGTTCAACGGCGTCGCCGACATCATATCCTATGACAAGGAAGAGCTGTTCGTCACAAAGCTCCGGGCGCATCTACAGCGGAGAAAGAACCGCGATCTGTTCGATCTACACGAAGGGTTCCGGGAGCTTTCCCTCCATCCAGAGCGGCTTGTCGCTGCGTTCGAGCACTATCTGTCACTAGAGGAGAATGTGATCACGAGGGCAAATGCCGAGCACCGCGGCGATCAGAGTGCGCACTATGCCGGCCAGCGAGCCGCCTAGTACCACCAAAACGAGGCGACGGTTTTCCAGGAGATCGCTAAGGGGGCGATCAGCAGCAAACCAGCGACATTAGCCAATCTGGCTGGCCGTCACCATAAGACCAGCGAAATGAGGGGCGAGCCGGAGCTCGCCGCCAATGCCCAGTTCGAGAGGCTGGGCGTAGTAGCTGCCCATCGCGATCAATCCGCACTGCCCGGCAAAGAGCGAAATCTTCGCCGGTGTGAAGCTCGATCGGGCTGGGCTGTGAGAGCAACGGGCGCCATGCTCAGCCCTCGGCGATCAACTCACTAAGCACCCTCTCGAAAGTGACGGTCCCGTTGCGTTGCTCGGTGCCTTGTCGCTCGAAGTCGATCCAGCCTTCATTGAAGCCATCGAGCATGCGGATGCGGCCCTGCGGATTTTGCATGCCCTGCGCGCGGAAAGTCGCTTCCCACCTCTCGCGCGGTACGATGACCGCTTCGACAGAATGGCCCAGCGCGGCGGCAAAGCCCGCGGCCTCGTCGTTGGCTGAGTACTTGCGTGGGCCGGATTGCTCGACAGTGCGGACGCCAGACCAATTCTCCCGGAGCAGATCGGCGACCGTGCGACCGATGTCATGGACGCTGACCATTTCGATCGCATGATCCAGCGGCTGGAGGTAGCTATCGAACCGGCCCTCGCGTGCGCCTGCGACATCCCAAGCCGCGTTCTCCATGAACCAGGCGGCGCGGAGCAGGGCGGTGGGAACGCCAGTGGCGGCCAGCGCGGGTTCGTAAAACTGCGCCCAGTTTAGCAGGTTGAACTCGGTCGCCTGCGCCCCGACCGTCGAGAGCAGCACCACCCGGCCTGGTTTCACGTCAGCGATTGCCTTAGCCGATGCTTCGGCTCGGCGGCGACTGTCGGGAAAGGTCGGCGCAGAATCATAGTTAGGCGGGTTCATCAGAAAGACGCCGCCCGCGTCAGAAAAGACGCGCGCAAGCCCTGCGCTATCGTCCGCTTCCGGAACGACTGCGATCTCGCAGCCACGAGCTTGCCAAGGAGCACCTTTTTCCTCGCTCCGCACGACAGCGCGGACCTGCTGGCCGGCGTTGAGGAGAGTGGTGGCGACGATTGCACCGACCTTGCCGGTTATTCCCGTAATTACGAACATGATCACCTCTGCGCTAATCCGCGCCGTTTCGATTTCAATGGCCCCAAGGTACCGATTTCATCATCTTTGCATTAGGGTGCGGAGAGGCAAACCAAACTTGAATAAATGCGAGGAATGATGAATGGCTTTCGATAGCCGATTACTTGCCGGCGTCAGCGTTCTGGCGAGCGTCGTGGAGAGTGGCAGCTTCACTCGCGCCGGCGAAATTCTGGGTCTCACGGCATCGGGAGTGAGCCGTTCGGTGTCACGGCTGGAAGAGCGCATCGGTGTGCGGCTCCTCGATCGGAGCACGCGATCGTTGAGACTCACCAACGAGGGAGCACGGCTTTACGAGCTTGCCGCGCCCCATCTCTCCGGGATCGAAGAGGCGGCAGGTCTGGCGGCGGGCGCTGTGGGGCAAGTCCAAGGCTTGCTCCGGGCAAGCGTGAACCCGATCTTTGCGCGCAACGTGCTGGCGCCTCGCCTGCCGGCGTTTGCGGCCCGCTACCCGGAGCTTCGGCTTATCCTTGTCCAGCAACCCGACGCCGGCGATCTGGTCGCAGAGGGCGTGGATGTGGCGATCCGGTTCGGTCCTCAGCCGGACTCCACCATGTCATCACGCTTGCTGCTGGAAACGCGCGTGCTGACCGTCGCCTCGCCATCCTATCTGGCGGCAAAGGGACGCCCCCAAAGGCCGATGGACCTTGTAACCCACGAATGCATCCAGTTCGTGGACCCGCAGCGCGGCAGGCCGTTCGAGTGGGAGTTTCAGCGTTCGCCCGAAACGGTCATGGTAAAGGCAAGCGGTCGGTTCACCTTCACGGACGTGGACACGATGGTCGAAGCGTGTCTGGCAGGGTTGGGGATAGCCCAGGTCCTCGCCTTTGCAGTCGGAGGCCATCTGGCCGCCGGGACGCTGGTCGAGCTTTTTCCGGATTGGCCCGACGAAACTTTCCCTCTCTACGCCGTCCGGCCGTCCCGGCGGTTGCCGCCTGCCAAAGTCGAGGCCTTCCTTGCGTTCTGCGAGGAGATAGCGGCTCCCCGCAACCCCTAAAGCCTATTCCCGCCCGCAGGACTCAACCGGCTACAGATCAAACGCTGCCCTCACGTGTGTCGAAGTCGTTCCGAGCCGCCATGATCTCGCCGTGCGCCCGTGCCCAATTGGCGAAGGGCTCAAGCGCCTTCCACAATGTGCTGCCGAGGGGCGTCAGTTCGTGATCCACGCCAGGAGGGGTGTCGGGTAGACGGTGCGGGTGAGGAGCCCGTCACGTTCTAGTCCCTTACCATGAAGGTGAGCATCCACTGCGAAATGCCAGGGACGCTCCGCTTGATCTCGCTGAACCGCTTTTCGCGGCCGCCCAAACCACGAGATATTATTGAGCCTACGCACATCGATCAGATTAAGGTGAAGACGCGGGATTTCAGGTTGCATCCTCGACCCCGAGAGTGCCGCATTCCCCGAAGCTATCGAGTATTGCCATGGGTCCGATCACCGATAGCCCAGGTCCCGGACAAGAGCTCCTGATGGAGGTTCACGTCCTCAAGCCAGAGCTGGTTCTTGAGGCGATAGCAGGTACGACAGAGCGCAACGATCTTCTCGCCGGCACCAAGCCGCATCGGTACCGAAATTTCCGTGAGCGGGGCACGTACCTCGCCGTCATCGATGTGATTAAAGCGTCACTCTATCAGTGGATGGAAGGACGGGCCCCGTTGTCAGCTTCTTCCATTTATTGCGAAAGCCTTGTAACGCGGGCGGCGAGTTCTGCCCTGTTAGAGCAGCCCATCTTCTCAAGGCAGCGAGTGAGATGTGTTCGTACCGTTGCAAAACCGATATTTAAAACGCGCGCAACGTCCTTGTCAGAGCAGCCGCGCGAGACAAGAAGCGCGACGTCTCGCTCGCGGTCGGTCAGGACGGAGAGTGTTACGTCAGGAGCGCCGGAAAGAGCGCGCTTGAGCAAAGGCGCCAGAACCTTCAAGAGGCTGATTTCACGGTCCGCGAAATCCGGTCGGCGCTTAGTACGCCAGATGCGCAGATCCGCCAAAGCTCGTCCGTTGTCCTTCAGGAAGACATTAATGCCATGGTCGAGCCCGTCCTTCATCAGGAAGTCATTGAAGAATTCCGTCTTGCTCAAATCCGGTTTGGAAATGACCTCATCGACATAGGCCGGACGCCAAAGACTGCGCAACTGCCGTGTCATCGGATCTCGATACTGAAACCAGTTCCGATATGCCTGGATGCTATCCGCGGACTGGTTGATTGTGAAGGGCGCGTCATAGGAGTTTATTTTCGGATTCCATTTGTAAGACGCCAGCACATCCGCCCGCATCAAGCGCAGAATGTCGGGAAAGATAGTTTCCCTGATCTCCGCCGACCCGGGGCTTGTCAGCCTACCGACAATATCGGCGAACAGACTCGCCTCATCGAATGTCAAATCGAATACAGTCCCGCTCATGAGACCCCCAGTGATTGGCGGAATCTTCTTGTCCGCCTAGTTCCCTTTTCAGGCATGGAAGCAAACAACATGCCAAAAATCAAGAATTTTCGGCTTGCCTGATACAAGCTCATTTACCGCAATGTTTGCCGTCACCACAGCCACGGAACTTTTCATCGGGAGGCCTAAGGGAAGAAGCGTTCACCAACAAAATTGCGGATGGTGGTGCCTGCGCGATCTGGCTAGGTCTTCACATGTCGAAATTTTGTGCGGGGACTACGATGACACTCAAGGCATTCACGTTGACCGGGCTTGCCGCCGCCATGGCGCAGGGCACGCTTGGCGCTGAGGAGCTCGTCACCGATCTGTTGATTAGAAAAGCAAAACTTGCTTCGATCAACGCCTTTGTGTCGCTGGACGAGGAGCGGGCGCTTCGAGATGCGCGTCAGGCGGATGCGGAGCGGGCGACCGGACGGTTGCGGGGGGCGTTGCATGGCCTGCCCATCGCCTTCAAGGACAACATCAACGTTGCCGGCTATGTCACGACGGGCGGAACGCCCGCGCTTCGCAACTTCAGGCCTTTGGGGGATGCCCTGGTCGCGGCCCGACTTTTGAACGCAGGCGCGATTGCCTATGGCAAGAACGGCATGCACGAGTTGGCCTATGGCGCCACCTCCGCCAATGTTGCCTATGGCACGCCGCGAAATCCCTTCGATGAGGCCCGCACCTCTGGCGGCTCCAGCGGCGGCAGTGGAGCAGCCGTCGGCGCGCGGCTGGTACCGGCCTCCATCGGAACCGATACCGGCGGCTCAGTGCGCATTCCTGCTGCCTTCTGCGGCGCATGGGGTTATCGTCCGACAACCGGTCGCTGGCCGACTGACGGCATCGTGCCGATTTCAACGACGCGGGACACGCCGGGTCCGATTACGCTCTCCGCGACAGACATGGTGCTGCTGAACAGTGTTGTAACATCCTCGCCGCCGGTTTTGGCCTCAGGTATAAAGGGCACTCGGCTCGGCATTCCGCACAAACATTTCTGGGACTTCGTCGATTCCGAGGTCGCCGCGATCTGTATGGAGGCGCTTCAACAGCTCGTCGCCGAAGGCGCGGAGCTTGTTGAAGTCGATTCTCGAGCGCTTCCTGTTCCTTATGCCGCAGCCGCGATGTCCATTTCAGTATACGAAGGAAGGCTCGCACTATCCGCATTCCTGGCTGATCACGAAATACCGTTGACCTTTGCGGAGGTTGCCGATCAGGTGGCGAGCCCGGATGTGCGCGAAATTCTTATCGCCCAGCTCGATCCGGCGACGGCCGTCAGTCCCTTGGCTTACGAGATCGCCATAACGGAGCATCTCCCCGCACTGACTTCGGCCTATGCTGATTTGTTCAAGGCCAATGGCATCGATGCGCTCGCGTTCCCCGTCTGCCGACTGCCGGCTCCGGAGCTTGAGCAGTCTTCAAGGGTCGTAATCGCCGGTAAGGTCCTGCCTATTTTTCCAGCCCTCATTCACAATACGGATATCGGCAGCGTTGCGAGCCTACCGGGGGTTTCCATTCCGGTCGGCCTCACGCGGGCAGGCCTGCCCGTGGGCCTGGGACTGGACTTCCCGTTCGGACAGGATGAGGCGCTTTTGGCATTCTCGCTTGCGATCGAGACGCTTTTCCCCGTGCCGTCGCCCCCGGTATGAAGCGATGCCGCAAGCGCTCGATCGCGTTCGTCTCCAGCGAAGATCGGCCTGCCGCCTGTCCTCAATATTGCTGATGATGAAAGCCTCGATCAGCGTTATCCTTGATCAATTTCGTGATATTTGCAGAGGACTTCGATGAGCCACGACGATCACACGATGCCACCTTCCACACTCGCGCTCAGAATAAAGGCTATCGAAACGCTGATGGTCGAAAAGGGGAAGATCGATCCCGGTGCGGTGACGGAGATCGTCGATATCTTCCAGAACAAGCTTGGTCCGCGCATCGGCGCTGGTGTCGTGGCGCGTGCCTGGTCCGATCCCGCATTCAAGGCGCGACTGCTTGAAGACGGAACACAAGCGCTCAAGGACATGGGCGTCAGCGGCCTGCAGGGTGAGGCAATGATCATCCTTGAAAACACGCCGCAGGTTCACAACGTGATCGTCTGCACGCTGTGCTCCTGCTATCCCTGGACCGTGCTCGGTCTGCCACCGACATGGTACAAATCCGCACCTTATCGCAGCCGCATCGTCATCGAGCCGAGATCCGTGCTCGCGGAATTCGGCCTGGACATTTCCAACGACCGCGAGGTGCGCGTCTTCGACAGCAATGCGGAAATCCGCTACATGGTCCTGCCGGAGCGACCGGCCGGCACGGAGGGCTGGAGCGAGGACAGACTGGCGGCGCTGGTGACCCGTGATTCGATGATCGGCACCGGTGTGCCGCTTGCAGCGTCGGCGATCTGAGGAGGGCAATGTCATGAGATCAATCGCCGATATGGGCGGCATGCAGGGCTTTGGCCCCGTCGATCGCGCCGACGATGACACCAGGTTCAAGGCGGAGTGGGAAGCGAAAACATTCGCCGTCAATCTTCTTTCGCTCGCAGCCGGTTGCTTCAACATCGATGAAAGCCGCTACTCTATGGAGAACATGCCACCGGCCGATTACCTGACGACCTCCTATTTCGAACATTGGCTTTACTCGCTGGAAGATCTGCTGATTTCCAAGGGCGTCCTTACCGAGGAGGAATATCGGGCGCGGATCGCCGAACTTACCGAAAAGGAGGCTGGCCATGCTGCCTAAGGAAATGGTCGCCATTGCGATAGCCACCGGTGCGCCGACGCTGCGCGCAATCGGGACTGCGCCGAAGTTCAAGGTGGGCGATGACATCATGACGACCAATGACCACGTCTCCACCCACACGCGCCTGCCGGGTTATGCGCGTGACAAGCGCGGAACTATCGTCGGTTATGAAGGCGCGCATGTCTTTCCGGATGCACATTCGGCGGGACGTGGAGAATGTCCCGATCATCTCTATCGCGTCCGTTTCGACAGCGAAACGCTCTGGGGCAAAGGGAGTGACGGGCCGGGGGCCGTGTATTTGAGCCTCTGGGAAAGCTATCTAGTGAGTGGAGATGTGTCGTGATGGCAGATGATCTGACAATTGATCCGCGATGGCTCGACAACGGGCCGGCCTTTTCCGAGCCATGGCAGGCTGAGGCCTTTGCGCTGACCATGCAATTGTCGCACGCCGGACATTTCACCTGGGCGGAATGGGTTGCGGCATTTTCGAGCGAGATCAAGGCCTCCCCGCAAAGAGAAGACGAAGACATCAACACGGCCTATTATCGCCAGTGGATGCAGGCCCTTGAAAAGATCGTCGCGGGACGTGGCATGACGACAGACGAAGAAGTCGCCAGTTATCAGGAACATTGGCGGCGCTCCTATTTCCACACCGAACACGGCAGGCCTGTCGAATTCCGGAAGGGGCTCGCGCCGATCCCGCCCGGGGCCTTGGAAGAGCTCGAACACGAGCATGACCACCACCACGAGCATTGCCATGCTGGCGACCACGAAACACATTCCGGTCCGGTTGCAGTGAGCCCTGCTCGCAGACACGCTTCGGCGTAACCATTCCTCCATAAGGTGATAGCCGACCTGTGCGGCCGACTGCGGGACCTAAAGGGTCCGCATTCCTTTTCCGTTTGATTTCAAAGAAGAAATTAGGGGCGAGGCGGCTGCCGGATTATCCGCAAAACTGTTGATCCCGGACCTCGGACACGGCTCCTAATATACTGAAGCCGACCCCGCAAGCAGCCGCCTTGCGGCGAACTTGCGGCCGGAAAACCGCATTGACGGCAATAAAAATCGACAGAGGAAGAACCATGACATTTTCGCACGACAACATGAGGCTCACCCGCCGCAAGTTCCTTCACGCCGTGGGAGCCGGTGCCGCCGCCAGTGCGGCAACGTCCGTTCTGCCGGCCCCGGCTATCGCTGCCAGCCCGACGATTAAGATCGGCTATATCAGCTCGAAGACCGGTGCGCTGGCTCCGTTTGCCGAGGCGGATCCTTTCATCCTTGGCAAGGTCCGCGAGGTGCTAAAGGACGGGATTGTCAACAACGGCAAGACCTATACGGTCGAGATTAGCGATATCGATGACCAGTCGAATTCCGACCGTGCCGCCACCTCGGCAAGCCAGTTGATCAACAATGACGGTATTCATCTCATGCTCGCGCAGGGCGCGCTGACCAATGTTCCGGTCGCCTCGCAATGTGAAACGGCGGGCGTGCCGGGCATTACCACGATGGACCCCTGGCAGGGCTGGATGTTCCCGCTGAAGGGGACGCCGGATGTTGGGTTCAACTATGTGAACCACTTCTTCTGGGGTATCGAGGATATTATCTCAACCTTCATCGGGATGTGGGACCTGCAAAGCACCAACAAGAGGGTTGGGACTGTCTGGTCCAACGACCCGCCCGGCAAGGTCTTCGGCAATACCGAAATTGGTTTTCCCGCGTCGCTTGGCAAGGGCGGTTATTCGATTGTCGATGTCGGGGAGTTCCAGCCGGGCGCGGATGATTTCTCCCGGCAAATCGTCGCCTTCCGCGATGCCGGTTGCGATATCGTGACGGGTCTCTTCTCTCCGCCGGAATGGGCAGTATTCTGGCGTCAGGCGCAGCAGCTCGGCTTCAAGCCAAAGATCGCAACGCCGGCCAAGGCGCTGCTCTTCCCCGCCGGCATCGAGGCACTCGGCAAGGGCGGCGACGGTATGTCGACCGAAATCTGGTGGACGCCAGGCTATCCCTTCAAGTCGACATTGACGGGTCAGTCCTGCGGCGAGATCGCAGCGGAATATTCCAAGTCAACTGGAAAGCGCTGGACGCAGCCCATCGGTGTCGTCCATGCCCTGTGGGAACTCGGTATCCACGCGCTGAAGAACGCAACTGATCCTACCGATCCAGACGCCATCCAGGCGGTCATCAAATCGACCAAAATGACGACGGTTGTCGGCGATATCGACTGGGCCGGGAGCCCGATCAAGAATGTTGCCAAGCTGAAGATTGCTGGGGGTCAGTGGCGTCTCCAGCCTGATGGCACCTACGACCTGAAGGTGACCTACAACAAGAATGCCCCTGAAGTTCCGATCCAAGCCGATTTTACGATGGACTTGGCCAGGAAGGCCGGATGATGGCGGCGTCCGACGCGATGAGGGCGCTCACTGTCGAAAATGTCGTGAAGTCCTATGGCGGACCGATCGTGTTAGACGGTGTCAGCCTTGCGATCGATCCCGGGAAAATTCTCGGGATCATCGGTCCCAACGGTTCCGGCAAGACCACGCTCTTCAGCGTGATTTCCGGTGCTTTTACTCCTTCTTCCGGCAAGATTTTCCTTGCCGGCCGAGACGTCACCGCACTTGGCGCTTCGGCGCGCGCCATTGCCGGCATCGGCCGGACCTTTCAGGTTCCGCAGACCTTCTCGCATATGTCGGTCTACGAGAATGTGCTTGTTGCCGCGGAGTTTGCTGCGGGGCTAAAGGGTCGCGAAGGGGAAGAGGCGGCTTTTCAGGCCCTGAAGGTCTGCGGGCTGGAGAGCCGAGGAAATCTAGTCGCCGGCACCCTTCCGCTACTCGATCGCAAGCGTCTCGAACTTGCCCGCGCGCTTGCCACCAAGCCTTCCGTTCTTCTTCTGGATGAAATCGCAGGGGGATTGACCGACGACGAGGCTGCGGACGTTGCGAGAATCATCAAGGCGCTGGCAGCAAGCGGGATTGCTGTCATCTGGATCGAACATCTCGTTCATGTGCTCACCCATGCCGCAGACGAGCTCGCAGTCCTTGGTGAGGGACGCATCATCGCGCAGGGCGAACCGCACGAAACGATGCGCACGCCCAAGGTGCGGCAAATCTATCTGGGTATGGAGCCTGACATCGATGATCTTGATCAATGACCTCAGGGCCGCCTATGGGCCGCTGCCCGTCCTTTTCGGCTTCGACCTCAGTGTCGCGCGCGGTGAAACGCTGGCATTGATAGGCGCAAATGGTGCGGGGAAGACCACAACTTTTGCGGTGATGACAGGCCGGCTGAAGCCGCAGACAGGCCGCGTATCGGTCAACGGCCGAGACATTGCAGGGCTGACACCAATGGACATTGTCAGCCACGGATTGGCGCTGGTGCCTGAGGGGAGGCAACTTTTTCCGAGCCTCACTGTGGAGGAAAACCTGCTGGTCGGGGCGCATTCGCGGCGGTCGGGAGGATGGAGCCTTGAACGCGTCTACGAGATTTTCCCGACCGTCGCCGAGTTCCGCAATCGCCCATCGACAGCACTTTCGGGAGGTCAACAGCAGCTCGTTGCTATCGGTCGTGCGCTTATGTCCAACCCTGAGGTTCTGCTCTGTGACGAGCTCTCGCTTGGGCTGTCGCCTGCGGCCGTCGACACTGTCTACACTGCGCTTCAGAAGCTGCGTGGAGAGGGGCTCACAACCGTCATTGTCGAGCAGGACATTGCCCGCGCGCTTTCCGTCTCGGACCGCTTCGCGTGCATGCGCCATGGACAGATTGCGCTGTCGGGGCCGTCTGTGACCGCGGACAGGGCGGAAATCTCTAACGCCTATTTCGGGATGCGTTGATATGCTGGAAACCTTGATCAATGGCGCATTGGTCGGCGCACTTTATGGCCTCTATGGCCTCGGTCTGTCGCTCTGCCTCGGGCTCATGCGACAAATCAATCTTGCGCATGGTGATTTTATCGTCTTCTCCGCCTTCCTCGCCTTGCAACTCATGACACGCTTCGGGATTCACCCGCTGCTGGCGCTGCCAGTGGTCATGCCTTTTATGTTTGCGGTCGGCTGGGTCTTGCAGCGCTTCATCATCGAAAGGACACTGGGGCGCGGTGAGATGCCACCTATTCTGGTGACGTTTGGGCTTTCGGTCATTCTCCAGAACGTAATGCTCGAACTCTTCAGCGCCGACACCAAGAGCCTTGATCCAGGTGCGCTTGGAACGGCGGCGGTCAATTTCGGCTCGGTGGCGGTCGGTGTTCTGCCACTTCTCACACTCGCGGTGTCGATTGCCATCTTTGCTCTCACGGCGGCTGTCTTCGGCGGCACGCGCTTTGGCCGGGCGGTTCGCGCAACATCGGACAATGAAGCCGTGGCACAGCTGATGGGGATTGGGACGCGGAAAGTCTTCGCCACTGCCATGGGCTTTGCGCTCGCCATCTCCGCCATCGCGGCAATCTTTTATGGCATGCGCGGCACTTTCGACCCCTCGACCGGCCCGGAACGCATGCTCTTTGCCTTTGAAGCGGTGATCCTCGGCGGGCTTGGTTCCATCTGGGGAACGCTTGCCGGCGGGATTATTCTGGGCATAGCCCAGGCGGCGGGCACCTTCATTACCCCGAGCCTCGGCCCACTTGTCGGCCACATCGTCTTCCTCATCGGCCTGTTGCTGATGCCGGGTGGCCTCTTCACCAAAAGGATACGTGTATGACGCTCGCTTCGCCTCTCGCCCGGTCTCTCGTGGCTGTAGGCTTCCTTGCCGCAGTGCTGCTTGCCATTCCATTTACAGGCTCCCGATACGCTGTCTTACTAACGACCGAAATTGCGGCGGTTCTGGCGATTGCTCTCATGTGGAACCTGCTTGCGGGTTTCGGCGGTATTGTCTTCATGGGTTTTCAGGTCTTCATTGGCATCGGTGGATACACGCTCTTCATCGCCGCCAACGGCTTCGGCATGTTGCCATTTCCTTTCGTGCTGCTGTCCGCGATCGTCTGTGCAGGCTTTGCACTGCTGATCACACCGATCCTTTTTCGGCTGTCGGGTGCTCAGCTCGCCATCGGGTCTTGGGTCATCTCCGAAGTCGTCAGACTGATCGTCTATCATACGGGCCCGCTCGGCGGCGGTGGTGGGATCGCGCTGACGGCTGTGCGTGGTATTGATCGTTCCGTCAGGCTTTTTGCGACTTATGGCACAGCTGTTGCCATTTTGCTGATCGCGCTTCTGACCTGTCTCGGGCTGATGCGGAGCCGCTTCGGTCTCGCCTTGCGAGCGATGAAGGACAGCCCACTTGCTGCCGAAGCGATGGGCGTGACGATTCGCAAGACGCAGACCTATGTGCTGCTCATCGCAGCGGCGATTGGAGGTGCTGCCGGAGCCTGCTATTATATGGTTGCTCTGCAGGTAAGCCCGACGGCAGGTTTTTCGATGAACTGGATGGCGATTATCCTCTTCGCGGTAATCCTGGGCGGAATCGGAACGCTCGAAGGCCCGATCGTTGGTGTCGCCATTTACTTTCTCTTGCGCGAAACGATGGGCAACATCGGATCTCTCTACTTCATCATCCTCGGCCTGTTGGCGATCGGCGTCACATTGTTCGCACCGGGCGGTGCCTGGGGGCTGCTGAAGTCTCTGATCAAGATTGATCTGCTCCCCATCCGCCGCCAAATGCGTGAGGCAGGGCGGGGCGCTTGATCTCCCTATACTTCCGACCGGATTGGTTACTTCAATGATGCTGACAAGAGAAAAGGTTGGTCGGCGTTATGCGTGGTGACCGTCTGGTATTCACGGGCGTCGTGCCGGAATTGACCTTTTCCCGAATTTACAAGGGCGTTGCGCCGTTCATCGTCACCGACCTCATCCGCCTTGGGCTGCTGATCGCCTTTCCCATCCTGGCGACATGGCTTCCGGCCCATCTCTAAAAATACGAAAGCGAGTCAATTCATGATGGACAAAAAGGCTGCCACAATTACTGCCGGGGGCGCTTTGCTGGCGCGCTTGAAGGCCGTTGGCGTCGATTACATCTTCGCCAATTCCGGCACGGATTTCCCGCCGATCATAGAGGGCCTGGCGGAAGCATCCGCCAAGCAGATACCGTTGCCAAAGGCGATCGTTATTCCCCATGAAAATGCTGCCATGGGCATGGCGCACGGCTATTATCTGGCGACGGGACGTGCGCAAGCCGTGATGGCGCACACCAATGTCGGTCTCGCCAATTGCGCTATTGGCGCCATAAACGCTGCGACCGAACACGTTCCAATGTTGCTTTTTTCCGGACGGACGCCCGTCGTGGAGAAGGGGCGACTCGGTGCACGAACCGTACCGATTGGCTGGGGTCAGGAAATGCGGGACCAGGCCGCGATGATCCGCGAAACCGTAAAATGGGACTATGAGCTGAAATTCCCTGAGCAGGCCGTGGACATTGTTGATCGCGCCTTCGCGGTCGCCAACTCCACGCCGCGTGGGCCGGTTTATTTAAGCCTGCCGCGTGAGGTGCTCTGCGGGCCATGCCCTTCGGACCAGCTTGAGGCGCCCGCAACGATTGCCGCAGCCAGTGCAGGGCCGCGCCGCGCCGACATCGAGGCCGCTGCGAAACTCCTCAGCGAAGCAAAGGCCCCGCTGATCATAGCGCAACGCGGCGCAGGGTCGGTCGAAGGATTTGCAACATTGTCGCGCCTTGCCGAAGATTGGGGCATTGCGATTTGCCAATATTGGGCGATCCAGCTTGCAGCGCCGACCGACCATCCGATGGCGGTGGGCGGCGACCCTGCCGAATGGCTTGCTGAGGCCGATCTCGTGCTGGTAATCGATAGCCTGGCGCCATGGTCCCCGGACATTCACGTGCTGAAGCCGGGCTGCAAGGTGGTCCATATCGGCGAAGATCCGCTTTATGCGCGCTTCCCAGTCCGCAACTTCCCCTGCGATCTGGCACTTGTCGGCGATACGGCCGATGTCATCATTGAACTCGCTGCCGCCGTTTCCAGCTTTTTGCCGCAGACGAAAATGGTCCGCGATGCCCGCCGCACCAAGGTCGCAACTGCATCCTCCTGGCGCCGCGCAACCGTTCTGGACCGTGCAGCCGCAGGCCGTGGGCCCGTGATGTCGAAGGCTTTTGTCAGCACCTGCCTTTCCAAGGCAATCGAGGGAATCGACGCGGCAGTGCTTTCGGAGCTTGGCGCACCGCTCGAGGAGCTGACATTGCACTCGCCCGACACCTGGTTTCAGGAACCGCATTCCGGTGGTCTTGGCTGGTGCTTCCCCGCAGCGCTCGGCATGAAACTCGCGCAGCCAGACAGGCTGATCGTCGCCACGATGGGGGACGGTTCCTACATGTTCTCCAACCCGGTCGCCTGTCATCAGATTGCGGAAGCGGCGGAAATTCCGCTGCTTGTTCTCGTTCTCAACAATTCCGAATGGGGGGCGGTACGCCAGTCTGTGCTCGGCGTTTACCCGGATGGCTATGCCTCAAAGGCAAACACCATGCCTTTGGTTTCGCTCGCGCCGACGCCGGACTTCACAAAGGTGGCGGCGGCGAGCCGTGCCTGGACGGCCAAGGTGGATCGCGCAGAGGATCTCGACACGGCTCTGGCAGCCGCAATCGAGCAGGTGACGATACACAAGACCCAGGCTCTCGTCGAAATCCGGATCGCGCCGTAATGACCCTTCTCAACGTCGAAGAATACAGGCAGGCGGCGCGGCGCCGGTTACCGCGCTTTGTCTTTGACTATCTGGACGGCGGTTCAGAAGACGAGGTCGCACTGAAGGAAAACCGCAGGGCTTTCGAGGCGATCAAAATGACGCCGCGGCTGCTCAACGATGTTTCTGTTCGCGACCAGAGCATCGACTGGTTCGGGCAGCGCCTTCCGATGCCGATCGTCATCGCACCGACCGGCCTTAACGGCCTTTACCGACGCGACGGAGATATTCTGCTTGCAAGGGCTGCTGCCAGATTATGCATCCCCTTCGCCCTGTCGACGGCCTCGAATAATTCTATCGAAGAGGTCGCTAAGGCTTCGAATGGCGATCTGTGGTTCCAGCTTTATGTGATGAACCGCGATTTCGCCGATCAGCTAGTGGATCGGGCGCTTGCGGCCGACTTCAGTCATCTGGTTCTGACGGTGGATGTTGCGGTGGGCGGCAAGCGGGAGCGCGATGAGCGGAACAATTTCGTGATGCCGTTCCGCTTCCGCTCGAAGACAATCGCCGACGTCCTTTGCCATCCCCGCTGGCTCTGGGATGTGGGCCGGCATGGCGCGCCGTCAATGGCTAATCTCGCCACGGACACGTTCACAGATCCCAATAGGCAGGCAGCACTCCTCTCCCGCAAGATGGATGCGAGCTTCGATTGGGACGATTTGAAACGTCTGCGCGACCGCTGGCCACGTCGCCTGCTGGTGAAGGGGCTTTTACACCCCGACGACGCTGAGCGTGCTGTTGCCCTCGGCGTTGATGCCGTCGTTGTCTCCAACCATGGCGGCCGTCAACTCGACATAGCTCCCGCACCGATCGACGTTCTGCCTCGTTTCTCCTCCCTCAACGCTCCGATCATTGTCGATAGCGGCATCCGGCGCGGCAGCGACATCGTGAAGGCGATCTCGTTGGGCGCTAGCGCCGTGATGATAGGCCGCGCTGCCTTGTTCGGCCTCGCCGTTGGCGGTGAGCAGGGGGTAGTCGAGGTGATGGAGGTTCTGAAAAGCGAGATCGATAGAACGCAAGCCCTTTTAGGGGCGAGGGAACTTGTTCGATCAACTTCCGGCGCATTTTTGCCTAATGTTGTAGGATCGCCCCAGTTGAGTTCTTTGTAAGCGACAAGCTGGGGCCACTCAGGCTGTATAGTTCCACGGCATGAGGGCTTCGATTTCGGTGTTGGGCCATGCCTTCGACCCGGTCGAGGGCCTCGTCGATTTCGGCCAAGCTCTCGTCCCTCGGTTTGAGAGGAAGGTACGTCAGGTCGATATCGACCGAGAGGCGCGGGAGGTCTCTGTAGAACAGATTGATGGCGGTTCCACCTTTCAATGCGAAAGCCGGTTCATCCGCAATCATCGGCAAGGTCTGGACAAGAAGCTCGAGCTGGGAAACATACTGGTCACGGGCCATCGGTGTCCTCAGGCTTTCCAGGAAGATACTCTTCGGGAATAGTGATGCGGTATGTGGGATGTAGCTTGCCACCCTTGATGAATGAGCGGTCGCCGCTTCCGAGATCGATGATCGATCGGTCGACATGCTTGAGCCAGGCATGCTCGTGGCGGTCGGCAAAGACGAAGAAAAGCCTTTTCACCTGGACCTTGGTGCATTCGGCGAGAAGCTCGGTGATGCGGCGCGGACGCAGGTTGGTCAGACCCTCGAAGATCGTATCGATGTTGTGAAAGCTTTCGTTTTCCGGCAGTTCATCCAGCGCTTCAAGGATGCCCCGCTCCGGCGTTGAGGCGCGTATCGTCCAATTCTGTAAAAACAGGATGGCGTTGCCGTCCGATTCAGCCGCCAGTGGTTCGATCTCGAGATCTGCCGTCTTGAAAAGTCGCGTACTGCGCAGGATCGGGAGGCCATTGGTGGGGAGGTTCGCGAGCCATCGGGGCGCATCGCCATAGATGAAGATTTTTTCGGTGGTTCCTAGCGCAAGGTAATGCACATGCCCGCGAAGTCCGAGCGCAGTGCGGCCGCCGACATGGAACGGGTAATCCATGATCGTCTGTGCGGACATGACCGCGATGCGCCAGTCGATGCGCTCTTCGGCTGAGCCGTCCCGCCCTGAGGGACGCCGATAGACGCCATGCATGATGGGCTCCAGCCAACCGCGGCGGAGATAATCATATGTCGAGCTCCGGCGGATTTCCATTTTCCGCATCCACGCGGAATCCACGATGAAGCCTGCCGGGACCTCGTCCAGCATCGACTTTAACTTGTCGCGTTTTTGATCGCTCATGACGGACAAAAATGACACTATTTAAAGTGTCCGGCAAGGAGACTTTAGAAAGAAAGAAAAATGTCCGCTTCTAACGGACTATCACGGCTGATCGTACGGCGACGACAACCAGCCCGTCATCGTTCATCTTGAAGCCATTTTGCCCAAAGAGGCAGGAAGGCGCGATAGTTCTTCATGCCCACGCGCAGAAAATGCAGGCCTTCGACCTTGCGATCCTTCTCTTTCGTACTCACGAAGCAGAACGCGCGAACCGGCGTGCCCTGCGTGCTTCGACCATGCTTGTCGAGATAAAGCACCCCGCCATGGGCTTGGAAAGGAACGGAAGACGATGAAGGCATCGCAGTTTTCAGACGCACAAAAGGCGTTCATTTTGAAACAGGGTGATGAAGGTGTGCCGGTGGCGGAGATCTGCCGGAAGGCGGGAATTAGCCAGGCGACCTATTTCAACTGGAAGAAAAAATACGCCGGCATGTTGCCGCCGGATGAAACTTCAGTGGCAGGTCAATTAATTTCAGATAGATGGACATGCACTGCAACGTCGCTGGTTGAGGGCCGAGCATCCTGTCGGTCACGAGTTTGGCGAACGATCGGAATGAGCCTCCCTTTTACAATCCTTCGTACCCGTTGGGCCTGGAAGATCATACGGTGGACTAGGTAGGATCTCCGAGTGGTCCTCATCATAGGTGGCCTTCATCTCGCCGAGATGCACTGTTTCTGCAGCTTGCTCCGTGCCGGGGAGCGCTACCGCAACATTCCTTGAGATTCCTTCCTGAACCGCATGGACATGGATCTTTGCTCCTGCGCTGCAGGCGACCGATCAGGGGGAGAATAGCTGCAGTCGGCAAGAATGCGGCGACAAGAGTGATTAACTTAGCTGAGATGCCAGGGACAACGCGGCGACGACCGGACTTGAAACCACTCCAGGCGCGCTCAGCGACATATCCTGCGTCCAGCTTGGGCAATATCTTGAAGAGAGCCGCCCGGTTCGCGCCGGACCTTTCAAGAAACTCGGTGGATACCGGTCCTGGCGCGACACATGTAACGGTAACGCCAAAGCGGCAGGCCTCCTGATGGAGCGCGTCCGAAAAAGAGTGCACGAAACCCTTGCTTGCGTAATACAAAGCCATGTACGGCCCGGGAACGAGACCCGCTATGGAGCCGAGATTGATAACGCCGCCACGTCCGCGCGCCAGCATTCCAGGCAGGAAGCGAAGGGTCATGTCGGTCAGGGCGCGTATATTGAGATCGATGATCCCAATCTGATCTTTGACGGGGAGTAACGTCGCTGCGCCTCGCAGGCCATACCCAGCGCTGTTGACCAGGACGCCGCATACCAAATCGTTGGCAGTCAGAAAAGCCTCGAGATGCGCCGGGGCATCGGCAGCGAGGAGATCCAGCTCCAGCGTGAACGCCTCCCCGCCGGCCTGCTGTACGTCGACCGCCGCCGCGGCGAGGCCCTCAGCCGAACGCGCGACGAGTACGACGACATTGCGTTCACGGGCCGCAACCTTTGCGATTGCTCGTCCAATGCCACGGGAAGCACCAACCACGACGACAGCCAAACGGGGCTCACTGTGCGACGTCATTTCGATGTCCCTGCCGCCGACATGATGGCAGGGGTACCGCTCTGGGCGAGGCGTTTTACTTCGTCCGCGACCTCGCCGTTCAAGATCCTTTCGAACCGTTCCAATGCCCGAGCGACATTCGCTCCATCCATGACCCTGTGGTCGTAGTGGATGCGGACAGCAACCGATCCATCCTTGCCGATTGGACCGTAGTTGAGAAGTGTGGTCAGTGGGGTAAGGGGGTTGAGGGACTCCGCTCCAAGGCCCGAATAGACGGACAATTGGAACGTGCCGAAATAGCGCGCGCGTTTCCGCCCGATATTGAGCCCGAGCCACATGAGCAGCCACCTCACAGGGGCAGGTGCGCGAGCAAGCTTCAGAGAGCGCCGAAACTCTTTAATCTCCAGAACCGGAAGTGACCTCGCTGCGCGGATCAGCGTTTCCAGCTGGGAAATGGAGCGTTGCTCGGGTCCTTTGATGATGCTCAGCAGAACGACCCGCTCTCCCTCATGCTCGCGCTCATGGGCAATGGAGGCCACACTGGCCGGATATTCATAGAGCTGCGGCCATGGAAACTTGATATAAGCGCGCCGCAACTCGGGAATTTCTTGAGAAAGCAGGGCGTATCCCTTCAAGAAAAGCACAGTCCAGGACGGCCGGGCATCCGGTCCGTCTCTGGCATCGAGGAGGGGGCGAAGGTTCATATGCCGCTGGACCGTCACACGCGGTACCCCGATCGAGAATCTCATCAGATCTCCGACAAGTCGTCGCGATGCCGAGAGCTTGATCGTTCGTCCTCTCATCTTGCCACCTCTAGTAAAGATAAGGGATAATGCGCTTGGTCTTCGCCATATATGCGCGGTATTGCGGGCCGAAAACTTCCAACATCATGCGTTCTTCCTGGTCTACCCTGAGGAAGAATAGAACGGCGAAGCCGATTAGACCCGCCATGCCTGCCACCCAGTTCGACAGCAGAAACGCTTGTGAAAGCCCCATCAGAAGGAACGATGTGTACATGGGGTGGCGGACAAGGGAGTACGGGCCAGCGCATATCAATTCGTGCTGCTGTCGGATCTCCAACGTAATCGACCAGTTTCGTCCCAATTGCTTGTGGGTTCTTCGAAAGACCCACATTGCGGCGCAGAAGAGTATCGCCCCGATCACGACGGCCCACAAACGAGGTGTATAGTTGGCGGCTTCAGGAATGCCGGTCGCGACGTAGAATCCCGGCACGATCGCAAGTCCGGCGAGAGCTGCCGCAAGCCCCACCGCCTCAGAACCGGTACGGCGGTTGCTGATAACAGGCACTCGCTTTGCGCGGCGCTCAAATGGGTATCGAATGATGTACCATGCAACAATTCCGAGAACCCAGACGACCTCGCCGACGACGGCTGCTGATAAATTCAAATCAAGTCACCAGAACCTTTCTGTGGTCTGCATCCGCGATCGCCAACCCGTGTCTTGGATGCAATCAACCTGTATTCATCTCCCGCAGGCTTGTAATGAATTGTTGCGGCCTTAGCCAAATGCCGGGCGCCTTATAACCCATGTGCTTTGCGATATCCGCCACAAAGGCGTTGCAATTATAAACCGATGCCTCCCAGAGATGAGAGGTTGCCTGCAGTTTGCGTATATACGCAACTGTGTCGTTATATTCACTATCACTCAGCATCACACGCCAGCTTGCCGACCTGTACTGCTCTTCCAGGTCACCATCCGTAGCTCCGGTCGTGGCCGGAACCGGTATGAAGTGGCCGATTACATACTGGGCGGCATCGGGAGAAGCTGGGGCAAGGCCTGCGACTTCGGGATTGATCATATTTCCGTTCTTATCCGCCCGCCCAAAAACGACGTAGGTGTGGCCGTAGGTCAGCGCATAGCGTGAGCGGAATTCGATGAAATACTGATTCGATTTGTTTTCAGCCACATTGGTTGGAGCTACACCTCTGCCATTCGACGTATAATGCGGTAAAGGCCTTTTGTCTTCTGTCTGGCATGACGATGCCACGACCGCCAACATAACAACTAGCGACATACCGCCTCTTCCAAGCGCCATCACTAAGCTCCATGTGCAGGCCCTGACGAACAGGAGCCCGAAGTCAGCATTTAATATGCCACTCGTGCGCTGTGAGTTGTGAAGGAGCGCAAGCCTGGCGGTTTATGGCATAAGAAGAGGAAGGGTCTGTACGACCCTTCCTAAATTTCAAACGCGATAGTCTACTTGTAGACTGCTGCTGCCGGCGGTGGGGCCTTCCCCTTGCCTTTGCCAATCGATCCGCAAGCACTCAGATTGGCCACCGCAAACATTGCAACGATCACGAATAGAATTCTGCTCATCATGAAGTCCTCTCCTCATCATGGGATAGCTTTTGAGGGCTACACCTTAAAGTTTAGCGACAATCATCACCCTGAATAGGGCAGATATGATGCAACATGCAACGAATCTACATTAGCAGATACACATTGCTATGGCCAACCCTGCGATTTCAAATGGTAAACGCCATCAGATGACAACAACGCGTGTGCCTATGCGTGCACGAGAGTAAAGGTCGACGATGTTTGCGTTCGTCAAGCGAATACACCCATTCGAAACTGCACGGCCTATAGACCAGGGGGCATTCGTTCCGTGCAACCGGAATAGGGTATCTTGTCCACCTTGGTAGAGGTAGAGGGCCGCTGCACCGAGAGGGTTGAGCGGTCCTCCCGGTATTCCATCGGCATATTGGGCCAGCCGCGGCTTGCGCTGAATCATGTCACTGGTGGGTTTCCACGAAGGCCACTCTGCCTTATAGCCGATGGTGGCCTCGCCCTTGAAACTCAACCCTTCCTCTCCGACCGCAACGCCATAGCGAGTCGCCTGTCCGCCAGCCTCCACGAAGTAAAGGTAGCGGCTCGCCGTATCGACGACGATCGTTCCGGGCGGTTCGCTCCCCGTATACGCAACCTCCCGTCGTCGATAGCGGGGATCGAAATCAGGATCCATTGCAAACCCAAACCGGTAGCCCAGCGGCGGCCCATCGCCTGAAGTACATCCAGAAAGCATCAGAGCCAAGCTCCCCAGCACGAGCCCCCGGCGCATAATATGGTGTTTGTCCATTCCCACCTGCCAAGTAATTCCGTCGATCCCGTTCATTCCAAATTAGAGTGCGACATCTTTTGACAAAGACACTCAACGCTGTGGAGGATGAGGTCGCAACACTGGCAACATCCGAAGCTGCGCAATAACATGCGCTTCTATTAATCCGGGAAACCCCTTGCATCAATAACTGCGCCGATCGAATATTAGCATAGCAATAAGGACAGAGACGATGAAGCTTTCCCTGGAGGGAAAAATCGCGATTGTGACGGGCGCAGGTTCCGGAATTGGTGCCACCGTTTCCCGACAACTCGCTGAGGAAGGTGCCGAGGTTGTTGTCGCCGATATCAATGCTGACGCAGCACGTACAATTGCCGCCGCAATCAGATCAGAGGGACGCCTCGCCCGTGAATTTGTCGTTGATGTCAGTGACAGTGGGAGTGTGCAGAGACTTGTCGATTTTACCGTCGAGACATGTGGCGGCCTGGATCTGGCGGTCAACAATGCGGGAATCGATGGGGTGCGCGCAGCGGTCGCAGACTATCCGCTCGATAGTTGGCACGAGGTGATGAACGTCAATCTGAACAGCGTTTTCTATAGCATGAAGTCCGAAATTGGCGCGATGCTTAAGTTGGGTGGCGGCGCAATCGTGAATATGTCTTCCACTCTCGGGTCCGTTGGATTACCCACCGCGGCGGCATACACCGCAGCCAAGCACGGGGTTGTTGGAATGACGAAAGTCGCTGCGATGGAGTATGCACGATTGGGTATCCGCATAAATGCCGTCGGTCCCGGCTGGATCGAAACGCCACTTTTGTCAGAGCACCTTGAAGCGGCGAGTTCGCGTCGCATGGCATCGCTTCAACCAATGGGCAGGCGTGGAAAACCGGAAGAGGTCGCGGCTCTTGTGTGTTTCCTCTTGTCCGAGCAGGCCAGTTTCATCACTGGGGCGCACTATTTGGTGGACGGAGCCTATACCGCTCATTGAAGAAAGAGGTTGAGAAGAAGAGGCGATTACCCTTTTTTCATATCGGCTCCTGAGACTTATCGCCACTTGCGGGGGCTTTTCGGTTTGTGGCTCCAGTCGAGTTCAAGAATCAGTTGATCCTCAACCAATGCCGCAGCGCCGCCTCCCCCTCACTGGCATGGACGGTCTTTGTGAGGCTCTTGATCTCTTCACGTATTTGAGCATCGACGCCGCTGACCGCGACCCTCAATTCGAGAAGGGCGATCTGCCTCGCTTGCTCGTCAAGGCGGTGTGGATCACCGATCTGCCTTTATGAACGTTATCCTTCCTCCTCGCGAAGATGAAAAGACTTTGGCCTCGATCCCGGTCAATCTGCCTTCATCGCGCGGAGTGCACTTGTGCGGTCTTATGCAGCAACAGCCACCAGCGGCTCGCAAGCAGGCCGTTTTATGGCTGCTGGAGAGGCTCTGCCTTCCCCGCCTCGCATTCCGGCAGTCGCACAGGTTTGGCGAGTTTCGCCAGCACCTCGGGCTTGGCGCATGCCGGGAAGCCGGCGAGCGGCATCGTCTCTATGAACCGGTTGCGCTCGATTGTGCTCAGACCGGGTTCATTGATCATGCTCTCGACAGTCACCTCGGGGTGCTGTTTGAGAGCCTCCATGGCTGAAGCTTTCGCCTCATCGGTTCGACCCAGTGCTGCAAGAGAGCTGCTGCGGACCACCCAAGTCCACCTTTGGTAGTTGTTGGGCGTCATGCGCTCCAGCATCGTCACCGCGTCCTGATACCGCCCCGCCATAAAATAGGCAGGTGCGAAGAAGTTGGACGCCCACATCGGATAGTTCGGGTCGAGCCGCATGACCTTGTCGACCATTTGAGCGCCGCGTTCCGGCTCTCCTAAGCGTGCGGCGAAGCCGCTGTAAAAAGTCAGGATTTCGGACGAGCCCGGAGCGAGGCGAAGGGCCGTGTCGAATTCGGACTTGGCGCGGCCCATGTCGCCCTTATTGGCAAGGCTCATCGCAAACACCACGTGTGCTTCAGCGTCGCGCGGATCAAGCCTCACCGCGCGTTCGGCCACATCGGCAGCCGCCTTGCGGTTGCCCTCGGGATCGACGCCGAACACACCCATCAGATCATGAGCGTGGTAAAGTTCTACCCAGGCCCGTGCCAGCCCGGGGTCCAGTTCCACGGCGCGATTGAGAAAGGTGATGGCCTCCTCGTCATCGGCTTTGGTGAGCTTTTCAATCTTCTCGGACCCGAGCAGGTAGTAATCATAGGCGTTCAGGTTTTCAGGCCGTTTGCGTTTGGCTGCAGCCCGCCCGGCCTCTTGAATCAGTCCCACTCCGCCGCCGAGACGGTTGGCGACCTGCTCTGCGATTTCGGTCTGAACGGCGAACACGTCCTCGGCGGGCCGGTCCCAGTTCTCCGACCAAAGATGGCGGCCGGTTTTTGCATCGATCAGCTGTGCAGTGATCCGTACCCGCCCACTCTGCCGCTGGATCGAGCCTTCCAGCACAAAGCCGACATGGAGCGCAGTTGCGACCTGGAGGGCATCCACCGGCCTGCCCTTGTAAGCTTCCGTCGAATTCCGCGCCACCACCTCGAATTCGGGAAACCGCGCGAGGTCGGTGATGACGTCCTCGGTCAGGCCATCGGCCAGACGCCCGCTTGCCTCGTCGCCGCCATAATTTTCGAAGGGCAGCACCGCCACCGAAGGCTTGCCGATCGGAGTTTCCGGCTGGAGGAACCACCAGGCGGCCCCGCCGCCTGCCAGAGCCAACGCGACCATCGCCGCCGCAGCCGTCCCGGCCCAGCGTGGTATCATTCCCAGAAGCGGGCGCCGCGCCCGTTTGCCGTCGAGTCTCAGCCGATACATCCGCACCGGGCGGCTGATGTTCTTGACCTGCTGCTCGCCGGCGAAATCGAGCGGCCAGTCGAGTTTGCCCTGGAGATGATCGTATGCCGTCCCCGACACCATCACGCCCCCCGGCTCGGCGAAATGCTCCAGTCGCGCGGCGACATTCACTCCATCCCCATACAGATCGCCATCCACCAAGGCGACATCGCCCAGATTGATCCCGACGCGGAATACGACGCGCTCAGGCTCCGGCAGGTCGGCGTTGCGCGCGGCCACGCTATTCTGAAACTCCGCGGCGCAGGCAACCGCATCAACCACGCTGTCGAAGGCGACGAGCGCGCCGTCGCCCATCAGCTTGATAACGGTGCCATGGCGCTCAGAGATGGCGGGATTGATCAGGTCGGCGCGAATGGCCTTCAGTCGCCTGATGGTGCCGGCTTCATCGGCCTCCATCGCCTTCGAGTAGCCAACCATATCCGCTGCCAGAATCGCAAGCAGCTTCCGGTCGAGCGTGGGGGTACTCATCATCGTTGCCTTGCATGCACATGCAACAGTGTCGGCAGTCTACACCCAGGGAAGCGCCGCAACCAGCACACCGCCAAAACGGCATGTCTGCTTGCGGCGCAATGCGGCCGCGAATTTACTTCGGCCGGTGGCATCTGCTACCGAATTCCGCACTTGTGCGCGTGGACTAGCCTCGATCGTGCACTAGACAATCTGCTTGCCACCCCCGGCGGCTGGCTGCCCGGATGCGCACGACTTTGCAAAGTAGAAGCCTTCTGACCCTCGCTTGGGTGACGCGTGGTGAAGATCCACGGCCGCGGGTGAGCGGCACAGGGGCTAGGAGCAGGAGGCGCTTGCATATTCTTGATCGACCGCCGCATCGAGATCGACAACAACAGCGTCGAGAGAACCTATCCCGCAAATGCCCGCAGCAATTCAGTAAAGCGCGCAACTTCCACTAGGCGGCAATCAATCCGATCTCTTCTGAACTCAGCGGAGGAGCCCATCAACTGTTCCCAGCCGATCGTGCATCGCTTTGGAAGGGAAAGCATTCGCTTTCAAAGGGCTGCGCAGGCCGGCGGATCGTCGAATACCGAGGCGGCCACCCCGCGTCAAAAATCGACGTTCATTCCGGTCCAGTTGTAACGACTGTTCATCGGAGGTTCATTGAGCGGAAGCCCCAATGGGGCACTCTTTCGTCATCAGCGTCATAGCTCAGGCGGGAGAGAAGACTGAAACGTCAACATCATCGACCGAGGCCAATCACATGTCGCACAAATTGCTTCTCTCTGCTGCCGGCTCGTTGCTTGCCGCTTTCGTCATATCGTCGCCGGCGCATGCGTTGACGATGAAGGAATGCAGCACAAAGTATCAGGCTGCCAAGGCTGACGGTTCCGCCAAAGACATGAAGTGGAATGATTTCCGCGCCAAATTCTGTGGCGCGGATGCTGCCGCCGCGGATAAGGAAGACGAGGCGGACATCGCAAAAACAACCGAAAAGGAACCTGAAAAGCCGACGACAGCGGCGCCGAAGAGCGTCAAGCTCCCGAAGGCTATCGACAAGAAATACTCGAGCGAAGCGCCCGCTAAAGCCCGCCTTCATACTTGCGTCGACGCTTATCATGCCGCGAAGGATGCCGGCACGCTCGGTGATCTGAAGTGGATCCAGAAGGGCGGCGGATATTGGAGCCTCTGCAACTCCAGCATCAAGGCTGCTGGGTGAACGAAGCTTTCATTGATTCAGAAGTGAGAAAGACCGCCTCCCCGGGCGATCTTTCTCGTTGAGGCCAATGCCAGCGAGAGGCTTCCAGCCCTTTGCGTGCTTCGTTTGCGATTTTTCCTCTCTTTTTGACGGCAGTGATCTGCGGATTAATGGCAGTGATAATCGCCTCCTCCCTTGGCGTCTGTGCCTCTGCCAGCTTCTAAAGGGTTTCGCCTCGCCAAATAGGTTTCTTAACGTCTCGCATTCCGGCGAGGCGTCGGATCGGCCATTAACTAGACATCATCGATGAGAATCACAGGTCCAGCATAATGGGGAGCGTTCTCAGAAATATGTGCACGTCCTCGGCCCGTCTCGGTCAGGGGACGAGTACGGGCATTCCTTGCAAATTGTGCGATGGGCGGGGCCTCCATTGCGACCTTCCCGTGGTTTTGTCTAACTGTATTTTTCGGCCCGGATGAGGCCTACACGAATGATCACATCACCTACCATAACGGGATGATGACGTGGTGGGGATTGCTGGAAGCCGTCGAATTACTTGCAGAGATAGCTGTGTTCGGCATTGCTGCCGGGGGGCTGTTCTGGCTGGTAGCCGCCTCAGGCGTCAAAAGTCGTCCCGCTTTTGAAAAGGTGTTTGAATAGCGGCTCTCGATATCGCCCGATATCCTCGATTCGGTTGGCGGCATCTTCCAGCATAGTGGCAGTGTCTGGCTTGGTCATAATACGCCAAAACTCCTAGAAAACGTCACTGCTCGTGTTGTTTGCACCTTTGAAAAGTCCGCTCTTCGATGGAGGCGCCTGGTATTCATTCATTGCGTGTTCGAGGCGGGACTGAGCAGCGAGGAACATCGTGTATGGGCGTGTCGTTCGATCATGTCCCAGGACGTGGTGTAGCTTAGACGACCACGGCTCATCCCAGAGGGCCGGATGAGTGTCAGCTTGCTGCTGGCAGGCTGATGAGGGGATCATCGCTCATTGTGGCGATTGTCTCAAGT
>NZ_ML133669.1:0-41747 GCF_003985135.1 Rhizobium fabae
GATCCTTCGGCACCAGGCTATCAAGCGTCACCATCTCAAGAGCCGTCTGGGTGGGGGCAGGTTTCTTCAACATGTCCCAATGAATCATAAACCCCTGGACGGTGCCAGGGGTTTGTCAGCAGTCTGAAGCCGGGCACGTCGCCCGGCTTTTTGCTGTCCGCGTCTTCGGGTCAAGCGCTGGCTTTGAGCTCGCGATGGGCAGGGAATTTCTTTTCGAATTGCGCGAGCCACTCGATCAACGGCGCATGATCGGCTTCCCATTGGCCCTTGAAGCGCAGGTCGAGATAATCAAGCGTGGCGGCCAAGGCGAAATGTCCGCCATTGAGCTTCTTGCCTGTTTTCGGCGGCTTGGCGCCGAGGTGAGCGAGCCCGGCCGTCGCTTTCTTCCATTGGCGATCGATCCAGGGCTGATGGACCTTTTCCTCGTCTCGGAAGCGCCGCTCGTAAACGATCGCCAGCAGGCAGTCGCAGATGCCGTCGCAGAGCGCTTCCAGGACCTCAGCATCGGTGCGCTTGCCCTTCTTGGAAGGGTAGAGCCCTCCCTTCGTCAGCCGGTCGAAAAAATGCATGATCGCCACGCTGTCGAATATCGAGGCTCCATCATCGGTCAGCAGCGTCGGGATTTTGCCGAGGGGATTGTTGTCCACCAGGATCGCCGGTCCGGTGTTGGTATCGACCCGGATCGCGTTCACCTCGAGGCCCAGAAAATGCGCGGCCATCCGCACCTTGCTGGAATAGGGCGAGGCGGGTGAGCAGAGGAGCTTCATGGGACACCTGACGAGATTGTGGACTTGCGGCGCAGATTGTTCCCGAAGCTAACGCATAACCCCGAAAATCGGAATCGATTTTCGGGGTTATGCGCGTTTCAAGATTCTGGATCGTCCTTGACCGTCTTGTTCTCCCCGCGCAGCCAGAAGGCGCGGTGCGAGGCGAATCGGTCCTGCGCCATATGATCCTTCAGCGCCGGCAACATTTGGTGCAACTCGTCCTTCAGGGTGAAGGGCGGATTGACGATGATGAGGCCGGAGCCCGTCAGCCCCGTCATGCCGCGGTCGCTGCGCACGGTGAGCTCGGCGCAGAGCATCTTCGGGATGTCGAGCGCCTGCAGCATTTCGTGGAATTCCTTGACCGGCGCACCCTTTTTTAGCGGATACCACAGGCAATAGGTGCCGCCGGGAAAGCGGCGATAGGCTCTTTCCAGACCCTTGGCCAGGCGCTCGTATTCGTCCTCCTCCTCGAAGGGCGGATCGACGAGCACGATGCCACGCTTCTCCTTCGGCGGCAGATGCGCGCCAAGCGCCAGCCAGCCGTCGAGCTCGGTGATGCGGGCGTGGTGATCGCCCTCGAACAGCCGGTGCAGGCGGGCGAAATCCTCTGGATGCAGCTCCATCGCCGACAACCGGTCCTGCGGCCGGAACAGCATGCGCGCAAGCTTCGGCGATCCGGGGTAGAAGCGGATGCCGCCTTCGGGATTGAGTTCGCGGATGGCCGAGAGGTAGGGTTCGAGCAGTTCGGAAACCTGCAGCCCGAGTTCCGCCTCCATCAGCTTACCGATGCCGTCAAGCCATTCGCCGGTTTTTTGCGCTTCCTCGGAGGAAAGGTCGTAGAGCCCGATGCCGGCATGGGTGTCGAGCACGCGGAATGCCCCGTCCTTCTTCTGCATGTAGCGGATCAGCCGCGCCAGCACGGCATGTTTCAGCACATCGGCAAAATTGCCCGCATGATAGATGTGGCGGTAGTTCATTTTCGCTGATGTCCGTATGAATTCGCGTTATCGGCAGTTTTTGTGGCTTTTGGCCGTGGAAGCCTTGCAATATACAAAGGCCATGAACATTGCGACCCCCATTCCCGCCAAATCCCCGAAGCCGGACAAGAGGGTGGGCCACACGGCCTGTCCGCACGACTGTCCCTCCACCTGCGCGCTGGAGGTTGAGATTTCAGAGGACGGCCGCATTGGCCGCGTACGCGGCGCCAATGATCATTCCTACACCGCGGGCGTCATCTGCGCCAAGGTCGCCCGTTATGCCGAGCGGCTCTACCATCCCGACCGCCTGATGCATCCCTTGCGCCGTGCCGGCGCCAAGGGAGCAGGACAGTGGCAGCAGATTTCCTGGGACGATGCGCTGGATGAGATCGCCGAGGCCTTCGTGAAGGCCGAGGCACGGGACGGCAGCGAGGCCATATGGCCCTATTTCTATGCCGGCACCATGGGTTGGGTGCAGCGCGACTCTATCGATCGCCTGCGTCATGCCAAGCGTTACTCCGGTTTCTTCTCATCGATCTGCACCAACCCTGCCTGGACCGGCTTCACGATGGCGACCGGCGTGCTGTGCGGCCCCGATCCGCGCGAGATGGGCCGGACCGATTGCGTCGTCATCTGGGGCACCAACGCGGTCTCGACCCAGGTCAACGTGATGACCCACGCCATCAAGTCCCGCAAGGAGCGCGGTGCGAAGATCGTCGTCATCGACATCTACGACAATCCAACGATGAAGCAGGCCGACATGGCTCTCATCGTCAGGCCCGGCACCGACGCGGCCCTTGCCTGCGCTGTCATGCACATCGCCTTCCGCGACGGCTACGCCGATCATGACTATATGGCCAGATTTGCCGACGATCCCGCTGGTCTCGAAGCGCATCTGAAGACGAAGACGCCGCAATGGGCCGCTGACATCACCGGCCTGTCGGTAGAAGAGATCGAAGCCTTCGCCCGTCTCGTCGGCACGACGAAAAAGACCTTCTTCCGCCTGGGCTACGGCTTCACCCGCCAGCGCAACGGAGCGGTCGCCATGCATGCGGCCGCCTCGATCGCCACCGTCCTCGGCTCCTGGCAATATGAGGGCGGCGGCGCCTTCCATTCGAACAGCGATATCTTCCGCATGAACAACGCGGAGCTGACGGGCAAGTCGATGAAGGATGCCGAGATCCGCATGATCGACCAGTCGCAGATCGGCCGTGCGCTGACCGGCGATGCCGTCGCACTCCGCCATCGCGGACCGGTGACGGCCATGCTGATCCAGAACACCAATCCGGCAAATATCGCGCCGGAACAGCGACTGGTGAAGCGCGGCTTTGCCCGCGATGATCTCTTCGTCGCCGTCCACGAGCAGTTCATGACCGAGACGGCAGACATGGCCGATATCGTTATTCCCGCCACCATGTTCGTTGAGCATGACGACATCTACCGCGCTGGCGGCCAGAACCACATCCTGCTTGGTCCAAAGCTCGTCGAGCCGCCGCCGACCGTGCGCACCAATCTCTTCGTCATCGAAGAACTGGCAAAACGTCTCGGTGTCGCCGATCGCCCTGGCTTCGGCTTCACGGCGCGCGAGATGGTCGACCGCCTGCTGGCGGCAAGCGACCTGCCGGACTATGACCATTTCCTCGAGCATAAATGGTTCGATCGGCAGCCGGCCTTCGAGGAGGCGCATTTTCTGAACGGCTTCGCCCATCCCGACGGCAAGTTCCATTTCCGGCCGGACTGGGTGAACGATCCCGCGCCGAACAAGCCCCCGGCTTCGGTCGGCACGCTCGGCCCCTATGCCGAGCTGCCGGCTTTTCCTGATCAGGTCGATGTCATCGAGGTCACCGATCCCGAGCATCCTTTCCGTCTCGCCACGTCCCCCGCCCGCAACTTCCTGAATTCGAGCTTTTCCGAGACCAAGACCTCTCGTCAGAAAGAGGGTCGCCCCGAGGTGATGATCAACCCGGCGGACGCCGAAGCCAACGGCATCGCCCATGGCGATCTCGTCCGCATCGGCAACGGCCGCGGCGATCTGCGCATCCATGCCCGTGTCACCAATGAGGTCAAACCCGGCGTTCTGATTGCCGAGGGTCTCTGGCCGAACAAGGCGCATGTCGACGGCGAGGGCATCAACGTGCTGACCGGCGCCGACCCGGTCGCGCCCTACGGCGGAGCGGCCGTGCACGACAACAAGGTCTGGCTTCGCAGGGACGCAGCATGATGCAGCCGAAATCACGGGTGAAGATCGTCAGCGAGCAAACGCTGTCGAACGGGTGGACGCGGTTAAGCAGCTATTTGCTCGACTACATCGACCGCAAGGGGGCGACCCAGCGGCTAAAGCGCGAAGTCTATCACCGCACGCCCGCCGCCTGCATCCTGCTCTATGATCCCAAGCGCGATCTCGTCGTTCTCGTCCGCCAGTTCCGTCTGGCCGTTCATCTCAACGGCGATCCCGCCTGGATGATCGAGGTACCGGCCGGCCTTCTCGATGACGACCATCCCGAGGCGGCGATCCGCCGCGAGGCCATGGAGGAGACCGGTTATCGCCTGCGCGAGGCACGCTTTCTCTTCAAAGCCTATTCCACCCCGGGCGCCATCACCGAAGTCGTCCATTACTTCGCGGCCCTGATCGATACCGCCGACCGCGTCGCGGAAGGCGGCGGCCTGGACGAGGAACACGAGGATATCGAGGTCCTCGAAATCCCGCTCGACGAGGCCGCCCGGATGATCGAAACCGGCGAAATCTTCGACGCCAAGACGATTATGCTGCTGCAATGGGCGCTGCTGAACAAGAGCAAACTTCGATAGTGGGTGAGGCGATCGAGACCTAATTCGCCAAGTTGCCTCCAGGGCGGATCGACATGATCCGCGACCGGCTTAGTTTTCTCCGCGAACTCGCATCATCTGCCGGAAGGCGCGCCGCTTTAGTGCAGGTATTGCGTTGATGGTGCGCATGACGCCACGCGTCGCAGCGAGTTGCACTCTGCCGACAATCGGCCGATGGGCCAGATCGCCGGCATCCATCTGCTTTTTCGATTCTTGGACTGCTTCGGTACTGTAGCGAAGCATCTCGACTTCGTACGCCTGTATGGCTTCGACGAGCGGCTTTCGACCCTGGTCCGCTGCGACCAGCATGCGTCCAAGGAGAGCGGCATCGCGAAGCGCCGTATTGGCACCCGCGCCTCGTCCAGGTGTCATCGTATGGACTGCGTCGCCGAGCAGAGTGACATTCGAACTCGTCCAGGGCGTCAGCGGGACGGAGGTCCTCATCTTGACATCGTGGATCGTCGAGGGCGCCGTCATGCGGATGAGTGCGCGCAAGTGCGGGTGCCAGCCCCGGGTGATCTCCAAGCCAAGCTCTCGCAATTGTTCGCCGCTCAGGCCGGCCGGGTCCCGCGGGAAATTCTGCCGGGCGCCCCATAGGCCCCAGCCGATGCTGTCCTCGTCGAGTGCTTCGACGAAATCCGGCCAACGAGCGGCAAAACCCGGGTCGCTTCTCGTAACGGCGAACTCGAGCGAGTGAATGATTGCGCCGAAGCCCATCGGCGCCATAATCAGCGACATGCCTTTGAACATTTTGTCCGACAGCAGAGCTTTCGTCTCGACCGTCATAGGAACTTTGCCCCCGAGCGACATGATCCCCGTGTCTTCCAGACGCGCTTCCGGCAGGCGTTGCTTGCGTACAGCCGAACGCGTGCCGTCAGCTCCCACCAGGACATCACCTGTCGCGAAGCTTCCATCCTGAAAGCAAGCGGTGACCGATCCGTCGGCGAAGTTTGTGTAAGTTTCAAGCGTCTTCCCGAAGAAGACGTCGTCTTCAAGTCCTCTGAGCAGAACCCGCCTCAGCGTCTTTCGAATGACGTTCTTTTCACCATCGAGAGCGTTCGGGCTCGCATCATCGATGTCGAAACTCAGCACTTCGCCCAGCTGTTCGGTGAGCATGTTGAAATAGCGCGGCGACCTGGCGCAGGTGGCGACATAGAGATCGTAGAGTTCGCCGGGGATACAGGCTTTCAGCGCTCGGCTTCCCGCCGGGCTGATGCCGACGCGATAACCACCGGTGTCGGCGTTCGGCGCGAGGTCGCGCTCATACACCGCTATGCAAACGCCAGCCTGCTTCAGCAGATGAGCGAGCGCCAAACCGCCAGTCCCGGCGCCGATAATCAAAACCTTCATGGTCGTTAGTCCTGGTCAAATTTGGGATCGATGGAGAACTTCGCGGCAATCTGCTTCAGCCACTCTTCCGTCCAGGTGATGCGCTGGGCGCGCAGGTCCCCGACAACACTGTTGACCCAGGACAATTCGGCTGCGTGAAGCGCCCGGAGATATTCCATCTCCAGAAGGAAGAGCCTTGGAACGGCCTGCGCTTCCTGGAGGGCATTGTCGATGCGGCAAAGCTCCGACTCGATGGCTTTTGCTCTGAGCTCAAGCTGGCTCGCCACATCATCAGGCGTAAGCAGAGGAAGAAACGATATGGCTGCGGGGAATTCCGGATATTCCCGCGTTAAGGTCGACAATATCGCCCGCATCCAGTCCAGCGCGATGTCGCGGCCCTTCTCGGTTATCTCGTACACCGTGCGCTCTGGACGCTTGTCATCCCGGACTGTTTTCTGCGGAGTGATCAAACCCTCGCGTTCGAGCCGCTGGATTGTTTGATAAAGGCTCGCCCTCTGCGTGACATTGATCACTTCGTCCTTGCCGCGCTCCTTGATGAGGCGCTGCATGCGATAAGGATGCAGCGGCTCTTCCGTCAGCATTGCAAGGACAGCGAGCGCGATTGGAGATCGTTTGATTGATGTCATAGTCATATAATTACTAGTTAGATTATAACTAGTCAATATTGCAGTCCGAGATCGCTGGTTCCGCTGGGAGGTACGGGCTGGATCGATGACAATGAATCCGCCGCCGGTGCGTCGGACCATTTCCCAAACGCAGGTTCCGCACTAAGGTAATAGGACTCAAAATTTCATACGACTGTCACGAAGCGGTTCTATCCGCTGCGGCTTGTTAATCATCGGATACGGTCAGGAGAAAGCCCATGTGGCTCAGCAATTTCACCCTCGTTCTCCCGGACGAGGTGGTGAGGGAAGGTTCCGTGCGTGTTGAAGATGGCGCCATCGCCGAGATGAGGCCGGAGCCGGTCGCCGGTGCCGCCATCGATGGCGGTGGGCGGCTGCTGATGCCGGGATTCGTCGACCTGCATGGCGACATGATCGAGCGCGAGATCGCACCCCGACCGAATGCGCATATGCCGATCGATTTCGGTATTCACGAGCTCGACAAGAAGCTTGCTGCCGCCGGTGTCACGACGGCGTTCGCCGCCGTCTCCTTTGCGACCGAAAGCGTCTATGGCCACGTCCGCTCGCTGGAGACGACGTCAGCCGTGATCGAGGGCATCAACCGCCTGCGCGACAATCTGCTGATCGACCACCGCGTCCATGCCCGCTATGAAATCACCAATGTCGGCGCCGCACCCGCGCTCGAGCGCCTGCTCAATGCCGACCAGATCGACATGGTCTCCCTGACCGACCACACGCCTGGCCAGGGCCAGTACAACAACCTGCAGAGCTACATCCTCAGCATTTCCGAGCGCCGCGCCATCTCCGAGGAAATGGCGGCGGAGATCGTCGCCAAGCGCATCGCCATGCGCAACAACCCCGAAATCGAGGCCAAGCTGAAGGAGATCGTCGCGTTGTCGCTGAAGCACGATCTGTCGCTTGCCTCGCATGACGACGACAGTGTCGAAAAAGTCGCCGAAATGCACGATCTCGGCGTCACCATCAGCGAGTTTCCGGTCACCGCACCTGCGGCGGAAGAGGCGCGCCGCCGCGGCCTCTGGACGCTGATGGGCGCGCCGAACGCGCTGCGTGGCCAGTCGATGTCGGGCAATCTGAGCGCGCTCGACGCGGCAAGGGCCGGACTGCTCAGCGTCATCGCCGCCGATTATCATCCGGCCGCCTTCGTGCCCGGCATCTTCAAGCTTGCTGACATGGTGGAGGGCGGTCTGCCGGTCGCCGTTGCCATGGCGACCGGCAATGCGGCCCGTTCCGCCGGCCTCCTGGACCGCGGCGAGATCGCCATCGGCCAGCGAGCTGACCTGGTGGCGGTCGAACCCGGCGATGTCCACCGGATCCGCGCCACCTTCCGCGCCGGGCGCTTCGTCTATAGCGACGGCACGCTGCATCCGCTGCGGGCGCTGGCGGCCTAAGCGCGGTCGCCGATCAGCGAAATCAGTTGGGCCTTGGGCGCAACGGTTGAAGCCTCGGCGCCGACGGCCTTGCCGCTTTCCATCGCCACCCGACCTTCGGCAAAGAGCCGCAGCGCTTGCGGATAGATCTGGTGCTCGACGGTGAGCACGCGGGCAGCCAGGCTATCGGCTGTGTCGCCGGAAAGAATTGGTACAGCCGCCTGGCCGATCGTCGGCCCCTCATCCATGCCTTCGGTGACGAAATGCACCGTGCAGCCGGCGATCCGCATGCCGGCGTCGATGGCGCGCTGATGGGTGCGCAGGCCCGGAAACAGCGGCAGCAGGGAAGGGTGGATGTTGAGCATCCGGCCTTCGTAACGCTGGATGAAGGTTGCTGTCAGCAGCCGCATGTAGCCCGCGAGGCAAAGGATGTCAGGGGAAAGCGTGTCGAGCGCCGAAAAGATCGCCGCCTCATGCGCTTCCTTGCTGGCATAGTCCTTGCGCGGGAAGGCGAAGGTGGCGATGCCTTCGGCATTAGCCTTGGCAAGTCCGCCTGCATCGGCCTTGTCGGAAATCACGCCGACGATCTCGGCCGGATAATCGGCTGCCTTCGCCGCCGCAACCAGCGCCATCATGTTGGAGCCGCCACCCGAAATGAAGACGACGACGCGTTTGCGCGGCGTGCTCATATGGCAAGCATACCCTTGTAAACCGTGCCGGCAGCGCCTTCGTCGCGGGCAATCATGCGGCCGAGCGCGACGACCGTCTCGCCCTCGGCTTCGAGAGCCGTCGATACCGCGGCGACATTCTCTTCAGCGACGACGACGATCATGCCGATGCCGCAGTTGAAGGTGCGCAGCATTTCCTTGGCTTCAACACCGCCCGTCTTGGCGAGCCACGAGAAGACCGGCGGCACTTTGACGGCCGCAAGATCGATCTCCGCAGCCAGATGCTTCGGCAGCACGCGCGGAATATTCTCCGGGAAGCCGCCGCCGGTGATATGGGCAAGTGCCTTTAGCGCTCCCGTCTCGCGGATCGCCTTCAGGAGCGGCTTCACATAGATGCGGGTCGGCTCCAGCAGCGCTTCGCCGAGCCTCTTGCCTTCGGCAAATGGCGCCGGCGCATCCCAGCCGAGGCCGGAGAGCGAAACGATCTTGCGCACCAGCGAGAATCCGTTGGAATGGACGCCGGAGGAGGCGAGGCCGAGGATCACGTCACCCTCGGCGATGTCGCCTGATGGCAGGAGCTTGCCGCGTTCGGCAGCGCCCACGGCAAAACCGGCCAGATCATAATCGCCGGAAGAATACATGCCCGGCATTTCGGCCGTTTCGCCGCCGATCAGCGCACAGCCCGCCTCGCGGCAGCCGGCGGCGATGCCGCCGACGATTGCCGCACCCTGGTCGGGATCGAGCTTGCCGGTCGCGAAATAATCGAGAAAGAACAGCGGCTCGGCGCCCTGCACGACGAGATCGTTGACACACATGGCGACGAGGTCGATGCCGACGGTGTCGTGGTAGTCCGCGTCGATCGCAATCTTCAGCTTGGTGCCGACGCCGTCATTGGCGGCAACCAGAACCGGATCGGTAAAGCCCGCGGCCTTGAGGTCGAAGAGCCCTCCGAAGCCGCCGATCTCGCCATCGGCGCCAGGGCGGCGCGTCGAGCGCACCGCCGGCTTGATCTTCTCGACGAGGAGGTTGCCGGCATCGATGTCGACGCCCGCATCGCTGTAGGTCAGGCCGTTTTTCCCAGACTGGCTCATGCTGGTCTCCGATGGCTATTTTCGTGCGGCTAACATGCCGCGTCATCTGCCGGTCGCAATTGCATGACAGGGGCGTTTATGCAAGCGCTGCATGGGAAAAGCCCCCAATTTCCCGCGTCTTCCCGTAGCCTTTTCGGGATTTGGCGCAACAGGGTTGACCATCTTTGCGCCTGCATCCTATGTGCTGAATGGCCGCGTCGGATCGGATGCGGCATTCAGCGGCGGCGAGCGATCAGCGGGGAAGCGATGCCACAGCATGTCAGCGGCAACAGTCTCAAGCGCCAGATCTTCTTCTGGCTGGCCGTGCTCGTCTTTTTCATCGCCTTTCTTTATGTCTTCAGTTCGATACTTTTGCCTTTCATCGCCGGCATGGCGATCGCCTATTTCCTGGATCCGGTGGCCGATCGGCTGGAGCGCCTTGGCCTCAGCCGCATGATGGCGACGGTCGGCATCCTCATTGCCTTCGTTATCGTCTTCGCCTTGGCGCTGATGATCCTCATTCCGGTGCTCGTCAGCCAGTTCAACGATTTCGCCCAGCGTCTGCCGGGTTATATCAGTCAGTTGCAGCAGTTCATCACCCAGTCGCAGAATTCGCTGCTGCCGGACTGGATCAAGAACCAGATGGGTACGATCAAGGACAATCTCTCCGGTATCCTGTCGGAGGGCATGGGCTTCTTGACCGGCCTCTTCGCGCAGATATGGAATTCCGGCAAGGCGATCGTCGACGTCATCTCGCTGCTCGTCGTCACCCCCGTTGTTGCCTTCTATATCCTGCTCGACTGGGACCGTATGGTCGCCAAGGTGGATGCCTGGATTCCGCGTGATTATATCAATGAGGTTCGCCAGATTGCCAAGGAGATCGATCAGGCGATCGCCGGCTTCATTCGCGGCCAGGGTTCCCTCTGTCTCATCCTCGGCATCTATTATGCCGTCGGCCTTTCCCTCGTCGGGCTGAATTTCGGTCTGCTGATCGGCCTTTTCGCCGGAATGATCAGCTTTATCCCCTATGTCGGCTCCATGGTCGGCCTCGTTCTTGCCGTCGGCGTGGCGCTGGTGCAGTTCTGGCCGGATTATCCCTGGATCGGCCTCGTGCTCGCCGTCTTCTTCTCCGGCCAGTTCCTGGAAGGCAATGTTCTGCAGCCGAAGCTTGTCGGCGAAAGCGTCGGCCTGCATCCGGTCTGGCTGATGTTTGCGCTGTTTGCCTTCGGCGCACTCTTCGGTTTCGTCGGTCTTCTGGTCGCCGTGCCGGCCGCTGCTGCCGTCGGCGTTCTTGTCCGTTTTGCGCTTTCGCGCTACCTTCAGAGCGATCTTTATTTTGGCGGGTCGCCGAGCGCCCGCGCCCGGAAGACGAAATCAGTTCCCAATGAATGACGTGAAGAATGCTGATCCGAAGCGCAAGGCCGGAGAGCAGCTGCCACTGGTCTTTTCGCACGATGCCGCAAGCGGCCGCGACGATCTCCTGATTTCGGAGCGTCTTGCTGCCGCCGTTTCGATTGTCGACGCCTGGCCGGAATGGCCGTCGCCGGTCGTCGTGCTCGCCGGTCCCGTCGGCTCGGGAAAATCCCATCTCGCCCGCATCTGGAGCGAATTGAGCGGTGCCGTCAGCATCCATCCGGAGCTTGGCTCGGACGCCGCGGTTGCCGCCGCCGCCGGGCCGGTGCTGTTCGAGGACGCCGACCGCCTCGGCTTCGATGACAATGCGCTCTTCCATGTCATCAATAGCGTGCGCGAAAACGGCACCAGCCTGCTGATAACAAGCCGTCTCTGGCCGATGTCGTGGCCGGTTCTGCTGCCCGATCTGCGTTCGCGCCTCAAGGCCGCCACCGTCGTCGAGATCGGCGAGCCCGACGAGGCGCTGTTGTCGCAGGTGATCGTCAAGCTCTTTGCCGACCGGCAGCTTTATATAGATGACAAACTCGTGCTCTATATCGTTAACCGCATGGAGCGGTCGCTGAACGCGGCCCAGACGATCGTCGAAAGGCTTGACCGGCTGGCCCTATCCAGGGGCACGAAAATCACCCGGTCACTTGCCGCCGAAGTATTGAATGAATTGGGAAATTCGGAACCGTCTGATTGACTGTCACAGTTCCGTCGTGAAACTGATATAATTGCCGTCGCGATTGAAAACGGGGTAAGCGGACCATGGACAGCGCAGTCGCAGAAAATCAGGAAGCCTTCCCGCGAACCAATGACAACGTCCCTCCGCTGGAAGAATTGCTGACGAGCCCGGAGCGCTTCATCAATCGGGAATTCTCCTGGCTGCAGTTCAACCGCCGCGTTCTGGAAGAGACTTTGAATACCGAGCACCCGCTGCTCGAGCGCGTCCGCTTCCTGTCGATCTCGGCCGCCAACCTCGACGAGTTCTTCATGGTGCGCGTCGCCGGCCTCGAGGGCCAGGTGCGCCAGAACATCGCCATCCGCAGCCCCGACGGCAAGACGCCGGCAGAACAGCTCGACTCGATCCTGCAGGAGATCGACCATCTGCAGATGGAGCAGCAGGCCTCGCTTGCCGTACTGCAGCAGTATCTCGCCAAGGAAGACATCCTGATCGTGCGCCCCGGCGCGCTCAGCGATGCTGACCGCCAGTGGCTGGCCGCCGAATTCGAACAGGCGATCTTCCCCGTGCTGACGCCGCTGTCGATCGATCCGGCCCATCCGTTCCCCTTCATTCCGAATCTTGGTTTCTCGATCGGCCTGCAGCTCGTCAGCAAGAGCGGCCGCGAGCCGATGACGGCGCTGCTGCGCCTGCCGCCGGCGCTCGACCGCTTCGTCCGCCTGCCGGATGAGGGGACCACCATCCGCTACATCACGCTGGAAGATGTCGCCAACATCTTCATCCACCGGCTCTACCCGGGCTACGAGGTACAGGGCTCCGGTACCTTCCGCGTCATTCGCGACAGCGATATCGAAGTCGAGGAAGAGGCCGAGGATCTGGTCCGCTTCTTCGAAACGGCGTTGAAGCGCCGCCGCCGCGGCAAGGTCATCCGCATCGAGACCGACTCGGAAATGCCGGCCTCGCTGCGCCAGTTCGTCGTCCAGGCGCTCAGCATTCCCGACAACCGCGTGGCCGTTCTGCCGGGCCTTCTCGCGCTGAACACGCTTTCCGAGATCACCAAGGCCCCGCGCGACGATCTCAGGTTTCTCCCTTACAATGCGCGATTTCCCGAGCGCGTCCGCGAGCATGCTGGCGACTGCTTCGCCGCAATCCGCGAAAAGGACATGGTCGTCCATCACCCCTACGAATCCTTCGATGTGGTGGTCCAGTTTCTTCTCCAGGCTGCGCGCGATCCTGATGTGCTGGCGATAAAGCAGACGCTCTACCGCACCTCCAATGACAGCCCGATCGTCCGCGCGCTGATCGATGCCGCCGAAGCCGGCAAGTCGGTAACGGCACTGGTCGAGCTCAAGGCCCGCTTCGACGAAGAGGCGAACATCCGCTGGGCGCGCGATCTCGAGCGCGCCGGCGTGCAGGTCGTCTTCGGCTTCATCGAGCTCAAGACCCACGCCAAGATGTCGATGGTCGTCCGCCGCGAGGAAGGCAAGCTCAGGACCTATTGCCACCTCGGGACGGGCAACTACCACCCGATCACCGCGAAGATCTATACGGATCTGTCCTACTTCACCTGCAATCCCGTCATCGCCCACGACATGGCGAATATCTTCAACTTCATCACCGGCTACGGCGAGCCGGAACAGGGCATGCAGCTTGCAATCTCGCCCTATACGATGCGGCCGCGCATCCTGCGCCACATCGAGGAAGAGATTCAGCATGCCAGGAACGGCGCCCCGGCTGCCATCTGGATGAAGATGAATTCGCTCGTTGACCCCGACATCATCGACGCGCTTTATCGCGCCAGCCATGCCGGCGTCGAGATCGATCTCGTCGTGCGCGGCATCTGCTGCCTGCGTCCGCAGGTGCCCGGTCTTTCGGAGAAGATCCGCGTCAAGTCGATCGTCGGCCGTTTCCTCGAGCACAGCCGCATCTTCTGCTTCGGCAACGGCCACGGCCTGCCGTCCGACAAGGCGCTGGTTTACATCGGTTCGGCCGATATGATGCCGAGAAACCTCGATCGCCGCGTCGAAACCATGGTTCCGCTGACGAATCCGACCGTTCACGAGCAGGTTTTGTCGCAGATTATGCTCGGCAACGTGATTGACAATCAGCAAAGCTACGAGATATTGCCCGACGGTACGTCGCGACGCATGGAAGTGCGCAGGGGCGAGGAACCGTTCAATGCGCAGCAGTATTTCATGACGAATCCGAGCCTGTCAGGCCGCGGTGAAGCATTGAAGTCCAGTGCGCCGAAGCTGATCGCCGGCCTGCTCGAAGGCCGCAACAACAAGTAAAACTGGACCTAAATGGTTGAATCTGAAGCCCAGGGGCGCCTTCCGGGGATCGCCCCGGTCTCCGTCGTCGACATTGGATCGAATTCCATTCGTCTGGTCGTCTACGAAGGCTTGTCCCGTTCGCCCACGATTCTCTTCAACGAAAAGGTCCTCTGCGGGCTCGGCAAGGGCATAGCCCTGACCGGCAAGATGGATGAGGACAGCGTTGCGCGGGCGCTTCAGGCCCTTCACCGCTTCAAGGCTCTCTCCGATCAGGCCCGCGCCGCCACCATGTACGTGCTGGCGACGGCGGCCGCGCGCGAGGCGAGCAACGGTCCCGATTTCATCCATCAGGCCGAAACGATCCTGCAGCGCCATGTCCGCGTGCTGTCAGGCGAGGAGGAAGCGAAATTCGCCTCGCTCGGCATCATCAGCGGCTTCTTCAATCCAGACGGCATTGCTGGCGACCTCGGCGGCGGTTCTCTTGAGCTGATCGACATCAAGGGCAAGGACGTCAGCAACGGCATCACCCTGCCGCTCGGCGGCCTGCGCCTGTCCGAATATGCCGGCGGTTCGCTCTCCAAGGCCCGAACCTTTGCCCGCAAGCAGGTGAAAACGGCCAAGCTCTTGTCGAAAGGCGAGGGGCGGACCTTCTACGCCGTCGGCGGCACCTGGCGAAATATCGCCAAGCTGCATATGGAGATCACGCATTATCCGCTGCACATGATGCAGGGTTACGAGGTGTCGCTCGAAGCGATGATGCTGTTCCTCGAACAGGTAGCGACCGCGCGCGATTCCAAGGAGCCGGCGCTGCTGGCCGTTTCCAAGCACCGCCGTTCGCTGCTGCCTTTTGGCGCCGTCGCCATGAAGGAAGTGCTGAACGCGATGAAGCCATCGATGATATCCTTCTCGGCGCAGGGTGTGCGCGAGGGCTATCTCTATTCGCTGTTGTCGGAGTCCGAACGCCGTCTCGATCCGCTGCTTGCAGCCGCAGGCGAGCTGGCGATCCTGCGTGCCCGTTCGCCGGAGCATGCCCGTGAACTGGCCGAATGGACCGGCCGCATGATGCCTCTCTTCGGCGTTCAGGAAACCGAAGAGGAAAGCCGCTACCGCCAGGCGGCCTGTCTGCTTGCCGATATCAGCTGGCGTGCCCACCCCGACTATCGCGGCCTGCAGGCCCTGAACGTCATCGCCCACTCGTCCTTCGTCGGCATCAGCCACCCCGGCCGGGCCTTCATCGCGCTCACCAATTATTACCGTTTCGAGGGGCTGCACGACGACGGCGCCACAGGCCCGCTGGCGCAGATAGCGACACCCCAGTTTATCGAGCGCGCCAAGCTTCTCGGCGGCATGCTGCGTGTCGTCTATCTCTTCTCGGCCTCGATGCCCGGCATCGTCAAGAACCTGACCTTCCGCAAATCGTCGAACCCGGACTTCGACCTCGAATTCGTGGTGCCCCCGGAGTACCGCGATTTCGCCGGCGAACGCCTGGACGGCCGCCTGCAGCAGTTGTCGAGATTGACGAACAAGCGTCTGGCGTTTCGATTCCAGTAGATCCGATCTGCGACCGTCGTGCCGCATCAGGCCGCTAAGTATCGATCGCCATAAACAAAAAGGGCGGCACCGTCGCGCCGCCCTCCGCATTTCACACCAGAACCTCGAATTACTTCGCGTTCAGGAACTCGCCAACCTCAAGCAGGCTGAACTCGTTGTTGTCGGCCTTGTCGACGGCGCGGCCGGCGGAGAAGGGCAGGTTGTTGTCGTTGCCGATGATGATGTGCGTGGCATCGACGCGATCGACGTTTTCGATCGTCACGAACGGCATGTCGTAGACGCCGTCCTTGCTGCCGGCCTTCTTCTTGTTGTCGGGATCCTTGATGTTCAAGAGATCGATATAGCCGATCTTGCGGACGGCCTTGCCGACATTGGCGTCGTTGAATTCGATCTTGTAGACGCGCTTCAGCTCGGCCGGAGCCTCGAAGCAATCCGGCTTCGGCTGCTTCGGATCGGCGCAGGCCTTGTCCTTCGTGCCGGCGCCGCTGTCGCGCTCGATGACGAGAGCCGTCGTGTCGTCGAGCATGTTGAAGTCGCCGATCGACACACCCTTGTCCTCGAACGGATAGAGCCAGCTGCGGCCGGTCCATTTCTTGGAGGCGACGTCGAATTCGATGACGCGGACGGCGGTGTGGCCGTCGACCGATTCCATCTGGCCGTCATCCTTGTAGATGGCGCCTTCGAGCAGGCCGTAGAGCTTGGAGCCGTCCTTCGACATGGCGAGGCCTTCGAAGCCGCCTGAGCGCTTCAGGTTGAAGACCGGCATCTTCGCGGTCGGGTTGCCGGGGAGCTGGATCAGCGGATTGTCGGGCGAAAGCACCGGCTTGCCGTCGAGAGTCGTGGAGATGACATCCGTCAGGCGGCCTTCGGTGTCGACCTTGAGGATGTAGGGACCGAATTCGTCGCCGAGCCAGAAACCGTCGGCGACCGGCTGGATCGATTCGATATCGAAGTCGGCGCCCGTGAGGTAACGCGTATCGGTGCCTTCGAGCACGATCGGGAACGGCGCGACCTTGTTCGGATCGGAGAGGAAGAGGTTCTTGACGACGTCAGCCTTGTTGGTCGCCCAGTCGAATTTCATCTGGTGCAGGAAGAGCATGGCGTCCGAAGAGTTGGCCTTCGAGCCGAAACCATTATCCGTCAGCGTCCAGAAGGAGCCGTCAGCCATCGTCTTGATGCCCGAGAAGCCCTGGACTGCCTGACCGTCGAAGGGGAGCCTCAGGTCGGTGACGCGGGCGCCGTCCTTTCCGGGAACGGTGCCGAGCGCTTCGGTCCGCTTACGGTCCGGCGTCGTAAACTTGCCGGCATGCTTGAGGAATTCAGGAGCGTCGGCCGGAGCCGGAACCAGGGTGTTCGCGGGCAGGATCGCCTGGCCGGCGAGCTTGGCCGGAAACTCCTGCTGGTCGGCCGAAGCGGAGCCCGCAATCAGGATGAAAAGCGATACGGAAGCAAAAAGGACGTTCTTCATAATATCCCCATGAAACGGATGCGAATGCCTTCCGCTTAACAGGGCTTCGGTGTCAGCGAATTGACGGTTGGGTGAAGCTTTGGTGACGTCCTTCCAGCGCCGCGCGGCTTTCTCAGGTGCGCAAAAGGACGCTGCAACACTTTCAATCCGCGCATTGGCGGTCAAACCCTTGCTCAGCCGTGCAGAATGACCGCGGGTGTGTTCAGCACGGTAACCGCGCGCGACGAAAGGGCGATGACACCGAGCGCCTGGCCGCGTCCCTTGACGGCATGGGTTCCGAGATCCTCGCAGGAGATCTCGTCGGGAAATTTCACGCTCCGGGCAAGCTCGGCTGATATCAGCACCGGCCGGTTCAGGCTGCGGCAGAGCGTCTCCAGCCGGGCAGTGGTGTTCACAGTATCGCCGAAATAGCTGATCTTGTGATGGTCGACGCCGACTTCGGCGGTGATGATCTCGCCGCCGTGAAGGGCGGCGCGAAGCTTCGGCACCTGTCCGTAATTTTTCCGCCAGCTGGCGGCATTGGCGTCGATATCGGCGAGAATGTCGAAGATGCAGCGCACGCAGCGGGCGTCCTTGATGCCACGGGCCAGCGGCCAGGTAATGATCGCAGCATCGCCGACATAGTCGTTGATCATGCCCTTGTGGCGTCTGACGGGCTCGGCGAAGGTCGCAAACAGCGAGCTCAGCAGCTGTTGGGCGCGGAGGTCGCCGTGCTTTTCGGCAAAAGCCGTCGAATCGACGAGGTCGATGAACAAGAAGACACGCTCTTCCCTCACCGGATTGCGGTAACGACTGACGAGCATGCTGAGGAAAACGTCGCGACCGAGCAGTTCCCGCACGCGCAGAATGAAGATCATCGCCGAGCAGACCGCAAGCGCATAGAGGAAGACCTCATACGGCATGATGACGAGATCGAGGAAGGACGATGGCTTTATCATGCCGAGCGACGAGAGCAGCAGGGCGGCGCAGGCAAAACCGATGCTCATCAGGATCTCGTAGATCACCAGCTCGGTAATGATGAAGGCAAAGGTCGGCAGCTTCTGGATACGTCTGTAAAGGCCGCGAAACAGGGCCTTGCGCTCGAAGGCGATGATCGGCATGCCAATGAAGAGCGCGAAGATCGCCCCGACGACGGGTGTCTGGTTGGAGTAGAACATCAGATCATAGAGGACGCCGCTGGCAGCCAGCACGATCGTGATCAGGATCCAGTTCTGGGTCGGAGATATTTCCCGCATGCCGCCTCTTCGCCGTGATGTTCGCTCCCGCCATTGTTTCAGCCGGGAAAAAAGCGTCAAGCGAATTTGATTCCGTCTCACAGACTGACGGTTTCGACCTTCCTGCCGACGAAGCGCAGTCCGATCTGGCCCTGGATCAGCTGTAGCGCCGGCTCGCCGAAAAGATCGCGCCGCCAGCCATGCAGGGCAGCGACATCGGCCTTCTCGCCATCGGCGGCGATCTTGTCGAGATCCTCGCTATTGGCGATTACCTTCGGCGCCACGCCGTGTTTTTCCGAGATGAGCTTCAGGAGCACCTTCAAGAGCTCGACGGCAGCGGCCGCGCCCTCAGGCGCCTGCGCCTGGCGCGGCGCGTGCGGCATGTCGGCTTTCGGAAGAGCGAGTGCCACATTGACGGCCTCGACGACAGCTGCGCCGGAGGTCGAACGCTCCCAGCCTTTCGGAATGGTGCGCAGGCGGCCGAGCCCCTCGGTATCCTTGGGCTGCTGCTGGGCGATCTCGTAGATAGCATCGTCCTTCAACACGCGGGAACGCGGCACGTTGCGGGCCCGCGCCTCGCGTTCGCGCCAGGCGGCGACATATTTCAGCACCGCCAGCTCCTGCGGCTTGCGCAGGCGCATCTTCAGCCGCTGCCAGGCATCGTCGGGATGCATGTCGTAGGTCTCGCGCGCTTCGAGAATATCCATTTCCTCGGAGAGCCAGGAGGTGCGGCCTTCGCGATCGAGTTCGGCCTTCAGCGACAGGTAGACGTCGCGCAGGTGGGTCACGTCGGCCAGCGCATATTCCAGCTGCTTGTCGGAAAGCGGCCGGCGGCTCCAGTCGGTGAAACGTGACGACTTGTCGATGTGGACGTTCTTGATGCGGCTGACCAGCTGGTCGTAAGAAACGCTGTCGCCGAAGCCGCAGACCATGGCGGCGACCTGCGTGTCGAAGATCGGATGCGGAATGAGGTTGCCGCGATTGAAGATGATTTCGATGTCCTGGCGCGCCGCATGAAAGACCTTCAGCACCTTCGTATCGGCCATCAGCTCGAAGAAGGGGGCAAGATCGATGCCCTTCGCCAGTGGATCGACAAGAACCTCCAGCGTCGGGCTTGCCATCTGGATCAGGCAGAGCTCGGGCCAGAATGTCGTCTCGCGCAAGAATTCGGTGTCGATGGTGATGAAGTCGGACTTGGCCAGCTCTTTGCAGGCGGCCGCCAAATCGGCGGTGGTTTCGATCATATCATTTCATTCGCAAGGAAAAGGTCGGTTAAACCTTCCTTCTCCTTTCGGTTCGATATGTCAATACAACAGCATACGCCTTCGGGCATTGCTGGCTAAGAATCACGTCCAAACTGAGGCAAGGCGAATATCGGCGCATCGGGTGCCGCCGCCATCAACTCACCCTGAGATAACTCGTCATCCCCGTCTTTTGATGCTCGATGATATGGCAATGCAGCAGCCAGTCGCCGGGATTGTCGGCGACGAAGGCAAGCTGCACCTTCTCGTCCGGCTGAATGAGATAGGTATCGGACACCAGCGGCATCACCTCCCGCGTCGAGGAGGAGATCACCGTGAAGCTCATCCCGTGCAGGTGAATCGGATGCGCGTGCGGCGTCGTATTTTCCAGGTTGAAGACATAGCTCTTGCCGAGCTTCAATTCCGCCAGCGGCGCCGTCGGATCGGGCGTGTCGCCCGGCCACGGCACCTTGTTGATTGCCCAGAAGCTGTAGCCGAGCGTGCCGCAGATGCTTTCGACGGCGGTATTCTCGGCGGTGGCGCTCAGCACCAGCGGGATCTGCTCGGCGGTGGAAAGATCGGCCTTCGGGACCGGATTTTCGACAAGCGGCCCGAGATCGCCGACATTGCGCTTCAGCGATTGCCCGGTCGCGCGCAGGCTGGCAATGGTTTTCGGCGCCGTGCCGCGGATATCCTCTAGCGTTGCGACGGCGCCTTCGCCGTCCGGCATGCGCACGGCAAGATCGAGCCGCTGGCCCGGCCCGATCTGTAGCAGGTCGAGCGAAAAACGCTTCGGCACGGGATTGCCATCGATCGCAATCACGGTCGCATCGGCGCCTTCCATCTTCAGCGAGAAGATGCGCGTTACGTCGGTGACCGCAATGCGCAGCCGAACGAGCCCGCCGGCCGGCGCGTCATATTGCGGCTCCCGATGCCAGTTGGCCGTACGCACCGTGCCGTAGGTGCCGCTCTTGGCGGCGTCGCGCGGCCGGAAGGGAGCAATGAACTGCCCATCGCCGCCGAGCCGCCAGTCGCGCAGGTTCAGCACCACTTCCGCGTCGAACTTGGGATCGGTCGGATCCTCGACGACGATGACGCCGGTCATGCCGTGCCCCATTTGCGTCAGCGTGTTGCAATGCGGATGATACCAGAAGGTGCCGGCATCGGGCGGCGTGAAGGCGTAGTCGAAGCTGTCGCCGGTATAGACATAGGGCTGCGTCATGAAGGGCACGCCATCCATGCGGTTGTCGATGCGAAGCCCGTGCCAGTGAATCGTCGTCGGCTCGTCGAGCCCATTGGTCAGCCGCGCCGCATAGGGCCGCCCCTTGGTCATCCTGAGAATCGGCGGCATGCCGCCTTGGCCCCAGCTCATGATATCCTTGGTCGGTCCAGCGTCGGTCAGCACAGCCTCGGTCTTCAGCGCCTTCAGCAGCTGCGGTTCGGGAGCGGCCTCGGCAAGTCCGAATTTGCCGGCAACGCCGATGCCGGCACCATAGGCGCCCGCGACGGCGGATACCTTCAACAAGTTGCGGCGGGTAAGGAGAGGCATGGGGTGCTCCGCGATGAGAATGCCGTCCTTTTAAAGTTGACCGGCAGTTTCATCAATACGGCAGGTGCGGCCAAACTGCCGCAGCGCAGAGATCTCAGCCTCGCCATAAAGGCATGTCAAACGCCCGGCCACGCGTGCCAAGCCTTGACAAATCGGAGCGTCCATGCGCTTTTCCGCCCGATTTTCTTGTCGGCGCTTGAGGGTCTTGGAGCCCTTGCTGCCGTCTTAAGCCACATCCAGGATTTGAGATCATGCATCGCTACCGCAGCCACACATGCGCCGCCCTCCGCAAGACGGATGTCGGCTCGACCGTCCGCATCTCCGGCTGGGTCCACCGCGTTCGCGACCATGGCGGCGTTCTTTTCATCGACCTTCGCGACCATTACGGCATCACCCAGGTCGTCGCCGATCCCGACAGCCCGGCCTTCAAGATGGCGGAAACCGTGCGCGGCGAATGGGTCATCCGCATCGATGGCCTCGTCAAGGCCCGCACCGAAGACACCGTCAATAAGGCCATGGCAACAGGCGAGATCGAGCTCTACGCACAGGAGATCGAAGTCCTCTCTGCCGCCAAGGAATTGCCGCTGCCGGTCTTCGGCGAGCCTGATTATCCCGAAGACGTTCGCCTGAAGTATCGCTTCCTCGATCTTCGCCGCGAAACGCTGCACCGGAACATCGTCAAGCGCACTCAAGTCATCTCGGCCATGCGCCGCGAAATGGGCAGCGCCGGCTTCACCGAATACACGACGCCGATCCTGACGGCCTCGTCGCCGGAAGGCGCGCGCGACTTCCTGGTGCCGAGCCGCATTCATCCCGGCACCTTCTACGCGCTGCCGCAGGCGCCGCAGCAGTACAAACAGCTGCTGATGGTGGCGGGCTTTGACCGCTACTTCCAGATCGCGCCGTGCTTCCGCGACGAAGACCCGCGCGCCGACCGCCTGCCGGGCGAATTCTACCAGCTCGACCTCGAAATGAGCTTCGTGACCCAGGAAGACGTCTGGAACACGATGGGTCCGCTGATATCAGGCATTTTCGAAGAGTTTGCCGAAGGCAAGCCGGTTACCAAGGAATGGCCGCGCATCCCCTATGACGAAGCGATCCGCAAGTATGGCTCCGACAAGCCGGACCTGCGTAACCCGATCGTCATGGAAGCCGTGACAGACCATTTCGCCGGCTCCGGCTTCAAGGTCTTCGCCAATATGATCGCCTCCAACCCGAAGGTTCAGGTCTGGGCGATCCCAGCCAAAACAGGCGGCTCCAGAGCCTTCTGCGATCGCATGAACGCCTGGGCGCAGTCGACCGGCCAGCCGGGCCTCGGTTACATCTTCTGGCGCAAGGAAGGCGAAAAGCTCGAGGGCGCAGGCCCGCTTGCCAAGAACATTGGCGAAGAGCGCACTGAAGCGATCCGCACGCAGCTCGGCCTCGATGACGGCGACGCCTGCTTCTTCGTTGCCGGTGATCCCGCCAAGTTCTACAAGTTCGCCGGTGAAGCCCGCACCAGGGCGGGTGAGGAGCTGAACCTTGTTGACCGCGACCGCTTCGAACTGTGCTGGATCGTCGACTTCCCGTTCTTCGAATGGAACGAGGAAGAAAAGAAGGTCGACTTCGCTCATAACCCGTTCTCGATGCCGCAGGGCGGCCTCGATGCGCTGCAAAATCAGGATCCGCTTGGCATAAAGGCTTTCCAATACGACGCCGTCTGCAACGGCTTCGAAATCGCCTCGGGCTCGATCCGTAACCAGTCGCCGGAAACCATGGTCGCCGCCTTCGAAAAGGTGGGCTTGAGCCAGCAGGACGTCGAGGATCGTTTCGGCGGCCTTTACCGTGCCTTCCAGTACGGTGCGCCTCCGCACGGTGGTGCTGCCTTCGGCATCGACCGCATCATCATGCTGCTCGTCGGCGCGAAGAACCTGCGCGAAATCTCGCTCTTCCCGATGAACCAGCAGGCCCAGGATCTGCTGATGGGGGCGCCGAGCCCGGCAACGCCGACGCAGCTGCGCGAACTCGCGATCCGGCCGATCCCGCCGGTGAAGAAAGACTGAGATCCTCTGATCCCAAATGCAAAAAACCCGGCGACCGTAGTCGTCGGGCTTTTTACTTATCTAAATTAACTCGATCACAATGCCGCGTAGATCGCCTCGCGAAGATCGACCGTAAACTTGCCCCACATGCCCTCCAGCGTCGTGTTCGTCAGTGCGACGACGGTCAGCCCGTTGACCGGATCGATGAACCAGCTGTGGCCGTAGACGCCGCCCCATTTCAGTGTGCCTTTAGGGAAGGGGACGCCCGCCTCGGCCGGATTGGTGATAACAGACCAGCCAAAGCCGAAGCCAGAGCCGGGTTCATATTGCTGGCGGTGGCCGCCGGCTTGGTCCGTCGTCATCATCCTTACGGTTTCGCTCGAGAGCAGCGGTGCGCCGCCTTTGCGGATGGTTTCGAGTATGGCCAGGACGTCACCTGCCGTTCCCGCCATGCCGGCGCCGCCCGAAGGGTAGGAGGCGGAATCGAAGATGCGGTTCGGCGCGAAGCGGATGGGCCCCATCAGAGACATCACCACCGCATTCTCGCCCATCAGCGCCGGTTCCGGTGAAGCATCCATGTAGGCCGCCGCCAGCCGGCCGCGGTCGCGAACCGAAAATGCGGTGTCGGCAAGCCCAAGCGGTCGCGTCACCAGTTCGGCGACGGCTTCACCCAGCGGCAGGCCGGTTTCCGCCTCGATGACGCCGCCGAGAACATCCATCGCAACGGAATATTGCCAGTCGCTGCCCGGCGTGAAGCGCAGCGGCACGCTGGCGATCCGCCGCAGGTTCTCAGCCAGCGGCAATCCCGGTTGGTCGAGGCCGTCGGAAACGCCGGCGCGGATGTAAGGGCCGCCGTCCTCTTCGGAGAAACTGTAGCCGAGGCCCGATGTATGGGTCAGCAGGTGGCGGATACGGATGGTTGCTTCGCCGCCGTCCGGCAGCCTTGGCCGGAAGTCCGGCAGCCATCTCGTCACCGCGTCGTCGAGCCCGATTCTTGCTTGCTCCAGGAGCCGCATGGCGGCGATAGTGACGATCGGCTTGGTGATGGAGGCGAGCCTGAAAATGGTATCTTCGCGCATCGTCAGGCCGTTTTCGCGATCGGCAAAGCCGGCGGCACGGCGATGGGCGATTTCTCCGTCGCGGGCGACGAGCACCACCGTTCCCACAAGCCGCTTATCGTCGAGTGCGCTTGTGATTGCCGCGTCGACCGCCGCGGCAAGGGACGAATTCCTGTTGGCCTCTGCCTTTTCGAGGGGAAGACTCATCAGATTAAACCTTCTATAATCACAATGACCGTTCCTGAATATAGCAATCCGCCCAAAATTTCTAGAGTGATCATTGTGAAAAATAGTGTTGACGTGAAAAATCCTGTCGCCCGCCGCCGCGGCCGCCCACCGGCCTTCGACCGCGAGACGGTACTGGCGGCTGCCCGCGAGACCTTCTGGGCGCATGGATATGAAGGCGCTTCGATCGCCGATCTCACGGCCGCCATGGGCATCACGCCGCAGAGCCTCTATGCCGCCTTCAGCTCGAAGGCCGATCTCTATCGGGCGGCGCTACAGCAATACAGAAGGCTGGGAACCGATACTTTTTCCGCCCTCGGCGAGCCAATCGACACCGTCTCTGCATTCGAGCGTATATTGCGCGGCTCGGCCGCGACCTTTTCGGCGCCGGAACATCCGAAAGGCTGCATGATCTCGACGGCGGTGCTGAACTGCGCCAGCGAGAACGACGATATTGCCGATCACGTTGCGACGCTGCGCCGCCAGTCGCTGGATGCCTTTGCGGCAAGAATCGAGCGCGGCATCCGCGAGGGCGATATGAAGGCCGGGACCAACGCACACGCACTGGCGCGTTTCCTTGGCGCTATCGTGCAGGGGATGTCGGTACAGGCGAGGGACGGGGCATCCCTTGAGGAATTGCTCGATGTGGCTGATCTCGCCATCGCTGAAGTCGCCCGCCACCGTGCCTGAAATCGAAAAGGCCCGGCATAGGCTGCCGGGCCGTTCATCGCGAGATCGGGCGATCAGTCGTTGGCCGAAACCTTCACGCCGAGCACCTGCGGCAGCGTGTTCGGAGCGCCCATGGCGGCGCCTACGATCGTCGGGAAGGGCACCGGCTTCTCGGGGGCGGCGCTCACCGTCAGGCTCTTCGGGTCGTCGAGGAACGTATTGACGGCGGCCGACACTGCATTCTGCAGCTCCGGGATATTCAATTGCGCCAGCATGATCGGCGTCATCGCCTTCAGCGAATCCGCCATCTGCTTGCCGGACATGTTCTGCTGCGAACCGGCATAGTCGAGCGCGCGCTTGGTGATCGAAGCGTCTTCGAAGCGCACCTTCGCCCCTTCGAAGGACAACTGCTGCATCAGGCCGAGCATGGCAAGGCCGAGCGCCTGCTGCGACTGTTCCTTGTTCGCACCGGCTTCGGATTCCTTCATCGCATCCTGCATCGATTTCATGAAGGCCATCGTATAGCCCGAGATCTTGAAGCCGAGATTGAGCTTGCCGATGTTGGTGAAGTCGAAGGCGAATTCCGAAATATCGATCGTGCCGGGCGCGAGTTCCCAGGCGCCCTTCATGGTGATGTCGCCCTGGACGTGCTGCAGCGCGAGCTTTTCGATCGCGTCCTTGCTCTGCGCATCCTCGGCCTTGCTGAGGTCGGCCTTCATGCTCTTGAAGGCGCCGTCGAAATCGAAGCCGGATTCGTCTTCGCGCAATGTCAGGTTCATGTCGCTTTCGAGCACGGAGAATACTTCCGCGCCGTCCTTGACCACCTTCAGCGGGCCGGTATGGGCGGTTTCGTAGAGCATCATGGTATCGAGCGTATCACCGCCAGCCGTTGCCGGGACCGAGATGCCGCCGAGGGTCAGTCCCTCCGCGGTCACCGTGACGCCGTCTTGCGTCTTGTTGATGTCGGGGAAGGCGGCTTCTTCGATGTAGTAGCCGCCATCCTCGTCTTCTTCGACGCCGGAGAGGGTGACTTCGCCGATGGGCAGGCTTTCGCCGCCGGTCGGCTTGACGGTGACATTCTTCAAGGTCACGGTCGTGCCGTCGATATCGATGTTCTCAGCCGCGATCGTCCCGCCCTGAGCGGCATAGGCAGCATTGAGCTTCTTCAGCAGATCGGTACCGTCGAGAGCGAAAGCCGAGCCGGCGAGCGAGAAAAAGGCTGCGCCCGACAGCATCAGCCGTGTTGTCCGGGAAATGTTCATGGGGTGATTCCTCTGGTGGCGTGTGGCGGTTGGAAATCTGCAGTTACGCTACTACGGATTGGGCTCGCTTTATATTTGCGGACTTCTAAATTTCTGTTGAAAGGAACGGCAAACGAAGTCCAAATTGCGGCGGAACGTTTGTCTCATCCTTTGATGTCACTCCCAAGACTTCATCCACAGCTGCAATGGCCCGGATTCCTTGCCCGCCGGCCTCTTCTGGGCTAGTCAAGACCCATGGGACAAGAGATTTTGCCGCCTTCCGGCGGAGACGACGATCACATCCAACCGGTTGACCTCAAGGCGGCGCTCGAGCAGCGTTATCTCGCCTATGCGCTGTCGACCATCATGCATCGCGCCCTGCCTGACGTGCGCGATGGACTGAAGCCGGTCCATCGCCGCATCGTCTATGCGATGAACGAAATGGGGCTGAGGCCGACCTCGGCCTTCCGGAAATGCGCCAAGATCGTTGGCGAGGTGATGGGTAACTACCATCCGCACGGCGACCAGTCGATCTACGACGCGCTTGCCCGTCTCGCCCAGGATTTTTCGCAGCGCTACACTCTGGTCAACGGTCAGGGCAATTTCGGCAATATCGACGGCGACAGCCCCGCCGCCATGCGTTACACCGAATCGAAGATGACGGCGGTCTCCGAACTGCTGCTCGAAGGCATCGATCAGGATGCCGTCGATTTCCGCGATACCTACGACGAATCCAATTCCGAGCCGGTCGTTCTTCCCGGCGCCTTCCCGAACCTGCTTGCCAACGGCTCCTCCGGCATCGCCGTCGGCATGGCGACCTCGATCCCGTCGCACAATGCCCATGAGCTTTGCGACGCGGCCCTGCACCTGATCAAGCATCCCGATGCGACCGTCGAAAAGCTCGTCGAATTCATTCCCGGCCCGGATTTCCCGACCGGCGGCATCATCATCGACAACCGCGACAGCATCATCGAGAGCTACCGCACCGGCCGCGGCGGTTTCCGAGTGCGGGCGAGGTGGCAGACGGAGGATCTCGGCCGCGGCGGCTATCAGATCGTCATTACCGAAATTCCCTTCCAGGTTCAGAAATCGCGGCTGATCGAGAAGATCGCCGAGCTGCTGATCGCCCGCAAGCTGCCGCTGCTCGAAGACATCCGCGACGAATCGGCCGAGGATATCCGCGTTGTGCTGGTGCCGAAGAGCCGCAGCGTCGATCCGACGATCCTGATGGAATCGATGTTCAAGCTGACGGAGCTCGAAAGCCGCTTCCCGCTGAACATGAACGTTCTCTCCATGGGTCGCATTCCCAGGGTCATGGCGCTGAACGAAGTGCTGAAGGAGTGGTTGGATCACCGCCGCGAGGTTCTGCAGCGTCGTTCGCGTTTCCGCCTGGCGGCGATCGACAGACGCCTCGAAATTCTCGGCGGTCTTCTGATCGCCTATCTCAACATCGATGAAGTGATCCGGATCATTCGCGAGGAGGACGAGCCCAAGCCCGTCATGATGGCGCGATGGGATCTGACCGACAATCAGGTCGAGGCGATCCTGAACATGCGGCTGCGCGCCTTGCGCAAGCTCGAAGAATTCGAGATCCGCAAGGAGTTCGACGAACTCACCAAGGAAAAGGGCGAGATCGAGGCGCTGCTTGCCTCCGACGACAAGCAGTGGCAGACGGTCGCCTGGGAAATCGGCGAGGTGAAGAAGAAATTTGCCAAGGCGACCGAGGTCGGCCGCCGCCGCACCCAGTTCGCCGACGCGCCCGAAGCCGACGAGGAAGCGATCCAGCAGGCGATGATCGAGAAGGAACCGATCACCGTCGTCATTTCCGAAAAGGGCTGGATCCGCGCATTGAAGGGCCATATTGCCGATACGGCGACGCTGACCTTCAAGGAAGGCGATGGCTTGAGGTTGGCCTTCCCGGCGCAGACGACGGACAAGATCCTGATTGTCACGACAGGCGGCAAGGCCTTCACGCTCGGTGGCGACAAGCTGCCGGGTGGCCGCGGCCACGGCGAGCCGCTGCGCATCATGGTCGACATGGATAACGACCAGGCGGTGCTGACCGCTTTCGTCCATGACCCCTCGCGCAAGCAGCTGATCGTCTCGACTGCCGGCAACGGCTTCGTCGTTCCCGAGGCCGAGCTGGTCGCCAATACGCGCAAGGGCAAGCAGATCATGAACGTCGCGCTGCCCGAGGAAACCCAGCTGCTCGTGCCCGTCAACGGCGACCATGTCGCCGTCGTCGGCGAAAACCGCAAGCTGCTGGTTTTCCCGCTGGTGCAGGTGCCGGAAATGTCGCGCGGCAAGGGCGTGCGCCTGCAGCGCTACAAGGACGGTGGCATTTCCGACGTCCGCTGCTTCGCGATATCAGACGGCCTCGTCTGGGAAGACAGCGCGGGCCGCACCTTCACGAAAAACAAGGACGAGCTCGCCGAGTGGCTGGCCGATCGCGCCACCGCCGGCCGCACCGTGCCGAAGGGTTTTCCGCGCAGCGGCAAATTCACCGGGTAAGCTTTTATAGCGCCGCGCGTCTTCTCAGGGGCGCGGAGGAAGCTGCAATGCAGTAAATTCCGCGCTCGGCTCTTGGCGTGTGCGGGAACTCCTCTATCTCATTCCTGTTACCAAAAATAAGAGAAGGCCGCTTCCGAGGCTGGCGGAATGGCCGAAGTGCATGTGCGCTCAGGGAACGGCGCGCGCCTTTACCGGAGGAAAATCGATGTCAGCCAGCACCATCAAATTGCATGTCAGCCACACCTACAGAGCCCCGCCCGCCGTCGTCTACGATGCCTGGCTCAACCCCGAAATCGCCCGGCGTTTCCTGTTTGCGACCGATGACGGCCATGTCATCCGCGCCGAAATCGATCCGCATGTCGGCGGCCGCTTCCTCGTCGTCGACCGCCGCCCGACCGGCGATGCCTTCCATCAGGGGGTTTTCCTGGAACTGAAGCGTCCTCGGCACATGGCCTTCAGCTTTTCCGTCGAGGACCACGACCACAATTGCGACCGTGTCGAAATCGACATCGAACCTCTCGGCGGCGGCAGTCGTCTGACACTGACTCACGAAATGTGCGCCGAATGGGCCGAACACGAAGAAAAGACCCGGCAAGGCTGGGCTCATGTGGTTGAAGGGCTCGCCAGGGAGCTGGAACAGCAGCAGCAGTTGAAGGCTACGGGTTGAGTGGCACGCTGAAATCCCGAAGGAAGCGGGTCGCACCGTCCTCGTCGATCTCGCCTGATGCGACGGCAAGAACGAAAGTGTAGAGATTGGCATCGGTCGTTTCGATCTCGTAGCCGTTTTCGAGAAGGAATACGCCCGCGGTGACGATCGCTATCCGCTTGTTGCCGTCGACAAACGCGTGGTTGCGGGCAAGGCCGAAAAGATATGCGGCGGCGAGTTCGATGACGTCGTCGCAGCCGTAATTTGCCTTATACATTGGCCGGCCAAGGGCGGACTCCAGCGCACCTTCATCACGCAGTCCGGCGAGTCCACCGAAGCGCTCGATCTGTATCTTCTGCAGACTCTCCACCAATGGTCTCGTTAGGAACCTGAAGGCCATTATTCGGCCAGCTTTTTCAAGGCGACCTTATACTTGTCCATGAAATAACGTGCTGCCTCGAGCTGGCGAGACAAATCCTCATCGACCGGCTTCATATTGATGCCGCCGTTTTCCATCTGCAGTTCCAGTGAATCGCCCGTCTTCAATCCAAGACGGTCGAGAACCTCCTTGGGGATAATAATACCGTCGGAATTGCCGATCTTGCGGATCGTGACGTTCATCGCTTCATCCTTCGCGTGGTAACGGAGTTATAACAGAGGGACGAGCAGGCGACAATATCTATCCCGCCATTTGCCTGATGCTTTTTCTCCGCACCATCCATGCAGAATGCGCTGCGATCGCCGCCACCAGGATGCCGCCGCCGAGGAGTGTCATCGTCGCCGGCGTTTCTGCAAGAATCAGCCAGACCCAGATCGGTGCAAGCACCGTTTCGAGCAGGTAGAACATGCCGACTTCAGGGCCGGAGAGGTAACGCGGGCCGGTCGCCAGGCACCAGAAGGCGAGCGGCATCATGACCGCGCCGTTGAGAACGATCCAGGCGGGATGTGCGATCGAAAAACCGCCCGCCGGCATGAGGGCGATCAAACCGACCGTCGCCGGCAGCACCGTCGAAAGCAGCGAGACGAAGCCCATTTCACGGCCGGAGGCGCGGCTGATGGTGATGGCGGCTGCGATGATAAAGGCGGTCAGCAACGCCATGGCGTCGCCGAAGAGATGTCCGCCCGAAAGCCCATCGCGCACGATCAGGCCGACGCCGAAGATCATCGCCGCCATGGCGATCAGCGTTGCTGCCGCCGGCCGTTCCTTGAGGAAGATCCAGGAAAGCAGGGCGGCGAACATCGGATTGAAGGCGACGATGAAAACCACATTGGCGGTCGAGGTGTTGAAGACCGCTAGAAGAAAGATCACCGTTGTCAGGCCGTAGAGCACACCGGTGATGAGCCCCGGCCAGCCTGGTACGAGCAGCGGCCAGCGCCCGTTGGCGATCCGCAGCACTGCGGCAACCACCAACGTCACGACAAGGGTCGCGATGCTTCTCGCTGCAAGGATCGACCACAGCTCGCCATCGGCAAGCCTCGTGAGCGGGATATCCACGGAAAGTGCCAGCCCGCCGATCGCCGTCAGCAGCAGGCCCTTCCGATGGTCGGAAAGCGTGGTGGGGAACATTCAGTCGTGGGGACTCTCGGGCATGGATGCGGGATCGAAACGTTCCCAGCCGCGCGGGGTCAGATGTTCCTGCGGCTGGAAGCGCGTCTTGTAATCCATCTTCCGCGATCCTTGCACCCAGTATCCGAGATAGACATGCGGCAGGCCGAGCGCTTTCGTGCGCCTGACATGGTCGAGAATCATGAAGGTGCCGAGCGAGCGCCGCTCGAGCGCCGGGTTGAAATAGGAATAGACCATCGACAGCCCGTCGCTCATCGTATCGGTCAACGCCGCGGCAAGCAGCTCGCCCTTCGGCCGCTGCTCCAGCCCGGAGCCTTCCTCGCGTCGGCGATATTCGATGATTCTCGTGTTCACATGCGTGTCTTCGACCATGATCGCATAGTCGAGCACGGTCATATCGGACATGCCGCCCTGCTGGTGGCGAAAATCGAGATAGCGTCGGAAGAGCGAATATTGCTCGCTGGAAGGCTGGGCTGCGAATTCGGTGGCGATGACATCCGAATTGGCGGCGAGCACCCGCTTCATCGATTTCGTCGGCTCGAATTCCTGGGCGAGAATTCGTACGGAAACGCAGGCGCGACAGGATTCGCAGGCCGGGCGATAGGCGATGTTCTGTGAACGGCGGAAGCCGCCCTGCGTCAGGATATCATTCATCTCGGCGGCGCGCGGGCCGACCAGATGGGTGAAAACCTTACGCTCCATCTCGTGCGGCAGATACGGACACGTAGCCGGAGCCGTCAGATAAAACTGCGGGGATGGCGTTGTCTGCGTATTCATTTGTCGCGGAAGTTTCCTTATCGAGACAGTGCCGTTTTCTGACAGCATGACCTAAGAATAAAAAACGTCAACAGCGGGACGGTTTTCGCCCTTCATTTCAGTCCTCTAATTTTAGATATGGAGCGTCGCGGGCACCCGGCAAAGGGAAGGCGGAGACTTTTTTGTCTCCGCCGCGAAGTCTCGACCGAAGTTTCAGGCAGTGCGTATCGTCGCCGTGCCGACCAGCAGGTCGTGGATGAGACGGCTGCGTTCGATAAACAGGCCGGCAAGCAGGATGAGCGGCGTCAGAACCGAGTTGAGGATCCAGAACAGCGCCAGATGCACGATTGCCGTCAGGAAATCCATCGGCCGCCCGTCGACGCGCACGATCGCGATCCCCATTGCGCGCATGCCGAGCGAGGCCTGGCTCGGTCCGCCCACAGTCAGGCCGAAGTAAATGCCGGCGACGATGACGAAGAGGGCAGGGTAGAGAAAGAAGCCGAGCCCAAGCGTGACGATCGACAGGAAGAACAGCACGATCGCCGCGGGAATGCAGAGCAGCGCCACGATGACATAGTCGAGAATGAAAGCGAAGACGCGGCGGCTCAACACGCCGCTATAGGCGCGCCAGTCCTCCGGTGCGGCATAAAGCGGATTGGGGTTGTAGCTCATCTCAATCTCCTGCGGAAAAGCGATGCCGCTGATATGGTATCGGCAGGGCAAAATGCAATAATCTGCCCCAGATGCGGATGGTTTTAGGCCTGATCGGCCTAAAACCATCCGCATCTAAATCAAAGAAATAGAGCATGATGTCGTCTGAAAACCGCGGACACTTTTCGGCATCATGCTCCGATCAGCGCTTCGCGAGAATTTTCGCCACCTCGATCGCGAAATAGGTGAGGATGCCGTCGCATCCCGCCCGCTTGAACGACAGCAGCGTTTCGAGCATTGCCCGCTCGCCGTCGATCCAGCCGTTCATCGCTGCTGCCTTGATCTGCGTGTATTCGCCGGAGACCTGATAGGCGAAGGTCGGCAGGCCGAAGGCCTCCTTCATGCGCCAGCAGATGTCGAGATAGGGCAGGCCGGGCTTGACCATCAGCATGTCGGCGCCTTCCTCGACATCGAGCGCCGCGTCGCGGATCGCCTCGGTGCCGTTGGCGGGGTCGATATAGTAAGTCTTCTTGTCGCCCTTCAGCAGTCCGCCAGTCGAGATCGCCTCGCGGTAGGGACCGTAGAAGGCGGAGGCGAATTTCGTCGCATAGCTCATGATGCCGACGTTCTGGTGGCCGGCTGCGTCGAGCGCCAGGCGGATCGCGCCGATGCGCCCGTCCATCATCTCCGACGGCGCGATGATGTCGGCGCCGGCATCCGCCTGCATCACGGCGGCGCGCGCCACCTGATCCACCGTCTCGTCGTTGACGATCTCGCCGCCCCTGAGAATGCCGTCATGGCCGTGGCTGGTGAAAGGATCGAGTGCGACGTCGGTGATGACGCCGATATTGGGCACCGCCTTCTTGATCGCCGCTGTTGCCTGGTTGATCAGGTTATTGGCTTCGAGGCTGTTGGAGCCGGTCTCGTCGCGCAGCTCCATCTCGATATTCGGAAAGGTGGCGAGTGCGGGAATGCCGAGGCCGGCCGCTTCCCGCGCGGCTTCGACTGCTTTGTCGATGCTCATGCGATTGACGCCGGGCATGGCCGCGATCGGATCGACGATGCCGGAACCCGGCACGATGAAGATCGGCCAGATCAGGTCGTCGACCGTCAGCCGGTTCTCCTGTACCAGCCGGCGTGTCCAATCCGCCTTGCGGTTGCGCCGCATGCGGCGATGACCGGTGATGTCGTCGACGAGATACGTCCTGTCCTGCATGATATCTATCCTTGGCCCATTCCATTTATCGGAGCGCTCATTATCATGGCGCCTGGAAAATCCAAACCGGACGATTGGCCGCGGCGGAAAAACCCCTCGTGCATAACCCCGAAGTCGGAATCGATTTTCGGCAAGGATTATGCGCAAACAAGTGATAGAGCGTCCCTAGCGCGTCGTGTCGGACGCGCGGGCGTTCTTGTGAAGATGTAACCCCGACCGATGTTTGCGCTATGGAAACCGATTCCCCGACGATACCGAAACGCACACTGGCGGATCTCCTGTTCATCCTCTTCCTGAGGTTGGTGGCCGTATCCTGCTTTTGGTTCGGCCTGCAATATTGGGCGATGCTCGTCGGCTATTCGCTGGTCGGCGCCGGCCGCTTCGATCTTTTGAGTCTGCCATGGAAGGTGGCGAGCACCAGTCTCGCGGTGCTTTTTCCCGTCGCCTCCCTCGGTCTCTGGCTCACCGTCTCCTGGGGCCCTGTCATCTGGGTGCTGGCCGCCGGCGGTCAGATCCTCATGTATGGCCTGCTGCCTGATATTTTCGGCCCCAACAAGCTGATCATCCTGCTGCATGTCATGGTCGCAGCCGTCTACTGGATTTTCCGCCTCTTGCTCTGGCTGGAAAAGCGCCGGCATCGCCGCCAGGTAAGTGTTGATTTACCCTGAGACAACGTGGGGTTTCCGGTAAGGCTCCATTAAGCCTGCGGTTTAAGTCGAATTTTATATGTATTCGATAGGGTCTCACTCAAGGCGGGAAGAAAACACACCGCCAACCAAACAGTGAGGCAGTCATCATGAATACGAAAATCAAGCCGCAGGCGGTATCGAACTTCCGTGACCAGCAGGATCAGGGCATCCGTGATCTTTACATGGAGTCCCTTCATCTCGTTGAACGTCTTCATCGCCGTCTTCTCGACGTCATCAAGGACGAGTTCGACCGTCAGGGTCGCAGCGATGTCAACGCCATCCAGGCGCTGCTCCTTTTCAACATCGGCAATTCCGAGCTGACTGCCGGCGAGCTGCGCTCGCGTGGCTACTATCTCGGCTCCAACGTGTCCTACAACGTGAAGAAGCTGGTCGATCTCGGCTTCATCAACCACCAGCGCTCACGCATCGACCGCCGCTCGGTCCGCATCAGCTTGACCGAAACCGGCCAGGACATCGCCGAAACGGTCGCTAAGCTCTACGAACGCCACATCGCCTCGATCGACAAGGTCGGCGGCATCGGCACCGACGAGTTCACGCAGATGAACAAGCTGCTCCAGCGTCTGGACCGTTTCTGGAACGACCAGATCCTGTATCGCCTCTAAGACCCGAGGCCTCCTTCCAGGGTTGACGAAAACCGGATGCGTTCCCTGCGCGTCCGGTTTTGCCGTTTGCCCTTGCGTGGCATCTTTGCAACGCATGGCAGGCAAGCGCAAAGGCCTGTATTCAAGCCGTTTTTTAGCCGTTATTAACCGGCACGGTTTACCCGTCGTATGGTTCGTTGCATCGCGTTCCCGGCACCGGCAGTCCGTCTTCCGACCCGGCAACACGAATTGGCCATATTGGTGTGGCAGCGGAAGGCTTAACAACCGGCGCTTTCAATGGACCAGGAACGTCCAGGTTTTCCTATCGCAATCTTGTGAAGGGACGACGGAATCTCCTGATGCGCCGGTACAGGAATAGATGGGATCTGCGTTGAAAGCGCAGTGATATCGCAAAGGGCCGCGCCTCCTTGATAGCGGCATTGAGTGGTTGGGACGAATGTCGAAGAAAAACGGAATTGAAGCTCTCTCGCGCCGCGCTTTCCTTGCGTCCGCGGCAACGGTCGGGGCCAGCGCGATTGCCGCGCCGGCCTTTGCGCAATCGGCGCTCGATACGCTGATCAACGCGCCGCGCCGCGGCAACTGGGACGACCAGTTCGACGCCAAGGCGGCTTCGCGCACGGCAACCGCCGTCCTTTCCAACACGCCGATCCTCGGCCCCCAGTCGGTCGCAAGCGCACAGCAGGCGATCATGCAGTATCAGCAGATCGCGGCTGCTGGCGGTTGGCCGCAGGTCAATCCCGGTGACCAACGCCTGCAGCTCGGCGTCTCCGATCCTTCCGTCCAGGCGCTGCGCCAGCGCCTTGCGATCACCGGCGACCTGCCGCGCGAGGCCGGCATGTCGAGCGCCTTCGATTCCTATGTCGATGGCGCCGTCAAGCGCTTCCAGGCGCGTCACGGCCTGCCGGCCGATGGCGTTCTCGGCGAATTCACGCTGAAGGCGATGAACATCCCGGCCGATGTGCGCCTGCAGCAGTTGAACACCAATCTGATCCGCCTGCAGACTTTCCCGGAAGATTTGGGCCGCCGCCACCTGATGGTCAACATTCCGGCCGCCTATGTGGAAGCCGTTGAAGACGGCAGCGTTGCGACGCGCCACACCGCCGTTGTCGGCCGTCTGAGCCGCCCGACACATCTGGTCAACTCGAAGATCTACGAAGTCATTCTGAACCCGTACTGGACTGCGCCGCGCTCGATCGTCGAAAAGGACATCATGCCGCTGATGCGCAAGGATCCGACCTATCTCGAAAAGAACGCCATCCGCCTGATCGACGGCAAGGGCAACGAAGTCGCCCCGGAGACGGTTGACTGGAACGGCGAGGCACCGAACCTGATGTTCCGTCAGGACCCGGGCAAGATCAACGCCATGGCGTCGACGAAGATCAATTTCTACAACAAGAACGGCGAGTACATGCACGACACGCCGCAGCAGGGCCTGTTCAACAAGCTCATGCGCTTTGAATCGTCGGGCTGCGTGCGCGTCCAGAACGTCCGCGACTTGTCGACCTGGCTGCTGCGCGAAACACCCGGCTGGAATCGCCAGCAGATGGAGCAGGTGATCGCAAGCGGCACCAACACGCCGATCAAGCTGGCGACCGAAGTTCCCGTTTATTTCGTCTATATCTCGGCCTGGGGCATGCCCGACGGCGTCGTCCAGTTCCGAGACGACATCTATCAGATGGACGGCAATGCCGAACTCGCGCTCGATACCACGGCTGGCATGGAGCAGCCGGTCCAGTAAGCGGACGACTCTGTACCGTGATTTTTGAACCGCGCCTCTCGGGCGCGGTTTTTTTATGCCGGGGAGTGTGCTCCATAACAGGGTTCCCCAAGCATCGACGTAGCGTGGCCGCAAAAAGAGCGGAGCGCGCGCTTTGCCCAGCAAATGTCGTTCTTCGTATTGCTCTCGCTTCGGCGGAAGGCTAATACCTCAGCGCATTCCAGTTGAGGAGCCCGCCCATGACCAATGCTTCCACCGAATCCTTCTTCAATCGCTCGCTTGCGGACGTCGATCCGGAAATCTTTGGCGCGATCGGAAAGGAACTCGGTCGCCAACGGCACGAGATCGAACTGATCGCATCCGAGAACATCGTCTCCCGCGCCGTGTTGGAAGCCCAGGGCTCCATCATGACCAACAAATATGCCGAGGGTTACCCCGGCAAGCGTTATTACGGCGGCTGCCAGTTCGTCGATATCGCCGAGGAACTGGCGATCGAGCGCGCCAAGAAGCTGTTCGGCGTCAATTTCGCCAACGTCCAGCCGAATTCCGGCTCGCAGATGAACCAGGCCGTGTTCCTGGCGCTGCTGCAGCCCGGCGACACCTTCATGGGTCTCGATCTCAATTCGGGTGGCCACCTCACGCATGGTTCGCCGGTCAACATGTCCGGCAAGTGGTTCAACGTCGTTTCCTACGGTGTTCGCGAAGGCGACAACCTGCTCGACATGGACGAAGTCGAGCGCAAGGCTAAGGAAACCAAGCCGAAGCTGATCATCGCCGGCGGCACCGCCTATTCCCGCATCTGGGACTGGAAGCGTTTCCGCGAGATCGCCGACTCGGTAGGTGCTTACCTGATGGTCGACATGGCTCATATCGCCGGCCTGGTTGCTGGCGGTCAGCATCCGTCTCCGTTCCCGCATTGCCATGTCGCGACGACCACGACCCACAAGTCGCTGCGCGGTCCGCGCGGCGGCGTCATCCTCACCAATGACGAGGATCTGGCCAAGAAGTTCAATTCGGCCGTCTTCCCTGGTCTGCAGGGCGGTCCGCTGATGCACATCATCGCCGCCAAGGCCGTCGCCTTCGGCGAAGCGCTGCAGCCGGAGTTCAAGGATTACGCCGCTCAGGTCGTCAAGAACGCCCGGGCGCTTGCCGAAACGCTGATCGCTGGCGGCCTCGACGTTGTCTCCGGCGGCACCGACAACCACCTGATGCTCGTCGACCTGCGCAAGAAGAACGCCACCGGCAAGCGCGCCGAGGCAGCTCTCGGCCGCGCCTACGTCACCTGCAACAAGAACGGCATTCCCTTCGACCCGGAAAAGCCCTTTGTCACCTCGGGCGTGCGCTTGGGCGCACCGGCAGGCACGACCCGTGGCTTCAAGGAAGCGGAATTCCGCGAAATCGGCAATCTCATCGTCGAGGTTCTCGACGGCCTGAAGGTCGCCAACTCCGATGAAGGCAACGCCGCCGTCGAAGCCGCCGTGCGCGGCAAGGTGGTCAATCTGACCGACCGCTTCCCCATGTATGGCTACATGGGGTAAGGAGTAAGGATGCGCTGCCCCTATTGCGGTTCGGAAGACACCCAGGTTAAGGATTCGCGTCCGGCGGAGGACAATACGTCCATCCGCCGGCGGCGCATCTGTCCGGATTGCGGCGGCCGTTTCACCACCTTCGAGCGCGTGCAACTGCGCGAGCTGATGGTCATCAAAAAGACTGGCCGCAAGGTGCCCTTCGATCGCGACAAGCTGGTGCGCTCCTTCGAAGTGGCGCTGCGCAAGCGCCCCGTCGAGCGCGACCGCATCGAGCGTGCCGTTTCCGGCATCGTCCGCCGGCTTGAAAGCTCCGGCGAGACCGAGATTTCCTCCGAGCAGATCGGCCTACAGGTGCTCGAAGCCATGAAGAGCCTCGACGATGTCGGCTTCGTGCGCTACGCCTCGGTCTATCGGGATTTCTCCCTTGCCGAGGATTTCGAGAAAGTCATTTCGGAAATCAACGCCAAGATCGCCCGCGATCCGCTGGACGTATGACCATGGGCGAGGGGATCGCTCAGCCTGAGGACCAGCGCTTCATGGCCGCCGCGATCCGTCTGTCGCGATGGCACACGGGCCGGACTGCCACCAATCCATCCGTTGGCTGTGTTATCGTTCGCGATGGCGTCATCGTCGGCCGGGCCGTGACCGCACTCGGCGGACGCCCTCATGCCGAGCCCCAGGCGCTTGCCGAAGCCGGTGAACTCGCCCGTGGTGCCGCGGCCTATGTCACGCTCGAACCCTGTTCGCATCACGGCAAGACGCCGCCCTGCGCCGAGGCCTTGATTGCCTACGGCGTCTCCCGCATCGTTATCAGTGTGACCGATCCCGATATCAGGGTTTCCGGCCGAGGCATTTCCATGCTGCGCGACGCTGGCATCGAGGTAACGACGGGTGTGCTGGAAGAAGAGGGCAGGCGCTCGCTCGCCGGCTACCTCACCCGCCAGACGAAGAACCGCCCTTATGTGACTCTCAAGCTTGCTGTTTCGGCTGACGGCATGATCGGCCGCGAGGGCGCAGGGCAGGTGGCGATCACAGGCCCGCAGGCCCGCGCCCAGGTCCAAGCGCTACGCGCCGAAACGGACGCCATCCTGGTCGGCATCGGCACCGCAATCGCGGACGATCCGTTGCTGACGGTACGCACGCCGGGTCTCGAAGCCCAATCGCCGATCCGCATCGTGCTTGACCCCTTCCTTGCATTGCCGCTGACGAGCAAGTTAGTCGAAACGGCACGGGAAGTGCCGGTCATTGTTGTCGCCTGCGAGGAAGTATCGCCTTTGGCAGCGGATGCGGAGGGGTTACCCCCCTCTGTCCTGCCGGACATCTCCCCCACAAGGGGGGAGATCGGCAAGTGGCGTGCTCCGAATTCCCAAGCTCACTCGTCATCACCAGCAACGGAAGATGTAGAGCAGGGAGCTGTCCCCCAGCCAATCTCCCCCCTTGTGGGGGAGATGCCCGGCAGGGCAGAGGGGGGTACCTCACCCGCCGACATGGAATCTCGTAGGACTGCACTCGAAGCCGCCGGCGTCGAGATCGTCTACTGCAATCCCTATCACCCTGAAGTCCTGCTACCGGCGCTCGCCACACGCGGTATTTCCTCGCTTCTCGTCGAGGGCGGCGCAAAGACGGCGCGGCTCTTTCTCGAAGCCGGCCTCGTGGATCGCATCCAGCTCTATCAATCGCCCATTGTCATCGGCGAGGGAGGTATTGAATCCCCGCTTGATACAACCGACATACCATCCGGTTTTGCCCATCGGGGCACGTATGTATTCGGCGCTGATCGCCTGGACGAATATGAAAGAGAGAATTGATGTTCACCGGAATTGTCACTGACATCGGTACGATCGAATCTGTTTCGCAGCTCAAGGAGGGCATCAAGCTCCGCGTTGCGACGAATTACGACCCGGTGACCATCGATATGGGCGCGTCCATTTCCCATTCCGGCATCTGCCTCACAGTAACCGGCCTGCCGCAGGACGGCAGCAACGGCCGCTGGTTCGAAGTCGAGGCTTGGGAAGAGGCGCTGCGGCTGACGACGATCGGCACCTGGCGGGAAGGCAGCCGCGTCAATCTCGAACGGTCGCTGAAGGTCGGTGACGAGCTCGGCGGCCACATCGTTTCCGGCCATGTCGACGGCAAGGCAGAAATTCTCTCGGTGACATCGGAGGGCGACGCTACGCGCTATCGCCTGCGTGCGCCGGAACATCTGGCGAAGTTTGTAGCGCCCAAGGGTTCGATAGCACTCGACGGCACCTCGCTGACCGTCAACGCCGTCGACGGCACCGATTTCGACGTTCTGCTCATCCGCCATACGCTCGAAGTCACCACGTGGGGCGACCGCAAGGCCGGCGATTTCGTCAATTTCGAAGTCGATACCATGGCGCGTTATGCCGCCCGGCTCGCCGAATTTCCTACCGCAAAAACTGAATGATCGCGCCGTTATATTCCGTACGCGCCGTTTCGCGGAAGCCGAGTTTGGCTGCGACCCTGAGCGAGGGGTGGTTCTCAGGGCTGATGATGCAGGTCATCGGCCTCCCCGGAAAATGCGCTTCCGCCCAGCCGATCAGGGCGGTCAGCGCCTCGGTGGCATAACCGCGGCCATGCGCCGAGGGCATCAGCGCCCAGCCGAGTTCCATCGTCCCCTCGATCGACGGCTCCATCTCGCGTCGGGCTTCCAGGAAGCCCGCTTCGCCGATGAATTGGCCGCTGTCCTTTTCCACGATCGCGAGAAAGCCGAAGCCCATATGGTGCCACATGCCGGCAATGCGCAGCATGCGGCTCCAGCTCTGCTCGCGTGTCGACGGCGCACCGGTGATGAAGCGAACGACGTCCTCATCCGCCCACAGCGCCGCATGCGCCGAAAAATCATCGAGGCGGTGAGGGCGAAGCGTCAGCCGCTCCGTTTCAAGTGTTGGAATGTCGGTCATATCGGATACCTTCGGAGACCGAGCCATTAAGCGCCGGGCTCGCCGTCCCAATAGTCGAGATCGCTTTCCGGCCGTCCAATATGGCGGAAGCGCCTGGGCTTCACACCGTCCCTGTTCGTTTTGGCAAGAAACTTTCCGGAGTCGGGATATTCGACGATCTCCGTCTTCGCCATCGTCGAAATGCCGAGATAGATAAGCGTCGCTGTGCCGGTGTTGATGATCTGATGCGCCGTTTCCGGTCCGCCGGCCGGTGCGCCGAGCACGTCGCCCGGCTTGATCGCATGGCGTTCGTCTCCGAAGCGATATTCGCCGGCGCCCGAGATCACGTAAAAAAGCTCGTCCTCGACATGGTGGTTGTGGAAGGGGCAGCTCGATTTGCCCGGCGGCACCTCGTTGTAGCTGATGCCGAGGCCGGCGAGGCCCAAAAGCGCGCCGAACGAGATGTCGGCGCTTTCATAGAACTCGCCCTGTTTCCAGTGGTCGAGCTTGAGATCGGCGATATTGATCGCCGCTTTTGCTTCCGTCGCCATGATGCTCTCCAATGAAAGAACACAAGGGGCAGAACGCTTGTTCTGCAGGGCTTTCCCTGGGTTCGGTTGTGTTTTGACCGGCATTCTGCCGACCGGGTAAATTTTCTCCGTTCGCAGGACGGGCTTTTCCAT
>NZ_ML133670.1:0-33172 GCF_003985135.1 Rhizobium fabae
GATTTCAATTTATATCGAATTGGCACTTGCCCGTTGCGCATCACCCACGCATCGTCCATTGATTGCCGCAACAAAGAAGATACCGATGAAACTTCGTGAATTTGCAAAGCAGCTTGGGCTTTCTCCGACCACGGTCAGCCGGGCACTCAGCGGCTATCCGGAGGTGAGCGAAGCCACGCGCGCCCGGGTTGCAAGCGAAGCAAAGCGGCTTGGCTATCGCCCCGATATCAATGCCGTGCGGTTAAAGACCGGGAGAGCCGGAGCGATAGGCGTCATGATGGCGCGATCCGGAGAAATCCATTTCGCTGAATTCGTGTCCGGGATGGCGCAGTGCCTGGAAACGGCCGATACCGACATTCTCATCACACCCATTACCGCACACAATGATGACGACGAGATACAGGCCTATCGACGCCTGGTCGAAAGCCGTCGGGTTGATGCGGTGATCATTCATTCGCCTCGCCCCAAGGACCCGCGGATCGAGGTGCTGAACAGCTTGGGACTCCCTTTTTTGGTTCATGGCCGGTCCGAGACAGAGCACGTTCACGCCTGGCTCGATATCGATAATGAAAATGCCGTGCGCCGAGCCACAGAACACCTGCTCGATCTCGGGCATCGGCGCATTGCCATGATCAATGGCCTGCGAGGCAAGACCTATTCGATCCATCGCGAGCAAGGTTTTCGGATTGCTCACCAGGAGCGTGGGCTGGTTGCAGATCCCCACTTGATGGTCTGCGATAAATTCTCCGACGAAAGCGGCTTTCGTCATGCCCGCTCATTTCTGGAAAGCACGAATGCACCGACCGCCATCGTTGCCGGTTCCACGATGACAGCGCTTGGTGTCTACCGTGCCGTCCGTTCGCTTGGGATGACGGTGGGGCAAGATGTTTCCGTCATCGCCCATGACGACGTCTTCCCCTATTTGACGGCTGAGAATATGGTTCCGTCGCTCTCGAGCACGCGATCCTCCATGCGTGCTGCGGGCACACGTTGCGCTGAGCTAACACTACAACTTATCGCTGGGCGCGCCGCAGACGATATCCACGAATTGTGGCCGGTCGAGCTGATTCTGCGGGAAAGTACTGCCGCGCCGCGCTGATGCCGCCCTGCGCGGACAATATATGTCGTCTGAATGGTTGCTTAAGAAGGGTTTTACAAAGAGGTCACAGCCAGCCTCAGTTGTGCAGGCCCTCAACAGGATGGGTCGCGAGAACAGCACGCCGGGTTAAGCGCTTTACCTTCAGATTTCGTATGGCCCTCGTATGTCCGGCATTTCGCGAGGGAAATCCTTCGTGTTTCGGGTGATCAGCAACATCGAGTGAACATTAGCGGTTGCCCAGATGATGGCATCAGAAAGCTTGATACGATGAAGTTGTCGCAGAGATACTGCTCGTTCGGCTATGGCGTTATCGACAGCGATGACCGCAAAGCCAGCCAGGAAAGCGCGCGTTCCGTTCGCCACCTCAGGCTTGGCGCCGACGAGAACCTCCATCCAGGTGATAATCGACTTTTCGCAATATCTTGTCAGTTCGTCTCGCGCTTGCGGAACTGCGTTGAGATAGTCGATCAACACAGGTGTCGAACAGAGACTTTACCATTCGCGGCGCATGTTTTCTTGATAGGTCAAACCATCGATCTTTCGATCGCCCCAGAGCCCGAACGCTTCTGCTTCAATATCGGCATTGTTCCTAGCAAGAAAGTCATTGATCGCCTTTCGGATCAGCGCTGCTCTCGACATTTTTTCCCGCTGTGCCAGCCGGTCCAGCGCTTTGACTTCTGGGTCGCCTATATCTACCAACGTTCTCATGAGATAAGGTCCGATATATGATATCGGCGATATATATCATGGCTGATCAGTATCTTCCATGGCCACTAGGCGTTAGCTCATTACCAGGCCGCGAGCCTGGAGTTTGGCCCTTGCTGAGGCAAATGTCTCGTCGCCTATCGTAGGTCCGGCAGCGGGGATCGCCGGTTGGATATCAACCCTGCGCAATCGCATGCAGTTGATAGGAATCGAACCGCTGGGCACCGACCCATCGATGCCGCTGTAAGCCCTGTTGGCAATTAATTTACTGATTTGCAAATGAAGCGACGCGCTATAGTTCAGTGGAAACCCAAGAGGCCTCCTAGGTCCAGCGAGCTTATTCACCTCAGATCGTTCGCCTCCGTTAGTCGAGCCCAAAAGACGAGTCGCCCGACCCATAATTTCCAATGGATTTGAGCCATGTGGCCCTTTCCCCAGCGGTTTGCGACGGAGCAACCGAGTGATCCACATGGGAAAACATCGTCCGGCGGATTGCGCTGCGAGAGAAGCGTCCGCGAGATCAGTCGGCGACCTGGACTGTCGCGCAATACAATCACGACCTATCGAACCGAGGTTTGCGACACCGGAACGACCCATCAAGATGACGTCCCGGGGAGTGATGTAGCAGGATACCGGTGGTCACCAGTGTTTTCCGGTAGGTCGGGTTGTTCAAGACCAACCTGATGGAAAGACCACCGATGACTGACGATATGATGAACGTGGGCTCGCTCGTTGAGAAGAGTGCTGACGCCGATTTGTTGCGCGAGATGATCGGCTTTGCGGCCGAGCGGCTGATGGAGCTGGAAGTCGGCAGTGCGACCATTGCTGGCCACGGCGAGAAGAATGCGATGCGGTTGGCGCAACGCAACGGCTGCCGCGACCACATGAATGCGCACTGATATCTAATTGACGCCGAGAAACTGCTTCAGTTCTGCCGTCTGCGGATTGGCGAAGACTTCCTCTGGCCGGCCTGCTTCGTGGACCCGGCCCTGATGCATGAAGACCACACGGTTGCAGACGTCGCGGGCGAACTTCATCTCGTGGGTTACCATCAGCAGAGTCATGCCCTCGGCCGCAAGCTCGCGCACGACGGCCAGGACTTCGGCGACCAGTTCCGGATCGAGCGCGGAAGTGATCTCGTCGCAGAGGAGTGCTGCCGGCTGCATCGCGAGCGCGCGGGCAATGGCGACGCGCTGCTGCTGGCCACCCGACAGCTCATCCGGATAGGCATCGAACCTGTGGCCCAACCCCACTCGCTCCAGCATCTTGCGGGCGGTGGCTTCGGCTTCGGCCTTCGGGGTCTTCTTGACCACGGTCTGCGACAGCACGACGTTGCCGCCGACCGTCAGGTGCGGGAAGAGGTTGAACTGCTGAAAGATCATGCCGACCTTGAGGCGCAATGCCTTCAGATGCACTTCGTCATCGAGGAGCTGCGCGCCGGCCACGGAGATCGAGCCATCGGTGATGGTCTCCAGACCGTTGATGCAGCGAAGCAGGGTCGATTTACCGGAACCGCTCTTTCCGATAATGGCGATGACTTCGCCGGCCTCGACATCGAGATTGATGCCTTTCAGTACCTCGGTGGCGCCAAAGCTCTTGCGGACTTCAGTGATTTCGATGAGCGACATTGAGCTTCCTTTCCAGGATCTGGCTGCTTTTCGACAAAGGCCAGCAAAGGGCGAAGTAGATGAGGGCGACGAGCCCGTAGACGGTGAAGGGCTGGAAGGTGGCATTGGTGACCACGGTGCCGGCTTTCGACAATTCGACGAAGCCGATGATCGAGGTCAGCGCCGTACCCTTGACGATCTGAACGGAGAAACCGACCGTGGGCGGTATGGCGACCCTCAGCGCCTGCGGCAGGATGACGTAGCGCATCTGCTGCAGCCGCCCCATGCCAAGGCTGGCAGAGGCTTCCCATTGACCCCTAGCGACCGCTTCGACGCAGCCGCGCCAGATTTCCGCGAGGAAGGCGGCACTCCACAGGATGAGCGCCAATCCCGCAGCAAGCCATGCCGGCACGTCTATCCCGAAGAGGCCGAGGCCGAAAAAGGCGATGAAGAGCTGCATTAGCAGCGGCGTGCCCTGAAAGAGCTCGATATAATATTTCGCGACTGTCCTGAACGCTTTGCGCTTGCTGATACGCAGGAAGAGCAGCCCCAGTCCGACCACGCCGCCGCCGATGAACGAGACGAGCGAAAGAAGGATCGTCCAGCGGGCGGCAAGCAGCAGGTTGCGCAGGATGTCCCAGAGTGTGAACTCGATCATCGCGCCGCCCTCCTCGGGAAAATGAATCCGCCGACCACCGCAAGGACCTGCCGCAGCAGGATCGCCAGCGCGAGATAGATCGATGTCGAGACGATGTAGGCCTCGAAGGCGCGGAAAGTTCGCGATTGTATGAAGTTCGCGGCAAAGGTCAGATCCTCGGCGGCGATCTGCGAGACGACCGATGAGCCGAGCATGACGATGACCACCTGCGACGACAGGGCCGGCCAGATGCGTTGCAGCGACGGCACGAGAACGACATGTCGGAAGGTTTCGAAGCGCGTCATTGCAAGGCTCTCGCCGGCCTCGAACTGGCCCTTCGGGGTTGCCTGAATGCCCGCGCGGATAATCTCGCAGCTGTAGGCGCCAAGGTTAACGACCATCGCAAGGTTGGCGGCCGTCAGTTCGGAAAGCTTGAGGCCGAGCGACGGCAGACCGAAAAAGATGAAAAAGAGCTGGATCAGGAACGGCGTGTTGCGGATCAATTCGACATAGATCGCAACGACCGGCTTCAGCCAGGTCGGCCCGAGCGCGCGCACCCAGGCGCAGAAGATGCCGAGCGAAATGCCGAGCACGCCACCGATCGCGATAAGCTCCAGCGTGACCAGTATGCCCTTGATGATCTCAGGATAATATTGAAGCAGCCATCCGAATTCGAAATGATAGCTCAAGGAATTGTCCCCTCTTCTGGCGACGGAGCGGCACATCATCCCGCGCGCGGGATGATGTGCGGAAGACCGGTTTCCTTACAGATCCGACGGGAGATCGGCGCCGAGCCACTTCTTCGAGATGGCGTTGAGCGATCCATCGGTCTTGGCGGCGGCGATAATGCCGTTCACCTTCTCGAGAAGAGCCGCCTGTTCCTTGTTGAGGCCGATGTAGCAAGGCGAGTTCTTGATGAGGAACTTCATCTCAGGGCGCTTGGGAGGGTTCTTGGCGAGGATCGCAGCAGCGACGACGTTGCCGGTCGCGATGGTGTCGACTTGGCCGGACAGGAAGGCCGAGATGGTGCCATTATTGTCCTCGTAACGCTTGATGGTTGAATCGGCTGGCGCGATCTTCGTCAGCTCGAGATCCTCAACCGCGCCGCGCGTGACGCCGATGCTCTTGCCGGAGAGATCCTCCACCTTGGCGATCGCAATATCGGCCGGCGCGAACACGCCGTTGAAGAAGGGTGCGTAGGCTACAGAGAAGTCGATCACCTTTTCGCGCTCGGCGTTCTTGCCGAGGCTTGATATGACTAGATCGACCTTATTCGTCTGCAGATAGGGGACGCGGTTGGCGCTGGTGACCGGCACGAGTTCGGTCTTGACGCCCAGCTTTTCGGCAATGAGATTGGCCACATCGATATCGTAGCCCATCGGCGCCATATCGGTGCCGACGCTGCCGAAGGGCGGAAAATCCTGCGGGACGGCGACACGCAGCGTACCGCGCGCCGTGATGTCGGCGAGAGCATCGGCGTGAGACGCGGAGCCGAAGCCGAAGGTTGCAGCCAGAGTCGCGATTGCGAAGAAGACTCGTCTTGTAAGCATATTTTAATTGCTCCTTTGAAGTAGTGGTTTTTTGGGTCTGACAGTTGGGCCGGAGGACACGGTCTTGGGAGGGAGTGACAGGGAACTGCGCAATTCCGAGAGCGGGTCCGGGCGCGTGGTCAGGTCAAGGCCCATTTCCACTTCATCCAGATGTTCGACAGAAAGTTCCGCGGCTCTGACGAAATCGCCCGCCTGCATGGCCTCGAAGATGCGGCAGTGCCCATCGTGGGACTGTGCGGCATGAAATTCAGACTGATAGAGCATCGAGATGAGGATCGTCCTCGCGGTGAGATCACGCAGGATATCGACGATGATGGCGTTCCCGCTCAATTCTGCAATGCGGATGTGAAAATCGCCCATCAAATAGGTGAGGCGCTGCCGGTTGCCCGAAGCCAGCGCTCGCTTTTCCTCGTTCAAATGCGCATCGAGAGCGCTACGCCCCTCGTCCGTCAGTGCGCACATGCTGCGCAACAATCCGGCCTCGATAACGCGCCGTGCCTCATAGACCGCGATCGCGTCTTCGGCGGACGGCTCAATGACAAACCAGCCCCGTCTCGGACTGACATGCACAATGCCGCGTGTTTCCAGGCGCATCATGGCTTCACGAACGCGGGTGCGGGACACGCCGAAGAGGGCTGCCAGCTGGTTTTCACTGAGACGCGTCCCAGGCCGGATCTTGGCTGAAAGAATCCCGGAAACGATCGTTTCTTCGATGGTCTTCTGCGTGGTCTCGGATGTCTGGCTATCTTGCATACAAGACAGAAAGCAAAGCTCGTGCCAAAATTCTGCGTTCAGGATTTCCGGGACGTCTCGGATTCTTCACCTCGGATTTGCACGCTGGGAATGCAGACTGAACGTAAATTGAGCGGGTGCCGCAACTCGTTGTCAACCGGGATCGGCGCCGGCTGCCCAAAGCCGATAAAGCCCCTTCCCTCTCGAAAGCCGCTTGCGGCAAGATCGGTTCGGTTTACCTAGTCACTACAGTCCAGGAAATGGCGAATGTAGCCATCGCGACCAGAGGATAAGGGAGGCGGACCAGTCCATCGTTCGAGTTTTCGGTGGCATGGGTGCCCCCAGCCGTTGCGCCCAAGCGAGGTTATTCGCTTAGATAGATCCAAGCCATCTCGGGCAGGCGCTTGACGCGGATGCTCGAGGCTTTGCCGGCGGTGCGAAACGCTTCGAAGCGCTCCTGCAGAAGGAGGGGCGTTGCGGACTACTTGCCATTAAGCTTTTGCGCTTTCACGCTTTCACACCCCCGAGCCATTTCGACCGACCATAGTGTGTGTGCCCTTAATATCCCCCAATGCATCAGGCCTTCGATTTCCTCCAGCCGGCCGCCCAAGCTTCAAACTCCGAGCAGAACCACCGTTCTCCATACTGGGGGCTGATCTTCGTCTGTGAGTAGTATCGCTGCCCCGGCACGTGGAAGATGCGCTCGCCCGTCTCGATGCTGATGTTGCCCTTGATCTTGCATGAGTGTCCGGAGCCGCCTGAAACGTTCCAGGACGCAAGCAGGTCGCTCAGGGTCATGCCGCCGGCTGCACCAAACGCGAGCGCACCGATGAGCAAACCCGGCGCCTTAAACAGCACCGATTTCTTCTGCGGATTGCGAAAACACTGACGCATGCCCCCAAATCTCCGCCATTTCGCGCAAAAGATCGTAATCGTGTTGGCGCATGGCGAACATCTATCCAAAAGGGGTAACTCGCTCATTCCATCCTGACGGGGCACCAGGGCTGAAGACGGGTAATCGGGCCAATTCGGCGCTGTCGAACCATCTGCCGTGAACGGCCCGTTCGGAACCGGCGAAGGGTAGAATCAGCGCTGTGCACCATATCCACCAAGTTCAAACCGGAAAGTGACCTTATTATCCCAAGGATCGCGGGGTTACGAATCGTGCGAGATAACCGGTGCCCGCCGCAATCTCGTCCCATCCGTCGAGATCGAGGTCGATGACGGCAAGTCCCGCCGTCGGGAACTTCTCCCGCATTCGTCGCACGGCATCGGCATCGCCGTCCGCCACGATAAGCGAAGCAGCATTCTCCATGCCGGGATTGTGGCCGACGATGAGCAACGTGCGGATGCCAGGTTCGACGGCCCGGATCACATCGAGGATGCGCTCGGCCGACACCTCGTAGCTATCCGCCGCCTCGCGTTCGGAGACCTTTTTCGAAAAGGCCCCGCGGACGAGCTTCCAGGTTTCCCGCGCCCGGCGGGCCGGCGAGACGAGGGCGAGATCGGGGATCAGCTTCTCGCGCGCCATATAGGCGCCGATCACGGGTGCTGCCTTGCGCCCGCGATCCTCCAATGGCCGTTCACGGTCGGCCACACCGTCGGGCCAAGCGGATTTGGCGTGGCGCAGAAGGATGAGGCGGTGTTTCGGTAGCATGGGTTCAGCGTCATTTTATCGCGAGGCCGATGTCATATCATAAGCTAGAGCCTCGTTTCGTGTTGACTCCTGGAGCATGAGGGGCCGCTCTTGATATAGGTCGCAAACTGGCGGATGACACTGGGTCCAGTTGTTTCGTCCTGCATTTGCGAAACTTAGGCATCCCGCGGATTTCGGCGTCGGCGATGGCCGATCGGACGTAAAGCGTGTCTTGTCAGAAATCGAAATCGAGCTTGACCGCGCTGACGAAACTCTAGACCTGGTCCCGAGTTCCGATCTGCTTGGAGAACCGCAACCCAAAGCGAGTATTTTCGGCTTTTTTTGAGGCTTGATCGCCATAATTGCCTGCGTCACGATGAGCGCAGGCTACCCCTGGCTTCGCCGCCCACTCTCAAGCTGAGCGGCGCATTACAAGGTTGTCGATCAAGCTCTCAGTCAGCCTTTCGTATGTCCCACCGCGCTTGACATAGGCGGCCAGCAGCGGGCCGAAATCGAGCGCCGTTCGTCTCTCCAGGATTCGACGGCTGGAATGAAGCTCGAAGCCGCTGCTTTATCGCCTCAACAGCAAGCGCGCCATATGCGGCTATTTCCCGATTAAGATATGCCACGCGTGCCATGGCGTGACGTCCATTCAATTCCTCTTCAAGGTTCCTTCGCTGGAAGCGCGAAGTCTGGCCGCGCCACAACTTTGCCCCAACGATGACTGATCCCAGCGAGACCCTGTCGGGGAATGTGGATTTGGAGCAATATAGAATGGATAAGTGTTCGTACCTCGTGGCGTTTTCTATCGCGGTACTCGCCTCAAGTGGCTCAATTGCGAAGGCCGACGGGTTTGCTGAGAAGGCGCAAGCTTCATTCGAACCCGTGGTAAAGGAATACGATATTCCCGGACTCGTCGTCGGAGTTACCAGGAACGGCAAACATGAGTTTTATGCGGTCGGGTTGGCATCGCGTGCCGACAACCGTCCGGCCACCCCTGATACGCTGTTTGAGCTTGGCTCGATAAGCAAAATTTTCAACGTGACGCTTGCGGCATTGGCCGAAGAACGCGGAAAGCTCAGCCTCAGTGATACGGTGGCACATCACGTCTGTGTCGACGCATGCTCAATTGGCGACAAGCTTACACTCATGGATTTGGCAACACATCATTCGGGCGGACTGCCATTGCAGGTGCCGGACAACGTTTCGAACGTAGATGGGTTGGTGAGCTGGCTGAAGGATTGGCACCCGCCGCAACCGGGAACGCGAAGCTACTCTAACGTCGGCATCGGGATGCTCGGCTACATATCTGGCAAAGCCATGGGCTCCAACTACAAGCAGGCCTTGCAGGACGTGCTCTTCCCTGCGTTCGGGCTCCGCCATACGTGGATAGACGTTCCTAAGAGTGACATGAGCCAGTACGCTTTCGGCTATGACCGAAAGACCAATGCGCCAATTCGGGTGAGCCCTGGGGTCTTGGACTCGGAGGCCTATGGCGTGAAGTCGAGTGTCCGAGACATGCTAACAGTTCTTGATGTGGAGTTGGGGCACGGGAAGGCTCCCGACGAATTGCGCAAGGCGGTTGAGAGAACCCATGAAGGTCAGTACAAAACTGCCTTTTTCACCCAGGATATGATTTGGGAGCAGTACCCGTGGCCCACCGACCTGCAGACCATGACGTCTGGCAATGGCTATGATTTCATCATGAAGCCACAGCCAGCCGAAAAAATCAGCCCATCGCTTCCTCCCCAGAAGAATGTGATCCTGAACAAGACCGGTTCGACGAACGGGTTTGGCGGTTACATCGCTATGGTGCCGAGCGAGGACATCGGCGTTGTTGTGCTCGCTAACAAGAACTACCCAAACGAAGCCCGCGTGAAGGCGACCTACTCCCTGATCGAAGCATTACTGTCCAAAAAATAGATGTCATTTTTGGCCGAACCGGACTCGACCTAAATGTCCGCTTCGGCCGAATTGGCATGTTCACTGCGCGACAATTCTGCCGAGCTTTCATTCCTGGACTACCGGAAATCTCGGGCTTTAGGGAATGGGCTCGCCATAGTATCGGGCTCGGGATAAGTCCCCTTATGCCGAATTCGGCATAAGGGCACGAACATATTTCTTGGCCGAAGCCCCGCCGGACGAGGGCTTCACAGAATAAGGCCCGTAGTCCGATAGGCCCGGATCGTACGATCGTAAATGCTGATGTCCTGGCAGCCGCGCGCGACTAATTGGGCCCCCTCGATGGCAGCAAAGATCGCCATCCCGTGTTCCTGCAAATCCTGCTCGCTCGCGGAAGGCTTTGCCCGTGAGAGCACCTTGATAAGCCAGCCGACGTTCATCGCGGCGAATTTATCGACCTCGGCCCGGACCTCCGGGGGAAGGTCGTCGAGTTCCGCGCTCATAATGCCGCACAGGCACATGCGATTATCGTTGGCCAGGGCGGCGCGAAAGATATCCGCGTATCTTTCCATGCACCAACTCGCATCGTTGGAAGTGGCCAGCAGCTCCGCCAGATAGGCCGCCCCTTCCTCGGTATAGCGACGCGCCAATGCCGCGCCGAGGTCGCCCTTGGTGGGGAAGTGGTAGTGCACGCTGGCACTTTTGATGCCGACTTCTTTCGCGAGCTCACGAAAGCTGAGGGCATTGTAGCCGTGGGCCTGCACCGTCGCCTTAGCAGCAACCATGACCGCCTCACGCATGTCGTTCTTCGTTCTAGCCATCGCCGTTCCATACCTATCACTCGATAGATAGTTGTTGACGCCGCAAAAGGGAAGAGCTAAGCGTGGATCGCAATCTATCTATCGATAGACAGACAAAAGGAGTCTCCCATGCAAATCTTCGATCGCCCCGGCTTTCCCAATCCAGCCCGTATCCGCATCGTGCTCGCCGAGAAGGGCCTCGAGCCGCAGGTAGAGTTCGTCTCCGTCGACCTCATCGCCGCCGAACATAAGCAACCCGCCTTCCTCGAAAAGAACCCCTCGGGCGTGCTGCCGGTCCTCCAGCTCGAAGACGGCACCTACATCAGTGAGGCTACCGCCATCACTGAATATCTCGACAATCTCGACGGCGATCCGCGGCTCACCGGCAAGACGCCGAAAGAAAAGGCCGTCATCCACATGATGCAGAAGCGGGCCGAGACCGAGCTGCTCGATGCCGTCGGCAACTACTTCCATCACGCGACGCCGGGCCTTGGCGCCGAGCTGCAGGTGTTCAAGAGCCCGGAATGGGCTGGCCGTCAGGACTGGGGCAATCGCCAGCGTGATAAGGCAGTCGCGGGCATGAGGTACTTCGACACGGTGTTGCAGGACCGGTCGTTCGTCGCCGGCAATGCATTCTCGATGGCCGACATCACAGTGTTTGCCGGGCTGATGTTCGCGGACGCCGCCGGCATTGCCATCCCTGACGATCATTCTGCGCTGAAGTCCTGGCGCGCAAAGGTCTCAGAACTCCCAAGCGTCAAGAATCGCAGCGGCCAGATGTTCGTCGCCGAGGATCTGCGCAGGCTCGGCTTCTAATCACCCGCAGGAAAGCGGTGCGAACACCGCACCGACACGCCCAGCCACATTCGCCACTCGCGCCGCCCAGGCGGCATAACCTCACGGAGTTTCTTCATGTCCGCGATCTCAACACCCGACAGCGCTTCCCGGCGCAGTCTGCTGAAAGGCGTGGCCGTCGCCGGCGTCGGACTTGCAGCGGCTGGCGCCGCCGTAACCGTCGCCGATGCAAAGACCCCCGCGCCTGCCCGCGCCGGCAAGGCCACAGCCGACCGCCTCGTCACGAAAGACGGTACCAGCCTCTATTTCAAGGACTGGGGCACCGGGCCGGCCGTGGTGTTCAGCCATGGCTATCCGCTGTCGTCCGACGCCTGGGAAGACCAGATGTTCTTCCTGCTGCAGAACGGCTATCGCGTCATCGCCCATGACCGTCGGGGTTTTGGCCGGTCGAGCCAGCCGTCCGGCGGTTACGACTACGACACCTTCGCCGATGATCTGGCGCAACTGGTCGAGGCTTTGGATCTGCGCGAGGCGACCTTCGCCGGTCACTCGATGGGCGGTGGCGAGGTCGTGCGCTATATCGCGCGCCATGGCCAGAGCCGCGTCGCCAAGGTCGCTTTCGTTTCCTCGGTGACACCCTTCCTGCTGAAGACTGCGACCAATCCTCACGGTGCTCCCAAGGAGCTGTTCGATACGTTCCGCGCCGCCGTGCAGGCAAACCGGTCGCAGTGGAATCTCGACGTCACCATGCCGTATTACAGCTTCAATCGGCCGGGGGCGCACATCTCGGAGGGCCTGCGGGAGAGCTACTGGCGGCAGGGGCAGGCAACAGGCTTTCTTGCCGCCTACCATGCGCTTGGCGCCTTCTCGGAAACCGATTTCCGTGATGACCTTAAGAAAATCACCGTGCCCGCACTGGTGATCCATGGCAGTGACGATCAGATCGTCCCGCTAGAGATTTCCGCGAAACTGACCGCCGGGCTCCTACCACATGCCAAGCTCATCGTCTACGAAGGCGGCTCCCATGGGCTGCTGCATGTCGACAAGGACCGCTTGAACGCCGACCTGCTGGCGTTCCTTCGCCACTGATGGCGTGCAAGGGCCGGGGCTGGCCTGGCTATAGCCCCGGCTCTTTTGCGTGCGATCGTATGCGATCTCGTTCATCGACGCATTGTAAAAGAGATCGTCAGCAAACTCCTCCCCGACGATTCCGCCCAGTCCTGCCGACAGTGACAGCGCAGCGTCCAATGGCGCAAACATCATCGTCACGCGCCGAACGAGTCCGGTCTCGTCACGCTCGATGACACCCACCGCTTCCAGATCGAGGCCGGACCGAAGTGTTGCCTTGTATTGCAGGAAATGGCCACCACGCCCTTACTTCCGCAGGACTTCGCCCATGTTGCGCCTTTGCCGGCCGAATTGCCTTCGGTTGGTGGCTCTACGCCTGCCTTGAAGCGCCTATCGACGAGCGCAAAAGTGCTGGCACACCAATTGCGAGCTTGACGTTTAATTAAACAGAAAGGGCTAAATTTCATCAATTGCTTCGCAAGCGCCAGATCCATTTGACCTGGTCTGTCATCGTTCCGAAGGAGTGAGAAGAAATGCGCAGGCTCACTGTCCGAACCTCCCTGATTGTCATCAATCTGATGTTTGCGTCAATTTTTCTCGCATTCGCTCTGTTCTCCCTGAGTAGCGTGCGCGCGGTAAATGAGAACACTGCTGCGATCGCCAAGAACTGGCTGCCGAGTGTCTCCGTCGTGCGAAATATGCAACTCCAACTTCAGCAGCTGAAGTTCGCATATGCCAATCACATCATGTCCATCAGCGATGAGGCAATAGCGGCGGCGGAAAAGCAAGTTATCGCTCAAAGGGAGGAAGTGGCGAAATCCGTCGAAGCCTATCGGGCGCTGATATCGTCCCCTCACGAAAAAGAACTGCTTGACCAGATCGGAAATGCCGCCGCCGCATACGCCAATGCGGCCGAGCCGATGCTCGTGAAATCCCGAAAGAATGACAACGACGCAGCCAAGAGCATTTTCTACAAGGACATGGAGCCGATTATCCAGGAAGCCGAAAGCCGTGCGAGCGAGCTACTCGACATCAACGTGAAGGGTTCGGATGCTTCATTTGACAGCAGCAAACTGACCTACGCCACGATCCTTTGGAGCACATGGACGCTTATTGCCTTAGTCTTGGGGATTGTCGCCGGAGCCATTGCCTATGTTGCTGTGCAAATCTCCCAGCCGGTCAAGGCAATTACCAGTTCGATGACCAGGCTTGCGGGAGGCGACACGGCGTCGGCCATCCCCTACGCAAGCCGAACGGACGAAATCGGTTCGATGGCTGGAGCGGTCGAAACATTCAGGCAGACAGCATTGGCTAAAATCAAAGCCGACAAGGAAATCGAGGCAAGCCGCGTCCTTTCAGAAGGAGAGCGCCAGCGGCGTGCGGAAATCGACCGTGCGCGAGCCGCTGCGATGGGTCAGGCGACGAATGGACTGGCCGGAAGTTTGAAGAAACTCGCTGAAGGCGATCTGACAATCCAGATCATCGAACCGTTCGATCCTGATTTCGAGCCGCTTCGACGTGACTTCAATAGCGCCGTCGCTCAACTCTGCCGCACGCTGAGCAAAGTGGCGGGCTCGACAGCCGGCATCGACACCGGATCGAATGAGATCGCCCACAGTGCGAATGACCTCGCAAGGCGCACCGAGCAGCAGGCGGCTGCTTTGGAACAAACGGCCGCCGCCCTGGATGAAATCACCGCAAACGTCGCCTCATCTTCCAAACGCGCCGAGGAGGCCCGCAAGGTGGCGGCAGAGGCCAACGCCAGCGCTACGACATCCGGCATAATTGTCGCGCAGGCGGTCGACGCGATGAGCCGGATTGAGCAATCCGCCAACGAGATATCGAATATCATCGGTGTCATTGACGAAATTGCGTTTCAGACGAATCTTCTTGCGTTGAACGCAGGTGTTGAGGCTGCACGCGCCGGCGAGGCTGGCAAGGGTTTTGCGGTCGTGGCGCAAGAAGTGCGCGAGCTCGCGCAGCGCTCAGCCAAGGCGGCAAAAGAAATCAAGGCGCTCATTCACACATCGAGCGGTGAAGTGGCCACAGGCGTCGAGCTGGTCTCGAAAACCGGCGGGGTTTTGAAGCAGATCGGTGAATTCGTGGTGGCGATGAATCAACACGTCGACGCGATTGCTGCATCGTCGCGCGAGCAGTCGGTGGGCCTCGCCGAGATAAACACGGCAGTTAACAGCCTCGATCAAACGACCCAGCAGAATGCCGCAATGGTCGAGGAAGCGAGCGCAGCTTCCGCATCGCTTGCCGACGAGAGCGCCACGCTGCGCGAGTTGATTGGTCAGTTCAAGGTTGGGGGCGCAACAGAGCACCAAGCCTATGCTTTCCGTAAGACTGCATAGTTCGCACGTTGACCGGATAAAAAAATCGTACGGCGACAATGCCATCCCTACCGTTTGCATTCCGTGAGGATTCAGGTTCCCGTCAATCGCTCGCCCCGTGACCTCGGAGAGGGTGACAGGACCTCCGGCTGCTGAAGATGCAAGGTTCGTAATAGACAGGCGCGCTAACGATGAGCTCGAGGCATCGCCTTCGCGAAACCCGAGCAGGAACGTTATTCCCTGCCGGAGAATTCACTGGGCCACGGGTAATCGACGTAACCTTGGATGCCCTGACTGGACCACGTTGTGGGATCATCCGGAGTGGGCGGGATCTTTTCCGTGAAACGTTTCGGCAGGCCCGGGTTGGCGATGAACGGACGACCGAAGGCGACCGCGTGCCGACACCGTCATCAATCGCTGCCTGCGACCGCACGAAGTTGAAATCGGAGTTCAGGATCAACGGACCTTGAACGCATGCCGCAATTGCGGCGCCAAAGGATCCATCTCGCCGACACCGAAGGTGCCGTCTCGGCGGTCCCATCAGCGCCAGATGGGCGATCCCGATCTTCGGCAGCATTTCCAAGACCGCCGTGAACAAGGGGAAGGGATCGCTGTCGCGGACGCCCTGCGTTTCGCCGTTGGGAGAGACCCGCACGCCCACGCGGCCGGCGCCGCCCGCATCGACCACCGCCTCAGTGGCCTCCCGCAGCAACCGGATACGGATTTCGATCGAGCCGCCATAGTGCGCCGAAAGCCTCTCGCAGATTAGTTCGGCTTGACAATACGAGTATATGCTCCTATTTGTTTGGCAGTAAGAGCATATGCTTTCATTGAAGGAGATATGGCAATGAGCGAGACTGACATCCTGGTAAGTGGTGCAACTGGACGGACCGGCGGCGCCGCGATCGACGAGCTTCTCAAGATGAGCAGGAAGGTTCGAGCCTATGTTCGCTCGGACGACGACCGTGCCAAAGCGCTGCGTGAGCGCGGCGTCGAAGTCGCGGTCGGCGACTTCACTGACATCGATGACATCCGTGCGGCCATGGAGGGCATTCGGTCTGCATACTTTCTGCACCCCATCGCGCCGGGAATTCTCGGCGCCGCAGCCTATTTTGCGCAGGCGGCGAAGGAGGCGGGCGTCTCCGCGATCGTAAACATGTCGCAGATCTCGGCACGTCGACAATCCACCAGCCATGCGGCGCAGGATCATTGGATTTCGGAGCGCGTTTTCGACTGGTCCGGCGTCGCGACCACGCATCTGCGTCCCACCTTCTTCGCCGATTGGCTCGTCTATCCGCATTTTGCAAGGGAGATCTGGGCGTCTAAGAAGATCGAGTTTCCGTTCGAGAACGGCCGACATGCACCGATCAGCTCCGATGACCAGGGCCGCGTGATCGCCCACCTGCTGGCGAAGCCGGAAGGTCATGGAAGCAAGATTTATACCCTTCACGGCCCCGTGGAAATGAACCACACCGAGATCGCCGCAGCGATGAGCGATGTTCTAGGAGCCAAGATCGAATACGCGCCGACCTCGATCGAAGCCTTTAAGGACAAGATGGAGACGCTCTACACGTTCCCGCCGTTTCTGGTGCAGCACCTTGTCGAGGTCGCCCAGAATTATCGCGAGGGCATCTTCTCTGGCACCAACGACGTCGTCGAGCGGATAACGGGAACCCCTGCCCTCTCGATCCCGGAATTCGTCGCCAAGAACCGCGACGCCTTCCACTGAAATCCAGGACCAGGATCAACGACGATGCCCAACACTCATCAAGAACGTCATCCGTTTCTCGACGACCTTGCGAACGACGCCGAGCTGATCAGTTCCGTGCTGCGCGGACCGGTGGTCGGTCGCGACGAAATCCGGCGTGTCGTTGATGCCGTCGGCACTTTCTACGCCAAGCAAACCCCGACCTTTATGGAGATCGTCGGTTCGCGGACGCTTCTGGAATATGAAGCGATCTTGACCAGCGGCGAACGCCTGAATGCGGCCGTCATCATCGATCGCGACCCGGATGGCTTCATACCGCGCGTAAGCGTCCGTATGGCCCCGGTCGATGCCGTCGTGTCGCTCGCCGGCCACCTCAAAAGCACGCTATCCGGTCAGTTGCCCGAGCAGCTTTTCCTTTGAATCCAACAGCCCGGTTGGCCTCCGCCGCAGTAGCGGATCGGCCACCTATCTAGGAAGGTGACGTGTCATGGAAATCAACAACGCAACGGTCTTCATTACAGGTGCAAATCGTGGCCTGGGCCTGGCCTTCGCCCGGGAGGCCGCCCGGCGCGGAGCAAAGAAGGTCTACGCAGGCATGCGCAACACAAATGGCTTCGACGAACCCGGCGTCGTGCCAGTCCGCATCGATGTCACCGATCCGACGTCGGTCGCCGCCGCAGCCGAGGCTGCAGAAGACACAACGATCCTGATCAACAACGCTGGTATTGCCGCTCTGATCGACAATCCCTTGGCGGCCGAATTCGAGGCGCAGTCGAAGGCGCTGTTCGACACCAATTACTATGGCGTGGCGCGGGTCACACAAGCGTTCGAGCCTGGCCTGTCAAAGGCGCCCCATGCCGCCATTATCAATGTCCTTTCTGATATCGTATGGCTGCCACGACCCTACCTGACGCCGTACGCCGCTTCCAAGGCCGCGGCCTGGAGCTATACGAACCAGCTACGGTTCCACCTTGCGGACCGCAGCATCCAGGTGCTCGGTCTTCACGTTGGCTTCCTGGACACCGATCTGACAAACGGTATCGACGTGCCGAAAACCAGCCCGACGGACGTGGCAATCCAGACCTATGATGCACTTGCCGCCGGAAAGAGCGAGGTCATGGCCGACAAGGGCACGGCTCTGCTAAAGAGCACGCTGGCGGACGAGATCCCCGGCTACATCACGCCCCCGCCGGGATTGTTCTAAAACTTCGCGAGAGACGGGCGTCTTCTGCAGCAAGCGTGAAGGCGCCCCGGAACTAAAATTGAAAGGAATGGAAATGTTGTCGGTCAATCAGCCTCTGGGAATCGACCAGTGCAATTGCAACGCCATGCGTAAGGCGAGCCGGCAGATCACCCGCCTCTATGACGCTCACCTCGAGCCGGTCGGGCTCCGCATCACGCAGTTCCTCATCCTCGCCGCTCTGGCTGAGGCTGAAAGCGCGACCGTCATCGCGCTGGCCGAGCGCCTCGATGTCGAACGCACGGCCATGGGCAAGATGGTCGGGTTCCTAGAGAGAGACGGCTTTGTCTCCATGAACCCCTCACCGATCGATGGCCGCTACCGGGTCATCGAACTTACGCTTGAAGGACGTCTTTTGCACGACAGGGCGTCGCCCCTGTGGCTGGCCGCCCAGCAAGAGTTCTCGAACCTAAACGGAGCAGCAAACGTAGCCTCACTTCGAACGGAACTCAACCGGATCGTGGTGGGCAAACACGCTGCGGCATCTTCGGGCGATTGACGCAGGTCTTGCCCAGGCCCTCCGTAGCGGGCCGGTTCCGTGTGAAACCGCAAACGCAACGGCTCTTGACCGGATTGGAACCGGTGACCCCGCCCTACACGATCGGAACACTTGAGGGTCTGAACCGGTGGCGTTACCGCGGTTAGTGCCTTCTCAGCCATGCGGCGCGGCTTCAGAAAGCTCGGAAAGTAGCTGCCAGTGCGTAGCTTTGGAATTCGAAGTTCAACAGTTCCATGCGGCGATGGTGGTCCGACTTCCTTCATGGCAACGGACCAGTCGGTAGGTGCGTCCCAACCGGTATCGCAGGTCGTCGCCGTCCCGGTCGCGGCAAAGGCATTGCGATCACCATCGCCTGCGCCGTGGTGATCGGTGCCGCCAGCTGGGTGCATCTTGATAGCAACGGCCATCTCGACAACACTACCGCTTTCGTCAAAGCGCCTGCACAAGACGCGCTGTCGGTGTCGTTCGTGTTCTGCGCGCTATCGTACGAACTGCGTCGTCAATGGCGACACCTTCTGGTTCTGGACGAGAAAATTCGTATGGCCGATATCGATACGCCTGAACTCAGCCCGCCCCGCTGCGAGGCTGAACGGATAAAAGGTGAAGCGGCGAAATCCCGCCTATTGAAGCTGCTCAACGCCCCTGACAACCGGATTCCGCGACGAAGATAAGTATGGACGCAAACTTCGAACCGTGTGTCGTGCGGGCAATTCGCTAGACGTTGTTTGATCAAGGAAGGCCTCGCCCGGCCATGGGATGGCGCGCGCCACGGCTCGGGGCCAATGAGGGCTATCATCGTTTCCGCTGTGCGGGAGAGGATTGGGGCAACGGACGAATTCGTCAGCAAGTGTCACCGGTCGAACGGAGCTCGTGGCCGCTTGGCGCAGATTGTGTTGAAAGACTCCACTAGACCGCGTTCGAAGTGATTTTCACGCGAAGCGTGAGGAATACAATTCCAACTGTAGCCTGTGCAAGCCGTACTCGCGCAACATCATTTGAGGCAAAATGAGACGCTGATCCGTTGCCGCGTTTTTCAACACAATCCGCCAAAAGCGGAGATCCTCAAGCGAAAAGCCGACGGACGCGATCAAATGCGTCTGTCACGGCAGGCTTAGGCGGAGCCAATTCGGGGTCCTGCTCAGCCTCAACGACCAACCATCCGCGATAGCAGCCGTTCCGCACGAAATCGGCGACGGGAGCGAAATCAACGTCGCCATCACCGGGAACCGTGAACATGCCCTGGCGCACGCCCTCATTGAAGCTGAGATCACCCGCCCTCACCATCTCCATTACCTTGCCACGAACATCCTTGAGATGGATGTGGGCGATCCGGTCGCCGAAGCGATCGATGAGGTGCTTGTAGTCGAAGCCGCCGCCAACCGCGTGTCCGGTGTCGAGAAGAAGGCCGACATCACCTCCAGCTCGGTCGAACAATGTGGAAATTTCGTCAAGGGTCTCGGTGACCATCATGAGATGATGGTGATACGCGAGCCGGAGGCCATAGGCATCTTGGAGGCGCTTGGCGAATTCCGTAAGCCGGACCGCGTACGCAGCGATTTCGTCGGTGGGCATGACAAGCCTTTTTGACATCGGGGCGTCGAGCGGCGCTCCAGGGGTCATCATCGCCACCTCGCCATAGACCATGACCGAGCTGCCCATGTCGCGAAGAAGGCTTGCATGAGGAGCTACCGCAGCCATCTCGGCCTCGACGTCCCTCTCGGCCAGTTCGCCTGAATGCCATCCCGACGCCAAGGCCAAGCCACGCGAATCCAGAAGCGGTCGAAGAACGGCGGCGTCGCGGGGAAACTTGCGCCCGAGTTCGACGCCCTGGTAGCCGATTGCAGCCGCATCATCCAGGCAGGTTTCGAGCGGGATGTTCGCGCCGAGGTCCTCGAGAACGTCGTTCGCCCAGGACAACGGACTCACTCCAAGACGGACGCCTGGCGGGAGGGAGGATAGGGACTGGTTCATCTGCGTCTCCAGATTTTGCGCACGGGTTCGCGATCCTGCGCCGCAGGGCGCAGGTCGAATGACAGGTTTCAGATCACGTGGACGACCGGACGACGAGCTTGCCCGGAAGGGAAATGGTCTCTCCTTCGCGCTTGCCAGTGACCATTTCCACGACGAGGTCAACCATCTCGCGGCACGGCTGCTCGTAAGTCGTGAGGCCGAAGGCCGGCGTGCCGCCGAGTTCGTAGTTGTCGAATCCGACGACAGCGATATCGTCGGGGACCCGGAGGCCAAACTCGCTCCGCGCGGTCTCCATCGCACCGATCGCCAGAATGTCATTTTCGCACATCAGGACATCGACCCGTTCGCCAGCGTGAGTCTTCTGAAGGTATCTCCGTGCCGACTCTGCGCCGTCTTGGTGGCTGTAGCGCTCGGCTGAGATGTCCACGATGTGGTCGACACCCTTCTGCCTCCAGAACTCGGCGAAGTGGTGCCTCCGCTTCAATGCGGTCGACAGCGCCGAGGCCCCGGTCATGAAGCCTGGCCGCCGATAGCCCCGTTCATGAAGATGGTCCACGATATCCCTCAGGCCGACTTCCGCGTCGCAGACGACCGCCGGGACACCCTCGATCTGGCTATCGCGTGCGAGGACAAACATGGGCGGCATGCCCGGTCCCAAGCGACGGTCGTTCAAGGTCTCGTCCCGAAATGCGGTGCCGAGGAGAATGATGGCGTCGACCAGGCGCTGGTCGGCATTGAGAAGCGCATGCACATGGTCGAAGTGATTGTTGATGTTGATGAGCATCGCCACGAGACCCTCGGCCTGCAGGCGCTCGGTCAGGGATTCCAGAAACGGAAGTTTCTGCGGGTTGGCGAAGTCGTCGACGAGCACGGCGACCTGATGGGTGACGTTCGTCGAAAGGCTGCGCGCGAGCAGATTGGGCGAATAGTTCAGTTTCTCCGCCGCCTCCATGATCTTGCGTTTGGCTTCGTCGGTGATCGACGCGCCGGGCTTGAACGCGCGAATGACCGTCCATTTGGACACCCCCGCCGCCTCCCCCACTTCCTTAGCCGTAGCCCGCTTTCGCATGCCTCTCCCCTCGGATGGAACAAATATTCCATCATCGCCTACCGATGAAATAATCTCTTGCTTTTATAACATCTGGCAATAATATGCATCCACTTGCACCCGGGTGCAAGCGATTTTGCACCCGGGTGCAAAATGTTTTTAGCCGTCCCGGAGGAGTGGGACGGCATACCAGGAGGAAGAAATGAAAGCTCTGCTGAAGACGCTCGCCATGAGCGCAATCGCATTCGGTGTCGCCACCTCGGCCGCCGTCGCCGTCAAGGCGCAGGAAATCTCCATCATCGCCGTTACGCACGGGCAGGCATCGGACCCGTTTTGGTCGATCGTCAAGAACGGCATGATGCAGGCTGCCAAGGACAGCAACATCAAGGTGGACTACCGCGCGCCCGAAACTTTTGACATGGTCGCGATGGGCCAGCTGATCGAAGCCGCCGTCAACCAGCATCCGGCTGGCATCGTCATCTCCAATCCCGATCCGGACGCTCTCGGCCCGGCGATCGAAAAGGCCGTCGCCGCGGGCATCCCGGTCATCTCGATGAACTCGGGCATCGCCGCCCAGGAGAAGCTGGGCATCAGGCTCCATGTGGGCCAGGACGAAACTCCGGCAGGCATCAAGGTCGGCGCGAAGCTCAAGTCGCTCGGCCTTAAGCATGTCCTCTGCGTCAACCAGGAAGTCGGCAATGCCGCGCTTGACCAGCGTTGCGCCGGGACCGAGAAGGGCTTTGAAGGCGGCAAGGTAACCGTGCTTCCGACGACTGCCGATCCGGCCGAAATCGAAGCCAAGATTCAGGCTGCCCTGACATCCGATCCGTCGATCGACGTCGTCCTGGGCCTATCCGCTCCGCTCGTCGGCGAGCGCGCCGTAGCCGTCGTTGAGAAGATGGGCGTTGCCGACAAGGTGAAGGTGGCTTCCTACGACCTGTCCGCCAACTTCCTCCAGGCCGTCGCCGACGGTAAGGCGCTGTTCGCCGTCGACCAGCAGCCCTATCTGCAGGGTTACCTGCCCGTGACCTTCCTCGCGCTCAACGCCCGTTACGGCACCATCCCGGCAGGCAATGTCCCGTCGGGTCCGAGCTTCGTCGAGAAGGACACCGCTGCTTCCGTCATCGAGAAGTCCTCAAAGGGCATTCGCTAAGCGAAGCCCGGCGGTCCCCAACCTCCACGGGGGCCGCCACTCTTGCCTGACGCGCATTGCCATGGAGTCTCTCGCACACTCTGGCTTCGGCGCGACTTGAACGACCATTCGCAAAGGAACGGGCTATGTCCCTCGTCAATGAACAAAACGGCGCGGCGGCTTCGCGCGCCGATGAGCGGCTCAAGAAAGTGTCGACCGTCACCTCGCTTCTGCGCCGCCCTGAACTCGGGGCCGTCGCCGGACTTGTGCTCGTTGCAATATTCTTCGTGTTCACTGCGAACCCCGCGATGTTCACGCTCGCGGGCATCATGAACTTCATGGCCCCCGCCGCGCAGCTCGGCATCCTCGCGATAGGAGCTGCCCTGCTCATGATTGGCGGGGAGTTCGACCTCTCCATCGGGTCGATGGTGGCCTTCGCCGGCCTCGTCTTCGGCACAGCTCTCGTCGTGCTCCAGCTTCCCCTCAGCGTCGCCATCCTCATCGCCATGGCTTTCGCGGTCTGCATCGGCGTCACCAACGCCCAGATCACGATCCGGACGGGTCTGCCATCGTTCATCGTGACGCTTGCATTCCTCTTCATTCTACGAGGCCTGACACTCGTGGGTCTCAAATGGGCCAGCGGCGGTTCCACCCAACTCCGTGGAATGAAGGAAGCCGCCGCCAACAGTCCCCTTGCCCCCATCTTCTCGGGTGATGCGTTTCCGGGATTGTTCCGTTGGATGGCCGAGCTCGGCGTGATCGCCAAGCTTCCCAACGGCAATCCGCAGGTGCCCGGCGTTCCCGTCGAAATCCTGTGGTTCATCGCCATCGCGCTCGGTGCGACCTGGCTCCTCCTTCGGACCCGGTTCGGCAACTGGATATTCGCCGCTGGCGGCGATGCATGGGCGGCCCAGAAGTCAGGTGTTCCGGTCCGTCGGGTCAAGACGACGCTCTTTGTGATCACCGCGCTTTGCGCCACCCTCGTTGCCATCCTGACCGTCCTCGATGCCGGCTCTACGGATGCGCGTCGCGGGTTCCAGAAAGAGTTCGAGGCGATCATCGCCGCGGTGATCGGCGGCTGCCTGCTCACGGGCGGCTACGGTTCGGCGATCGGTGCCTTCTTCGGCTCCATCGTGTTCGGCATGGTCCTGATCGGCCTGACCTACACCTCTATCGACCAGGATTGGTATCTCGTCTTCCTCGGCGGCATGCTGCTGATCGCGGTTATCTTCAACAACGTCATCCGCAAGCGCGTTACGGGAGAACGGTGATGAGCAATTCCCAGACGCCCCTCATCGAGGTCAAGGACCTCGTCAAACACTTCGGTTCCGTGATCGCCCTCAACGGCGTGTCGATGAAGGTGCATTCCAACGAAGTTCTGTGCCTGCTAGGGGACAATGGCGCGGGCAAGAGCACGCTGATTAATACCCTCGCTGGCGTGCACAAACCCAGCTCAGGCGAATTCCTCGTCGATGGCCAGCCGAGGCTGTTCTCAGGCCCGCGCGACGCCCTCGATTCGGGCATCGCCACAGTCTACCAGGACCTCGCCATGATCCCGCTGATGTCGGTCACCCGGAACTTCTTCATGGGCCGGGAGCCCCTGAAAGGCTTCGGCCCGTTCAAGACCATGGACATGGACCTCGCCGACAACGTCACGCGCGACCAAATGCACCGTATCGGCATCGATGTTCGCGATCCGCAGCAGGCCGTCGGTACGCTGTCCGGTGGTGAACGCCAGTGCGTCGCCATCGCACGAGCGGTCTACTTCGGTGCCAAGGTGCTGATCCTCGACGAGCCGACGTCGGCCCTCGGCGTGGCCCAGACCTCGATGGTGCTAAAATACGTCCACCAGGTCCGCGAGAAGGGCCTCGGCGTGATCTTCATCACCCATAACGTGCGCCACGCCTACGCAGTCGGAAACCGCTTCACGGTTCTCAACCGCGGCAAGACGCTCGGCACCTTTACGAAGGGCGAGATCAGCATCGACGAGCTTCAGAACCTGATGGCCGGCGGCAAGGAGCTGCAGTCCGTTTCGCAGGAACTCGGGGGCACCATCTAGCCCCCTCCGTGGCCCCGGAGTCCGGAGCCACACCTCACTCCGATCGATGATCGGCTCGATCCAGAAACAAGCCAAGAGGAGTCCGGCGACGACCGGACCAGGTAATGACATGACTTCTTCGTTCCCGCTCGCAGCCTGCGCCGAAATGATCTGGCGCGACAAGCCGATCGAATGGCGCGCCTCCCGACTCAAAGAACTCGGTTTCGGTGTGGGTCTCTGGAACTGGCCAGAGCACGACATCGGCAAGCTCGAAGCGACCGGAGCGACGTTCACGATCATGAATGGCTATCTGAGGGGCCGGCTCACCGATGACGATGGTGCCGCCGAGCTGCTCAAGACGGCCCGCGAGACCGCACAGGTCGGCAAGCGCCTCGGCGTTCAACGCCTGAACCTTCACGGCACCGGACTTGGCGACCGCGGCCTGCCGGTTCAGCCGATGGAGATCGTGACAGGAGCCATGTGGCTCAAGGCCCGCGACACCTTGTCCCGCATCGTCGACCTCGCCGAAGAGGAAGGCGTGACATTTACGCTTGAGAACCTGAACCTCCCTGTCGACCATCCAGGCGTCCCGTTCGGCCGCGCCGAGGACACGCTGGCGCTGGTCTCCAGCATTGATCATCCGCGCCTGAGGCTCAATCTGGACCTTTATCACGCGCAGATCGGCGAAGGGAACCTGATCGAGCTGTGCCGCAAATCTCTACCTTGGATCGGCGAAATTCAGGTCGCCGACGTTCCCGGCCGATTTGAACCGGGCACAGGCGAGGTCAACTGGAATGGCATCGCCAAGGCGCTCGCCGCCATGGGCTATTCCGGTCCGATCGGCATGGAGGCCTGGGCATCCGGAGACTCCGACGTCGCCCTCGAAGCCTTCCGCAAAGCCTTCACTCTCTGAAGTTCAAGTCTCCCAAAACAGGAACAAGACAATGCCCAAGAAACCCGTCAACATCGGCCTCATCGGAGCCGGCCGCATCGGCTCCTTCCATGGCGAGACCGTCGCCCGTCGTCTGGTCGATGCCGAACTCGTCGCCATTGCCGACCCGGCTCCCGGTGCCGCCGCAAACCTAGCCGCCAAGCTTGACGTCGACGCCTCCTATACTGACGTCGCCGAGCTGCTCGCCCATCCAGGCCTCGACGCCGTGATCATCGCCACGCCCGCCCGCTTCCACACCAATGTCGTCGTTCAGGCGGCGGAGGCCGGAAAGGCCGTGTTTTGCGAGAAGCCGATGGCCCTCACCCTCGCAGACGCCGAGCGCGCCGTCGCCGCCGCCAAGTCGGCTGGCGTCCCTCTCCAGGTCGGCTTCAATCGACGCTGGGATCAGGCCTTCGCCGAAGGCCGCGCAGCAATCGACGCCGGGAAGGTCGGCACCCCCCAGCTCATCCGCTCGCTCACCCGTGATCCCGGCCCGTTCGGTGCCGATCCGGACCGCATTCCCCTCTGGACCATCTTCTACGAGACCCTGATCCACGACTTCGACACGCTGCTGTGGCTGAACCCCGGTGCGAAGGCCACCGAGGTCTACGCCGTTGGCGACGCGTTGGTCCGCCCTGACGCCAAGGACAAAGGATTTCTCGATACCGCCGTCGTCACCATCCGGTTCGACAACGGCTCCGTGGCTGTGGCGGAAGCCAACTTCTGCGCCATATATGGCTATGACATCCGCGGCGAGGTGTTCGGCTCAGGCGGCATGATCACCATGGGAGACGTCCGCCGCTCCAGCATGACTATGTTCGATAAGGACGGCGTGTCCAACGACACATGGCGTCGCGACACCGACCACTTCATCCACGGCTATACCGCCCAACTCGCCTCGTTCGCGAAGTCGGTTCGCGAAGGCAAGCACTCTGCAGGCGCGACGGGGCACGACGCCCGCCAGGCGCTGGCGATCGCGCTCGCTTGCATCGAGTCGGTCCAGAAGAAGGCCCCCGTGCCCGTGAAGTGATGTCAACGAACTCGGCCGCGATCAATCCGGAGCTATGGACATGATTGACATAGAGCGATCGGCGCGGCCGACGACGATCAAGGACCTCAAAGGTCTGGTAGTATCCCGGACAGTGGTCCTGCCGGATCAACTTAAAAAGGTCGCACAGTTCGCGTTCGAGCGTCCCGAGGAAATGGCCTTCGGCACCATCAAGTCGATTTCCGTCTCCTGTGGGGTCGCACCGCAGACGGTTTTGCGCCTTGCACATGCGTTCGGTTTCAATGGCTTCCGAGACTTCAAGGCACTATTCCGAGCACATCTTCGGAATATGTAATGTACTGAGGCAGTCATATGCCGCAGGGCCAGTTGGCATGTTGGCATTCATCGAGCTGTTGCCGCGTGCGCGGAAGCAGCTCCAACCATCAGCACCGAGAAAGGATGTGTAAGACGGAAATGTCACCCAGGTCGGCTCGAACACGAGAGATCGTCTCGGGCGCGCGGGCGATGAACGCCTGTGCCATCGCGACCATTTGCTTCTGCCCCATGGGCGCGATGGGGCGGATGTGGATTTCTTAAGGGTGCGCCTCCTCGCCAGCCTTGCGGCAGGATATACCGCCTCGCCGCAACACTCCACGACGGCGACCGGCACGCCGAATTGTGGCTCCAGCAAATTCACCGTCTCGCCGACATCATCACGTTGGCCATTCAGTTTCCTTCGGCCCATGTCCCAATCAACATGGTCATGAAGCGCTCGGCTGCCGGCGAAAGCGTCCCACCGCGACGGCGCACGATGCCGATCGTTCGCGAGATTTCAGGATTGCGAATTGGTCTTGTGACGAGGAACGGGTGCTCTTCCTGAGGTGTAGCGAGTTTCGGCAGAACCGAAATTCCAAGCCCGGCTTCCACCAGACCAAGTGATGTCGAAAGATGCGTGACTTCATAGGACCAACGCAGTTTCAGGTTCGACTTCGCCAGCGCGGCGTCAAGAAGCGTACGGTTGCCGCTGGACCGGTGAACTGTGATCAGTTGATAGGGCGCCAGATCGTCCCATTCGAGTTCGCTCTTGGCCGCCAGCGGATGATCCTTGCGTGCCGCCAGCACGAATGGATCTTCGATGAGCCTCTCGAAGATGAGGTCGGGATCTGAAAAGCCCATGATATTGATGCCGAACTCGACTTCCCCACGGGCGACTGCCTGCAGTCCGTCGGTGGCCGGCAGATCGAGAATGCGAAAACGAATATTCGGATACTCGGCGCTGAATTGCTTGATGACGGTCGGCAAAAAATAGAAAGCAGCCGTCGGCAGACATGCGATTGTCACGAGGCCGCTGCGCTGAGATCCGACATCGCGCACCGCAAATAGCGACGTGTCGAACTCCTCAAGCATTCGTCGCACCAAAGGGATCAGTTCCGCGCCAAGGGCGGTTGTCGAGACATGACGCGTGGTGCGCTCGAGCAAAGGCGCCCCGATTGCCAACTCGAGCTTCTGAATTCGACGACTGAGTGCCGGCTGGGACAGATTAAGTGCTTCGGCAGAGCGGTGGAAGTTTTCCAGTTCGACGACCGACAGAAACGCCCGCAGATCCAGTATCTCGCAATTGATGCTCATGACGCATCATTCCCTCTGATATTCGCATTTCACATATCAATCATTTTGCCGCTTACTGCAACAAAGAAGTTGATTGATATCAAAATCACATCAGTATGCGGGCACAACCATGAACGACCTGATTTCCATTCCCTGCGTTCTGATGCGAGGCGGCACCTCCAAAGGACCGTTCTTTCTCGCATCCGATCTTCCATCGGATTCGCGTCAACGCGATCAGATCCTGCTTTCGGTCATGGGGTCTGGTCATCCTCTGCAGATTGACGGTATCGGCGGCGGCAACCCCGTCACCAGCAAGGTTGCGATCGTCGGCCCGGCAACCGTGTCCGATGCGGATGTGGATTATCTGTTCGCCCAGGTCCGCATCGATCAGCAGTTCGTGGACACCTCACCAAATTGTGGAAATATGCTGGCGGCCGTCGGGCCGTTCGCGATCGAGGCCGGCCTGGTCAGAGCGGCGACGGGCGCAACCCGCGTGCGCATTCACAACGTCAATACCGGCAAACTCATCGAAGCGGAGGTTCCGACCCCCGATGGCCGCGTTGCCTACATGGGAGATGCCTCGATCGACGGCGTGCCGGGCAATGCGGCACCGATCGCGCTGACCTTCATGGATGCAGCCGGGGCACGCACAGGCAGGCTTTTCCCGACCGGCAACCCGCGCGACAGGATCGATGGCATCGATGTGACCTGCATCGATTGCGCGATGCCGATGATGCTGCTCGAAGCCGCCGCCCTCGATGTGACGGGCAACGAACCTGCAGCCGAGCTCAACGCCAACGGGGCAATGCTGCACCGACTCGAAACGCTACGGCTTGAGGCCGGCCGGCGTATGGGCATGGGCGATGTCAGCAACCAGGTCACGCCCAAACCGGTGTTGATCTCCACGCCCATCAAGGGCGGAGATCTCGGCGTGCGCTATTTCATGCCGCACCAGTGCCACCCCTCTCTCGCAACAACCGGCGCGGTTGGGATTGCCACGGCCTGCATCAGCGACGGAACCGTCGCTGCGCAACTGATCGGCAATCGCAAGCCGCCGGTCGTCCTCGTTCTCGAACATCCAAGCGGTCGTTTGGAAGTAAAACTGGATACCCGCAACGGCAAGACAGTTGCCGGAATCCTGCGGACCGCCCGACGCCTCTTCGAGGGTCGGGTCTTTGCAAAACCTATCGCGCAAGTGGTTTGCGCTGCATAATCGGAAGTGGTTGCCGGGAGGGCGCCACGCATCAGGGAGGAATACACATGCGTAAACTTATACTCGCTCTTGCGGCAACGGTCGCTTTTGCCGGTTCGGCTTTTGCGGAACCGGTCCGCATCAGCGTCGGGTCCTACAACCTCAACAACCTGCCCTTCCCGGTCGCAGCCGGCCTCGGTCTCTACGAGAAGGAAGGTCTTGAGGTGACCGTCGAAAACTTCGCATCTGGCGGCTCCAAGACGCTGCAGGCGCTTGTTGCCGGCTCCACGGATATCGCTGTCGGCTTCTACGACCATACGATCCAGATGCAGTCGCAGAACAAGGCGGTCGTGGGCTTTGTGCAACTGGCCCGCAATTCCGGGCTCGTGCTTGCCGGTGGAAAAAACGCTGCGTTCGATCCTGCCAAACCTGAAACAATCAAGGGCGCGAAGATCGGCATCACAGCGCCGGGCTCGTCTTCAGACTTCTTCGTTCGCTACTATCTGCAGCGCCATAGCCTATCGGCTGATGACGTCTCTTTGATCGGGGTCGGCTCCGGTTCAGCTGCTGTTGCGGCGCTCGAGCAAGGGAAGGTTGATCTTCTGGTCAACTACGATCCCGCGGCGACCTTTATCGAAGCCAAGGGTGTCGGCAAGATTTTGATCGACGCCCGCAGCGACGAGGGAGCCAAGGAGATCTATGGCGGAATTTATCCGACCGCCGTCCTCTATGCGACACAGGCCTATATCGATGAGAACCCGGAAACCATCCAGAAGGTCACGAACGCGACCGTGAAGGCACTGGCATGGATGAACACACATAGCGCCGAAGAGATTGTCGAAAAATTGCCGAAAGAATTCATCTCTGGCGACCGGGACACCTATGTGAAGGCCGTCCAGAATGCCAAGCCGATTTTCTCGGTGGACGGCAAATTCAGCGAGACGGACACGCAGACGCCGTTGGCCGTTCTCAAGAGCTTCAACGAAAAGGTTGCTGCCGCATCAATCGATCTTTCCAAAACCTACACGAACGCTTTCGTGGACAAGGTAACGGATAAGACTACCAACTGATCCTAGGAGGAGGCCATGTCTTTGGCTGTCGTAAACCCCATGCCTATCCCGATGGGACAGCAAAACGCAAAGCCGATGGTATCGATCGACGCCGTGACAATGTCGTTTGGTTCCTATGTCGCGGTGCAGGACGTCAACCTCACGGTTGCCGATGGCGAGTTTCTCGCCATCGTCGGCCCGACCGGTTGCGGCAAGAGCACCATTTTGAACGCGATCGCAGGTCTTCTGAAACCCGCGAGCGGTACGGTGACGATCGACAGCACGCCGGTAAAGGGCGTGCAGAACGACATTGGCTATCTCTTCCAGCAGGACGCGCTGCTTCCGTGGAAGACATCCATCGAAAATGTCGAGCTCGGCCTGATGTTCAGGGGTGTTGGAGCCACTGAGCGCCGCGAGCGTTCGATGAGCTGGCTTGCCAAGGTCGGGCTGAAGGGCTTCGAACACCGCTATCCGCACCAACTCTCCGGCGGCCAGCGCAAACGTGTCCAGATGGCGCAGGCCCTCATTGCCGGTCCGAAGGTGATCCTGATGGACGAGCCCTTCTCGGCGCTCGACATCCACACGCGCCATCTCATGCAGAATGAATTGCTGCGCCTTTGGCAGGAAGAACGTCGCGCCGTGGTCATGATCACGCACGACCTCGAAGAGGCCATCGCGCTTGGAGACCGCGTCGCCATTTTGGCCGCCGGCCCTCGTTCGCGGGTCATCGAAAGTTTCCCGGTCGATCTCGAGCGGCCACGGGATGTGGCAGAGATCAAACTCGATCCCCGCTTTATGGATCTCTATCGCAATATCTGGGCTTCCCTGCGCGGCGAAGTGGAGAAAAGCTATGAACGTCGTGACTGAACGCATTGTCCAGCTCGGTATGCTGGTTTTTATCCTCGGGGGCTGGCAGCTCGGCGTGACCGCCGGCTTCATTGATGTCTTCTTCTTTCCAGCCCCACTGGATATCTTCAACCAAATCGTCAGCTGGATTGTCGACCCCGGCTTCTATCGTCATGTGTCAATCACACTGACGGAGACTGTGCTGGGTTATATCATCGGTACCGGATTGGGCGTCGCGGCAGGCGTATGGCTCGGTCTCAGCCGCAGCGCGGCGCGGATCCTTGACCCGTTCATCAAGGGGCTCAACGCCATTCCCCGCGTCGTTCTCGCACCGATCTTCGTTCTTTGGCTTGGACTCGGTCTTTGGTCCAAGGTGGCGCTTGCCGTAACGCTGGTCTTCTTCATCACTTTCTTCAATGCGATGCAGGGTGTGCGCGAGGTTAATCCGGTGATCCTCGCAAACGCAAAAATCCTCGGGGCCAAACGTTCCGAGCTATTACGGCACGTCTATTTCCCGGCTGCGGCCAGCTGGATTTTGTCCTCCCTTCGCACGTCTGTTGGCTTCGCGGTGGTCGGCGCCATCATTGGCGAATATCTTGGATCCTCTGCAGGGCTCGGTTACCTGATCGCGCAGGCGGAAGGCAACTTCGACGCGGTCGGTGTATTTGCCGGCATCATCATTCTGGCCATTTTCGTGCTCATCATCGACCGAATTCTCGATGTTCTGGAAGGGCGGCTTATCAAGTGGAGACCGAATGCCGCAGAAGAAAGAGCGGCGTAACCCCGGATCAGTTGCTCTGTGAGTTGGAAGCGGGGTGCCGTCATCGGCACCTCGCTCTTTTTCGGCTTTGAGTTCGAACGCGCGACCAACACACGGTTGATATCGAATCAAAGTGCTAAAATCGTGCGGGTTTCTGGACGGCCATTGACTCAAGAATTATCGCCGTAACCCTGGATCGGCTCGGTGGCAAACACCACGCTCGTGAGGAAGCTCACCCGGTTCGCACTCCAAGCAAACAGTTCCTTGCCCCCTCGATGTGGTCCTTTAGCAAATTCACGAGGTTGGGCGACGATGAGCGACGCCCCCTCAGGTTACCGGGCTCAGTTCACGGAAAGTTATCGAATAACGCAGCTGAGCGACAGGCGGGATGGAATGCTCACACCGGGTTCTGGCTTCGCCCGCCATCACATAGGCCGATCGCGGTTCGAGCGTGATCGAGCTACGCTGCCACTTGCTGCCCTGGCGCCGTCTTAGTCGGAAAGTGCATGCAGATAGCAGCGAGACTCCAACGACTCGACCGAAGACGAATTTATCCCTGTGCCAGCCGATCGGAGCCCCGGGACCATATTCGGTTACCAATGCCTGTTCCAACCGATCGGAGTCGATGCCAGCAAATGCAGATACGATTTTGCGAAGCGGCAAAAGAAATAGCGGAATATCTTCGCTCTTTCGGACACGCTCTGTATCGAAGTCGTATTTCCAGCCGTAGGAGACCGTCCTGCGTTTACCTTCGAATCCGTGGAAATCGAAAGCCTTGAACGGCAGCTGTAGCATCTCTTCCAGAATGGCCTGCTGCAGATCGTCGGGGACCACATCCGGCCAATAGCGAAATCCGTCCGGCAGGGACGGTTCGACTGCACCAAAGAGGTCATGCTGGTCCATCGTGCTCATGTAAATTTCTCGTATTTGCCTACTGCCGCAGTGGACCCACGAATTTTAGCGTCGCGATGTCGTTGACAGTGGTTCACACAACGATCCGGATCTTCCGATGGCGGAATTCGGCATGCTCAGGTCTCTAGGAACGTCGGGCGGCTTAGTGTGTTCCTTGTAGGGGAGAGGCGTGCCTGCCTGCACCCTTCGAAGGATGTCCACGGTTCAGTTAAAAGCCCCGCGCGATCAACGCTTGGCGCGTCGCGATTGGGTGACCGGTCCGGAACAATCCGGGCCGCTCAGAGTTCGCGCGCCATGCCCTACGTGATCGAACTTCTTCTTCCAGTCCCGCGCGAGCGCCCTAGCTCGGTGAACGTTGACGCTGTCCGTGACGAACTCACCGC
>NZ_ML133671.1:0-21085 GCF_003985135.1 Rhizobium fabae
ATTACTCGAACTTGGGCGCAGGCCAGGAGATGATGCGGGTTACTCTCGGGAAGAGCCGGGTGCGGGAAATCCGCCCGCCCGGATCTGTGAGGGCGAAGCCGAATGGCATAGCTACTCGACCACGATCGCGGGAACGGCGCGCGACACACAATGCCGGGGCTCTCGCGGCGTCATTGCGACAGGTTGTGGCGACTAGGGATGAAGCGCCGCAACTGACATCGTCTTTGGTACGTCCGCCGTAATCGATGATGCTGACTTGATCCCGCAGGCCATTCGTGAGACGGGCGGCCATGTCTTACGGGTGGGCATGCCTGTCGATCCCTGCAATCTCATGGTTCTCGGCCAGATCGGACCTGTCATGTTTTTGGCGCTCCGGGCTGTGCCAACAGCCCTGAGAGAGCGGCTTCGACTGGATATTGGAGCGCATTCTGGGTGAAAGTCCCGCTGAAGATGATATTATTGGAATGGGTGTCGGGGGGCTTGCTTCGAAGATCCAGACGCGGCCGATGCCATGTGAGCCCGTGGAGGAGAAGTCGGTGAAGCCAATAGTGACGATCGTGCTCCTGGCTGCGGGTATGGCGACGCGCATGGGCTCGAACGGCGGCCACAAACTGCTGGCCGAGTTTGACGGGATGCCGCTCGTCCGCCGTTCGGCGTTGACGGCGAGCAATAGCCATGCCGAATCCGTGACTGTGGTCGTCGGCCATCGCCAGGACGACATCCGAAAGGCACTCTCAGATCTGCAATTGAACGTCGTCGCAAATCCGGATTACGCGTCCGGGATGGCAAGCTCGCTGGTGATGGGCTTTGCCGCTGCCGAGGCGAATGGTGCTGACGGTGTCCTCGTCATGCTCGCGGACATGCCGGGTGTGACCACCAGCGATCTCAACCGGTTGATTACGGTCTTTCAAAATAGCAAGGATGTATCGATCGTCCGTGCCATCTCGCAGGGCAAGCGCGGAAATCCCGTCATCCTGCCGCGGTCCCTGAACGATGCCGTTTTGCGACTGACGGGCGACATCGGCGCCCGCGACCTGATCGAAACCTCCGGGCTGTCGGTGATTGAGGTCGAGATTGGCGACGCGGCGCAGATCGACGTCGATACGCCCGAGGCCATCATCGCGGCCGGGGGCATTCCTGCGGAAAGCTGACGGAACTCTATTTCGCAAATGTTCTCATCCACAGCCACGGTTCCGCAAGTGCCTGTTATCTCACGGAATTGAAATATTGAGTTTGCGGTTCGATTCCCATCAAGAGCTTCGTCATCAGATTTCCCTACACAGAGATTTCCGGACAGTTGATTACCGCACGCGGGTACCGGACATCAATATCAAGCCAAGATAACGCTTTTTGGGAAGCGTTTAAGGATGTCAGGTAAACGGTCGTTTTCCTTACATGCGTTGGTCGCATTGAATGGTCATGTTTTCAACGGTCTTGATAGAAACGCGAAATGCCCTCCACCGGAGGCAAAATCGGCGGTCTCATTTGGGAATACTGTGATGGTACGCGCAGCAGCAGGCTCAATGCTGCGCGAGCCGTCCGGCCGCGTAGTCGCGAGCAAGCGCGATAAAGGCCTGGAAGGCGGCGGAGGAATTGCGCCGATTGGAATAATAGAGGCACAGCGGCACGAGCGGAGGCGTCCAGTCTTCGAGAATGCGCACGAGCCTTCCCGCTGCGATATCTTCGCGGACATCGGTTTCCATGAAATAGCCGATCCCCACGCCGTTCGTTACCGCGGTTCGGGCCAGGGAGGCCTCGTCGAGGGTTATCGGACCCTCGACGTCTAGCTGCAATTCTTCGCCGCCCTTCTCGAACCGCCATCGGAACAATGCGCCATTCGGTAGCCGCACGCGAACGCAGGGGTAGGTGAGTAGCTCCTGCGGCACCTGGGGGATAGCCCTGTTTTCGAAAAAGGCGGGAGATGCGGCAACCGCCATGCGTCGCATCTTACCCAGCGGTATGGCGATGGCGTCGCTGGGCACGAGATCCGCGCTGCGCACGCCCAGATCGAAGCCGGCCGCCACGACATCAACAAGCCGCCCCTCGGTGACGATGTCGATGTGAACCTGCGGATAGCGCTGCAAATAGCTTAGAACCAGCGGCGCCATGATCTCGCGCGCCGCGGTCGCGAAGGCATTGATGCGCAAGGTACCGGACGGCGTCTCCTGCTGGGCGCGCGCCGTGTTCATCGCTTTTTGAATATCCTCGAGCGCTGATTTGATCTGCGCGACGAAAATCCGCCCCGCATAGGTGAGGGAGACGCTGCGTGTTGTGCGATTGAATAATCGCACGGCAAGCTCCCGTTCGAGCTTGGCTACCGCATTGCTGATGGCCGTGGTCGACATGCCAAGATCGAGGGCCGCTGCTCGAAACGAGCCGCACCGGACGATGGCGAGAACCGCTTCAAGTTCGATCAGCGAATGGCGAGTCATTATCCCGATCTCCGTAACACGCTATGCCGATTTGTGTCGATTATCAGGCGAGAAGTCTATGGCTATTTAAGTCTTGTCACCATCGAGGAGATGAACATGTCAATGGACCTACCCAAACCAATCGCTGACTATGTCGAGGCAAACGCCCGTCTCGATATCGACGGCATGATGAAGCCCTTCCTGCGCGACGCCGTCTTTATCGACAACGGCAAGCATTTCGAGGGGCAACCGGCAATCCGGCAACTGTTCGAAGAGGAAGTGATCCCGGTGAAGGCCATCTTCGTGCCCGATACTGTTCGGGAAGAAGGCGGTGATGTCATCGTCGAAGGTCCTGCGCATGGTGATTTTCCAGGGAGTCCGCTCCGCTTCACCTATCGCTTCACGCTGGTGAACGACGCCATCAAGACTCTGGAGACCACGGTATGAGCATCCAGGCAGATCCCAACGAGTTCGCTGGCAAGCGCGTCCTCATTAGCGGTGGCACCAAGGGTCTGGGCCGCGCCACGGTCGAGCGCTTCCTAGCCGGCGGAGCCCGTGTTGTCACGGCCGCCCGCACGATCAAGGATCCCATCGAGGGCATTGAATATGTCCAGGCAGACCTGACCACGGCAGAAGGTGGTGAAGCGTTCGCCAAGGCGGCGCTCGAGCGGCTCGGCGGCATCGACATCCTTGCCCATGTTATCGGAGGCTCGGCTTCGCCGGCGGGTGGCTTCGCCGCGCTGACGGACGACCACTGGCTCGCCGAACTGAACCTTAACCTGCTGGCGACCGTCCGGCTCGATCGCTTGTTGATCCCGCAGATGCTTGAGCGGGGCAAGGGCACTGTGGTGCACATCACCTCAATTCAGTCCGTCCTGCCGCTGCCCGAGTCCACGACAGGCTACGCCGCCGCGAAAGCCGCGCTGAGAACCTACAGCAAGTCGATCTCGAAAGAGCTTGGTCCCAAGGGCGTGCGGGTCAATTCCGTCTCGCCCGGCTGGATTATGACCGACGCCACTGGAGACTTTCTCGAAATGCTTCGCAACGCCAATGGCGGCACGATCGAGGACGCGCGGCAGTCCGTGCTCGATGCCTTGGGCGGGATCTCGATCGGGCGCGGAGCCGAGCCTGAGGAGGTGGCCGACCTTATCGCCTACCTTGCCTCCGACCGTGCTGCTGCGATCCACGGCGCCGAGTTTATCATCGATGGCGGGACTATCCGCACCGTCTGAGGGTGCTTCCTGGCGTTCGCGCGGGAGCGGACGCCGGGAGATAGTCTACTCTTGCCGATGGATAAAGCCGTCGCGGGTTGCCAATACGAACAGTTGGCATCGGTCGGTGGCGCTTGAAAAAAAGCTCTAACCATCCCTGAAACTTCATCCTGCGAGCGCTGCAACTGGGCCCAAGACGACCCGCTGATGCGGAATTATCATGATGCCGAATGGGGAGTACCACAGCGAGACCCACGGATGCTGTGGGAAATGCTCATGCTGGAGGGGTTCCAGGCAGGGCTCGCCTGGATCATTATCCTGCGCAAGCGTGATGCCTTTCGAGCCGCCTTCGCTGATTTCGATCCGGTTAAGGTCGCTGCTTTTGACGAGAGGGATATTGAGCGCGCTTGATGGCAGACACTGGCATCGTGCGCGCACGGGCCAAAATCGAGGCCACGATCAGGGGCGCGAAAATCTATTGCGACATGCAGGATCGCGGCGAGGACTTCTCGGCATTCTGCTGGTCCTTCACGGAAGGCGCGCCTATCTTTAGTGACGGTGAGAGCTGGGTTGCGAGTACACCGCTGTCCGAGAAAATCTCTCAGGAATTGAAGCGGCGCGGCTTCAAGTTTGTCGGACCGACCATCACCTACGCGTGGATGCAGGCGGTCGGGATCGTCAACGATCATTCTCTCAGGTGCTTCCGACGCCACGTAGTGCCCGGAAAAATACCTTAGGACGCTCCTGCTTCATTAACGGCCATCGTGCGAGCCAGGTCTCGACCTCGGGGCGCAAGGTCAAGACCAACACGCCCGAGACACTCGAACGTCGCACATTCTTCCTTCGCTTGGCCGGTGCGAACGCACAACCGACTTTCATACCGGCCAAGCCCGCTTGGCGCGCCCGCGCAGCGCTAAGCTTTCCAACCCATCCTGAAAGGAATGACCATGTTCGCCGTCTATGCAAAAGAAGCAAATCTCGACGACCCCCTTGCCTCTCTTGTCGTCGGAGAGCGTCCTGACCCGATCGCGAAAGAGCGCTGGGTGCGAGTGAAGGCGACACACGCCAGCCTAAACCAGCACGACATCTTCACCCTTCGCGAGGCCGCCATCGCCTGTGCTGATCACTATCTTGCTGGACAAGACCCGATGCAGGGATATGCGTCACCGCTTCACATGCAATCGTTAGTCGGATTCCCGCCATTATGGGTGACTGTCTCAGGCAGCGAGGTCCTGCGCGACGATACGGTGGAATTTGCCGCCCGTCTTGCGCGTGAAGGCGGGACGGTTGCGATGTCGGTGCGCGCCGATCTGCCTCACGTATGGCCAGTCATTCTTCCGGAAGCGCCCGCCACCACCGACACGATATCCGAGATGGCGGCCTTTATCGGCGAGATTGCGTGATAATCGTCGGCGGGCGATGTGACGTTATTTGATCAACGGCCGTAAAGCTGCTTGTCGGTGAACTTAGGCAATCGCTCCCGTCGCGACCTTCCAATGCGCTATTACGCAGATGCGATGAATACCGGCGGCTAGGGCTGAGCGCTTTTGATGCGGCGGTACAAAGAGATTTCGATCATAGAAGCCGTGCCGCCCGCCCACTCCGCCTTTGGGCATTGTTGTAGTAGCTCGACGCCTGCTGGACCGAGCGATGACGCGACTGCTCCATCGCTTCGGGTAGGGGAATGCCGCGATTGGCAGCCTCGGTTAGATATCCTGACCTCAGGCCGTGCGCCGAAAACTCCCCACGTTCCAGCCCAGCCATTTCCGCCCGCTGCTTGAGGATGGCATTGACCGACTGCGGATCAATCGCCCGCCGCGAAACCGTCCCCCAGCGCCCAATCCCCCTGAAGACGCTGCCTTTGTCGATCTTTGCGGCCGTGACCCAGGCGTTGAGAGCAGGCCGCCCTGTCAGATAGACGATATCATCCTGCTCGCCACTCGTGGTTTTCGTCCGCCCAAGATGAATGGCGAGAGAGAGGGGGGAGGGCCGTCCGGCACCTCGATCGGCGACTCGACGGCCAGCTGCTCCACACGAAGCCCAGCGATCTCGCTGCGCCTTCGGCCGCCGGACGCAAACGCGACCATGAGGATCGGCCGGTCCCGCAGATCGCGGAGACTGTCGGTGGCGCAGTTCGCCAGCAGCTTTGCCAGCACGTCACCGGTGACCGCCTTGGCGCTCTTGCGACCCCGCGTCCGGGGGACTGCGCGAACCGCAAGGCGGATGGCTGATTTGAGGGCAGGGGAGGCGAAAGCACCATCGAGGCCGCGCCATTTCGTCAGGGTCGACCAGTTCGCCAGCCGGCGGCGCACGGTCGCCGGCGCATGCGGACCGGTAGATTTCAGGAAGCCTTGGCGCCGGAGGTTGTCTTCCACATCGGCCGGCATGCCGTGATCGGGATCGGCCGCACGCTTGTCTGGATCCCACAGGTGATGGGCGACAAACTTCAGGAGCAGGGCTTCGGGCGCCGGCCAGGGCAGGGACCGTCCGGTGGCCGCAAGCCCCCAGGCTTCGAGATAGGTAAGATCAGAGGTCAGTGCCCGCAGCGTGTTGTCGCCCATCCCTGGTTGACGAGATGGCGCAGCGTCTCGACATCACTGTCCGTCAAAAGCTCGGCGAGCTCGTCGCGGCGCTCCATCGGCAAGACGGCGGCGATGGTGTCGAGCTCTTCGGCGCGTCGCTCGACTGCGGTCAGTGATGTATTGGGTTTGGCCACGGAGGCTCCAAGATGGTTGGTATCAGCGGCCATGACAGCCTGCTTTGCCCCGATTCTTGCTTGTCGATCGGCCTGATCGAGTGGAATCCAATTCGTTGTATTGATACCGCTTTTGCCTTCCAAGATCACTGGAATCTTCTTGGTCGGCCGGAATGCGCCAATTAGCGGACTTGTGCCCTGCTAATCCACCTCGTTAGACGGCGTTCGTAGTCTTGCCGGGCAACGCCTCTCCTGACGCATCCCCGTCCGCAACGTGCAGAGAACTTCTGTAGGCCATCGGAGAGCTGCCGCTCACGCGTTTGAATGCGTTGCTGAAGGCTCTCTCGGACGTATAGCCAAGGGAGCGCGCAACGACCGCTACGGGCGTCTTTTCCGCTCGCAGGGCGCGTTCTGCCAGGCGCATCCGCCACTCTGTAAGATAAGCAAGCGGTGCGACACCTGCTGCCTTTCTGAAGTGGAATGCGAAAGATGTCCGTGACATCGCGCATGCTTTCGCAAGCTCCTCCAGATGCCAGGCGCGAGCCGGGTTGCCATGCATCAGGCGCAGCGCAGGCGCAATTCGCGGATCGGCCAGCGCGCGCAACCGACCGGCGGGCAGGCGGTTCGACGTGTTGAGATGGGAGCGAAGGATCTCGATGAACAGCAGTTGGGTCAACTGTGCCGACGCAAGTTGGGCACCCGGCTGCCCGACGTCCCTCTCTTCGATCAGCCGATCGAGAAGCCACCGGAATATTGTCGCATGGGGCGATGACGCCCGCGTGTGAATCCAAGGCGGCAGTATGTCGGCCAACATCCTGCCGCGGATCGGATCGAGCAGAACATGGCCGCCGATATGCGCGAAATCTCCCCCATCGCCGAGCGTCGCCATCGTCCTGCCGCTGCCGGAAAACAGGTCCATGGCATCAAGCGGCGCAACGCTCAGGTCGCTGGCGAGAACGAAGCTCCGACGTTCCGCCAGGAGTCCCACGTCGCCGGTTTCAAAGTGCCTGGGCTCCGCTTCGCCCTCGAGCTTGACCCAGCAGCTACCCTTGACCACTGCAAAGAACTTGATCTTATCGCGCCCCGGAAAGCGGATCGCCCATGGGCCGCCAGCGGTGAAGCCACCTGTAACCACGGCCTCTGCATTCGTAAGCTTCAGGATTTCGGAAAAGGGATCCACGCGCATTCTCGTACTCTCGCGCAAGTAAGTTGCACTTTCAAGCATTCACAGTACGGAAGCTTCGTTTTAGCTTCTGGCCATCACGCGTTCCGCAATCGAATGCGGCGGGACTCGATGTCTGAGAGGAACGATATGACTGATGAACTTGTACTCGTGACCGGCGGCACCGGCTTCATTGCGCAACATTGCATCCTGGCTCTGCTGAATAACGGCTTCCGCGTGCGCACGACAATCCGTTCGCCACAGCGGGAAGCGGAGGTGCGCGAGCATCTGAGGACCGGCGGCGTGGATGCAGGGGACCGTCTGTCGTTTGTCCCCGCCGATCTCAATGCTGATCCGGGATGGCCGGAAGCCGTCGCCGGATGCGCCTACGTGATGCATGGCGCTTCGCCAACGCCGTCCGGCGACCAGACCCGCGAGGAAGACTGGATCGAGCCCGCCGTCAACGGAAACCTCAGGGTGTTGCAGGCTTCGCGGGATGCCGGGGTCAGGCGCGTCGTGCTGACCTCGGCCTTCGGCGCGATCGGCGTCGGCCATGCACCCGACCATCGGCGACCATTCGACGAGACCGACTGGAGCAACCTCGCCGGCAATGTTGCGCCCTATCAAAAGTCGAAAACCCTCGCCGAGCGCGCCGCCTGGGATCTTGTCGCGCGGGAAGGCAATGGGCTGGAGCTCGCAGCCGTCAATCCGGTCGCGGTTTATGGGCCGGTTTTGGGGGCGGACTATTCCCATTCCATCCGGCTGATCGCCAACATGCTGAATGGGCATATGGGATCCCTGAATGTCAACTCCTGCTGCGTGGACGTGCGCGATGTCGCGGACCTGCATCTGCGCGCCATGACCGATCCCGCCGCCAGAGGAGAGCGGTTTCTCGCGACCGTTGGCGAAAGCATGCCGATGATCGAGGTGGCAGAGCTGCTGCGGCACCGCCTGGGGAAAGCCGCCGAGAAAGTCTCGACGCAAGTTTTGACCGACGAACAGGTCCGCATCGCCGGTGAGACGAACGAGCAGCTCAAGGGGATCGTGCCGCTGCTCGGATACGATATGAGTGCGACGGGTAAAAAAGCCGAGCGGCTGTTAGGCTGGGCTCCACGATCAACGGAGGAGGCAATCCTTTCCTGCGCCGAGAGCTTGATCCGGCTTGGACTGCTTCGCAGCTAGATGAGAGGCGAAGCGAAGAGCCCGAAAGCGGCTTTTTCGCTCTCCATTGCGCGCTGGCGCCTTTATGAACTCGATCCATTCAGCGGGGTCGAACCGCGATGGCGCTTTGTTTCTTCTGCGTGATGGCAGATACTTGTTGCCCTTTCCGCTTCGGGCCAACTGCCGTCTTGTCGCCAGGAGGAAATACTTCACGACGCAGTGTCTTCCAGTTGTCACGGTCAACGAGCATTCTGAGCTTAGCAGCGATTGATAGTGGCCAAGCCGATTTGTCGGTTGGGAGGTCTCAATGGCGCAGACACCCGACAGGACGCTAGACGGCGAGATAGCTTGGCTAGAGGCCTTGGCTCGAGAGGCGGTCATCCGTCCGCTTGCATTCATAGGAACACTGAACGCTGCGGAGAGAGCTTCTGCCTGCGGGCAACTTGGCCTCAGATCATCAGACTTGTCGCCGTTATCGGTAGAACCGGGTGTCGGTCCCGGCTACGGATTCGCTTCGTCGTAAGGTGCCATTTATTCCCGTGGTGGCGCCACGAGCTGTCGCTCGAGCTTTACATCGCGCCGGAGCTTTTGGCCGAGCAGAAACATGACCTTGATCGGCTCGAAAGGTCGTGGACGCTTTTTCTTGCTCTATGCCGTCAGCATCCCGACGGCCGTTGGTCGTCGGCGCTATTGTAACAATGCTGTTTGCGGTGGAGACGAAGGGTCTATCTGTTCGAACCGGAGTTCTGCAATCCGGCGTCCGGCTGGGAAAAGGGGCAGGTCGAGAAGAACGTCCAGGACGCTCGTCATCGCCTTTGGCAACCCATGCCGCGCCTTTCATCGCTGGAGGCCCTCAACGAGTGGCTGGATAAAGTTCTGGAAGAGTTAACCACGGCTGGCTCCGTTTCGGCTCAATGCGAACGCGCCAAGGCTCACCGCGACGAGCAGCACCACACCCTGGAACAGTGGCCCGCCGGGCCAGAAGGAGCGTCTCTCCTGGAACAAACTGAGACCAATGATTTGGCGGTCGTGAAGATCACGGCCGGCGAGGCACTAAAACCGCTAGCATTCCGAAAGTCTGCAACAAGGCTTGGCGAGGATATTGTTGCGGTGGGATACCCTTTGGCCACGCTGACCGCAGATTCCCTGAAGATCACCACAGGCAACGTGAACTCTCTAGCGGGGATCTGCAACGACACGAGCTACGTAAGAGCTCGACATCGATCCAGCCGGGGAACTCTCCTTCTCGGCATCACGAGCGCCACTCTGTCCAAGCGGACTGCGGACGAGATCAGTATCACTGCTCAGAACGTGAACTTCGCCATCCGCGCGTCGGTCGCCGAGCGTAGCCTTCACCCCTGAGACGCCGAATCTTCTCCAAACCCAGCCTCCCGCAAACTCCGTAAACCTTCCGGCGGACAATGCGGCCACCGCTCAAGCGTCGCTCGAAGTTCCCCGAGCCCGGAGTGGCTTCGTGCGACTCCCAAGGGAATAGCGCCGATTAAATCTGCGGCCAACGGGGATGCGAAGACGATCGTACAGGCGCCAAACGGAAGTCCCGTGGATGTCGCTGAACTACTAGACGACTGGTATCGCGTCGCTGTCGTTTGTCGCCAAATGTGTGAACTAAGGCTTCTGGTTCCACGACACGGCGGGCCGGTTTCGAAAGGTGGTGAGGGTCTTTTTCTCAATTGCCATCGCTCTGTTTCTCCTCAAGCTGTCTGACGCTCAACAGCTAGCAGTCCCGCGCCACGACGGTCTTGTTCTCAAGGTATTCGTCCAGTGCGCCGGTCGCAAGTCGCCTCTCAGCATGAACTCACATGATGAGGTCTTCGGGTCGCATCCTTTCAAGGCGCTCGACTGGGGCGTACGCTTATTTAAGAGCGCTTACCTTAGCTGCTTCGTTATTTAAGCGAAGGCCTACTTGCTTAAATAGTAGCTGAAAATCATAATCAGCCCATGTCTGATTCCGAGCTAAATCAGCGGTTCGGCCGCTTTGTCGAAACAGCAGTTGCTGGCGAAACCGTGCGGGCATTCGTACCTCCGCCATTGCCGCCTATGCCTGCCATTGATGTGCTTTCACTTCTGGAGCGTCTTAGCTTGGCGGAGCGAGCTCTCGGACGGCTAGATGGTATCACGATGCTGCTCCCTCGTCAGGAGCTCTTTCTTTACATGTATGTCAGGAAAGAAGCTGTACTTTCCTCGCAGATCGAAGGCACACAATCAACGCTCTCCGATCTTCTGCGTTTTGAGACGGAAGCGCAGGCGGGACAACCTATCGAGGATATCCGCGAAGTTTCGAACTACGTCGATGCCATGATGTATGGTTTGGAACGACTGGAATCTCTGCCAATATCCCTACGCCTGATCCGTGAAATGCACGCGCGATTGCTGCAAAGTGGGCGCGGCGGTACCAAGAGTCCCGGCGAATTCAGGCGCTCGCAGAATTGGATCGGGGGGACACGACCTGGCAATGCGCTCTTCGTGCCGCCGCCTGTCACGGAGATGGACACCTGCTTGGATGCGCTCGAAGGTTTCATGCATGAAGATCGGTCGCGGCTGCCTGCACTCATCAAGGCCGGCCTTCTGCACGTCCAGTTCGAAACGATCCATCCATTCCTGGATGGCAACGGTCGTATCGGCCGCTTGCTAGTCACGCTCTACCTTTGCATGAATGGAGTTCTGCGTAAGCCACTACTGTATCTAAGTCTTTACCTGAAGACCCATCGAACGGAATACTATCGACTGCTCCAGGAGGTCCGCGAACACGGCAGTTGGGAAGGTTGGCTCGACTTCTTCCTTGCCGGCGTCGCCGACACCGCAAACCAGGCATTTGACGCCGCCACTCGGATCGTCGAGGTGTTCAAGGAAGACCGCGAGCGCATCACAACTGAAAGCGACCGAGCCGGTTCAGCGCTTCGCATCCATGATCTTTTTCAGCAAAATCCGTTCCTGACGGCAAATCAGCTTGTTCAAAAGACAGGCCTATCGGCCCCTACCGTCAATGCGGCACTCACCGATCTGGAGCGGTTCGGCATAGTTGAGGAGGTGACCGGCCGCAAGCGTGGTCGCGTTTTCAGCTATAGACGGTATCTCGCGATCCTTAGTGAAGGCACCGATCCTCTTCCCGCAGCAGTTTGAAAACCAACCAATTCACCGGTCTGCGGTTCGAGTCCTATTGAGGCGGCCAAGCCGAAGGGGCCGACCGGGGTGACAATTTCGCGCCGGCTCGCCGAGCAGACTTTCGGTAAAACTCGATTTTCAAGTTTTTCCGCGAGTGAGGATTATCACCAGCGTCCACGAAATTTCGCCATTCATTGTCTTTTCGAGGAGAAGTTTGTGCAAGCGACGCTGGAACTAACGGCCGATGGTCATGTTATCCATTCGTGCTCCATCGCGACAAGGGCGCTCCATCAAGAACACTAGCTTGATGATGCTGCGAGCGATCACGCCTTGGAGGATAGTACGATGGACGATAATGAGAAAAAAGAAGGCACTGCGGGCGCTATGCCTAACCGGCTAAGCGTCGTCCCGCCAGAGCGTGAGGGTCAGGCAACCTTAACCGCCCAACAAGAAGAGATCGTAAAGGCCTACCGCGCCGGCCGAATGGACGAGATGCAGTTTCAGAGGTATTTGACCGACGATCCTATTATCGCCGAGTATGTTCGCCGGATCGCGCACCCGCGAGATGATCCGCGACCTGCGGATTGGGCACGCGCCAAGCGTCGCGATGGATAGCGCAGGCAACAAAACCCACCGCCATTCCGTACTCGGCTGCAAGATTGGATGCGCGCCACAGTTTCGTAACCCCGATCATCTGGCGCTGATCGCTCTCCAGCACCGCCAGAGTCCAATAGTCCGGTTCCGCGCCGAGACCGTCGATACCTGGACGACGGTGATGCGATCGTCACTCTGCTTGAATGGTCTGGCCCAATAGAATGCGCCCGGAACTAGCGGGTCGACCGGCCTTCCCGTTCCAGCGTCCAGAGGTGGCGGGTCGTCATGTCCCGGACTTACGCCGACGGTCGGACCCGTACAAGACCGTCTCGACGGCTTCCACAAGCTGCTCAGGCGAGGCCGGCTTCATCAGAAGATGACCTTCTGCGAACGCGGGCTCCAGCTCGGAAGCGGATTCGGTCTCGCCCGAATAGAGAATGAATGGAATGTCGCAGCCGACGAGATGCCGCGCGACGGCAGTGCAGACGCCATCCGAGAGGCGAGGGTCGACGATTGCGGCGGACGGCGAGTTTTCCTTCAGCCAGGAAATGGCGCCCGAACCGGTCGAAAGCGTTACGAAGCTGCGCTGGCCACATCCCTCCAGAACCGTCTCGATATCGAACGCGATGAACGGTTCGTCTTCAAGGATAAGGATCGTAGGCATATTTTCCCTTCTGGGGCAGCGCAAGATTATCGAAAACGACCGTGCCTGTCACGTCCGACTGAAGTCCGAAGATCCGTCCGGAGCGGCCGTCAATCAAAACTTCGTGGGTATCCACTGCTTAATTTAGCACTTTCTCATCTATCCGTCGTTGACTTTCGCTGTCGGTGAATCATGTCGCTTACAGAAGTAGGGAGAGGCGGCTCCATGCAGAAAGCAGTCCTGGTAATGGAGGATTGAACCGCTCATTCGCTTCGTCACGGTCGACGTCCTCGAAGACGACGGTTACGTGGTCTGTCAGCGGGCCCCGAAGAAAGGGATTCGACTGCGCCCATTGCAGCACCACCTGCGGCTCCTGTTACCGTCGACGACTGCGCACAGGCCAACGTCATGCCAACAACGGCAATTCCCCTTTGATATTCATCTGTTGCCTCCTTTGATGCGGTTGGTTCCGCGGGGGGCCAAACCGTAAAACAGAGGAACTGTTTGAGGACTTCAGACCGCGCTATCGCACCTTAGTCCTAGCCCGTCTAAATCCTGTCGGCTACTGCATGGGGTAACGGCTCAGCATCCGGTCCTGCACGTTCTCCTGACCGACGATCATCGCCGCAAGGGAGATGGCTTTATCACGGTCCGCGGCGTTCGTTATGTAGCCTTCGAGCGGACCACAGGGCCGAGCATCCTGATCTCGATGGCACTGCTGTTTATATCCTGAGCGGCGGAAAGGGCCGCTTTGATCGTCGCGATGGTCGAGGCCGAACTATGGCCCTGCAAGCAGCACTCTTCGTGGCTGGCATTGTCGGAACCGAACTTCATATCGTCCTCCTGATCGTTGCCCTCCACGAACCCTCGTATTACCTCAAAACCTAATATGAGAAGCGGGTTATGGAGTCGCCAGTCCGACTTAGGTCCGTCTTCCCCTCGGCGCTACCCGGCTTAAATTTTACTGATCCTTGTTGAAAGGACACCAGGGAGGTTTTGGCAATGTTGCCGTTCCCAGTCAGAACCTCCCTGGTGAAGTTTTGTCGATCCATGTTGGGCGTCGCATTTTTGGGAATAAAGGGGCTATCCATGCAAACGGTCGGGATCGATCGTTGTTCGTCCGTCGAAGTACTTCGACGACTTCGCCCAGTAAAACGCATCCGGAACCAAACTTGCTGCAACCATGACGCCTACTCCCATGACCTGTGAATGATACAGAAATCCTGGAAAGGAGAATGCCTTAGCTTGTCCATGTCGCATCAGGTGGATAACGATCGCCCGTCGACTTAACCGACTTCCAATTCGCGTCTTCGCCCGACCGCCTCCAGTTTATACGCCCGTGCACGCGGTGAAACTACTGGCCTGCCAGGGCGCTCTTCCTGTGACATAATTCGAGCAGGAGACAGTCCAATGACGGATGACAAATACCACCACGATCCGGGCCATTTTCGAAAAACGCGAGTCAGCCCGCCGTGGCTGTCGAACACCTGCTTCAACGCACGGAGTCTTTTCGAAACACTGCTGGCTCTGTGCCATCGGACGGCGACGCTTCCCATGAGGCCGTCTTCAGCGATGAGCGAGGAAGTCACTTCAATATGAAATAGCCCGAATGACAATGAGGTAACGACACCAAACCAGAGAGTGTCCTCAATTGGTGCGCCTCGTGATCCTAGTCATATTTTAGCGTGGCCTTCAAATGCTTGAGCTCGGCCTCCTGCCTAGCTGCCGCTTGTTCGACTATTTCTCGATAGGAAGCATTGGTCTCGGCGACAACCTTGTTCAACTCCGTGATCTGACTCTGCAGCTCGTAGGGCATGCATGCCGACATTATCCTGTTCCCGCAAGCAGTAGCCGCCCGCCTCATGACGGATGCGCGGCCTTTCCATGTCTCGTTAAAGGAATCGGACCAAGCCGTGGGGGTATCTGCCGAAAGCTGCAGGACCATTGAAGTGAGCGGTCCCTCTACGGACCCCGATGCACTGTCGTTCAACTCGACGATCCTGATATCCTGAAATTCGGTCATTGAATAATTCTCCTTCATTGGCGGCCTGGACTGCCTTGGCTGGTCATCGCTGAGATGGCAGCGATGACCGTGCGCGGCTGCGCTGTGACGGGCTACGTCAACGGTGTCAGGCGGCTTTCTCGGCATTCTGATTGACGACCTTCGTCGCAATGGAGGTTAGCGCGAGATCGGTCGCCTGTTCCTCATCGAGCGTCGTCTGAAGGAGCTTGGCGGCGTCCTTCATCCCCAACTCGAGCGCCCATGTCCGCAGGGTGCCATAGCGCGACATCTCGTAGTGCTCGACCGCCTGGGCCGCGGCAAGAAGGCCGGCGTCGAGTGCCGGCATCCCCTCGTACTCTTCCATGATCTCGGCGCCTTCCTTGACGATGCCCATGAGGGCGTCACAGGTCTTCTGCTCCGGCTTCTTACCGATGATCTTGAAGACATCCTCGAGACGGGTGACGTGCACCTTGGTCTCGGCGAGGTGCTTCACGAAGGCGTCCTTGAGCTGCCTGTTCTTAGCCGCGTCGTGCATCTTCGGCAGCGTCGCAACGATCTTGTTTTCGGCGAAATATACGTCCTTCAAAGTGTCGTGAAAGAGAACGTCGAGTGTTTTGATTTCCTTGGCCATGGTTAGCTCCTTGGGTTCGAAAGATTTCTGTCGTGGTCCAGATGCCCGGTCATGTTCACGGCCACAGCCAGGCGTGCATTGCGATCAGGCCGCCGGGCGGCGGTAGCGGTCGCCTTCCTGTTGACCCACCCATACGGGGCGAGCGTGTCGTCGATGCCGGTCTTCTCGACGCCGTTTTTGGCCTCAGTCTCGGTGAAACTGTTGGCGCCTGCGACGCAGCCGAGTTCTTTGTGTCAAGCGTCGCGACCGCCGGAGTTCCGGCATCGGTAGAGGACGCGGGGTCCGTCGTGCGACAGAAGTGAGCGCCGACGCTCCTACCAACGCCGCGGCGAGAGCCATATGTATCATTGAGATGTCCTCTTTCTCGGAGGGTGTTCACTCGGCCGTGAAGACAGAACCTCTGCAGCTGGTATTAGTTCCTCTGCAACCGCCTGAAATATCCAGCGGGCCAACCGGTAGTCGGCGCGATGGTGCCGACCTCGGCGCCTTGTCGAAAAGGACTTGACCCTTGATGCAGGGACAATAGTCCCGGCACTGTTCGAGCCAGATCGTCAAGGGCAAGATCGCTCCGGCTTTCCGGATCACACGTCGTCTCTGTGTGGAAAAAGGGGCTGACGCCCTACCAAGGCTTCCGTGACAATTCTCGCGGTGTTTTAGCCTCGCCGGCTTGAATGGATGAGTACGCCGCCTTTCGTGTTGCTCCACAGCGCCAATGCGGTGGCGCACGTCGGATATCGGAATCGCACGAGCTTGTTTTGGGAACTGTCAGACCGGGCGGGAACACTTTACCGGCATTCTGGTTCTCTCATCGAGACCAACCCGGTCTCGTCAATGGAGGAGTAAAACATGCCATCGTCAAGCGGAACCAGCGAAAGAAAGCCGGGCGTCAAGTCCGGCACCGGCAAGAGCGCTTCGTCGTCCAAGGGTAGCAGTGGCTCGAAAACATCGAGCACTCAGGGCGGCACCCACGAGCAGCACGTCAAGGCAGGTGAGCAAAGTCACAAAAACACCAAGTCTTAAACGCACCACGAAGGGTCCGTCACAAACGGGCTCTTCTATCTCACTTCGCCAGAGCAGTTTGGCAGGGCCAAAGGAAATGAAGGTGGCCGACGACAAAACCGAACTGAATGTCGATAAAATGCCAGAGCCCAAAATCGCTCCCGGCGTTCAAGTCAAATCGCTGGATTTGCCCACCAACCCGGTGGTCGTGCTACTTTCGATATTGGTGGCGCTCGCGACATTATGCCTTGCCTACGTCGCGGCTGAGATCGTGCTGCCGATTGTGTTGGCGCTCGTTCTTAAGCTTCTGTTTCAGCCGGCCATGCGATTGCTGGAGAAACTCCATTTTCCGCGAACCCTTGCAGCCCTATTGCTAATCTTGTTTGTTTTCGGCGCCATCGTCGGTATCGGCGGTGCAATCTCTGGCCCAGCGACAGAGTGGGCTGCGAAGCTGCCCGAAGGGATTCCCAGATTGCAGGAGCGTCTCAAGTTTCTCAATGAACCGGTGAAAGCACTTCAAACATTCCTGCATCAGGTCGATAGCTTCATGCAGCAAGGATCGGCAACAAGCGGGGGGGCCGGCTCGACGATCGCCGCAACGCTTTTCGCTGGAACGACCCACTTTGCAGCCAGTTTCTTCGAAACCATCGTCATATTGTTCTTTTTGCTCGTATCCGGAAGCACGTTCTTAAAACGGATGGTCGAAATACTGCCCAATTTCAAGGAGAAGCGGCAGGTTGTCGAGCTGTCCCAGGATGTCGAGAAAAATATCTCTGCCTATCTGGTCACTATTACGGTCATGAATGGAGCGGTTGGTTTAGCTACGGGCATTGCCATGTGGCTGACAGGGTTAGGCGATCCGGTTCTATGGGGTGTCGCGGCGTTTCTGCTGAATTATGTCCCGATCATGGGGCCGCTTCTCGGAGTGGGAATTTTTCTGCTCGCGGGCCTACTGGTGATCGATAGGTTGTGGCTGGCCCTTCTGCCGGCGGCGCTTTATTTTGTGATCCATGTCGCCGAGGGCGAGATAATCACGCCTGTGCTGCTCGCCCGCCGATTCACCCTCAATCCTGTGCTTGTAATTATAGCGCTGATCTTCTGGTTTTGGATGTGGGGTGTGCCTGGAGCGATCCTGGCGGTGCCAATGCTCGCCATCACCAAAATCGTCTGCGATGGAATTCGGCCGCTTGCCGCCATCGGGCACTTCCTCAGCGGTGACGAATAATTGCGGCTCGACTTGCGCCGGGTTTCGGCGATGCGCGGCGCCGACGTTGTTCCCGTTCGACCCATAGTGGGCGAGAAGATTGCGGATTTGCGTCGGACTCGACTTCGCTGTCGCGTATTTGCAATGTGGCTCCATCGGACAGGCCAAGGCGCAACGGTAGGAGCTATAATTGCTCTCAGCACGTACCGGCGCTGCCTGAAATTTCGCGGCGGCGCAATCATCAGGATCACCTCGGCTGTACCTGAGCCGATCGCGGGGACGACGTTGGCGAATTGGAGCTTGCTAACCAAGTCGCGAAATTACCAGGGCAGCAGGTATTGCGATACGGTGACGCTGTCGGAACGCATGGAGCTGACATCGTTTCGGTCGATATCAACACAGGGGAAATATTCCTATGGGATAACAAGTTCCGCAGTAGCGCACAGGCTGTTCCCTCGTCACCCACCTTTGAGCCGGATTCAGACGCCCTGCGAAATGCGCTCGTTCAGGCAAGAAACGCTGTGGAAGATCTCCCAGCTGCATTGAAAAACCGCGTGATCCAAAACCTTGATGAAGGCAATTTCGTAACAAATACGGCAGGCTCAGGAAGCGCCCGGAACTCCACGCAGGTACGATTCTGCGGCGGCAATCCATGCTAAGGTACAGTATGAAATATGATCCCATTCGTAGCAGGCATAACAAACTCAAGGAGGACGGCGCTGGAACCCGTTTTCTGTTGGACGCCGTATATGATGAAAAAAAGCCTATGGGCAACGCCGCGCAGTATCATATCGGTGACATCATAAATTATTGGCTCGTCGGCCTCGATAAAGAAATCGCTCCTATCGTGCATCGTTCAAATCTTTGGCTGGACCGTGCCATCGAGAAAGATGAAAAAATGGGAAGTAACCACGATTTTCATCGAGCACTTCTCCATTCTGCGCGTGCGATGGGAACATTCCTTGAGGACGGCTGGAACGATGAAGGTCATTGGGCGTGCGCACGCATCCGCGAGGAAGCAGCTTGGCGATTTGAGGGCCGACCATGGCCGCGAAACGAAATTATCAAATCAGGCTTGGACGACTACATGGCCTTCGCCTACCAGAGCGGCGAGCATGATGGCGGCTTTGAAGCCGCCGTCGATATGTACGAGCACTTGATTGGAGAAAAGCCTCTATCACTCAAGAAGGTTCTGAAACCGCGTGAGTTCGGCTATGCCCTTTGCCTACATAGCGCTCGTGGCCAGTTCGATAAACATGAACTCTTTGAGGCGGGTTGTCGGATGCTGCAGGCCAACCTCGAAGAAATCTGGTTGGGCGGCGGCCAATTCTTACGGGCGGCGACCTGGCTGAAAATTGTCTATTGGGACGGTGACCAGACCCTCACTCCGCTGGAGACCATCCTCAAAGCCTACGACAACATGCCAAACGTACCACGCCCGGATTTTGTCTAGCGAAAAGGTGGATTAAAAGGTTTTCACTACATGGCTATTCATCTGAGAAAGCAATCAGGAAAAACAATTAACCTGTCCACACGTCATTGGACCGTGATGCTAACGCTCGCCGAGACCTTTGGATGGTCGCCGGCTGGCACGATAGCTCCGGTCGGCTGGAATGGTCCCGGTGAATGGGGAGGTGCATACGATACGAATGATGGCCAGCTTGTGTCGGATGATGACGCTAAAAGTCTCGCTCGACATCTTCATGGAGCGGCCGTAAGTGACCAACTCCCAATCGCCCTGACGGATGTCATCAATTATATCGAGAATGCCGCAGAAGCTCGCGGAACAGCGATCATCGATGCGATGAGAATGAAGCCGGACGAATTCTCGGACATTTTTTCGCCTTTACTGATGTTCCTTTATGAAGGCTCGTTTTACATCGACTAGAAGGTGAGGAAATAAATGAGAGACAATTATGTTCACCTGGATGGCGATGAACAGGACGTTTTCTACGTTTATCTACCTAATCACCCCGGTAAAGAGATTCCCGGCGTGGTCCGCAGTTCTATGAGGCTGAGAGATTTGTCTGCCGAGCTCGATCGAGCGGATTTACTTCAGCTGTTCGGGGAGACTGACGTTGTCCTTGATTGCGGAGAAGATGGCAGGCTGATCGGCATAGAAATTGTCACGTAGCACTGCGGTTGTGGGCGGCAAGTTCGATGAATGAAGCTCCTTTTTCTGGCATCCGTAGAGGATGACAAAATGAAGAATTTGGAAAAAGACGATCTGTTCGAAGTCTGGCTCATACATATGGATGACGCCATACAAAATTTAATCGATAGCTTACCCAATGAGCTTGGTAGCCGATTAGATTATTCGCCGGAGTCGCTCGATTCACTGGAAGCGTGGGGGTAGTCCTCCCCGCGAATAAGGGGCTTCAAAAGTAGAATTTTCTCGGCAAGATGCTCGAGGAGATTTTGATGAAGAAGAGCCGATTTACCGAAGCCCAAATCATGGCTGTGTTGCGCCAGGCGGAAGGCGGTGTCCCCGTACCTGAGCTTTGCCGGGAGCATGGCATCAGCAGTGCCAGTTTTTACAAGTGGCGGGCAAAGTATGGGGGCATGGACGCCTCGATGATGAGCCAGATGAAGGCTCTTGAGGACGAGAACCGTCGATTGAAGCGGATGTATGCCGACTTGAGCATGCAAGCCGATCTGCTGAAGGAGGCTCTCGGAAAAAAATGACGCGGCCATCTCAGCGCCGAGAGCTGGCCGAGAAAGTAGTGGCGCAACGCGGTGTAAGTATCGCGCTGGCATGCAGGACATTTGGCGTCAGCGAGACGTGTTATCGGTATGGTCCCCAACGTAATTTCGACAACGATCAGATCGCCGATCTGCTGCTTGGGCTTGTGAAGGTGAAGAAGACCTGGGGATTCGGTCTCTGCTTCCTGTATATGCGCAATGTCCAGGGCCATCGCTGGAACCACAAACGCGTCTACCGCATCTACCGGGAGCTTGAGCTGAACCTCAGGATCAAGCCCCGGCGGCGGCTGAAGCGCGAGAAGCCAGAGGAACTGGCGGTGCCCGAAGCGCCGAACATGATCTGGTCGATGGACTTCATGGCGGATCGCTTGGCGGACGGTCGCCAGTTCAGGCTTCTGAACGTGTTGGACGACTTCAACCGAGAGGGACTGGGGATCGAGGTTGACTTCTCACTTCCTGCCGAGCGGGTCGTGCGCAGCCTCAACCAGATCATCGAATGGCGGGGCAAGCCGCTGGCAATCAGGGTTGATAATGGCCCTGAATATG
>NZ_ML133672.1:0-10073 GCF_003985135.1 Rhizobium fabae
TTACTCGAACTTGGGCGCAGGCCAGGAGATGATGCGGGTTACTCTCGGGAAGAGCCGGGTGCGGGAAATCCGCCCGCCCGGATCTGTGAGGGCGAAGCCGAATGGCATAGCTACTCGACCACGATCGACCTCCCTCGTGAGGTTCGAGATTTTGCGATGGTGATTTGTACACCACATACGGCGGCGGTCTCTCTGATTTCAAAAAACCGCTGCGGTCAGTCTGCATGGCGTCCTGCGTCTTGAGATGAATAAATGCGTCTTTTTAAAATATTTGGTGTCGCTGCCTTTAGAGGAAGTTCGTTGTTCGCGTTTCCACCGAACTGCGAAGCTGCGACAGAGGCGTCAGTCGCCGCAAAGACTGGTCGCGGTAGATCAGGGCCTCACATCCACTCACGGCCCTCGCTGCGCAGGAAGTAGATGAGATCAAGCTGAAGGCTCGGCTTGCCGATTGCGGTCAGCGTCATGTGGCATTGGCCGCGATGGTGGGTCTGGTGGTTGAAGAGATGCGAGAGCGCCGCCCACAGCGGTTGCGTGATCTCGACCGACTGCGTCAGCGGCGAATAAGTGAAGCTGGCGGCGAGAGTTGCCTCGTCAAGCGTGCCTGTCCAGGCAATGATACGCTCGTCCTCCGCCTTGCGGGCGGCGGCAAGCATATCCAGCTCTTCGTAGAGAACGGCATCGAGTGTCGTCGGCGCTTCGCCGGTGCCGGTGAAGCGCTTCATCCATATTCGGTCGGCGACGAGCAGATGATTGAGGGTGCGATGGAGCGAGCCGAAGAAGGCGCCGCGGTCGCTGCGGAATTCCGCGTCGCTGAGTTCGGCCGCGGCCGCATAGACCTGGGCGTTGGCCCAGCCATTATAGGCGGCGAGCATTCTGTACTGCCTGAGCATCTGATCCCCTCATCGTCGCCGCAGTCTAGCCCGGTTTCCCAGTAAGTCGCAGTGATGTGCCCATGAAATTTCCTGATTTGATCACAGGCGTCTTCTGTCGTGGAATGGAGGGAGCTGCAATCTCGAAAGGACCGTTATGACCAGAGCGCTCTATTCCCTCTGCGGCGCCGACGAGCGCCACTTCTTTTCGCCCCATTGCTGGAAGGCGGTGATGGCGCTCGCGCATAAGGGGCTCGATTTTGAGGAGGTTCCCACCACCTACGCCCGCATCCGGGCAATCGGCGGCGGTGTTTCGTCGATCGTCCCTGTGCTCGACGACAATGGCCGGCTGATTTCCGACAGTTTCGAAATCGCCCTCTATCTGGAAGAGGCCTATCCCGAGCGGCCGTCGCTGTTCAAAGGGGAGGGCGGCAAGGCTCTGTCGCGCATGGTGGAAGGCTATTCGCAGATGGTCATCCATCCGGCGATCATGCGGATCGCCCTTCTCGACATCCATGCGATCCTTGACGAGGGAGACAAGGCCTATTTCCGCGAAAGCCGCGAGGCCCGTCTCGGCAAGCCGCTGGAAGTCTTTGCCGCCGACAGCGAGGCCGAGAAGGCCACCTTCGGCGCCAAGCTGGAGCCGCTGCGCCATATGCTGAAGTTCCAGCCCTTCATCGGCGGTCAGACGCCGCTCTTTGCCGACTACATCGTCTTCGGGGCATTGCAATGGCTGCGCGTATCCGCCGGTCTTGCCATGCTTGCCACAGATGATCCCGTCATGGCCTGGTTCGAGCGCTGCCTCGATCTTCACCAAAGCCGGGGCAGGACTGTGACAGCGGCGTGAAATTGCCGCCGGCCTCTTGTTTTCAGGCGTCGGGGCGGTTAAAGACCGCCCACTTTTCCCGAGAAAACAGAGGATTTGACTATGGCGATTGAACGCACCTTCTCGATGATCAAGCCTGACGCAACCAAGCGCAACCTGACGGGCGCCATCACCAAGATGCTCGAAGATGCCGGCCTGCGCGTCGTCGCCTCGAAGCGCGTCTGGATGAGCCGCCGCGAAGCCGAAGGCTTCTACGCCGTTCACAAGGACCGTCCCTTCTTCGGCGAACTCGTCGAAGGCATGACCTCCGGCCCGACCGTCGTTCAGGTGCTGGAAGGCGAAGGCGCGATCCTCAAGAACCGCGAGATCATGGGCGCGACCAACCCAGCAAACGCTGACGAAGGCACGATCCGCAAGGTTCACGCCCTTTCGATCGGCGAAAACTCCGTTCACGGCTCCGACGCTCCTGAGACGGCTGCCCAGGAAATCAAGTACTGGTTCTCCGACACCGAAATCGTCGGCTGAGGCCACGCTTCGGCATTTGCTCGCAATGCCTTGAATTGACTCTCGAAAGCCGGGGCCTCGCTCCGGCTTTTTCTATTCAGGCATCTCTTCTATGCCGGGCACTTGTCAGTATTCGAAAAATCGACGCTGCCATCAGGCTTGAAGACCTCCGGGTTCTTGTCATAAAGCGCACCAACGACGAGCGGCTTGCTCGGTAGGACGGTCTGGTCGAGGTCGGACCGGAACTGCGTCTTCAATTCCTGAAGCACCTTGCCATCCATATCCACCAGCCGGACATTCACCGAATAGGGACGGTCCTTGCGCACGCAGTGCAGATTTTCGCTCTGCAGCGCGATCTTGTCGTCGATCGGATAGATTTTCTGGTTCAGCACCAGCGGATCGCCACCCTGCGGGTTTTCGAATTCGGCGATGATGACGGACCCATCGGGGATGGGGCCGGTCTTCTTCAGCGTCAGCAGATAGGTGGCGGTCGCCACGCGATAGTTGAAAACGAAGAGATGGCCGGTGACCTCGACCAGATTTTCGGCCTGGCGCTGGCAGGCGGCAAGCAGAAGGCCGATTGCTGCCGCCGCTACGATCATGTGTTTCCTCATGGCGTCTCCTCCTTCTTGCGGCGATAATGCCGGTTCGCCTTGGCGCGGTTGCCGCAGACCGCCATGTCGCACCAGGCGCGGCTCCTGTTCTTGCTTCGATCGATGAACAGCCAGCCGCAATTGCCGCAGATCTTCATACGTTCCGGGTCGGGCATGGCGATCAGCCGGAGCACTGAATGGGCGGTTGCGGCGGCCAGATTGCCGGAGCTTGTGCCACGCAACGTCTTCGCCAGCGCCTTCAGCAGACCGGCCAGCAATTGGTCGTCGTTGCCATCAAGTATACGCTTGCGGAAATAGAGGTCGATCGCTTCCCGCAAGGCGATAAAATCCACCTCCTGTTCCGGCGTTACCGGCGCGATGTCGCCGAAGAGGGCGCGTTCGGCGCAGAATTCCGCGGCAGCGTGCGGGAAACTGCGCATCTGGTCCCTGACCGCGAAACGGTCGATCCGGCGCGTCGTATCGTGGCGCAGCACGACGCTGTTGGCGACATCGAGCGCCAGCGCGCCGCCGGAGAAGCGGTGAGGGGTCCAGGAAAAGCTCATGCTGAAAATATAACTGGCTAAACGCATTTTACCAGTTATATTTTCAATGATCCGGAGTGTCTGGAATGGCCTATCTCTTGCAGCAGCTGGCGAATGCGGTTCCGCTCGCGGCTCTCTATGCCACGCTCGCCTTCGGCTATGCCGTGGCCTTCGGCGTGACGAAGCGGGCAGACATCACCTATGGGGCAATTTTCGCCTTCTCGGGCCAGATCCTGCTGCTGTTCACCGAACTCGCTTATGTCAGATTCTGGCTGGTGCTGCCGGCGGCTCTTGCCATCGGCGCCTGCGCCTCCATCGTCTACTCGCTGGGCGCAGGCATATGGATCGGCCGCGCGATCATGATGCCGCTGGTCAAAAAGTCGCCGAACACCGTCATCGTCGCCGCCCTCGGCATGATGATCGTGCTGATGGAGACCGCCCGGCTTGCCGCCGATACCCGGGCCATCTGGTTGCCGCCGTTCCTGAACGACGTCGTTGTCTTCTGGAGCGACGGTCTGTTCAAGGTGACGCTCACCTACATACAATTGATCGATACGGTGCTGATGTGCGCCGTCGTCGCGATCGGCGCGCTGATCCTCAGGCACACGGCCTGGGGTCGCATCTGGCGTGCCGTCACTGACGATCCGCTGGCCGCCGAGCTTTGCGGCACCAGCGCCAACCGCGTCTTTCTCGTCGCTTATGCGGCGGCCGCCCTCGTCGCCACGATCTGCGGCATCCTGGCGACCTTCTATTACGGCTCGATGGATTTCGGCGCGGGCCTGATGTTCGGGCTGAAAGTGCTGTTGATCGCGGCCGTCGGTGGCTACTCCGACCCGCTACGCTCGGCAGGCGGCGCCGCCGGGCTCGCCGTCGTCGAAACCCTATGGGGCGCCTATGGCCCCTTCGTCTGGCGCGATCTGGTCATCTTCTCCCTGCTCGTCCTGCTCTTAGTCATGAGCCGTAGGGAGCGCGTTGTTCTCTGATCATTTCCACTTGTCGCGTGCCGCATCGTCCGCGTCTCTGGCCGCGACCCAATCACCGGCCTCGCCATCCTTGCCGTGCTCCTTCTTCCAGAAGGGGGCTGTGGTCTTCAGGAAATCCATGACGAAACTGGCGCCGTCGAACGCCGCCTGCCGATGCGGCGCGACGGCGACGACCAGCACGATATTCTCGCCGGCTGCGATCTTGCCGTAACGGTGGATGGCGGTCAGGCCGAGAAGCCCGAAGCGGGTGATGGCGAGTTCGCCGATGCGGGTCATCTCGGCTTCGGCCATGCCGGGATAGTGCTCAAGTTCGAGGGCAGCCAGCGTCCCGCCCTCATCGCGGCAGAGGCCGGAGAAGGTCACGACTGCACCGATGCCGGGTTTGCCCTTGGAGAGGCGATCGACCTCGGTTTGCAGGTCGAAGTCATCGTGTTGGACGCGGATGGTGGGGGTGACGGTCATGATAACGTCCCCAACTGCTTTGAAGCCGTAGCGGAGGCTATGGAAAGGGTGTGCCGCACCAACCCCCCTCTGTCCTGCCGGACATCTCCCCCACAAGGAGGGAGATCACGGGCGGCTTGACCATCGTGCCCATCTACAATTTTGCCGGGCTGCGACGTGGATTGCTTGGGGAAGTTCGTGCTTCCAGCCAATCTCCCTCCTCGTGGGGGAGATGTCCGGCAGGACAGAGGGGGGTAGCGACACGGCACCACCATCACCGCCTCATCCCCCCGTCATCGGCGGAAATATCCCGATTTCCCGTGCAGCGCCGATCGGCTCGTCATGCTCGACATGTTCCATGTCGAGCGCCACGCGGATCACTTCGGGATATTGAAGCGCCGTCTCATATTCTTCGCCCAGCGTCTTCAAATGATTCAGGAGATCGTCAACGGTGACGACGGAGGAGGGGAGGTCGATTTCTTCCTCGCCCTTGCCGATGCGCTCGCGCACCCATGCGAAATAGACAAGCCGGGTCATTCCTCGTCATCCACGATATGTTTCAACCCGGCGCGGAAATAGTCGTAGCCGGTATAGATGGTCAGCAACGCCGCGATCCACAGCAGCGCGATGCCGGTCTGCGTCGTATAGGGGAAAATCTCGTCGCCCGCGGGGCCGGCGAGCAGGAAGGCGATGGCGACGAGTTGCAGCGTCGTCTTCCACTTGGCGATCCGCGTCACCGGCACGCTGACCTTCAGCGCCGCCAGATATTCGCGCAGTCCCGAAACCAGGATCTCACGGCAAAGAATGGTGATTGCCGCCCAGATCGACCAGCCGGCGATGGTCTGGTCGGCCGCGACCAGCAGAAGGATCGAGGCGACCAGCAGTTTGTCGGCGATCGGATCGAGCATGCGGCCGATATTCGACGTCTGGTTCCAGATGCGCGCGAGATAGCCGTCGAGGAAGTCGGTGATCGAGGCGATGACGAAGATCCACAGCGCCACCCAGCGCGCCGTATTGCTGATCGACAGCCTGCCCTCGATGAAGAAGCAGAGAACGATCAGCGGCACGGCGAGGATGCGGCCGTAAGTCAGAAGATTGGGGATGCTGTACGCACGCGATGCCATGGGATCGTTTCTCTGAATTAATGCGCCGCTACAGCGCCGCGCGCCTTTTCAGACGCGCAAAGGACGCTGTAACACTTTGAATCTACGCATCGTGCTTTCCGAAAATCGAGTCCGATTTTCGGGCCGATGCGGTAGATGACGGCTTTGGCCGCGGACCGTCAACATTCTTTCTGTCTTTTCACTGCCTTTGCGTGGAATTTGCGACGGACGCCGGTTATTTCGCGGCGTCGTCGTGGAAATGGTTGTAGACCTGCCTGGCGACCGCTTCCGATATGCCTTCCACCGTCATCAGGTCCGACAGGGCGGCGCGCGAAACCGCCTTCGCCGTGCCGAAATGCTGAAGCAACGCGCGTTTGCGCGACGGACCGATGCCGCCGATCTCGTCGAGCGGGTTCTTGACCATTTCCTTCTTGCGCCGCGCCCGGTGCGAGCCGATCGCGAAACGGTGCGCCTCGTCGCGCATGCGCTGGATGAAGTAGAGCACCGGATCGCGCGGCGGCAGGGTGAAACTCTCGCGTCCCGGCGGAAAGAAGCGCTCGCGCCCGGCATCGCGGTCGACGCCCTTGGCGATGCCGATCGCCGTCACGCTGTCGGTGATGCCGAGTTCGGCGAGGATGGCGCGCACCGCCGTCATCTGACCCTGGCCGCCGTCGATCAGGATCACATCGGGCCATGTGGGGAAGGGCATGTCGGCAGCGTCGGGAGCGGCTGCCTGCGCCGTCCGGTCGGGAATGCCTTCCTCCTTGATCAGCCGCGAGAAGCGCCGCGTCATCACCTCTTTCATCATGCCGAAGTCGTCGCCTGGCGTGATGTCGGTCGATTTGATGTTGAACTTGCGGTACTGGTTCTTCACGAAGCCTTCCGGCCCCGCGACCACCATGCCGCCGACGGCATTCGTGCCCATGATGTGCGAGTTGTCGTAGATCTCGATGCGCTGCGGCGCATAGGAAAGCCCGAACGTTTCCTTGAAACCTTCGAGCAGCCGCGACTGCGACGCCGTCTCGGCGAGTTTTCGCCCATGGGCTTCCCGCGCATTGCCGACGACGTGGTCGACGAGATCGCGCTTCTCGCCGCGCTGAGGCACGAGGATGGAAACCTTGTGGCCGGCCTTTTCGCTGAGCGCGGCCGCAAGCAGTTCCAGCTCCTCGACCGTTTCTGACAGCATGATCTGCTTCGGCACGGGCTTGTCGTCGTAGAACTGCGCGAGGAAGGAGTTCAGCACTTCGGCGCTGGAAAGCTGCGGGTCGGCTTTCGGGAAATAGGCGCGGTTGCCCCAGTTCTGTCCGGTGCGGAAGAAGAAGACCTGGATGCAGGAAATGCCGCCCTCATGATGAATGGCGAAAACGTCAGCCTCTTCGACGCCGGCTGGATTGATGCCCTGGTGGCTCTGGACATGCGAAAGCGCCGCCAGGCGATCCCGATAGATCGCCGCCCGCTCGAAGTCGAGGTCCTCGGCCGCCCGATTCATGGCTTCGGCCATATGCGACTTCACCTTCTGGCTCTTGCCGGACAGGAAGTCCTTCGCCTCTTGCACCAGTTCGCCGTAACCCTCGTCGCTGACCTCGTGGGTGCAAGGCCCGGAACAGCGCTTGATCTGGTAGAGGAGGCAGGGGCGCGTGCGCGTTTCGAAGACGCTGTCGGTGCAGGTGCGGATCAGGAAGGCGCGCTGCAGTGAATTGATCGTCCGCCCAACCGCGCCCGCCGAAGCGAAAGGCCCGAAATAATCACCCTTTCGCGCCCTTGCGCCGCGATGCTTGAAAATGGCAGGCGCCCGGTGATCCCCGGTGATGAGGATATAGGGAAAGGATTTGTCGTCGCGCAGCAGCACATTAAAGCGCGGCCGCAAGCGCTTGATCAGATTCGCTTCCAGAAGCAGCGCTTCGGTTTCCGTGCGCGTTGTCACGAATTCCATGTTCGCCGTTTGGCGGACCATCTGGGCGATGCGGTTGGAATGCACGCGACCGACGGCGTAATTGTTGACGCGCTTCTTCAGACTGCGCGCCTTGCCGACATAGAGCACGTCGCCTTCCGCATTGAACATGCGGTAGACGCCGGGGCTGTTCGGCAGCCGCTTGACGAATTCGCCGATCAGTTCCGCGCCGATCAGCCCGGTCTCATTGAGGCTGCCTGCGTTCCAGTCGACCGCTGCCGCAAGGGGCGAGGCGGAAACATCGCCTTCCGCCTCGATATCGTCTTCGCTCTCGTCCGTATCGTCGTAGAGAACGCCGCCATCCGGCAGCTTTCGTCCGTTCATTCCGTAATCTCCGCCACATCGGGCGTCTGCCAGGCAAGGTGCTGGCCGCCGTCGAGGGCAATCATCTGGCCGGTGATCGAGGGCGTATCGAAGAGAAAGCGGACCGTCCGTCCGAACTCGCCGAATCCCGGCCCCGCCTTCATGATAAGCCCGTCGATCTGAGCCTGGAAGTCCTCTTCCGACTGCCGTGTGCTGCGCACCGTCGGGCCGGGGCCGATGGCATTGACGCGCAGCTTCGGCGCGAAGGTCTGCGCCATCGTCTGCGTCGCCGTCCAAAGTGCTGCCTTCGAAAGCGTATAGGAATAGAAGCCCGGATTGAGCGCCCAGACGCGTTGGTCGATGATGTTGACGATCAGCCCACTCGCATCATGGGGCAGCTGTTCGGCTAGAACAGCGGCAAGTATGGAAGGCGCCCGTACATGAATGTCGAAATGTTGCGCCCACGCTTCCGCATCGAAGCTGCGCGCCGAATCCTGGCGAAAGATCGAGGCGTTATTGACGAGCAGATCGAGAGGGCCGAGCGCTTCCGACGCCTTTTTGACGAGCGCGCTTGTCTCGCCGACATCGGTGAGGTCGGCCCGTATGGCGACCGCGCTAAATCCTTTTCGCCGCAATTCCGCCGCCACTTCTTCGGCCTCTCCGATGGAACCGTTCGCGTGGATCGCGACGGAAAATCCATTTGCAGCAAGGTCTTCGGCGATTGCCCGGCCTATTCTTTTTGCGGCTCCTGTTACGAGGGCCGAGCGAAGTCTTTTGTGGTTCAAAATCTTGCTTTCTGATGCCGCGAGTCTGACTGCAGACTATATAGGGGCGGCCGGAGATTATATAAATAGGCCGCTACCGTTGCGTACGCGAGCGAGATATTCTATGTATTATTTAAGAATGCGATTTCCTAAAATAAGTATTTTTGGTTTAATCCTTCAGTAGGGTTAATGAAGTGTATGTTGCTCGCAAGCAACATCGAATTTCGGCCATGCGCCAGCCACAATGATATCACAATTTGGCTCTTTCAAATCCGCATTTCAGTTCCAATTTCAGTCTCGATCCGGAAGGGACATCTGGCAATTTTCCCGCTAATGCTTCGCTGAGAGACAGATGATAAGCGGCGCGGGACTGAAAGGAGAAAAGTATGCGTGTACTCATTGCTGGCCTTATGGCCTCCGCTTTTGCGATTGCTGGCGTTTCGGCAGCTCAGGCGGCTGATGCCGTCGACCAGGTTCCGGAAGCGCCGGTTGCCCAGGACGCTCCGGTCAAGCCCGCCGGCAACTGGGAGGGCTTCTACCTCGGCGGCGCCGGCACCTACAACATGGGTAACTTCGGTTCCGACCGCCACACCTACGGTTTCGGCGGCCAGGTCTTCACCGGCTACAACTGGCAGCAGGGCCAGATCGTCTACGGCGTTGAATCCGATCTCGGCTACAGCGGCGACGACGTCTCTTCGGGCGGCGTCAAGAACAAGTATGGCTGGAATGGCTCCGTGCGTGGCCGCGTCGGCTACGACATGAACCCCTTCCTGCTCTACGGCACGGCTGGTCTCGCCCTCGGCAACGTCAAGGTTTCGGACGACACCTCGTCCGAGAGCAAGACGGCCTACGGCTACACGGTCGGCGCCGGCGTCGAAGCCTTCGTGACCAACAACATCACGACGCGCTTGGAATATCGCTACACGGACTACCAGAGCAAGGACTACAACCTCGACTCCGGCAGCTTCTCGCGCGGCTACGACGAGAACAGCGTCAAGCTCGGTATCGGCGTCAAGTTCTAAGCCGACTGAACATGCAAATACAAAGAAGCCGGGCACGTCGCCCGGCTTCAGACTGCTGACAAACCCGTCGATTTTTTCGGCGGGTTTTGCTTTTTTGGCGATTGGATTTTTTGCCGGTTGTGTTTTGGCGGAGGGCGAAGAGAGGTTTCGGCTTACGCCGTGGCCGGTTTTG
>NZ_ML133673.1:0-8499 GCF_003985135.1 Rhizobium fabae
AGGCGCTTTACGCAGCCGCGACAAATCCCAACAGGATTTGCGCTGGACGCGGGGTGGAGCAGCCCGGTAGCTCGTCAGGCTCATAACCTGAAGGCCGCAGGTTCAAATCCTGCCCCCGCAACCAAATACACAAAGCCCGCCTCGTGCGGGCTTTTGTGTATCTGGTAACAGGTCGAGGATTTAACCCCTAATCAGGCGCACGAAAGTCGAGAATCTCATTCTTTTAGCCTCGGACGTAATCTCGCCGGCCGTCATCCTCTCCTTGAAATCTGCATGTAGCTCGGCGATGAAGCGGGGTTCCATGAACGTCAATTATCCATCGGTGCAAGGATGCCGGCGATTAGACCGCGCACCTGCAGGGTTGCCGGCTGATGGCCAGAGGCTGGCTGGATCGACGCGGCTAGCATTCCCCTCTATTTTTGCTCCCTCATGCGCACAAATCTCATAGCGAGAAGGCCGTGCGCTCGGCCTGATATATTCGCGGTGTCCTTGGTGCCGTCAAAATGCGCTGAGGGTCAATACGGCCGAGAACAGCAGGAGGGTTGCGGATCCGCATCGCCGGGCCAGTAACGGCATTTGCTTTTCATTTCCCAGGACAATTCTGCCTGTCGAGAGCCAGATCGAAGATACGAATAGGACGACGAAGGCGAGGGTTGCGGTGGCGGCTGTCGCAGACACATCCCCTACAGAGGGCATCATCGTAAGCCCGATGATAAGCGCCTTGGGATTCAACAGCGTCGTGATTGCCAGCTGCCGCACTGTCACAATCTCGGTGGGACTGGATCCGGCACCCCAGAGCCGCAGGGCGAGGTAGAATACCCAGGTTGCGGAGGCAAGCTTGACACCTTGTGCGGCCAGAGGGTGGCGGTGGAGAAAAGGACCGGCCAGGCCAGATGCCGGAACGACAATAATAAGATAGGCGGCTACGACAGTGCCAAGCAGCATGATCGCGCGCCCAGCAGTCAGACCCTGAGAGGCCATCGCCAATATCGCATTGGTCGGCCCAGGCAAAATGAGAAGCGCAAAAACGCTGGCTGCAAAAGGTAAAAGATGCACTGCTTCGGTCCCTCGGTTGCGTCACGCTTTTTGCATGGTCAGCCACCTCAATCTTTGACAAAGATCACTTTGCAGCCGGAACATTTCTCGTGGCCCGACCGTTGGGATGAGCTAACTCTGAGGTGCCGCGATGCCTCGCATGATCAGTTTCATACTCACTCGATTGGCCACGGGCTTTGCAATTGGATGCGCCACGGCATTCCTGGTTTGGCAAAACGGTTTTTTCTCCCCCGGCGCCATGGCAGGCAATCTTGATAATTACCTTGCCCAAGGGCTGTTCATTTATCTCTTCGCGAGCACGATAAGCATGGGCTACTTGGCCACAGCTCTCCTGCTGGAAGAAGAATAGCCGCCTTAATCCCCATCAGAAGGCCCGGCCGACATTCTGGCTCAGGCAACCATCCGCGCCAATGCGCAGCGCGACCAGAGCGAATGCAGGGCCTCGACCAGATGGGCGATATCGGCATCGGAATGCAGCGGCGTCGGCGTGATGCGCAGGCGCTCGGTCTTCTTCGGCACCGTGGGGTAGTTGATCGGCTGGACGTAGACGCCGCAATTGTCGAGCAGCAGATCGGAGATCCATTTGCATTTGGCCGCATCGCCGACCAGCACCGGCACGATATGGCTCGGATTGGCCATATGCGGGATGCCGTTCTGGTCGAGCAGCGCCCGGAGCTTGCGCACGCGGTCCTGGTGGCGCGCGCGCTCGAACTGGCTGACCTTCAGGTGCTGGATCGAAGCGACCGCACCAGCGGCCAGCGCCGGCGGCAGCGCCGTGGTAAAGATGAAGCCGGAGGCGAACGAGCGGATGAAATCGCACAGTGCCGCGGAAGCCGCGATATAGCCGCCCATCACCCCGAAGGCCTTGCCGAGCGTGCCCTCGATGACGGTCAGCCGGTCCATCAGCCCCTCGCGCTCGGCAATGCCGCCGCCACGCGGGCCGTACATGCCGACACCATGAACCTCGTCGAGATAGGTCATCGCGCCGTATTTGTCGGCGAGATCGCAGATCGCCTTGATCGGGGCAATATCGCCGTCCATCGAATAGATGCTCTCGAAGGCGATCAGCTTCGGCGCCTTCGGATCGGCGGCCGCAAGCTTGGCTTCGAGATCGGCGACGTCATTGTGCTTCCAGATTACCTTGTCGCATTTGGCGTAACGGATGCCTTCGATCATCGAGGCATGGTTCAGCGCGTCGGAGAAGATGATGAGGCCGGGGATTTTCGCGCCGAGCGTGCCGAGTGCCGCCCAGTTGGACACATAGCCCGATGTGAAGATCAGCGCTGATTCCTTGCCGTGCAGATCGGCAAGCTCACGCTCGAGCATGACATGATGGTGGTTGGTGCCAGAAATATTCCGGGTGCCTCCCGCACCCGCGCCACAGTGGTCGATGGCGTTCTTCATCGCCTCGATCACCTTCGGATGCTGGCCCATGCCGAGATAGTCGTTGGAGCACCAGACCGTGACTTCCTTTTCGCCATCGGCCGTATGGCGCGTCGCGCGCGGAAAATTGCCGCGGTGACGTTCGAGATCGGCAAAAACGCGGTAACGGCCCTCAGCATGAAGCCCGTCCAGCTCGTTTTTGAAAAACGCTTCGAAATCCATATGCAAACTCCCCTGTGTGATCCGAGCAATATATTGTGAGGAGTTCGGCGTATTTGATCTCGATCAAGTTGGATGGAGGGAGCTTCGACGAATTGCCCCTAGCCGTCTGCTGATCGCGGACGGTCATTCCAATCGTTGCAGCCGGCAGGCCGGTTGTTTGATCAGTATCAATTGTCGGAACGGCATCTGGCATTAAAGCTCGAAGGGTGCTGTCTCAACCCCTTTCGGTCCCGGTCAGCCGAGCGATCTGGAGCCGGTCACGATAGGCGCCGACGCCCAGGCTTTCGATCAGGGTGCGAACAGCCTTTTGCTTCAGCTCCGACTCCACGTTACCATCGAGTGTGACCTGGCCGTTCTTGACGGTCACCTGGACCTTCTGAGGCGTTATCCCCAACTCCGACCTCAGACGCGTTCGAACCGCCAGCCTGATCGATTCATCTTCCTTTGGCAGCGGCGCCGTCTGGGCATCGATGATCAGGCCGAGGATGTCTCTGCGGCTGACAATCCCCACAAGACGCCCGTCCTCAACGATCGGCAGCCGCTTGATCCGATGCGCCTGGAGGCTGTCGGCGATATCCGATACCTCGCTGTCGGGGCATGCCACGATGACATCTTGAGACATGACATCGGCGACACACCAGCCATTGCTGGAAATATACCGCTCAAGGTCAATCTCGGATATGATTTCGGACGCGCGGGCGGCGCGGGGGGAGAATCGGATCTCTTTTCGCAGCAGCAGGTCGCCCTCCGTCAGCATTCCGCAGACGCGGCCCTCGTCATCAATGACAGGAAGGCCGCTGACATTGTTTTGCATCATGACAGCGACGGCGTGGCGTATGCCGACCGCTGGACCGGTCGACACCACGTTGGTGGTCATTATGTCCTTCGCCTGCATTGTCCTGCCTCGTTCATAGAAATTGTTGCTGGGATGACGATAATGCGAGCTCGTCGAGCCGCCATTGATCTTCGTCAAACAGCGCGATCCTCGCGAAGAAGCTCGCCGAGCCGCGCCTGTTCGTCCGCCATAGCGCGAGACGATATAGTTCAGCACCGCCTCGTCGCTGTCGACATCGGTGATGCGCTCACGCACCAGCAGGCGCAGATCCTTGGCCAGATCGCCGTTGGAATCGTCGATCGACTGGTTCTGGCAGACCATGCAGCGCAGTTCGGCCGATAGGGGCAGGCCCGCGCCTCGAGCGGCCATGACGGCGAGCCCCCAAAACCGGCACGATGGAGAGGATGAGCGCCGTTGCAAGCGCCAGCACCAGCGCGTAATGGCCGATCTCGATGATCATGGCGTCGCCTTCGCTTCCTTCCCCGAACCTTCCTGGCCCTGGCCTTCCTTCCACAAACCCTGGGCTTTCAGCCTGTCGGCCACGTCCTTCGGCATGTAGGTCTCGTCATGCTTGGCAAGTACGGTGTCGGCGACGAAGACGTTCGTTCCCGGCGTAAACATACCTTCGGTGACGACACCCTGTCCCTCGCGGAAGAGATCGGGGAGGATGCCGGTATATCTAACCTTCACGGCATTGGTGCTGCCGTCGGTGACGGAAAACTCCACCGTCGAGCCGGTATCGCGCACCACGCTGCCCTCGCCGACCAAGCCACCAAGCCGGATACGGGTTTCCGGCGCCACCGGTGTCTTTGCGAGATCCGCCGGCATGTAGAAATAGGCGACCGACTGGCTGAAGGCGAACATAACAAGCAGCACGGCGGCGGCGATGAAGCCCATGCCGCCTGCGATCACCGCGAGGCGTTTCTGCTTACGCGTCACTCCGTCGATCCTTCCGTTGATATGCCGAGTTCCCTGGCAAGCGCCAGCAATTGCCGGCCCTGCTCACCGGACGGCGGAAATGCCGCTGCCGCGGCCTGGGATCGCTCGTCCAGAACGGCACAGGATCGAACCAGCCTGAGCCAGCCATTCAAGTCGTTCGAGCCTTCGGAAAGCTTTGCGTCCAGGTCCGTTATCTGGGCGGCTCCATTAGCGCGGTCCTTGAACCAGTCGCGGCCTGAGGCAAGAGGATGAAGAAGAGAGGCGATTATGGCAGTCGTGATGACCGCGAAAACAATCCAAATGACCATAACGTCCAGACACCTATTTGCGGCCGAACATACGGGGGCCGGGGATCGGCACATTGATCCCGGTCAATTACGCCGAGAGCTCAGCACGCTTCCCGAAGCAGGTCAACGCTATCGACCAGAACGACCTTGCCCCTGACCTCGACGCCCGACGGGGCGAGCGCGGCGAACGCCCGCGAAAGGGCTTCCGGTGCCAGTCCCAGTTTGCCGGCCAAGATTCTCTTCCGGTAGGGAAGGCGGAACGTCACCCGCGAGGTGGAGGCCGAGGTGGGGCAGCGGCTCACAAGGTAGTTTGCAACACGTTGCGCGGCTGTGTGCAACCGGTCGCCGGCAATACAATCCATCGCGCCGAGCAGATGCCTGGCCATGATGCGCATGACGTTCCGGTGTATGATCGGATGTCGGTCGGCAAACGCCCGTAACTCCGCAAGCTCGAACAGCGCGACCTCGGCTCGGTCGGCGGACCACGCGCTATAAGCGTAGGAGCCGCCGCCTGAGAGAAGATATTCGCCAAAGGTGTCGCCCGGCTCGCATACACAGATATCAGCCTCGCGCCCAGCGGATTCCGATTTTGAAAGTCGGACGAACCCGTTCGTGACGCAGTAGACGAACGATGCCTGCTGACCCTCGCATATGATCTTCTCGTCAGGAACGAAGGTGCCAACCTGAGCCGTTGCGGTGAATTGTTCTGCAGTCGCCTGATCCAAACCAGCGAACAGGTCGGACTGCAGAAGTACTGAATTTTTCGCAAGCATCCATCTTCCTTTCGTCTTTGGACCCAGTTTTCGGTTAGGGTTTTCTTCGATCGCTTTCGTCCTCGGCGAGGATTCGCCAGGCGGCTCCCTGAAGGTCGTCATACTGGCCGCTCTTCAGTGACCAAAGGAACGCCAGGAGTCCCATGCCTCCCATCGCCAGCGCGATCGGTATGAGATAGATCAACATGTTCATGCGGCTTTGACCTCCCCACTTCCGCCGACCCGCCCCCGAATTGGCATATCCGGACGTTTGCCGAACGCGTTCAGGCGCAGTGCGTTCATCACGACGATGATCGAAGATGTCGACATTGCCACTGCCGCTATGAGCGGCGTCGCCAATCCGGCGATGGCAATAGGTACAGCCAGCACGTTGTAACCGATGGCGAGGGCGAAGTTCTGCCGGATGAGGCTGGCGGATCTTCGCGCGACGGCGATCGCTTCCGGAACGGCGTCGAGGCGATCGTTGAAGAAGACAAGGTCGGCGGCCTGTCTGCCGATATCGGAGGCCGTGGCCGGCGCCATCGAGACATGCGCCGCAGCAAGGGCAGGGGCGTCGTTGATCCCGTCGCCGACCATGAGCACGCGGCGACCTTCGCCACTGAGTCTGCGGCACTCATCGACCTTCCGTTTTGGCGTCAGAGAGCCTAAAGCCCTGTCGATACCCAAAGCATGCGCCGTATTGTCGACCACGGCCTGCCTGTCGCCGGACACGATCAGCGTTTCAAGGCCGGCTGCGTCGAGCTGGCCGATGGCCTCGCGAGCGCCCGGACGAAGCGTGTCATCGAAGAAGAAGCGGGCGAGGTCGACTCCGTTCCTCGACAAGACCACTTCCGAGAACGGACTATCAGCGATGGGGGGCACGAAGCTGGTTCCGCAGGCAAACGCAGCGTTGCCCAATCGATAGACATCTGCTCCATTCCCTGCCTCCAGTCCTCCACCGGGGATTTCCCTGACGCTGTCGAAGGGTGCAGGTGTGAGTTCCGTGCTCCGCATCAGAGCCTGGGAAAGTGGATGCCGCGAATGCGCGGCCATTCCGCGGGCGATTGCGGTGACGCTCTCGTCTGTGGCGTCGATTTTCACAAGGCGCGGTCTGCCCATCGTCAGGGTGCCCGTCTTGTCGAAGGCCACGGTGTCTGCCTCGGCCAGTCTTTCGAGCGCAGAACCGTCCTTCACCATGATGCCCTTCCGGAAAAGTTCGCCCGCTGCGACGACCTGGACCACGGGCACGGCAAGGCCCAATGCGCATGGGCAGGTAATGATCAGGACCGCTACCGCGACCAGCATTGCCTGTTTCCAGTCTCCACCAAGGAAGCCCCAGGCGAGAAAGGAGACCAGCGCCAATAGATGCACGGCCGGCGAATAGAGCGCCGCAGCGCGATCGGCGATCCTGCGATAGCGAGCTCTTCCGCCCTCGGCGGCTTCCATGAGGCCGATGATCTCCGAAAGAAGCGAATTTCTGGCAACTCGCGTCGCCCGCAAGACGAGCGAGCCCGTCAGGTTCATCGCGCCCGAACTCACTTCGCTGTTGCTGGCGACGGCGACGGGGCTGCTCTCGCCGGTGACGATGGAGAGGTCCATGTCGCTTTCTCCGCTGACGACTACGCCGTCGACGGGAACCCGTTCGCCTGCCGCTATCGAGATTTCATCTCCCACCGCAATTTCTTCTACCGCAATATAACGTCGCGACCCGTCTTGATTGATCAGCAACGCTCCGCGCGGGGCCAGCCTTGCGAGTCCGTTGATCGCCGCCCGAGCCTTTTCCCGCATGACATGATCGAGGGTTCTGCCGATCAGCAGGAAGAAGAGCAGCGAAACCGACGCGTCGAACCAGGCATGCTCACCGTGATGGACGGTCTCCCACAATGAAACGGCATAGGAGAGCGTCACGGCGAGCGAGATCGGAACGTCCATGTTGGTGCGCCCGTGGCGGAGTGCATTCCAGGCCGATTTGAAGAAGAAGCGCCCCGCATAAACCAGCGCAGGCGCTGCTATCATCGCCGAGATCCAATGAAACATGTCGCGTGTCGCGGCATCTGCGCCAGACCAGACCGATACCGAGAGCAACATGATATTGGCAGCAGCAAAGCCGGAAACGCCGATCGCCAGGAGAAGCTGGTTTCTGGTCGTGTCGTTTTCGGCGGCCGAGGCTGTAAAGAGATGTGCTCGATATCCGACCGAATTGATCGCTGCGAGGATCTCGGACGGATCGACGGCATGCGTCTCGATCTCCTCCTGATAGACGCAGGTCACCCTTCGAGCCGTGAGATTGACTCGCGCTGTCTTGACGAAGGGAAGTGTCAGCAACTTCCTTTCGATGGTCGAAATGCAGCCGCCGCAGTGAACATCGGGAACGCTCAAATCCAGCTGGCGCAATCCGCCGCCGAGCGGGTGGCTGGCCAGCCGCACCTCTTCGGCACTCGATGACGTCGTACTGAGGGCAAGCACGCTTTCTGCGTCCATGGTGCAGCAGGTCATTGGCCTGACTCCGCAGTGTCGATGCGTTTGGCCTCGTGCATGACGACCACGCCGCCGTTTCGCGAAATGGCTTCGACGATCCAGTCCCCCTCGGCCAGGCCGTGATTTGCCTCGAACCGTCCCTCGGCTGTTTTTCGGAGCGTGAGGTGGAAGTCTTCGTGATCTCCGACAGGTCGCTTGAAATTCAGCACGACTTCGTCGACGGTCGCAGGTGACCCGTTCTTATCGTGAATGTCGTAGCGGATCTCCTGCCCTTTTATGGAGAGGTCGCCCTTTATGCCGGAAGCGGCCATCGCCTTCATCGCGGCTGCCTTTCGGTTGAATTCCTGGCTTGCCACATAGGTGTTTTCCACGACTAGACCGCTCCAACTGGAGGAGGCATAGAAAGCCATGGTGACGTTCACCGCGATCACCACGGCAAAGAATGCCGAGGTCGCGAGCAGCATGTGCAGGCCTGTAAAACCTTGAGCGGAGGCTCTCATTTGATGTCTCCCGGTGCGTTGAACGCCGCACGGTAGGTTGCCCGGTC
>NZ_ML133675.1:0-5973 GCF_003985135.1 Rhizobium fabae
TCAACGAGTGAGCGCAGGTTCATCATGTCGTCGGTCATCGGTGGTGTCCCTCAGGTTGGCTCTAAGCAACCCGACCCTACCGGAAATCACCGATGGCTATGAAATCCAGCTACACCACTCCATGGGACACGATCGTCTGCTGGGACCAATGAGGTGTTCCGGACACAGAATTTGCATTGCTAGAATGGATGGTCCGGTATGGAATGAATGGATTGTATCAAGGAGTTCCAATTGGCCACTCATCTGTCCTAAACTCTGGAACGATGGCCGAGTGGGACGCAAAAATGATTGTCTTTCCCAAAGACTTTAAATTGTTCAGGATTTTACGCTCGATTTCTGAGTCGAGATTTGCGGTGGCTTCATCCAAGATCAAAATGGTAGGATTTTTGTAAAGCGCACGCGCCAGAAGCAATCGCTGTTGCTGGCCGCTAGATAGGTTGGATCCCATGTCCCCCACAAGGCTATGGTAGCCAAGGGGAAGGCGCAAAACCTCTTCGTGAACTTCACAAATCCGGCAGCAGTCTTGCACACGTTGAAAATCCAACCTGTCATCAAATGACGAGACATTCGAAATAATTGACCCGCTGAAAAGCGTGTCTTCTTGAAGAACAACACCGATATTGTTTTTCACCATATTCTGGCTGTAGCCGCCGATGTCACGTCCGTCCAAGAGGATTTCGCCGCGCTCGGGCTCCACGATTTTGAGCATGATCTTAAGCAGCGTAGATTTACCGACGCCGGAAGGGCCGGACACATGTACAAAACTACGGACTTTAACGGTTGCCGAAAAGCCGTCGAAAAGCCTCTTCTTACCATTGTCGATACTATATGAAATATCCCTGATCTCGAATTCGCCCCTGAGCTTCAAGAACAGTGAAATGTCGTTGTCGGCCGTTTCAAACCGCGCTTCTTCGGTGCTTTCAGCAAGCCTCTGCTGGTGGACTCTTATGTTGAGGATATCCGCCATCGTAGTCACGTAGCTCGATAATCTCTGATCGACGAATACCCTATACATATAGAATGTATACATAACGCCGATCGTCATCGTGCCGGACAAAACGCGCGTGGCGAGCATGTAGAGAATGAGGATCGATTCCAGCGATTTAACGACGTTGATGGCAACTTCAAAACGTAGATCGAAGCGCTTTGCTGAAAATGCGCTGTTGATAGTATTCACCGCACGGTCGATCCCTCCCAGTATCCGATGGAGTTCAAGGCGGTTGGCTTTGACAGAATAGATTCCTCGAAGGGTCTCGACGAAGTAGGACTCCTCCTGCGCGGCGGCGACCACGAGTTTGTTCTGCAACTCACGAGACCGCCGCATCAGCGCCCAGCGGACACCGACTGCCAATGCGCTAGTTGCCGCTACCACAAGCGCAATCTGGAAATCCATGAACATAAGGATTACTAGAACTGTGATGAGATAGACCAGATCGACAGCTGCCGCACCTAAATCCTTCACCACATGGGCGACAAGATAAGAGATGGAATTGTACTGCGCGACGAAGTGTCCGAGACCGCGTCGATTGAAATATTCCAGTCCGTTTCCAAGGAGATGGCGGTGAAAATCATGAATGGTTGCCAGCCGCAAGTTTGAAGAGGTGCGCAGCACAAACATGCTTTGTGCATAGCTACCGAGCACCCCCAAAAGCTGTATCAACAGGAAGCCGATCGCGATGAGTTGAAGAAGATCTAAGTCCCGGTCCGGGATAACCCTATCAATGACGAGCTGGATCGACAGAGGTGCGATAAGGGCCAGTGATAGGTTAGCTGCCGCAACCAATGCAAATCCGGAAATCGACCCCAAATAGGGCCTAATCGACAAGAAAGCCGCCTTGACACCGTCCTTTGAGCGGCCGGTCGGGTGGGCTCTCAAAGAGGGAAGAGGTGTTAGCTCGATCGCTATGCCGGTGTATCTCTTTGAGACTTCTACAAGCGGCAATTCCTCAATGCCTTTTGCAGGGTCGACGATCTTAAGTCCCCGACGACTGATTCGTTCCGCGACAACGAAATGATCGAAATTCCAGTGGAGGATGCATGGGAACGACAACCGAGAAAGATTTTCGATATCGGCTTTCAACGGGCGAGGTGCCATGTGCAGCTTCTGCGCGATGTCGAGCAGATCCCGCAGAGTACCCCCTCTGCTCAAGCCTGGATAGTCTTTCCGCAACTCACGAAGCTTATGCGTCCCGCCATGGTAGTTGGAAATCATCGCCAAGCAGGCAAGTATGCATTCGCTTCTCTCATCCTGGCGAACCCACTGTACGCGTTTACGTCCAATCATGCTATGTATCCATTCTGTAGCTCAATCGCAGGAAAGGCGCGAGCAACAGACGCCAGATCGCCACTTTTTTCTTCCGCACATGAACTTCGGCAAGCATGCCCGGTAGGATTTTCTTATCCTCGCTGAATGCCATGAACGATGCTGGATCAGGTTTGATGACCATCCGGAACTGGGAAGCTGTTGGCAGCCGCTCGCTAAAAGTCACAGCGTCCGTTGCCACGGAACTGACAAATGTCACCTTTCCGCTCATCATGCCGTATTTAAAAATCGGATAAGAGCTCACCCCGATCGTGACCGGCATCCCCTCGTGCAATTCGCCGATCTGGCTCTCCGGGACGTCGGCCTCTATCTCCAGAGTATCGGTGCCCGAAGTAAGCTCAAAAAGAATATCTCCCCGTTTGACTGCCTGTCCGACCGCGTATCCTTTGGGGATCAACGTAGCGGCTCTGTCAGCATAAACCGGTTGCTCCTCAAGCTCTGCATCAGCCTGCATCGCGACATCGATGTCGGTAATTTGATTTTGAAGTTGCACTTGCTCCCGATCGCTATCATCGGCAGCCTGATCAAGCTGCAGCTCGACCTCGGTCATCCGGCGCTCGTATTCGTGAGCATTGGCCTCTGTATTCGAAAGCTGTACGTTCCGATCACTGAGGGCTTGAGCGACGTTTTCAAAGGCTATTGCTGTGACAAGGCCTTTCTCAAGCAACTGCTTGTAATCGCTCTGGCGTTTGGAAAGCCGTGCTGCGTCGTCTCTATACACTGTTGCAAGTTTATCGGCGTCCTCTTTGAGGGTCTGAAACTGCGCGAGCATCTGTCGCAGCGCTTTGGCCCTTGAGATCATCGCCGCTTTCAATGCTTCGACGCGCGCCTGAAGGCGGTTCCGACGTTCCTGCAGTTCTGAACGACTGAACGTGACATTGGGCGCTTGGCGCAATGTTACTGTGTCGAAATTGCGTATCGAGGCGATCTTCTCACCCTTCGATACGTCAACTGGAGACCTGCCACTGACCGCGTAGGTAAGCAGTCCGTCACGATCCGAGATGACGAAGCGGTTATCCGCATTGCCGCGAAAAATGCCGACAGCCATTACGTCCAGCGAAACATCAACGAAGAGCGTGCAACAGGCAAGCAACAGTGCCAACGCGATGAAAGCGTGTACTTCCCTCCCTTTTCTGATGCCGTTGGCCAGATAGGTTTTCGACAATGTGTTTTCGATTTCCGCAATCGTTTCTTGGCGGAATAGTGGGCGATCGGCCATAGATTACGCGAACGGGTCTGGAGTGCGGCTAAGGATGGTGATGTATTCACCTCAGCCTTTTTTCAAACATTTCAACCGAAAGCGACAGCGCCAACCCGACGCCAAAGAGGATCAGAAAAGCTCGCAGTGAGAATTCAAACTCTCTCGTATTGAAGAGAACTTCCCACATTTTCTGCCCGCCAATGATCGTCAGACTAATAAGAAATGAGCGAATTACGACGACAACGATGTGCTTCATAAGCTTACCCCAATGACCCGATCAAGCGCCGCTGATGCACTTGATCGGGAGAGTTGTTTAGCTGCGGGAAGCAGCATGGCTGGCGGCACCAGCGACAGCTCCGATCGCGCCTGACCAGGCGATACCCGAAGGAGTTGCACCTGTTTTATACGCCGCTGCTGCGCCGGCGGCACCCCAGATGCCAGCCTGCCTCATCATCCCACGACTATCACGACCACTATCACCCCAACCACCACCGACCTCATCGATCTCTGATGCGCTTAGTTCGCGAAATTCAGGGAAAGAAGCTGATACTGCCATACTTTGCATCACTACATATCTCCGGTTGAAATTGGCGTGGCAAATCCACACGCATTTTTCTTGCACAAAAGTTGTAGTTTGTCAAAAGTGCACGTCTATGCGAATGGTGTGAATGAAGGACTCCTCATTAATGCTGCTCCCAATCAGATAAATGCTGCGACTTGATCAATGTTCAACGAAAATGCAAAGCGCCAGTACGAATTCAATGCAGCATATGCCCAATCGATCGTGGATGGGGTTCATGGTATTTCTGAGTTTGCCGGTTCGGGGGAGGTTGCTGATTATTTCAAAGCCGCTCTCGATGGACACCGGGCAATCATATTCGCCACGGCGCATTGGGGAAGTTACCTGAAAACATTCAACCTTATAGGGAATTCTTTCCCGGAGGGCTCACGGTTCGTAGCGCTGAGAGGGCAAGAGTGGAACATCGACGAAGAACGTCTCTGGAACGAGATCAATCGCCGATCAAGAAATTCTATATATGTTCATCGGGTTTTGGATCGATCGGGCCTCATCAGCGTCCTGAGAGATATCAAAAATGGTACCCACGCGTTCATCTTGTTCGACCTTTTTGAAAAATACGGAAGAACGTCTCCGGTCAAGGTTTTCGATTGGAACCTTCAACTGGCAAGCCGATGGCTTGATATGGCTTATAAGGCAAACGCTGTCGTATGCTTCATAAAGCCGATGAGCATTCATCGGAATCATATGAAAATACATGGCGTTGTTGATCCTTATGGATTTATGCACGCCAGGGATTTTGTCGAAACCTGCAATTCTTTTTGCGCAGGGTGTCTTCAGGATCTTCTGATAGAAAATCCTGAATTCTGGTTTATGTGGGAAGACTTAGAGAAATTGCTAGCGCTTCCCGGCCGTTTCGAGAACGTATTGGAAAATGGGTAACTGCACATGTTCTTGAGCAAATTGGTACCGGGGATAAACAAGAAGGTTGGCGCCCGACTTTATTATCCCGAAGATGTGCCGCCAGTGGACTGCCAACACGATGGCGTATGTTTCAATACGATCACTGTCACAACAACAGACGGTTTGTCGATTTCGGGACTGGCGACACAAGCGCCTCTCGACGCCAGATGCTGCGTCGTCTTTTTCCATGGAAATAGCGGGAGTGCAGCTCAATGCGCTCCCCTCGTTGCACCGCTTTACCAGCTTGGTGCCCAAATTATTGTTGCAGACTATCGCGGTTACGGTGGAAATGAGGGGCATCCCTCGGAAGAAGGACTGATGCACGATGCACGGGCCTTTTACGGACATGCGACAGCCGTCTCGAACTTGCCTGTTCTACTCGTAGGTCATTCGCTTGGCGGTAACATTGCTATCCAGCTTGCCGCCGAAGGAGATCGAAATATAGTCGGTCTGGTTACAGTCAATGCTGTCGCGTCCGTTGTGGCGTTTGTGCCCGCCTATATCCGCCGCTTCGTAGCAGATCGATTTGAAGCAGCCGCCAAAGCTCGGCTCATTACGATTCCGTGGACAATCGCGCACGATATCGGTGATCAAGTCGTGCCACTCACGCACGGATTGGCACTTTGCCATGATGCATTTCAGAACGTAAATATGCGGCTGGTAACCCTTAATAATCGGCGACACGATTTTGTCGTTCAGTCGATTGCTCCACTTATTTCCGAACATCTTTCGATCTTGGCTGGGGGGGATGCGCCGCTGGGCGATGTGAGCCGTTAGATGTTTTCGGTCAATGACGGCCATCTGGCTGCGCTGACTTCCTTCCGGCAACGCCTCAAGCTCGAGGGTAGTCCTCCCCGTTTTAGCGGGGTTCAGCGGTAGAATTCACGCGGCCATTTTCAGTTTCTGAGCGGGTGTGATGCCGCCAATGCCCATGTTGGGCCGTTCGTGGTTATACGTCCAAAGCCACTC
>NZ_ML133676.1:0-3314 GCF_003985135.1 Rhizobium fabae
GTTCATCATGTCGTCGGTCATCGGTGGTGTCCCTCAGGTTGGCTCTAAGCAACCCGACCCTACCGGAAATCACCGATGGCTATGAAATCCAGCTACACCACTCCATGGGACACGATCTGGGGCAACAGCCCCATAGGCGCTAACTTAAGAGCTCTGAAGCGGGGATGGCGCTGTCCCTTAATCTGTAAAGCTGTCGCGAAAATCCCCTGCAATAGTAAGATTTTGCGTCTGATCGGGGCAACAGTCAAAGAGACGGGCGAATGAAGATGCCGCTAAATCTGCCGTCCGCCGCCACCGCAAAACTCCATTCCAGGCGGCCCTTCTCGAAGCAGACGTCGTAGACGTCCCAGCCGCAATCCGTTACGCCCTTGAAGGACATGTCTTTGAGCGGTCCCATGCGCTCCAGATCGGATTGAATCATTGCAGATTGCTCGCGCGCGGCGGTGGCGAGAGGGGGCATCATCTGCTCATAATCGGGTTCGCGGCGCTGGCGTTGGTCTATGATCTCTTGCAGCAAAGCCTTGCTGTTTTCCACCGGGCGCTTGTCCTTGATCCGCTTCGCAAGCGCTTCTTCCAGCGCAGTCACGACGCTCTCCTCGACACGGGGTGCGGCCTGTTCATAGCCGTTCTGGTGTAGCACGAGACCGGATACGGCACCGCTTTCGTTGCGAGTGAAGGTGAGCTGCGCCTGGACCGCCTTGTAGAAGAAACGGTCAACGTCTTTGGCAAAAATTTCAAGCTCCGCCTGGCCTGTCAGGCGCGAAAAAAGCCGTCCATCTCTCAGGGTGATAACATAGGCAAGCGTATCGAGAAGGTAGTAGCCGTTATAGTCGGCATAGAGAGCAAGATCGATCTTCTGCTCTGTCCGGGGCCTTGCCTGCTCGTAGCGACGCCATGCGATGGTATCGGATGAGGTGTCGGTCATATTCGTATCCTTTGCGAGTTTCAGGAGTTCTTCGATCGAAAGCAGACCTCCTGCGGCAACCTTCGCCCTCAGGGCTTCAACAATGGCGAGACTGCGCTGGGTGCGCCCGAGCTGTTCCTGTAGAGTGAGGTTCTGCATGGAAAGCATGCGATCGAGATCGGCCGCTTGCCCGGCCAACAGCCGGGCGATGTGATGCAGGCGGAGGCCCAGTCGCTTCAACGTCAGAATCTCGTTCAGCCGGGCGATTTCATTGGCTCCGTAGAGCCGCCAATTCTTTTCCGTCCTGCGAGGGTGGATGAGGCCAGTTTGCTCGTATAGCCGGGAGTGCACGTACCGTGAGACCAATGCGCTTGGCACATTGCGCAGCGGTCAGCCACGTTTCTTCCTTGATATCATTCCGCATAGAGCCTCCTACAAAGTCATGAACCTCATCTAAGGTATGACGTGGGGTCCGGCTCAAGCGAAATTTGAGGGCGATTTTCGCGTCGGATCAATCTGTAACCGCCGATCGACATCGCATTCTGGATATGGTGGCCTGACTTTTGCGTCGCCTCGGCGGATCGCAGATATGCCGCATGACGGTGGCAAATCGCTTAGAGATTTTCTTCATCGTCCGCACCGACAATACTGCAGAGAGGATCGTATGCTTCAGGAGACTATGTAGCCTCCATAGCGACAATGACCTGAGTGTCTGAGATGTCGTCTTCGCAGGGGGGAGAGTCGAGAACGTCGGTGACGGCCTCGTCGATCAACAGCGCTACGATCAGATGCGCCATGAGCTTGGGAATACCATTCAATGATAGCTGGACTGATTTTCTGCGCCTCTTTGACCGTCGTCGACGGCGACACGGTGAAATGCGACGGGCAAAATATGCGACTGCTGGGGGAAGGTGTTCCGTTCGTCTCGGGCATCGATACGCCGGAGATTGGATCGCACGCGAAATGCATCAAGGAACGGAAGTTGGCGCTGATCGCCAAGGGCAGGCTGAAAGAGCTTTTGGCTGAAAAGGGATTGCGCGTCGTGTTCAGCGGCACGGCCGACGGTACGCCATCGCACCGGCCGCTCATCAACATCTACCGAACGAATGGGGAAGAGATTGGGAAGAAGCTGCTTCGGGAGGGCTTCGCGGCGCACCTGGACCCCGGGGCATCGGAATGACTGGTGCGATTGAACAAAAAAATCTGTAGGCACGGGAACAATATGCTTCGTTGACCGTAAAACCTTCGGGCCGTGCGGAGATTCGTTACACTTCGCTGAGCGACCCACCTCAACCTTAGCCCCGCTCCGTAGTGGGGCTTTTTTTGGCATTGACGTCGGCGCTCGGAGCGGATCGCGCAGAGGAGGAGTCCTGTCTCCAACAGCACCCACTCCTCAAACTTGCCCCGTCTCGGCGGGGCCTTTTTTGTTCGGCACGCCGGGAACCCCAGATCGACAATCTAGTTAGCTCATTGGATCGCGGGAGAAAGCCAGTACTTTCAGTTCGCATAATGCCTTTCTCCTAGCGATCCACCATTTTCCAGAGTTGGGTCGTGCGGAGGCAATTTCCCCGTCCGCTCCCAAGCGACGCTCCGCGCGGCCCGACACTCAGGCATTGTCTTTCGCCAGTGACGCGATGATGGCGTCCAGACGTCGGGTCGTTTCCTTCGACGTCTCCCGGTGCTTTTCGCGAAGGTCCTTGATGCTGGATTCCAGCCGATGGATATGGCCGTCGAGATCGGAACGGCGGACGTACTCGTCCCGGATCCTGTTCAGCCGGTCATGCAGGACGTCATCGCCCGCTTCGACTTTTCCGGATAGTCGCTCATCCACCGCATTGATCCGGGTCTTGACGTTGTTGAAGGTCGCGAAGACAAGCCCCCCGACAAACGTCGACACGGTGATCATGGCCCCGATCAGCCAACGGATATCATCTGGCATTGTTTTTCCCATCTACGTTCGGGATTGATTGAGCGCCGGTCTGGCGGGTGTTGAAAGCGTGGATATGGTCGGCGCAGCGGATCACCCGCGCATTGGCGCGATCGAGGGCGGCGCGCTCCCGATCGAGAACGGACAGCTTTTCGGCGCCAAATTCTGGCAGGCGTGGCTCTTCTGGAGAACGAGGATGACCGCTTCTACAAGGCTGAGATGTATAAATTCAAATTCCCGACCAGCCGCGGACACTACGCTTGGAACGAGTACCTTGATTTCGTGATGACGGATTCGGCCAGCGATCAAAAGACGGCGATGAAAGCCGGATTTTTCTCCGGCGAAATCGAGGGCTTCAGAACGACAGATCGTGTCCCATGGAGTGGTGTAGCTGGATTTCATAGCCATCGGTGATTTCCGGTAGGGTCGGGTTGCTTAGAGCCAACCTGAGGGACACCACCGATGACCGACGACATGATGAAC
>NZ_ML133677.1:0-3086 GCF_003985135.1 Rhizobium fabae
GCAGCAGATCGGCGATCTGATCGTTGTCGAAATTACGTTGGGGACCATACCGATAACACGTCTCGCTGACGCCAAATGTCCTGCATGCCAGCGCGATACTTACACCGCGTTGCGCCACTGCTTTCTCGGCCAGCTCTCGGCGCTGAGATGGCCGCGTCATTTTTTCCCGAGAGCCTCCTTCAGCAGATCGGCTTGCATGCTCAAGTCGGCATACATCCGCTTCAATCGACGGTTCTCGTCCTCAAGAGCCTTCATCTGGCTCATCATCGAGGCGTCCATGCCCCCATACTTTGCCCGCCACTTGTAAAAACTGGCACTGCTGATGCCATGCTCCCGGCAAAGCTCAGGTACGGGGACACCGCCTTCCGCCTGGCGCAACACAGCCATGATTTGGGCTTCGGTAAATCGGCTCTTCTTCATCAAAAATCTCCTCGAGCATCTTGCCGAGAAAATTCTACTTTTGAAGCCCCTTATTCGCGGGGAGGACTACCTATGCATCAGGCGGTTCGCCCAGCCGAAGATCGCCGATCGGTGGCGTCCAACATGGTTGATCTATCAAAGCCAGTGTCGCTTCGCCGTCGGAATTTGCCGCCCGAGTCATCGTGCCGCAGCTATTCGATGGCGTCCGGCGCTTTCGCTTCCACAGCATGAACCCGACGCCAGTCGAGGCCTGCAAACAGCGCCTCGAACTGAGCAAGGCCCAAGGTCATCAGGCCATCCTTGATGCCTGGCCAGGAGAACGTGTGTTCCTCCAGCCGCTTGTAGGCCATCACCAGACCGCTGCCATCCCAGTAGATCAGCTTCAATCGGTCTGCTTTGCGCGACCGGAATACGAAGACCGTTCCCGTGAACGGGTCCTTGTGCAGCTCGTTCTTGACCAGTGCCGCCAAGCCATCATGGCCTTTGCGAAAGTCGACCGGCTTGGTCGCGACCATGATCCGAACCCGGTTCGATGGAAAGATCATGCCGGAACCGCGCAGGCACGCGCGATAGCGGCGATCCGGGCAGCAGACGCCCCTTCTTCCAGACGGATAGTGACGGAACTGACCTGCCACTGAATTTTCATCCGGCGGCGATTAGAGCTTCGGCGGTTTTGAATACGCCAAGTGGCGCGGTGGGAGCAACCGGCGGAAACGCGAAGCTTTCATCTCGCGCAGCGTTGGAGCCGGTTGCGGCAATTGTATCGGCATAGCTTGCCGGGGTCTGGTATCCGAGCGATGAATGCGGCCGAAAATGGTTGTAATCGTCGGCCCATTCAGCAATGGCGCTGCGGGCATGGTCGAGGCCGAAGAAGAGGCTTTCGTTGAGCAGCTCGTCGCGCATCCGACCATTGAAACTCTCGACATAGCCATTCTGCATCGGCTTTCCCGGCGCGATGTAGTGCCACTCGACCTTATGATCTTTCGACCAGGCAAGGATGGCGTTTGAGGTGAGTTCCGTGCCGTTGTCGGAAACGATCATCCCCGGTTTGCCGCGCCGTTCGATGAGGGTCGTCAGTTCGCGAGCGACGCGACGACCGGAGATCGAAGTGTCGGGGATCGCCGCCAAGCATTCGCGCGTCACGTCATCGACGATATTGAGCACGCGAAACCTCCTTCCGCAAGCGAACTGGTCGTGAACGAAATCCAGCGACCAGCGGGCATTGGCCTTCGCTTCGACCAGGATCGGTGCACGCGTGCCGACAGCACGCCGCCTGGCTTTCCGCTTGCGAACGGAAAGTCCTTCCTCGCGATAGAGCCGGTAGATGCGGTTGACCCCGGACGGCTCTCCCTCCCGCCGAAGCAGGACGAACAGCCGCCGGTAACCGAAACGCCGACGCTCGTTTGCAAGGTCACGCAACTTTGCTCGCAACTCGGTCTCCGGCGGTCGGTTCGACTGGTAGCGGATCGTCTTGCGGTCGGCGGATATGATCTGGCAGGCCCGCCGTTCCGAAAGACCCATGACGGTCTTCAGATGCGTGACGGCGTCACGCTTGGCGACAGGCCTACCATTTTTTTGAAAGAAGCTCGCGGAGTGCTGCGGCGTCCAACATCTGCTCGGCCAGCAGCTTCTTCAGCCTGGCATTCTCGTCTTCAAGCGCTTTCAGCCGCTTCGCCTCAGAGACTTCCATACCGCCGTATTTGGCTTTCCAATTGTAAAAGGTCGCTTCTGAAATCCCGTGCTTGCGGCAGAGATCAGCGGCCTTCGCACCAGCCTCCTGCTCCTTCAGCACCGCAATTATCTGCTCTTCGGTAAATCTCTGCTTCTTCATTCGTCCGTCCTTTGATGGGCCGGACTCTAATCAACTCTGGAGGAAATTCGCAGTGGCAGGTCAGAACCCACGATGATCTCGGGGCGACTGGCTTTTTTGATCGGCGGCTCCGAAACGGGTGGATCGACGATCACCGCTGCGAACTCCACCGGGTCCTCGGGTGCGGGCAGAACCAGCTTGCCCTGCCGCGCCATTGTTCGCCAAGTGGACAGGTGATTCGGCTTTAAGCCATGCCGCTCTGCGACCTCATTCACCATCGCGCCGGGCCGAAGGCTCTCCGAAACGATCTGCGCCTTCACCTCGTCCGGCCAGTGCCGGTGAACCTCACGTCCAGACTTCCTGGTCGTGAGAACCTCCAATATACTCTCCATGGAGAAACTCCCGTTGCTCGTCCATGGAAAGCCGATCACAGATTAGGGCGGCGAAGACAACGTGGGAGTGGAACATCGGTTACGCCTATTCGATGATAGGCCCAGATCAAGGGATGCAAGCCGGGCGTAAGGGACGCGCTCTATGTAGCCGTAATCCGTGTAGCTCCACATTGCCGCTAGGTGGTGCAATTCCCTGAGCAGATCCTCGTAGTCCTGGCTTTAACCTGGGGGTGCTGTCTGCTGGGATCATGTCCCAGGACGTGGTGTAGCTTAGACGACCACGGCTCATCCCAGAGGGCCGGATGAGTGTCAGCTTGCTGCTGGCAGGCTGATGAGCGGATCATCGCTCATTGTGGCGATTGTCTCAAGTGTCATGTAGCGGGATCGCTGGACGGCCCATTCATCGTTCTGTTCGAGCAGCAGCGCACCGACCAGGCGCACGATGGCGTCGTCGTTGGGGAAGA
>NZ_ML133678.1:0-2353 GCF_003985135.1 Rhizobium fabae
ACGGCGAAAGAGGCCGCCGATATTCCCTTGAAGGATGATTGAGATGTCGGAAAAACATATCGATGAATTTAGCGGCGTCGAAACGACCGGACATGAATGGGACGGCATCCGCGAACTCAACAATCCGATGCCTCGCTGGTGGGTATGGACCTTCTACGCCACCATCCTCTGGGCGGTGGGCTATGCGATCGCATATCCCGCGATCCCGATGATTACCGATGCTACGAAGGGCATGTTGGGTTTTTCCAGCCGCGCCGAATTGCAGCAGAACCTGGATCAGGCCAGGCTATCGCAGGCGAAGCTGCATGACCTGATCGCCGCCAAGACGGTGCAGGAGATCGATTCCGATCCTGCTCTTCGCGAATTCGCGATCGCCGGCGGCGCGTCTGCGTTCAAGGTGAACTGCGCGCCATGCCATGGCTCGGGAGCAAGCGGCGGTCCTGGATTCCCGAACCTCAACGACGACGATTGGCTGTGGGGCGGAGACCTGGACGCCATTCAGACGACGATCGCGCATGGCATTCGCTTCGACGGAGATACGGACACCCACGCTTCCGAGATGCCGCCCTTTGCCGATGTTCTGGATCCCACCCAGACGAGGCAGGTCGCGGCCTACGTCTGGGGGCTGACCAATACGCCGTCGGATCGCAGTCTCGCGGAGGCCGGAAAGCAGGTCTTCGTCGACAACTGTGCCGCATGCCACGGCGAGGACGCCAAAGGAAAGGCGGAAATGGGTGCACCGGATCTCGCCGATGCGATCTGGCTGAAGGCACGCGGCGAGGACGCCATCATCCGCCAGGTCGCCTCTCCCAAGCATGGCGTCATGCCTGCCTGGGCTGGACGCCTGGGCGATACGACAGTCAAGGAACTTACCATTTTCGTCCATTCGCTTGGCGGCGGGACGTAAGAAGAAAAGCCATGGCAGCTCACGACCACAACCCGCTCCTCGATCTCTATGGCACGCCGCGTGCCACGATACGATCGCGTGTGTCGGCGCGTGCCAAAGCGGTGCCGCCGCCTTCCGATCAAGACGATCCGGCAAAGATCGGCAGTTCGATCGTAAGCTTGACCTGCCTCAAAGACCACGAGGAGACGAGCCGCTAACTGTAGACCTGTCGAGGACGTCCCGGCGGGTGTCTGTTCCCCCGCAGTTCCTCCAGGCCACGCCCTCTCTCCAGGGCGTGGCCTTTTCCTTTCGTGGGAAGACCTTCCGTCTTGATCTGCATCAAGGAAAGGATGCGCGGCAGATGGGACAAGGTCGGATGAAATCGGATAGGTCCCATGAACCTCTACACTGCACCAGATCCCGACAGCATCGAACGGCTCAGCGTCGAGCCGGTTAACGCCCGTCGCAATCGGCAGCCTCTCTATGCACCTCGGAAGAAGGTTTTTCCCAAGCGTGCAGAGGGGCGATTCCGTCAGTTCAAATGGATCGTCATGCTGGTCACGCTCGGCATCTACTATCTCGCGCCATGGATTCGCTGGGATCGCGGTCCTTACGCGCCCGACCAGGCAATCCTTATCGACCTTTCCTCACGCCGCTTCTTCTTTTTCTTCATCGAAATCTGGCCTCAGGAATTTTATTACGTAGCCGGTCTTCTCGTCATGGCGGGGTTCGGCCTGTTTCTCGTCACTTCCGCGGTTGGCCGCGCTTGGTGCGGCTATGCCTGTCCGCAGACGGTCTGGGTCGATCTCTTTCTCGTCGTCGAACGTGCGATCGAAGGTGATCGAAACGCGCGAATGAAGCTTGACGCTGCTCCCTTGAGCTTTGCCAAGCTAAGGAAGCGTGTCGTCAAGCATTCGATCTGGCTCCTGATCGGCGTCGCCACGGGCGGAGCGTGGATCTTTTATTTTGCCGACGCGCCGAGCCTGTTTGTTTCGCTGTTCACTGGCCACGCTCCTCCAGCCGCCTACGCCACGGTCGCCATCCTGACCGCGACGACCTATGTGCTTGGCGGCCTCATGCGCGAGCAGGTTTGCACCTATATGTGCCCGTGGCCGCGCATCCAGGGCGCGATGCTCGACGAGAATTCTCTCGTCGTCACCTATAATGACTGGCGGGGCGAGCAGCGGTCGCGTCATACGAAAAAGGCGCAAGCCAAAGGCCTGCCAGTGGGAGATTGCATCGACTGCAATGCCTGCGTGGCGGTGTGCCCGATGGGTATCGACATTCGCGACGGACAGCAGATGGAGTGCATCACATGCGCGCTCTGCATCGACGCCTGCGACGGTGTTATGGACAAGCTCGGAAAGCTTCGTGGCCTGATCGCCTATGCCACGCTGAGCGAGTACTCGAGCAACATGTCGCTTGCCACGGACGAAGGGCGAACGGCCGTCCAGCCATCCAGAGTTC
>NZ_ML133679.1:0-1902 GCF_003985135.1 Rhizobium fabae
TGGTCGAGTAGCTATGCCATTCGGCTTCGCCCTCACAGATCCGGGCGGGCGGATTTCCCGCACCCGGCTCTTCCCGAGAGTAACCCGCATCATCTCCTGGCCTGCGCCCAAGTTCGAGTAATACGTGGGACTGGCAGCGCGAAGCGTGCGGTGAGGATTTCAAATTCCAACCAACCCATTCGCCGGCTCTTCTGACTTCGCCGCCTCAGGCAGCGGAACCATATGCGGCGTGCTTGCTGATAGAAACCGTTGAGTGCGGGATAGTTATGCGGCCTGCCGTAGTAGCCGTAGTGTCCACGCAGCACAGCGGCAAGCCACTTGTGCTGGGTAGCCAACGTCATGTGCATGTGCCGCCATGCTCCCTCGCGCAACGCCTTCAGCTTTCGCGTCAGGCGTTTCCCTTCCGTCTTGTGCTTCACGATAAACCTGCCATCACGGGTCACTCCACAGTAGTGAATGAAGCCCAGGAAGGCGAAGGTATCGGGCTTTCGCTCGCCACGCCGCTGCCGAGTCAAAGCCGCGAACCGGCCAAACTCGATCAGCCGCGTCTTGCCTTCGTGGAGCGCTAGGCCAAAACTGCCTAGTCGCTCCTTGAGGGTCAGAAGCATATTCAACGCATCATCCTTGTTCTCGAAGCCCATAACGAAGTCGTCGGCGTAGCGCACGATCACAATTCGGCCGCGTGCATAGCGTCGACGCCATTGATGAACCCACAGATCGAGGATGTAGTGCAGAAAGATGTTGGCGAGGAGCGGACTAATGCCAGCTCCTTGCGGGGTACCCTTGTCAGTCTCATACGTCTCGCCGCTCTCAAGGATTCCCGCCCGCAGCCACAGCTTGATAAGCTGGAGGATACGGGGATCGGCTATCCTGTGCGCCACCATCTGCAACAGCCACTCGTGGTCAACCGAGTCAAAGAAGCTGCGGATGTCGGCATCGAGCACCCAGTTCACGCGCTGGCTCATGATCGCTGTATGCAAGGCATCCAGTGCCATGTGCGGGTTGCGCCCTAGCCTGAAGCCATAGGAGAACCCGCAAAAGTCGGCCTCATAGACGGCACTAAGCACTTCAGCGACCGCGCCCTGGACGATCTTATCCTCCAGGGTCGGCACTCCAAGTGGCCGTTTTCCGCCATCGGCTTTTGGAATGTAAACACGTCGCACCGGCTGTGGCCGGTAGCGACCCGTGTGGACTCGTTCGCAGAGATCGTGAAGATTTTGCTCCAACCTCTCTTCGTACTTCGCCACAGTCATCCCATCGACGCCTGCGCTTGCCTGCCGCTTTTGCCGTCTGAATGCACGATGAAGCGCATTCAGATCGACGTGATGCAGCAGTGCAGTGAACCGGGTTCGGGCAACCTGTCTGGCTGCCGCGTTCACCCGCTCGAGGTTTGGCATCAGGACAACCCGGCTCTGTGTCCGGACCCTGGCCTCCTCTTGCGAGATCCTCTCGGGCCGATCCCTTCCCTCCACGCGTCTCGTTTCCTTCAACGGTTTCATTGGTACTATGAACCAGTCCGACTCCCGACCTCAGCTCGGTCAACAACTCCGGCAGTGCCTTGTTGCTGCCCCCCACCAGAGACCAGTCTGGCGGACCCGGTCGGGCCTCTCATGTTCCGATAACTGCCTTCCATGCGTGATCCGGCCATCGACCCCGACGGAGCGGCATCATCTCGCATATCGACGATACTCGTGTTGCCTTCGTGTTTAGGGAACACACTCGGCCTCCGTGAACATCCACCTTTCGAGGCTCATTCCCGCACCCCGCATGGCTCCTGTCTACACTTCAGACCCCGCGTCACCGCGACGCCCGCAAGACTCGGTCCCGACTTGCCTGCTAAGGCTTTGGCCGGATGGGACTTGCACCCACAAGCAGTTATCAGCTTGGCATGACGTACTCCCA
>NZ_ML133680.1:0-1538 GCF_003985135.1 Rhizobium fabae
GATACCGTTGATAAAGTCGCGTCGAGATCGTGCGGCAGCTCTGGATTGCGGCTGGCGCGCCAAGGTGTAGCTCCCTTTATGCTGGTTTCGGCATCGGCGTCGGGATTAGCTTTGCGAGTTTCCGGAGGTTTTGGGCTGCGGCTGCGAGGTGGAACTCATCTCTAGCTCCATTCGGCCCTCGTAGTCGCAAGCGATCCAATCTGAGGATGCGTTTGAGGTGAGCAAAGAGCATCTCGACCTTTTTCCTCTCCCGCCTCGAAGTGACATAGGCTTCCGTTTTGGCGATATCGCGAGCCATGTCGCGAGCGCCCTCATGGATGGAGCGTGGTATTTTGCGCGCCGGGGTGTTCGGGCAGCATTTGGGTTTCAGGGCGCAGGGATCGCAGTCGTGCTTGCTGGCTCGGTAGCGTACCATGCCATCCTCGTCGACAAGCGGACGCTCATTTTTGTAGGTGATCTGTCGCGAGCGTAACTCCTTGCCGCCAGGGCAGGTATAGAGATCGCGTTTGTGGTCGTAGACAAAGTCGGCTTTTTCGAAAGTGCCGTCGCGCCGCTCGGACTTGTCGAAGACCGGGATATGCGGCTCTATCCCCCGCTCGTGCACCAGCCAGCCCAGCATCTCGGCAGAACCATAGGCGCTATCGGCGGCCAGCCGTTCTGGATAAAGGTCGAAGCGATCCTGGGTGCGTTCGATCATGGTGCGTGCCGCGCCGACTTCGGCCTGTCGGATCGCCCGGCTCGCTTCGACGTCAACAATGATGGCATTGTTCATATCGATCAGATAGTTGGTGGCGTAAGCGAAGAAGGCATGGCCCTTCTGCGCTCCGGTCCACTGCGCCGCCGGATCAGACCTCGATACGAACTTCGGCTTCACCTCACTGGCCGCACCCCACGCCGCGTCATCGAGCGTGTCGAGATATTCCTGGACCGAGCGACGGGTCTCGGCCATCGCACTCCAGTCGACAGTTTCCGACCCTTCCGCCGAGCGTTGCTTGTTCGCATCCGCCTTGATCAGGCTCGCATCGACGGCGAAGCCTTCGCCGCCGACAAGACCCTCGTCGATGCAACGCCTTACTGTCGTCTCGAATAGCTCGCGCAGCAGATCACTATCCCGGAAGCGGCCATGCCGGTTCTTGGAGAAAGTCGAATGATCCGGCACATCGCCTTCCAGGCCGAGCCGGCAGAACCACCGATAGGCGAGGTTCAGATGCACCTCCTCACACAGCCGACGCTCGGAACGGATGCCGAAGCAGTAGCCTACGATCAGCATGCGGATCATCAGTTCTGGATCAATCGAGGGCCGCCCGATCTCGCTATAGAAAGGCCGCAAGTGGAACCGCAGGCCGGACAGGTCGACGAAGCGGTCGATAGAACGCAGAAGGTGGTCCGCCGGAACGTGACGCTCAATGCTGAACTCGTAAAACAGCGCTTCCTGCATCACTGTCCGCTCGCCCATCATCGTACTGTCCTCCCAATGCCTGGAACGACTGAATCAGAACTTCACACCGACAGCAACACCGACTTTTTCAACGGTATCG
>NZ_ML133681.1:0-1492 GCF_003985135.1 Rhizobium fabae
TTATGATTCATTGGGACATGTTGAAGAAACCTGCCCCCACCCAGACGGCTCTTGAGATGGTGACGCTTGATAGCCTGGTGCCGAAGGATCACCTGCTTCGCAAGATCGACGCGGTGATCGACTTTTCCTTCATCCACGATCGCGTTGCGGGGCTTTATTGCGCCGACAACGGCCGCCCACCGCTCGATCCGACCTTGATGTTTAAGGCGCTGTTCATTGGCTACCTGTTCGGCATCCGCTCGGAGCGTCAGCTGGTGCGCGAGATCGAGGTCAACGTCGCCTATCGCTGGTTTCTGCAGATGAAGCTGACGGATGGTGTGTTTGACGCCTCGACGCTGTCGCAGAACCGCCGCCGGCGCTTCAACGACACGAGCGTGGCGCAGGACATTTTTGACCACATCGTCGAGCAGGCGATCCGTCATGGCCTGGTGGATGGCACGGTGCTTTACACGGATTCAACGCATCTGAAGGCGAATGCCAACAAGGGCAAATATGATCTTGCGATGATCGAAAAGTCGCGCTCCGATTACTGGGCCGATCTCGACCGGGCGATTGAGGCCGAGCGAGCACTCCACGGCCAGAAGCCCTTGAAGGAAAAGGAGCGCGAGCCGCAGGTGAAGGAAACCAAGGTGTCGCGCACCGATCCCGACAGCGGCTACATGGTGCGCGATGGCAAGCCGAAGGGCTTCTTCTACCTCGATCACCGCACGGTGGATGGCAAGCTTGCGATCATCACCGATACCCATGTCACGCCCGCCAATGTGCATGACAGTATCGTCTATCTCGAGCGGCTGGACCGCCAGCGTGAGCGGTTCGGCTTCGAGGTCGGTGCTGTCGGGCTGGATGCCGGCTATGCGACATCCGGCATCGCCAAGGGTCTTGAGGACCGCACCATCCTCGGTGTCACCGGCTATCGCAACCCGACCCCGCCCAGAGCCGGCATGATGCGCAAGTCGAAATTCGGCTATGAGCCCGAGACAGACGGTTACCGATGCCCCGAAGGCCAACTGCTCGCCTATGCCACCACCGACCGCAACGGTTATCGCCACTATCGTTCGGATCCTGCCCTCTGCCGCGATTGTCCGTTGCTGGCCTCCTGCACCAACAACGCCACGGCGACACGCACCATAACCCGCCATATCTGGGCCGATGCCCGCCAGCGCACCGACGCCAACCGCCTGACCCCTTGGGGCAAGGCAATCTACAAGCGCCGCAAGGAGACGGTCGAGCGATCATTTGCCGATGCCAAGCAGCTTCACGGGCATCGCTATGCCCGCTTCCGAAGTCGCACCCGCGTCGCATGCCAGTGCCTGTTGGCTGCGGCCGCCCAAAACATCAAGAAGATCGCAATGGCCCTGACAAAACCACCAAAACCGGCCACGGCGTAAGCCGAAACCTCTCTTCGCCCTCCGCCAAAACACAACCGGCAAAAAATCCAATCGCCAAAAAAGCAAAACCCGCCGAAAAAATCGACGGGTTTGTCAGCAGTCTG
>NZ_ML133682.1:0-1480 GCF_003985135.1 Rhizobium fabae
CTCCAATGAAAGAACACAAGGGGCAGAACGCTTGTTCTGCAGGGCTTTCCCTGGGTTCGGTTGTGTTTTGACCGGCATTCTGCCGACCGGGTAAATTTTCTCCGTTCGCAGGACGGGCTTTTCCATCCTGCGGTGCTGAACCATTCTCCAATTCGTGACCCTAACGCCGGTCTGCTTTTCGGCTTCGGTCACAGAGTGGCGTTCGGCTCCCGGCTTCCCATTCTCCTGTAAGAGCGCAGCCCGGACCTGCCAGGCTCGCTAAACCAACATCAGGACAGCCGGGATATTGCTGACGATGCGCCTTCCTCTGCATTTGCGCCGCGCCGCTCGTAGGGGCGCTGGTCGCGCAGAATCTGGAAGACGACCGTCAAAAGCTTGCGCGCGATGGCAACGCGCGCCTTGTTTGCTCCTCTGAACTTCAAATGCTCGAACTGGGCTTTAAGCTGCGGGTCCGTGGCCACGGCCGGTGTGACTGCCTCGACAAAGGCCCAGCGCAGCCACTTGTTGCCCTGCTTGATGATCTTGCCGTGGTAGGTCTTGCCGCCGGAGGAATAGGTCGAGGGAACGAGACCAGCATAGGCGGCCAGCTTCTTCGGATTCCGGAAGCGACTGATGTCGTCAATCTCGGCGTCGATAAGCCGGGCGAAGAACTCCCCAATGCCAGGGATGGTCTTCAACAGCTTCACGTTGCTATTGGCCTTGGTCATCGCCCGGATCGTTGCTTCCGACTGCTTGATCCGCACGTCGATGTCCGCGATGAAGGCGAGACCACGGTCGATCTGGATGCGGTCGATCTCCGAGACCTTCACCTGCGCCAGCTGGACGCGGCCGGCTTTGCCAAACAGATCGCCGAGCTTCTGCAGCTGTGCCGTCTGCTCCGGATAACGATCAAACACCGTAACGATGCGGTTCTTCGTCATCGTGCGCAGCCGCACGTAAAACATCCGCTCACGCAGGGCGACGCGAAGGTCTCGCGATTTGTCGCTTGGTGCCCAGGCCTCCGGCACCAGGTCGGCCCTGAGCAGATGCGCCAGCACCGTCGCATCGATCTTGTCCGTCTTGATCTTGGCATCGGCAATGGCCTTGACCTTCAGCGGATGGGCGAGAACGACATCATCACAAATGTCGTCGAGCCAGTCGTACATCACCATCCAGTTGCGGGTGGCTTCCACCACCGCATGGCTGTTCTCCCGATAGCGCTCGAGAAACGACCCGAGCGACTGACGATCGTTCTTCACTCGCCCGGATCGTAGTGTCTTGCCGGTGGAATCTTGCACGACAAGGTGGCTGTAGCTTTTGTGGTAATCTACCCCAATGTGATAATCATAAGGTGCAGTCACGCTTTGCTCTCCTTCCATGAGTTCGCGAAAACCCAAGTAAGGTAGGCCAAACAGCGCAAGGCGTGACTGTCCCAAGATCATCTGCATCTCAGAAATCCGTTCTCTCAATGCTGGGCGCGGCCTCTTTCATGCCACCTCCT
>NZ_ML133683.1:0-692 GCF_003985135.1 Rhizobium fabae
ACCGCGATCACCACGGCAAAGAATGCCGAGGTCGCGAGCAGCATGTGCAGGCCTGTAAAACCTTGAGCGGAGGCTCTCATTTGATGTCTCCCGGTGCGTTGAACGCCGCACGGTAGGTTGCCCGGTCGGCATGGTCCGTATCTTCGAGAACGAACAGAAACTCATTGATTGCGGCCCCGGTGGGCTTGCGTGTCACGAAGACCTTGAGCGTCGTGGCCGCGTCGGGTTCGGCATGGACTGTAAAGCTGCGAGCGTCTTCCTTGCCGAACTCGGGAATACGCATCGTCGCCCCCTCCAGCCCGACAAGGCTTATGTTCACGTCACGCGGCGTCGGCACCATATTCAGGATACGAAGCGTGTAGCCATTCCGGAGAGAGCCGTCGCTTTCCAGAACATATTGGGGGTTTCGGTCGTGAACGACGTTGAGTTCGAGGCGCTCGCGAAAGGCGAGGTGGACGAGCATGGCCACGCCGACCGACCCCCAGGCGACCGCGTAAAAGACGATTCTCGGACGAAAGACGATACGCCAGTTGAAGTGCCGGATCGCCGGGACGAAGCTTCCGTCCTCGTTTCGAACTCTGGATGGCTGGACGGCCGTTCGCCCTTCGTCCGTGGCAAGCGACATGTTGCTCGAGTACTCGCTCAGCGTGGCATAGGCGATCAGGCCACGAAGCTTTCCGAGCTTGTCCATA
>NZ_ML133684.1:0-675 GCF_003985135.1 Rhizobium fabae
TTCCCCCGCCTTGCCGGTTTCGGCATCGGCCTGCTGTGGCTTCAGCATGACCAGATTGTCCGACGCCATCAGCCGCGCGCGAATACTGGCAAAGTCTGCGGGATCGTCGACGGTGCGATGCAGCGCCTTGGCGATGTCGCGTTCATCGAAGGTGGAGCGTTCATTGCCGAGCTGCTTCAGCAGAAGCTCCGGTTCGCCCAGCAGCCGGTCGGCCATCGCCTGGCGGCGGGCAAGATCGGCTGGCGCGAAATAAAGCTCCCTGCCCTTGCGGGAAAGCGCTGCCTTCTCCGGACCGAGATGTCTTTGCGCGATCCCATCCAGTCCCTGCTCGGCATAGGAGCGGCCGTCAAGCCGGATCTCATGACCGGCAAGCGCCAGATGCCGATTGGCCGTCTCCGCCCAGGCGATCTTCCACGCCTGCAAGGTTTCCTTGTCACCCGCCCAGGCCCTGTTGACGATCCTGCCGTTCGGACTGTCGGGCGTAACGACACGCAGCGGTGTGCCGTCCTCGCCCATGATGGTCACCCTCTTCCGACCAAATCCCTCCTCCGTCAGCGGCCTCAATGTCATCAGCACATGGGCATGCGGGTTGCCCTCCTTGTCGTGGTAAACCCAATCGACGACCATTCCCTTCGCGGTGAGATTGTCCCGCACGAATTCGCGCACCAGCGCGAT
>NZ_ML133685.1:0-548 GCF_003985135.1 Rhizobium fabae
TTCATCGCATCCAAGGTCGATGCGATCATCGTCAACCCTGTCGATACCGATGCGACCACCGCGATGTCGAAGCTCGCCGCTGACGCTGGCATCCCGTTGGTTTACGTCAACCGCCAGCCTGTTAACGTCGACACGCTGCCGGAAAAGCAGGCCTTCGTTGCTTCCAACGAGCAGGAATCCGGCACGCTGGAAACCAAGGAAATTTGCCGTATCCTCGGCGGCAAGGGCACGGCCGTCGTCATCATGGGCGAGCTTTCCAACCAGGCTGCGCGCATGCGCACCCAGGACGTTCACGACGTCGTCAAGACGGATGAATGCAAGGGGCTGAAGATCGTCGAAGAGCAGACGGCCAACTGGGATCGCACCCAGGGCGCCGACCTGATGACCAACTGGCTCTCCAGCGGCATCGAATTCGACGCAGTGATCTCCAACAACGACGAAATGGCGATCGGCGCCATCCAGGCGCTGAAGGCGGCCGGCAAGGACATGACCAAGGTCGTCGTCGGCGGTGTCGACGCCACGCAGGACGCGCTTGCCGCCATGCAGGC